>JABABS010000088.1 GCA_014238125.1 Phycisphaerales bacterium
GCACCAAGGAAAAAGTATTTCATTGCCGCTTCTTGTGCAGTACGTGACCAACGGCTGATCGCAACCATCACGTACGTTGGAAGTGAGACGAGTTCAAGTGCAAGGAAT
Source organism: Phycisphaerales bacterium (assembly GCA_014238125.1). Classification (GTDB taxonomy): domain Bacteria; phylum Planctomycetota; class Phycisphaerae; order Phycisphaerales; family SM1A02. Next base: position 109 of record JABABS010000088.1, read on the forward strand.
AACCATATTAAATCTCGCGCTTCACAAATTAACATCACACCAGTGAGGCTCAACAGTAGTAACGCATGAAATTCACCAGAACTTGCGCGCAATGCATCGAAGCGATCCTTACCCGCACCAATTGCGCGTTCATATCCACGATCGATGAGACCACCTGCTGTCGCAACAAGTAAAAGTCCAACGAACGTGACCATTATTTTGATGTAAAAACCAAGTTCTGGCAGCATTGTTTCTTCATGTACTCGATCTTGTTGTCCGTACACGACAGGAACAGCAATACATGCAATCACAAGAAAAATGCTTGCGATAAATCCGATCCGTCTGCGAATTGCTGCAAATTTGGAAATGCCTCCAAGTGCACAAACCAACGAACCTGCAAGGAGAATAAATTCTGGAATTAAAAACCAAAGACGATCAGCCATGATGATCCTCCTTGTCTTGAGTTACGGATTGAGGAATCACGATCGGCGTGTTACTTTCAGGACGATGTTGCTCAACGAATTGTGGATACGGTGACAGAACTTTTTCTACTGAACCTCTCATCGCGTCAGTGAGCACTGTTGGTTGAACACCAATCCATATGCACAGGGCTGCAAGTGGTGCCAAGATACCAATTTCTCGAAGTGATAAATCAACAGGAAGAGAACCCCGATCGGTTGAGTCTGGTTCTTTCAATGCTCCAAACACAATCTTGCCAACCATAATAAGTAGGTACATTGCGGCGAGAACCATGCCCAACGCGGCAACTACTGCATAATTTGGTCCCAGTACGCCCGGCCACTGATCTGCATCGGCTGTAGAAACAAAGGTTCCAAGCAAACACATGAATTCGCTAACAAAGCCATTTAAGCCGGGAAGTCCAACGCTTGCAAGAACAAAGAAGACCATGAAGAATGACCAAACCGGCATTGATTTTGCCAAACCGCCAATCATGTTCATATCTCGCGTGTGATAGCGCTCGTACATCATGCCAATCAAGAAAAAGAGCGCACCAGTAGAAAGACCGTGGTTGATCATGTAAAGAACTGCACCCTCTAACCCAATTGGATTGAGTGCAACAAGTCCAAGGACGCAAAATCCAAGGTGACTCACGGAAGAGTATGCAACTAATTTCTTCACATCGTCTTGTACCCAGCAAATGAGCGCCGCGTACAAAATTCCTATGATGCTTAAGATTGCAATCGATGGTGCCCAAGCAACGACTGCTTCGGGAACCATTGGAAGGACAAAACGGTACACGCCAAACGTTCCAAGTTTGAGCAAGACGCCTGCAAGAATGACTGAGCCTGCTGTAGGCGCTTCGGTGTGTGCAAGTGGAAGCCACGTGTGCACGGGGAAGACAGGAATTTTAACTGCGAAACCTGCAAGAAGTGCAAGTAAAATCCAACCCTGTTCAGTACTTGACAATTGAGTCGAAGCAAAAATCGTTAGATCGTGTATAGCAAATGACCAACCGCTTGCACCTGTTTTCGAATATTGCCATGCAACGTATACAAAACCTGCAAGTGTAAAAAGTGAACCAGTAAATGTGTAGATAAAAAATTTAACACTCGCATGCGCTCGATTCTTACCGCCATAAATTGCAATTAAGAAGAACATAGGAACAAGTGTTAATTCAAAACTAACGTAAAACAGAATAATATCTTGTGCTAGAAAAACGCCAAGCATGGCAGTTTCTAGGATGAGAAGCCACGCGTAATACTCTTTTCTACGTGAGGTAATTGCATTAAAAGAACTCCACACACAAAGTGGGACGAGCAATGTTGTCAACAAGACTAGCATCATCGCGACTGAATCTGCGCCGAGGTCTAATGTCAACCCCATTGAATTGATCCACGAAGTTTCAGAGCGAAGTCCAGTCCCCATGCGCCCCCATTGTTCAAACTGCACCGCCATCAAAATGCTAATAACAAATACAAAAAGAGAAACGCTCAGTGAAATCCACTTGGAAAGTGCTGCTTTTGTAAGAAAAATAGAAGCAGCACCGAAGAGGGGAAGCAGGAGTAATAGCCAAGGGCTCATGGTGTTGCTCCTATCATTGTAGATTGAAGAAACGACATGATTTCTGGCATGAACATCATGAGAAGGATGATGAGTGCTGCACCACCGACCATTGAAACTGCATAACTTTGCACTGCCCCGTTATGAAGCGGCGAGAACCATTTCGCAATTGATCGCGGCATACCAGCGATGCCATTCACCAGCAATCCGTCGATGATCCCTCGATCAATCAAGGCAAAGAGTTTGCCAAGAATCCAAAGAGGTGTTCGTATGACGGCAATGTAAAACTCATCGACATACCATTTATTTTCCATGGCAGTTGGCAACCAACGAGTCGCTCTTGATGACAAAAGTTTAGATCGCAATGAGTCTGCGGCTTTTCGTCTTGCCAGATGAAAGAAAAATGCTAGCCCAAGTCCGATCATACCAACGACTGCTGAGATGTAGTACATCGCTTTGTGCGGGTCCATACCTAAGATAGAACCATGAGGGGCATCTTCACCATGTAGTTGAAGCGTACTTGCAGGTGAATCGTTCACCATTTCAGCAACCCAACCACCATTGAGGCCAGCGGTTTCATTTTTCATAAAATAAGGTAAGGCTGCGAGCAATGCACCACTTGCAATTGCAATCAGTACAAAGTTGATCGAAATTCTGGGTGCATGTGGTTGGAATGAAGCTGGATCCTCGCCATGCAACTCGTCACCTGGTTCGTAATGCACTGGCCCACAACACACTCTAAACCAGACTCGGAATGTGTAGTACGCGGTAAGACCTGCAGTAAAAATTGCCATCCATCCAAGAACAACAAAGCCTGAGCCTTGCGTGACAAATGCTTCGGCAAGAATGGCATCTTTTGAAAAATAACCACTCGTGAATGGGAATCCTGCCAAGCAAAGGCATCCAATGAGCATTGTGTAACTCACAATTTTCCAGCCTCGCATTTTACGTAGACCAGAAAGTTTTCGAAGGTCAAGTTGCCCGGCAAAACCGTGCATGATTGCGCCACATGTAAGGAATAAAACTGCTTTGAAAAATGCATGCGTAAAAACATGGTACGCAGCACCGTAACTTGATAGAACACCAAGGCCCAGAAACATGAACCCAAGTTGTGAAACAGTCGAATACGCCATGATTCGTTTGATGTCATACTGTGCCATGGCAATCGTTGCAGCAAACAATGCTGTGAGCCCACCTACCCATGCGACTGTTGGGAGTGCATACTCGTCAAGTAGAAAGAACGGATACGTTCTTGCAATTAAATAAACGCCAGCAGTGACCATTGTCGCGGCGTGGATCAACGCGGAAACAGGTGTCGGCCCTTCCATCGCGTCGGGTAACCAAACGTATAGTGGTAACTGAGCGGATTTACCAAACGCCGCAAGCATCAGCAAATATGGAATTGCATGCACCGTCCAACCACCAGACGTGGCTGCATAATCATGGTGGGGTGAAAGTTGGGTAGCTATTTGGTCATATTGAATTGTTCCAAACGTTGACCAAATTAAATAAATCGCAAGTGCTAACCCAAGGTCACCGATTCGGTTCACTATAAATGCTTTTTTGGCTGCTGCAACTGCCGCGGGGCGTTGATAGAAATAGCCAATTAGCCAGTAAGAAGCGAATCCAACACCTTCCCAACCAAGATAAAGCATAAGCAAGTTGTCGCCCATGACAAGGCAACTCATAGCAAAGAGGAAAACACTCACGCCTGCAAAAAAACGTGTATACCCTTTACCAACATCATGCTCCATGTATTCAGAGGCATAGATCGCTATGAGCGTTCCAAGTCCCGTGACAAAAAGCATCCAAAGAAGGGTGAGGGAATCAATGTAAAGTGCAAAGTTAGCGACAAATGAGCCACCATTCCAATCAATATTAATCCAATCAAAGATTGGAATGACTTGTGCATCTTCGTACCCATTGTATAACATCAACGTTAGTACAAAGGAAATTGCAAGTGAGATAATTGTAATGATTGCTGGTGCTTTAGACTTTACTTTAAACGCTGCGCACAAGCCACAAAGAGCAAGTGAAATGAGGGGCATCCATAAAATAAATTGCGCCCAACTTGGGCCAACTGGAACTTCTGGAGTTGCGAGAATGGATTGGATGATGGAGATCATTCTGCAAGTTCTCCATACACATCTGGATCTAGGGTATCACGCTGTCTATGCATGTAGACGACAAGTGCGAGTGCAAGCGCAGCTTCAGCTGCGGCTACAGTCAAAATAAAGATCACCATGACCTGACCGGAATAATCAAGGTAATACCGACCAACAGCAACAAATGCAATCGCTGCACCTTGGAACATGAGTTCTGTACACAGGAACATAACGATTAAATTTCGACGAATGAGAAAACCAACAATACCAATAACTAAGAGGATTCCACTCACGACGAGATAACTTGCAAGTGTTGCCCCACCGTACGAAGCGAGCATCATGTTTGTGTCTCCTCGTTTGTAGTTAATGCTATATGTTTTTCACGTTCACCAAGGTCGATTGCTTTACGTGCCAGTACAGCAGCGCCAAGCATAGCCATCAGTAAAATCACACCAGCAAGCTCAAGACTTACAGGAAAATCGTTGACAAGAGACCAACCCACTGATTGAGTATTCGTAGGTGATATTGTCATGTCAAGATCAAGACGGGCACCATCAGAGGAAACAATATACGCAGAATTGTTTTCCATTTGAATTGCAAAACCTAATTCATTTGCTTGCGGTGGCCATGCGAATGTTGGATCTAATTGTAAAACAGACGATTCAAATTGCTTTGGAAGTTGCTCAAGTAATTGCCAGTCATTTGTTGCTCTTGGCTGATCCGGCAACTGACCTGTTCCGTGCAACACTGTGCCTGTAACGATGCATAACAATAAAAAACCAACACCAACTGCTGCGGCGGGTTCGCGTGGAATTTTGTCATAAGACGCGTGTGACTCAGGATCATTTGAGTCTGCCACTGGGTTGGCCAACATCAGCACAAACATGTAAGTAATCAAAATTGCCCCTGCGTAGACAATAATGAGTGCAAACGCCATGAATTCTGCTTCTAAAAGAAGGAGTAATCCCGCAGAAGCAATAACTACAATAATAAAATGAAGTGCACAATAAATTGGGCGTTCTTCTGAAATCATTCGCACAGCAGCGGCGATGAGAGCAAAGCTAAAAATAACAAAAAATGGCGTTGCAGCATCACCATCTAGTGAAGATAAAACACCAGCCACAAGTCCAATCAACCACCCAGCAGCTGCAACTGTTGCAACGATCGCACCAATACGAAAAGTAAGCGATGCGGGTCGTATTGCAACGAAAATGGCGAGGGCCAAAACGAGGCAGGCTAGATAAGGGAGCACTGGATCCATGTACGCGAATCGAACCTTTGATGTGAGAGTGCGTGGCGAAAATAAAACCGCACTTTGGCGGAATGAAGTGTGGCAGAATAGAGCGAAAACCCCCTTTTTGCAAGCACTTCACGACCTTTTCATTCCCAAGTTCTTAGATCTGCTCTTTGTTTAGAGGATATATCTAAATTAAAAAAAGGATTGAACATTGAAGGTCGTTTTTTGGGGTCTAACATCGTATCTGTCCCAATCTGTGTTGTGTGTAGAATGCAATTTGTGAACGATGCATTGAAAAAACGAATACCAAACTTCGTAACCATCTTGCGAATTTTTATTGCTGCAGCTTTCTTCGCAGCTCTAAGCGGCTTTCGCTATCCAGGACATGGCGTACTTTGGGGAAATATTGCCATCGTTCTTTTTGTAATCGCTGCAACTACTGATTTTGTAGATGGTTACCTCGCCCGCAAGTGGAATGCAGAATCAATGTTCGGCAGAATTATGGACCCCTTCTGCGACAAAGTTCTCGTCCTTGGTGCCTTTATTTTTTACGCTGGCTCTCGCTTTAGTGTCCCCGAATGGATTGCAGAAGATCGACTCATGACAATGGCTTCGGGTGTCTACCCCTGGATGGTCGTCCTCCTCATTGCTCGCGAACTTCTAGTCACAGCAATACGCGACATTCTTGAATCAAAAGGTCACAAAGGCGGGGCAAAATGGGCGGGGAAAGCAAAAATGATTCTTCAATCCTTTGCGGTTCCACTTGTCCTACTCCTTGTTGTCAATTGCCGCCCCGACGAACACCCATCTGTAATGCTGCTTATTGACATTCTCATCTGGCTCATGCTAATCGTAACCATCTGGTCTGGATTGCCTTACATCACAGGACTTCGATCTGTTCTGAGACAACAAACCAATGGTTGACCGCATCAAACTCCTGCTTTGCACGGGAGGACTTGGCTTACTTCCCAAAGCACCCGGAACGTGGGGATCACTTGCTCCTCTCTTCATTCTATTGACCTTGGGTCATTTCGCCGTACCTCAACTTATCATTATTTGTGTACTTATTGTCATTATTCTTGGGTCAGCAATCATCTCAATATCGCTTGCGCCTTGGTACACATTGCATTTCGGTAAAAAAGATCCTTCGCAAGTTGTCTGTGATGAATGGGCAGGGCAATCAATTGCATTGCTTGGCATGGCATGGCTTGAACCGAGCAACCATGTCTCACCCGGGATTTGGATAAGCCTCGCCCTTTGCACATTTGTGCTCTTCCGCATTTTTGATATTTGGAAACCAAGTCTCATTGACAAAGCACAACAATTCCGAGACGGATGGGGCGTCCTCATGGATGACATCTTCGCAGGTATCGCCGCTGGCATTCTTACTGGTGTATTAGCTGTAGTGCTTAGCTAAACATTCCAAGTCAATATTGGTTTACGAGCAGCACTAACTTCATCTGCCCTTGCAATGTCCGAAACGAGGGGTGCATTTTTCACACAATCAATATCACGGTCAATTTCATCTGCAATTTGCAACATAACATCCACAAATGAATCCAACGCCTGCTTTGATTCTGTCTCGGTTGGCTCAACCATCAAACAGTCGTGCACTGGCCAGTGCATTGTTGGAGGGTGCACCCCATAATCAATCATTCGTTTTGCAATATCAATCAGCGTCACGCCCTTGTCAAGCAATGTCCTTGGAACAGTCACAAACTCATGCGCACAGAAGGCACCTTTTTCAGGAGCAAAATAAGGCATGTCGTACGTATCTTGCAACCGCGCTGCAAGATAATTCGCATTTAACACCGCAGTTTCTGCAACATGTCGTAATCCTTCGGCACCACATGCACTGATATACGCCCAACATCGAACAAGTACGCCAAACTGCCCTATGAAACTTCGAACTTTACCAATTGATTTATCGCGATCGCGGTCAAGATAAAAACTTCCATCATCTGCCATCATCACTTGTGGCACAGGAAGATACGGCGCAAGTTCTTTTGTCACCGCAATTGGCCCACTTCCCGGACCACCCCCACCATGTGGTGTACTAAAAGTTTTATGCGTGTTGTAGTGCATTGCATCTACACCAAAATCACTTGGTTTGACTTGGCCGAGCAACGCATTCATATTCGCACCATCAAGATACACTTTTGCTCCGGCAGTATGCACAATTTCAGACATTTCTTTAATGTTTGGATCAAACAATCCTGCAGTACTTGGATTCGTAATCATGAAGGCTACAACGTTTTCAGGACCAACTTCTGCTATGACTTCTCTTAAATGATCAAGATCAGTATGCCCATCAATTGTGCGAACTTGTTTCACAGTTGCACCACACATGGTGCAAGAAGCCGGATTGGTTCCATGCGCTGTATCTGGAGCGAGTACAACCGTTCGTTGCGACTGTCCATGATCAGCAAAGAACGCTCGAATCACTTTGAGTGCTGTAAATTCGCCGTGTGCCCCTGCCGCTGGCTGCAACGAAACTTCATGTAATCCAGAAATCTCTTCGAGCATCGTTCGCGTTTCATATAACAAACGGAGTGCACCCTGAATGCAATCTTCATCTTGCAATGGATGTAAACAAGCAAAGCCGGGCAGCGATGCTGCCCACTCATTGATGCGTGGATTGTGTTTCATCGTGCATGAACCAAGCGGATAAAAATTCCCATCTACCGAAAAATTCCGATCGGATAAATGTGTGTAGTGCGCCATAACATCATGCTGGCCGATACTTGGCAGATTTACGCCTACTCCAAGTAAACTAATGGGAGCTTGAGTTTCTGGGACATCTAAGGGAGGGAAGTCTACGCCGCACATACCATCAACATGTTTTTCAAAAACGAGTGGCTCAACAGGTCGATCGCCTCTTGATGGATAAAATGTCATGACGAATGCTCCTTCAACAAAGAAACGAGCGAGTCCATCTCATGGCGTGTTCGTTTTTCAGTTACTGCAATGATCAATTCGTTACCAGTTGACAATTTTCGCATCCGCCTCCCGTTTGCAGCTACGCCAACAAGCATGCCGTGTTTTTTCCCAGAGTTAACAAGTTTAGTCACATCAACAGGACAGTTCACAGTAAATTCGTTAAAAAAGTCACCGTCAAATGTACATTCCCAACCATCTAGTTCAGTAATTCGTGTTGCCAAATAATGCGCCTTGTGCCAAGATTGAGTTGCCATCTCAGCGAGACCTTCTTTGCCAACTGTCGTCATAAACATGGTCGCTCGCATCGCCATCAACCCTTGGTTAGTACACACATTGCTTGTCGCTTTTGCACCGCGAATGTGTTGTTCACGTGTTTGCAACGTCAAACAAAAAACTCGCCTACCATCTTCATCAGTTGTCATTCCAACTAGACGCCCGGGCATTTTTCGAACAAACTTTTCTTTCGCCGCGAGTAAACCTAAATATGGTCCGCCAAGATTTAATGCATTCCCTAGGGGTTGTCCTTCACCTGCTGCAAGATCCGCGCCGCATTCACCGGGTGTTTTCAACATCGCACTTGCAATTGGATTAAAGACAGCAATTGCTAAGGTTTTTGGATCTTCATGTGCCACATCAAAACAGCCACCCCAATCTTCAATTTGTCCCCAAATGTTTGGTGATTGCACAATTACTGCTGCAACATCATCGCACATCTTTTCGCGAACTGTTTCTGGTAATACTCTGCCATCTGTGGATGGAAGAAGTGTAATGTTCACATGTAAGTCGGACAGACATGTTTTAAGTACTGCGAGATATTCAGGATGCAATGTTGAAGCAACGAGTACGGTGTGGCGACGAGTAGTGTTCACTGCAAGGATCGCAGCTTCTGCAACAGCAGTTGCGCCGTCGTATAAACTTGCGTTTGCAATATCTAACCCTGCCAGTCGAGATATTTGCGTGTGGAATTCAAAAAAAGCTTGCAACGTCCCTTGTGATGCTTCTGCTTGATACGGCGTGTACGAAGTCAAAAACTCCCCTCGACTAATCAGCTGGTCTATCAACACGGGGTAAAAATGGTCGTATGCACCGCAGCCCATAAAACACACCATGTTATGTGCGCCATTGTTATGTGAAGCCATTTCCGAAAGCGAGCGTTGTAGTTCTAACTCCGACTGAGGAGGAGAAAAATCAAGACCCTCTTTACAGCGAATGGACTCTGGAATTACATCAAAAAGGCGGTCTACATGGTCAATGCCAATCGTGGAGAGCATTTCTTCAAGTTGAGCTTCTGTGATTTGGGTGTAATTCATAAAGTAAGCCAGTCGTTGGTGTGGCAGTGTATCGCAGGTTGGTATTATATCCACTCTATGTACACACCAATTCTCATCTGTTTTATTACACTCACATCCCTTTGCATTCCAACAGGCACAACCATCGAGGGGCCGCGATCCATTCGCAGTTTCAACCCAGAGAACCTCGCCTCTGATGATGCACTTCGAACCTATTTCGAAGAAGCAGGACCGACTGCTATCGAATTTCAACAACACATTTCTCTCCTTGCAAATCCGTGGCTTGGAGGAAGACAACCTGGAACAGATGGATCCACACTTGCAGGTGAATACATCACGTGGAATCTTCATCAATTTGGTCTTGAACCAGCCTTTGAAGGCTCTTGGTTCCAGCCATTCGAATTCGACATTGAGTCAAGTGCCCCGACTGTCACACATGCATTTGTTGAAGTAAATGCAAAAATACTTACAGAAAACGTTGATTACGTAGTGCTTGGCAACAGTGGAACTGGTGCTGTGAAAGCACCTGTTACTTTTGTTGGCTATGCCATCGAGATAGGGCAGGATGGCTATTCAAGTTTTGAAGTCGACACAGATCTGACTGGGCAAATTGCATTGATGCTTCGGTACGAACCGCTTGACGAAGAGGGTGTAAGCCAATGGGCTGGTCGGCGATTTGGACCAGAAAGTGCAATCCGTGACAAAATGCAAGCCGTGATTGACCGCGGAGCAGCCGGCGTAATCCTCGTTAACCCACCAAATTGCAGAGACGGGCGTCGCGGGCTGGAGACAGTGCGTTCGAGTCGCTTCGGTTCAACGGATATTCCAATTGTGCAATTTACTCAAACTCTCGCAGGAGAACTACTTGGCGGGATGCATAAACTTGCAGAAATACAAAGAAATGCCGATGCAGGAAGCATCACAACATTCCCCCTCGATGAATCTGTCACACTTGAAACAGCTGTCGAAACAAGTGCTATGCATGCAAGGAATATTGGTGGCATTTTGCATGGAAAAGGCGACCTTGCAAATGAGTGGCTAGTGATCGGCGGACACTATGACCACCTTGGTTTTGGATACACCGGCACTTCATCGCAAGGCGAACTCCATGTTGGTGCAGATGACAATGCTTCTGGCTCTGCTGCTGTTCTCGTACTAGCCAATCAGTTAGCAAAAACGTACGCACAAACCGATGACACTACGCTTCGTTCTATTTTGTTTTTGTTTTTTGATGCTGAAGAAGCGGGTTTATACGGTTCTGCAGCGTTTGTCGAAGATCCCATAATGGATCTTGAAACAATCAACGTGATGATTAACATGGACATGGTTGGAAGGCTTCGCGATAACAGTTTGTCAATCTCTGGAACTGGTACAGCAACTGAATTCGAGGAACTTATTCCGAAACTCGTTGAGAACACATCGATGACAGCAAGTTTAACAACTGGTGGAACAGGACCTTCTGATCACACAAATTTTTATACAAAGGACATTCCCGTTCTTTTCTTTTTTACAGGGTTAAGTGATGAATACCACACTCCTGAAGATCGCCTGCACACAATAAATCCGGCTGGTGCTGCACGTGTCATTACACTTGTCGATGCTTTTGTGAACGTTCTCGTAGACGAACCAAAAGTTCACTTCACGACGGATACAAAATCAAGAACTAATCGTGCTTCAAGAATGAACTCGCCGGTTCGTCTTGGTGTGCACCCTTCTTACTCTGAACAACTTGAAACTGGCATCCTTCTCACAGGAGTGAGTGAAGGTACATGCGCCCAAGCAGCTGGATTGCAAGCCGATGACATCTTGCTTGCTTGGGGCGAAACCGAACTCACAGGTGGTCGCAAACTCATGGAGTTACTTAAAGAATCTGCTCCGGGTGATGTTGTCAAATTTACAGTTCGCCGCGGGAAAGAAAACATCTTCGTTGAAGTTACACTCCAAGCACCTTAAATGGACAACCCCCCAAGCTTTCGCTTAAGGGGGTTGCTCGTGATTGCCTGTGGACGATAAGCCGGATTCTGTCAAAGGACGGCCATTCATCTACGTCTACTGTCGCCAGCAAACTTTTGCACACGACCCGTTCTCATTCCTCGGACAAGGACGTTTGCCGAAACAAACCGAGAACTGCTTGCGCTTGCACGCGGTGGGGTTTACCTAAGCCATGCTTGTCACCAAGCATGCGGTGCGCTCTTACCGCACCTTTTCACCCTTACCTGTGAATACCGAAGTATTCCATCGGCGGTCTATCTCTGTGGCACTAAGCCCTGACTCGCAATCAAAAGTCGGTGGACGTTATCCACCACCGTGTCCTACCGTGTCCGGACTTTCCTCGCGTCTCTTTCGAAACCCGCGACCGTCTGTCCACACGTGCATTGTACGAAAATAAACAACTCTGCGTGTTGCTTTGTACACTGCCTAACATGCCTGCTCAGTACCCACATCTCGTCGCATGGATCAGCTCTTCTCAGGAAGCACTCCTAAAAGCCGTTGTAAAAGAGGCGAAACTTAAACTTGTTGCAGTTGGTTCAACAAACAAAGATGATGCCATAGCATTATCAACTTCTCTCAACGTTGAGTGTTGCGATGACATTCGCACAATGACATCGAAGTACGAAGACGCACTTTTTCTTATTGGTGAGGCTGGTGCGTACGAACAATCTATTTGTGAACTCTTGCGAAAGAGAGCAAAGCCTACGATCACTCTCACTCCCCTCTCGGGAGAAATCGATTTACTTATGAACGAAGCAGGCAAACCACCTGCTGCGAAATTCGTTCCACTTATGCGTCGGTCGATTGGTTTTGGACAGATTCTCGATGAGACTGATCAGTTCGGGATGCCTGCTGCTGCACATTGCACTGTTTTATGTGGACCCCATGAAGGCACACTTTGGTCACGTTTGTTTGATGCAATGGATTTTGTTGACCACTACATCGGCACACCAGATCTTGTCCACGCCTTTCATAGTGGTGGCGACATTCCAGATGAACCAAATAATTTGCGTGGACACATGACTGTGCAGTTGCGTTTTGGGGATCAGAGGTGTGCAACGTTGTTTCTCAGTGACCAATCGTCATGGAAGCGGGAAGTTCTTGTGTTAAGCATTGACCATTCGGTGAAAGTCGATGATGGCGATGTATCACTTGCTTCTCTGATCGCAGCTGGTTTTTCTGAGCAACAAACCGAACACACAGCAGACGCACCTAGAATTCTTGCGCTTTGCGAAGCGGCGCGGCTAAGTTGCCTTACGGGCAACAGTGAACAACCAAGCAAAGTGCTTGGGATGTTTCAATAAATAAGTTACCTCGTAGGTAACTTATTTAAATTCCAATTGCTTGGTGCAACGGAACGACAACATCGGGAATCACGCGGTGTTCTGCAATGTGCTCAATGTGCCCTGCAAGAGTCCCGAAGGTGTTAATAAACTCTTCTTCGTTGTTCAGTGGGCCATTCCGGCGAACAGTTAAAAATACACTGATTGGTTCATCTTGGTAAAACTGGCTCGCCGCTTCAGCTGCAGAAGTTCTCGTCTTCACTTCGATGAATGCTTGTAAATCACATGATTCATTTAGGGCAAAACCAAGCCGCGGCTGAACATCTAGTAGAGGTTCTCCTTCAATGTCAACGAGTGATGCAAATGGCGTGTTTCCCATCAGCGAACGCATCACAACTTCATTTCGATTTTCCCTTGCTGGCAAATCAAAACCAAAAACCAATTCGATGTATTCAATATTAAGAGGCGTTACAGAAAGATAGTATGGCATCAACTCAAGTAACAATCGGTGGAGGTGATATGCATCTTCAATTTGCACTGGGTTTACGCTACCAGAGCCGATAGATCTCGGCCGCAGACCGACCCATTGATACCTCCCATCAACTTCAGAGGATTCCATTGCAAGTTCGTTTTCAAAAGGACGAAGCCGATCAAATTCTGGTAGTTCCTTGCGAATCCGATCAAACAAATCAGAAGCTGTCTCCTTGACCTTAGGCAAGTCAACGCAGAGCGAAATCTTCTGATTCACATAAAAATCACTACACAAATTTGAGAATGAACTACTCACGAATGAGATGATACCAACAATGGTTGAAACTTTAAGTACGTCGCGCTTCGCCACGCCCATTCAAGTGGTCCAAATCGGAAAAAACGAAGCCAAATCAGGCTGAAAATAATTTGAAAAATCCAGACACAACCCACAACTCCTAACAATTCAACTCGTTCAAATTGCCCAAACCAACCTAACCCATGTCCATAGAAGAGAAAACTGCAAATCACACTTTGTCCGATGTAATTTGTCAGTGCCATTCGTCCCACCGCTGCGAGTGCTTTCCTTGCAATCGGCAACCAATTTAATTTGCAGAACAACATCACAATACCCACCCAAGCGAACGCCACGAAAACACCCCCAACTAAATTCCAGTGCCCATCAAGAAAACTGACAAGTGCAGGATCCCAGCCATGCTGTTGTTTATACCACACACCAATTGCAATGAGCGGAAAACCAATGATGGAAGAAAAGAGGACAAGCAAAACATAAAAGCGTGTCGATCGAGAAGCTGACAAAATGTTCCACTTATATGCAGCCATTCCAACCATCATCAGGCCAATGATATGCCAAAACAAATAAAATGGAAAAATGACAAATTGAAGCATCAAGGCAACTGGGATACGGTGCGAGAGTTGTCCAATCCAACCTCCTGTATAGGCAGCAATTTCAGCTTGGTTCTCCTGGCTTGTTAATTCTGCTGATTGTTGTAATCTGAAAATTTCTTCTTCTGGCCAGTATTGAATCGTCCAGTAAATGAAACACATAAAACCAATTGGAATTACAAACATGACGATAAATCCAATGGGGAACAATAATTTTGGACTCCAGTTTCTCATAAATGCAACAACTATTCCACATATTGCATAAGAAACCAAAATGTCGCCATACCAAATAAAATACGCATGAATAAGACCTATCAATAGTAGCCAACCCATGCGACTTACTTGTAATTTCCAAACTGCGTGTGACTTTGCTGCAGCTCTCTCCATAAAGATGCACACGCCCGCGCCGAATAACATGGAAAAGATCGACATAAACTTCGTGTCTGCAATGTAATGGAGAGAGAGCCATGTCCACCAATTTGCACCCTCAAGATCACCGTAGACTGTTGGCAAAACATACGCAGAATTTACCATTGCAAATATAACGATGTTCATCAATAAAATACCAAGGATAGCAACACCGCGGAGCACATCAAGTGATGCGATACGTTCACCTAAGGAAACAGGAGTATTTACAGTTGAATCCATTGCAGTATTGCCTCGGTGTCTGCAAGATCATCAACAAGAAGATCAGGCTTGACACGTTTAAGTGTAGCACGATCATGCGACCCTGTACAAACTGCAATTACTCTGCATCCAGCACCATGCCCACTTGTGACATCATGCACCGTGTCGCCGATTAACACAACAGGTTCATCGATACCATGTTGTGCAATTGCATGAGGCGGTAGATCTGCTCGAACATTTCCGTCCGTTCCCCATGCATTTGCAACAAATGGCGTAGTATCAATACCTGCTGCAACAAGTTTCATCAAACCTGTTTCTTGGTAGTTTCCTGTAACCAATCCAAGTGTGTTTTTTCCCTTTTGCAACGCTGCTAGTAATTCTAAAATACCCGGCAAAACTCTCACTGTTATT
The DNA here is from genome assembly GCA_014238125.1 of Phycisphaerales bacterium. Classification (GTDB taxonomy): domain Bacteria; phylum Planctomycetota; class Phycisphaerae; order Phycisphaerales; family SM1A02. The sequence continues at coordinate 15,368 of JABABS010000088.1, forward strand.
TCTTCTAGATTTCTTCGAAGTACTTCCGTGTACTGTGAACGAAACGAATCGTGAAGAGAAGCATGATCATCAATACCATGCCTCTCGCACGCGTCTTCCCAAATGAGTGGGTCTAATCGACCGCCTATTGGCATCCCTGAAAGTGAAAACGGTTTTGCAAACATTGCTTCACCTGTTTGTTCAATTGAACGAACTCCAACGCCCTCAGAGGAGAGCATTGTTCCATCAATATCAAAAAGAATGAGCATTAGCAGACTGCTGAAACGGCAGAAGCAACTCTAGCTGCAGCGTCTTCTAAGTCACTAGCGGTTTGCATCGTTGGGATATCCGTCTCGGCTGCTTTAAGAATTTCTCGTGCTGCTTCAACGTTTGTTCCTTCAAGGCGAACAACGAGGGGCACTGTGAACCCAACTTCTTTTGCTGCACTTACGATTGCTTCTGCGATCACATCACATTGCATGATGCCACCAAAGATATTAACGAGAACGCCTTCAACTTTACTGTCTGAAAGAATAATTCGGAATGCTTCAGTAACTGCTCCAAGGGTTGCGGCACCACCGACATCAAGGAAGTTTGCTGGGCTACCACCGTGTAACTTAATGATGTCCATCGTTGCCATTGCGAGGCCTGCGCCATTGACAAGGCATCCAATATTTCCATCAAGTGCGATAAAGTTTAAGCCAAATTCGCTCGCTTTCAACTCAGAATCATTTTCTTCAGTTGGATCGAACATCTCTTTGATGTTTGGATGCCGAAAGAGTGCATTATCATCAAAGTCAAATTTTGCATCTATCGCCATCACTTGGCCATCGTTACCTGGTGTAATAATGAGTGGATTAATTTCTGCAAGCGATGCGTCTGTTTCGTCCACAAGTTTGGCTAGTTTCATCATGATCGAACTTGCTTGACGAACTTGGCTACCTGTGAATCCAAGGTCAAACGCCATTTGACGTGCTTGATATTCTTGCAAGCCTGCAAGAGGATCAATCCTTTGTGTCAAAATCGCATCGGGATTTTCATGTGCGACTGTTTCAATTTCAACGCCACCTTCACTTGATGCTATCAGTGCGTTGGTGCCATTGGCTCTATCCATCGTAATGGCAAGATAAAATTCACTTTCAATATCTACACCATCGGCAATCAACACCTTGGTCACATCGAGCCCTTCAGGACCAGTCTGCACGCTCACCATTGGATTGTTAAACATAAAGGTTGCTGCTTCAGTTACTTCGTCAAGCGATCGACAAAGCTTGACAAAGCCAGCCTTACCTCGACCACCAGCGTGCACCTGTGCCTTCACAACCAGAAGCGTTGCCCCACCATCGAGAAGTGTTTTTGCAGCACTCGTTGCATCACTTATAGAAGTCACCATCGTACCGCCGGGAACGGGAATTCCTGCCTCGGCGAGGAGTTGTCTTGCTTGATATTCGTGTATCTTCATAGAATCGACAATTATACATGATCAAAGGAGATACCGAAATGGCAGTAACGCCCTCATCAATGATTCCAATTGGCACACCAATGACCACATTTTCGCTACCCGACGCAAGGGGGAGGAAATGGGAACCACGCCAAGGAAAACGCGGTTACTTGGTCATTTTCATTTGCAATCACTGCCCATTTGTCATCCACATTTCGGATACGTTAAATATGCTATTAGAACGCTGCGTTTCTCTAGAAGTTGAAATGTTTTGCATCAACTCCAACGATATGGTTGCATATCCTGCTGATTCTTCTGAAAACATGATAAAAACGGCGGAAGAACATGGCTGGAAATTTCCATACCTTATCGATGAAACACAAGAGGTTGCGATTGCATTTTGTGCAACGTGTACACCTGACATTTTTCTCTATGACCAAAATCAGCAGTTGTACTATCGAGGTCAACTTGATAACTCTCGCCCAAACTCCGGATCTTCAGATGGGTACGAACTTTTCGCTGCGTTGGATTCTCTTGAGAGTTGTAAAAACCCACCCGTTATTCAAAAACCATCTATTGGCTGCAATATCAAATGGAAAACGTAAAAAAATAGAAAAAAATGGCGACTTTTCTAGAGAACTCATAAAAAGTATGGCATACTGCACGTAGACAACTTACGGACTCCCAGACTGGGACGATTCCTACAATATTGCCAAATATGGCAAGTTCGGACACGAACGTTCGGAGGATGTACGAGAGGAGCCGTCCCAGTTTTCTATTTTCTACTTCATGTTTGCTGTGGCAAACCAAATAATCTGCACTATGATGCATACGTAAACGAAACATTTGCAGTCGCTTGTGCGTTATATAAAGTAGAACGTATTTGCAGACGACACATATTTATAGGAGGTTCATTATGAACAAAGCAATTATTGGAATGACAATCGCAACAATCGCAACTGGTTCACTACTCGGTTGCAACAAAACTGAAGAAGGCGCTTCAATGGGTGCCATTGTCGGAGCACTTGCTGGGCAAGCAATTGGCGGTGATACTGGCGGTACGCTCATCGGCGCTGGTGTTGGCGCACTCGTTGGTGGAGCAATTGGCAATGACCAAGAGCAACAACAACGTGCAAACCAACAGCAACAAGCTAACGGCACAACAATCCGCAGAACAACAACCCATGAAACACTTGATGAAAATGGGAACGTTGTCAAGACTGGCACTACGACCACTACTTCAACCCAAACTAGTGGTGGATACACCGGTCTTGAAGACTAAGGAAATGACTAGACCATACAGTGTTTTAGTTGGTTCATTGCTACTATTGGCGTGTTCATTGGGTTGTCAAAAAGCCCAAAAGAACAGCGAGCGAACATCCACAATGGATGCAATCATTGATGGCTCTTTCGCTACTGACAAAGCGATGCAAGAGGAACGTGCTGAGCAAGGTAGTTATATCCAAGAGCAAGAAGAACGATACGAAGAATAAAAAATTGACCCTCGGTCAACTTGACCGCGGGTCAATTAGTCAAAGCCACCCAGCGGATTCGAACCGCTGACCTAAGCTTTACGAAAGCTTCGCTCTACCAACTGAGCTAGGGCGGCTATTTGTTTTGCTTTCATTTCATCAGGGCATGAAGATCATGACGGACGTACCGGGATGATTAATCGCACCATTCAACCGAGCTGCTGCATCTGCAAGATCGCCGCTAGTTGATTCAACAAGGTTGATGATTTCTGAAACTTGCCACTCTTCAGTCAGGTTACCCCATCGCCGAACAGAGGCAGAAGCTTCGTCAAGTAACAACATGCGGTCGTCTAGTTGTCCATCAGCAAGCGCCGCGCTCACCAACGTTTGTTGAGCAAGTGGTGAGTTAACCATGGATAGCGTTTCTGCTACAAGGGCTTGCGTCATAGGATCGCTAGTAGCAAGCGCATCCACCAACGCACCTGTTGCATCATCTACTTCTAACACAGTGTCAGCAAGCGCAATGTCTCGCAAGGCAGCGAGTGCTCTTGAAGCGAACAATTCTGCTTCCGCCGTTTCTAGTCTACCGCCTGCTGCTTTAGCTAAAAGTTCTTCAAGCACAGCCCCAATCGCAGAATCTGTGATTGCAAGATTGGCAGCAGCAACCATGTCTTGATTTTCACTTGCGTTTCTTAAAATCTGTACGTCAACACCATCGGCAAGAATCAGAACCGGAGTTGCTGTCGTTTCAGTCATCATCGCTAGGTCGCTTGCTATATTTTGTCCGTGTTGGGCATTTCTCGCAGCAACAACAGCAAGGTCAATACCAGGAACAATACCCGCTGCTGTAACCGCACTCTTTGCGTCCATGCCTTCGCCCATCATTGACCAACCCATTGATTCAAGCGAAGTTGCAATCCGTCGTCTCACTTCTTCATCTTCACCAATCACGATTGCATACATTGCATTTCCACTTCGAACTGCTGAAGCAAGCAGTGGAACAACACGGTAACTTCCTTCGAAATTCATTTCAGGAAGGGTTGCCGCTATTGTCATTGCTGCTTCATATTGCACGCGGCGATCTGGATAAAACATCGCATTCACTAGTGGTTGATCTGCTCCTGTTACTGCCGCAGCAGCGCCTGCTGTTCGAGCAAGTGCTGCGATTGCATCATGTGCAAGTGCCGTGTCACGCCTAGTAAGAGCAATGCGAAGCACATCGCTTGCTACTTCAGGTCCAAAGACAGTTGCGTAAAACTCTGGACTGTAGGCAAGATTGCCATAGACCAAATCTTCGTTAGATCCAAGTTCGCGATCACGGCGCAAGTTCGAGGCAACAAAAATACTCATTGCTGGTTCATTTTGTGCGTCATTTGCAAGTGCTCCAGAAGCAAAGTACATCGCCATCACATCATCAAAGACTGCTTCTGGGACATCACGTGTTTCTAAGCCATACATATCATCCCAAATCCAAAAATTATTCACGCCAGCAATTGCAGCTGGCATCACAGATACTTGCCGATCAAAAAATTGCCCAGCCACCACCGTTTGCATTGTTGAAATATTTGTATCTGCATCGATTCTAATTGCTCCAAGCGCTTTCGCAGCAGCTTGAGCAGCAGCAGGATTCGCGCCAACTGCACGCACTAACGTGAGCAACGATGGTGCAGCGTGTGCATATCCAATATCACCAAGAACACGGCACACAACTACTTGTGATTCACCGCCTAGATGAGGCAACGCAACAGTCAAAGGTAACACAGCATCTCCGCCAATATCGGTCAACATTTTGCTAACCATACGTGTTGTACGTGCGTCTGGATTTTCGAACATTGTTCGAAGGAGTGGAGGCACTGCGTATTCACCTGCAGCAATCAAGCGATCCTCAGCTAATAAACGCTGACGAGTTGTGCCACGCAAAAGTTCTATTGCTTCTGCAAGGCGAGCTGCATCACGAATCAAACTAATTCGACCAGTTTCAACTTTCAATTCCAGTTCCGCTGCAAGTGGTTGCAACCTGTCAACGTACAGTGCCCAACCGATTGCACGATCAAACCGATCTTGTCTTTGATTCGTTTCGTTAACGAGTTCATACAATGCGGAATCGCTCATATCGCTTCTCAAAAGAGCAATCGCGTTTGCTTCAGCGAGATCAACATTTGCAATCAATGCGTAGTGCACAAAGTCATCAACAAGTGCCTCGACATCCGCGTCTTGGGCACTGGTGATTGTCGTACTGGTGACCAAAACAAAGGTCAGGACCATGGCAAAAAATCGGTTTCGTGGGGTCAACATCAAAAATGCTCCATTGGGAGAGAAACGTAGGAAATGAAAACGGCAGAATAACCGCTCTAAGACTAGGAAGGGTATCGCACCCCCCCCTCAGTGTCAACGAATAGCGAGCATTCTGCTATGATTTCTTATGACAGGGCGTACCTCAGTCGTACTGAGATAGCGGTTTTTAATGATGAAAACCAAAGGGAAGGTGGTGAAAAACCACCGCGGACGCGCCGCCGTAACGGGATTGCCAGAAATGGCTATTTCTTTCCAAAGAACCACTGCTCTCTCAAGGAGTGGGAAGGTAGGAAAGAAAGAACGCCCGAAGCCGGAAAACCTAGCCTGTCATGCAGTGTTACCCGCGCGAATCGGGTGGAGTCGCTGATTGCCCCATCGGGCAAAACGACGCCTTCTTCGCATGGATTTTTTAGAAGGAGGCCGCGCATGCCAACCACATTTCTTATCGCTCTTGCTTTACTCACCAGCCCCTTTGCAGATTCCGTTGTTTCTTATGATGCAGGAATCGGCGGTGCCGATGGATTCACTGATCCAGCTGCCGCAATCGGTGAACCAACTCGGTTTACCGGTGAAGGAGTTTGGCCAAGTGTTGTGAGTCAATTTAACCCACCGTTTATGACAAATGAACTTGTTTCCATTGGTGTTGGCGGCGAACTTGTTCTTTCATTTGATGAACCTGTTTTCGACAATCCAGCAAATCCATACGGTATCGATCTTATTATTTTTGGAAATACTGGATTCATAGATGAGTCCTGGCCAAAAGGTGTCGTCGATGGCATGTTCAGCAATGATGGTGGACAGCTTGAAGTTTCCGCAGATGGTATTACATGGGTTTTTGTTGAAGGTGTTGAAACCGACAACACATGGCCAACATGTGGATATCAAGATAGTGGCACCTATGACAGTGTTCCTGGAATTGATCCAACCAACTTTGTATTGCCAATCGACCCTCGACTTACCCTAGAAGATGTCAGCGGTGTAGGTTATGCAACTTTGCGAGAGTACTACAACTCTTCAGGCGGCGGCGTACCTGTTGATCTTGCTAGCACAGGTTTACCAAGTATTTCATTTGTCCGCATTACCGTAAATGTGGGTTCTAAACTTTCACCAGAAATTGATGGGGTTTCTGATGTTGCACCGCAAATGGCTGGAGACGTTGACATGAACGGAGTTGTCGATGTGAATGACTTACTTGTTGCAGTTGCAAACTTCGGCCTAATGCCACTTGGCGGACCACTCGCAGACTTTAATGGTGATTTTGTAATTGATGTCAGTGACTTATTAACCATCATCGGCAACTGGTCGTGAAACAAACGCGTGGATTTACGCTAATTGAATTGCTCGTTGTGATTGCAATTATTGCAATCGTGATTTCAATACTCCTCCCTGCAATTGGTGCGACAACAACCCGCGCGCAAACAATTCGCTGCCAGAATAATCAACGTGAACTGGTGACTGCTTCAATGGGTTATCGAAATGACCATGGCATTCACCCACCAGCAATTTACTACGAACAAGGTGATGGGACATGGGACACAGTTACTTGGGACACACTAATTTGGGAATATTGCACTTCAACTGAAAAAGCAATGATCTGCCCCGAACATCAACATGCTCGGGGTGGATCTAGTATTTCGGGAAGTGGGTACAACTACAACACTGATTTTATTGGCGCCGAAGCGAGCATGTTGGAAAGTTTAGAAAATGCAAGACAGGGTATTGCACCTTCTGCTTGTAAACATCCATCACACGCAGCAATGTTTGGCGACGGCGGTGAAATTAGTGGTGGGATGGGAGGATACAAAACGAACCGTTTTATGCGTTCTCCAAAAGAAAATGATGGGGGTCTTTCTTGCGCGGGAAGCCAATCGTTTCGACATAATGGCGCAACTGTCGTTGGCTGGCTCGATGGTCATGTCAGTAGCGTGACAAAACAATTCCAGACAAATTGTACCTATGACCTGTGGGAAACAAACGGTTTTCTAAGCGAAGACGATAGTGCATACGATCCTAGGTCTTTGACGATACTCAACTAACTGAAAAATCGAAGAAACGGCACAAACTCACCTGCTGGAATTTCAGTATTTACAACTGGTAATTGAGCAAGACCAATTGTACTTGCAGTGTGTGACAAATCACCAGACCCTTGCCAAGATGGAATGACTATTTTTCCATCCACAATGTTGGCTGGACGAAATGCTGTGCGATGCTTGTTTGGTTTAACCGAAGTTGCAAGTGGCAGTTCTATCCAATGCAGTTTTGGGTCAGTTCCAAGAAGAGACAACACGATTGGTAAACCAAACAAGTGTGCACATGCGAGTGCAGACACGGGGTTTCCGGGCAAACCAAGTATGATCGTGTTCGCATGCGTTCCAACAATAACGGGTTTCCCGGGTTGAATAGAAACACCATGTACAACAAACTCGACGTTTGATTGTCCGAATGCACCTGGAAAAAAATCTCGCTCACCTGCACTGATGCCACCGACGGTAATGAGTAGATCGCACGATTTCAATGCATCAGAGACTGCTTTTGCCGTCTGTTCAGCATTGTCTCGAACATGTTGATGTTTCACAATTTCACAACCAAACAATTCAAAGATGGAAGTAATCATTGGTCCATTCCCGTTGCGAATTTGGTGCATCAATGGCGTTTCACTTGGCGGAACAACTTCGTCACCACTTGTCAACAAAATGACCTTAGGTTTTCTCACAACTGGTAATACAACCGCCCCAACAGTTGCTGCAATACCAATGTGCTGCGGAGCTAGCACTGTGCCCGTATCAACAAGCACCTCCTCCTCAGATGCATCTACACCACACATATGGATCGCTTTTCCTACATTGACCTTTTCAACGTGAAACGTAACTTTACCACCAGTAAGATCGCCGCGATCAGTTAGTTCATGTTGCACTACAGCATCAAATTGCAGCGGCACCGGAGCGCCAGTTGCGATTGCAACACAGGTTTGTTTTTTTCTCACAACAGCCATGTCAGAACCTGCAGCAACTCGCGAAGTTACTTCCATCGAAATTTCTTGTTTTACTTCACTTGCCACGACAGCATACCCATCCATTTGAGAACGATTGAACGGTGGCAAGTTCCGATCTGCAACAATTGGTTCAGCAAGTACACGTTCTACAGCTGAAGCTATCGGAACACTTTCGCAATCTGCAATTGGAGCGACGGACATAAGTGCTTGCCTTATCGCTTCGTTGTAAGTAGGCAACTCCATTTATCCACCACTTACTGGGGGGAGCACAGCAATAGTACATCCATCCGTTACTAGTGCATCTGCCTGTACAACTTTTTCATCGATTGCAAATGCGCAGTATTGTCGTAACGAATGCAATGTTGGAGAATCTGCAGTTAGTGATGCAAATACATCTGCAACTGTCGCGCCAACGGATGCTTCAATTATTTTCTCTCGCTGACCAGATGCCTCCGCTGCTGCTGCGAAAAATAAAATTTTGCATGTCACTTTATCTTCTCCCAAAACGTTGCTCCAATTCTTCGATCGACAAACGCATCGTTGTTGGTCTACCGTGCGGACAACTGCTACTGCGTTCAATTTCATGTCGTTTGTGTAACAAATCCTTAAGTTCTTGTTGGGTGAGTTGATCCCCCGCCTTAATCGCTGCTTTACAGGACATCATGTCGAGAATTTCTGAAAGCGCTTCCTCTTCAGTTGTTGGAAAATTATTACTTCCAAGTTTGTCGAGTAAATCGCAAATGAATTCTGTACCATCAACATTTCTAGAAACCAACAACGTTGGTAGTGCGTACACGGAAATTGAAGCTGGACCTGACGGTGAAATATCAATGCCGAGTTTCATGAATAAGTCAGCGTGAGTTTCGATCGCGTCGAGCCATGAACTATCAGCAGGAAAAGATTCTGGTATAAGTAATTTTTGCGATTCCAAATTGCCTTGTACCATCCGTTTTTTAAGTTCTTCAAACATCACGCGTTCATGCAAGGCATGTTGATCAATAATGAGTAATCCTTGCGCGTCCTGTGTCACCAAAAAACATTTGTGTACTTGTAGCACATCATCACTTCCAAGCAAGGTCGGCATTGGAGTTGGTTGTGTAAGCTCAATTCCCGCAACTGCCTGCCTTGTCTCTTCAATTGGGAATGATGATGACAACCCCGTGCCGAACGCTTGTTGTTGACCACCTCCAGTATGTTGATAACTCTCTTTTGGATTGTAAAGTGGGACAAATTCTTCTTCTAACAATCTCGAAGAAACGGTCTTATTTACAAGCCGCCACATCAAATCGCGATCACGAAAACGCACCTCGCTTTTTTGTGGATGCACGTTAACATCAACAAGCGCGGGATCCATTTCAATAAAGATCGCAGCAGTTGGCCAGCGGTTTGGTTCGATCAGGCCTCTGTATGCTTCCTTGATCGCATGTGTCATTGATGAATCTAAAATTGACCGATTATTAACGTGCACGCGTAGGTGCCGCGAAGTTGGTCTCGCAACTTCAGGTTTACCGGCGAGTCCCCACAAACGAACGCCGTCAATTTCTCCTTTAAGTTCAAGCATTTCTCCTGCAAGTTCACCTCCGAAAATATCAAGTAGACGATCTGTTGAAGAGCATGATGTGTAAGAAAGGATAGTGCGATCACCACTCTTAAGTATGAAATCCGTTTCGTTGTGGGAAGCAGAAAGTCGTTGTACAACGTCACGAACACGTGTTGTTTCCGCGCCGTCAGATTTTAAAAACTTCCGCCTCGCTGGCGTATTGTAAAAGAGACGTCGAACTTCAACGGTAGTCCCAAAACTTGCAGCAATTGGTTTTGGCTGTGTAGCGTTACCACCTTCGACAATGATTTGCATTGCCGATTCGTCTTCTTCCCTTCTACTTGTGATCGTGAGATGACTCACAGATCCAACAGAGGCGACTGCTTCGCCGCGAAAACCAAGCGATGCAATCGCAGCAAGATCTGCTTCATCTGCGATTTTGCTTGTTGCATGGGAAGCAACTGCAAGTGGAAGTTCATCAGATGCAATACCCCATCCATTGTCACTAACTCGGATAAGGTCTTTCCCACCATGAAAAAGTTGAATTTCGATTCGAGTGCTGCCAGCATCGAGTGCATTTTCAATCAGTTCTTTCACAACCGACGCTGGGCGATCAACGACTTCCCCCGCTGCAATTTGATTGATCAAGATTGGTGAAAGTTTACGGATAGTCACGTCGGTTGCCTCACTGATGACCAGACTCGTTTCATCACGATTGGCATGGGACGACCACGACCAAAGGTCCTTGGTGCAATTTTGAGAATCACCGCAGCCTGATCACGTTTGAATTGTGATCGATCAACCATTCCTAGGATTGTATCGATTCGTGTTCTAGAAATACACAAGATGTTCTCAATTTCTTCTGCGCCAAGATCGCCATCTATGTGGGGAATGAGAATTGAATCAAGTTCTTCGTAGGGTGGAAGTGAATCCTCATCGAGTTGACCTGGTCTTAGTTCTGCTGAAGGTGGTTTTATAATTGAGTTTTCAGGAATCGGTGGAACTGTAAAAATATTTGACTTGTTGATCCATCGCGACATTTCCCAGACTTCTGTTTTATACAAATCGCCAATAACAGAAATTGCACCGCACATATCACCATATAACGTGCTGTACCCAACGGCGAGTTCTGATTTGTTTCCTGTTGCAAGAAGCAGTGCGTTATTTTGATTTGCAAGTGACATCAACAACATACCGCGAATCCTCGCTTGTGCATTTTCTTCTGCGAGACCTTTGATTTGTGAATTTGCATCAGTATGAACGCGTTCAAATGCAGCATGCATGTGTTCAATTGGAAGCGTAATCGCCTTAATCTTCAGGTTTATAACGAGTGCTTCTGCATCTTCAATTGAACCAATAGAGGAGTACCTTGATGGCATCAGCACGCCAGTGACAGCATCTTTTCCTAATGCAGCAACTGCAAGAGTCGCAACAAGTGCTGAATCTATTCCACCGGAGAGTCCGAGCAACACTTCTTTGTGCCCAGTTTTTTTGCAGTAATCCCGAACACCTAAAACCAACGCTTGGAACCGAGCTTCGTTTATATTTTTTTCTGGTATTAACCGGACCTCATTTGTTTCAGCTTCTACCGATTCTTCAAAAAGCGGAGATTCATGCGTAACTCCCTCTGGTGTACAGACAAATGACCCTCCATCAAAAATGAGATCGTCATTACCACCAACTTGGTTTACGACAACAACTTTACAATCGTAGTCCCTCGAGATTTGCAACGCGTGTTCAAGATGTCTTTTTCTTTTCTTTGCAACAAATGGCGAAGCACTTGGTGAAATGATCACCTCACAATTAGCTTCAACCAATGTAGAGGTAGGATTCTCGTCATACTTCGGTGCTGCGTCTGCATCGAAGCCTCGCCAAAAATCTTCGCAAATTGCGATACCTATTCGTCCAATTTGCAAATCAACTACCCCACTATTTGTTCCCTGTTCAAAATATCGGTCCTCGTCAAAAATGTCGTATCCCGGAAGCAAATGTTTATCAACAACGGCGATGATCTCGCCACCTTCGATCACGGAAATGCTGTTACGAAATCGACCCGTCGATTGTTCTAGTCTGGGATGACCGACGAGAATAGTTGTTGTAACTTCTTTGGCAATTTTTCTTACAGCAGTTTCGCATGCTTCAACAAAACCGCTACAAAGCAGGAGGTCTCTTGGCGGATAGCCTGAAATGAACAGTTCTGGCGTGACGAGCAAGTCCCCATCACACTCACCTGCAGCGTTAATTAGACGCTGGGTGTTGCCTTCAATATCGCCAATCGTGGGATTGAGTTGCAGGAGACCAATTCGCATCTGCTTATAGTACCAATGCAACGCAGCCCCGCAAAACTGCAGGGCCGCGCATCACACACTGGTTTGTTGGAAAACCAGAAGGAAAGGAGTCAATATACGAGGGCGACGGCGTTTTCGATCGCATCGATCACTTGCCGTACCGTGAAGGGCTTACTAAGAACCCCGTCAAAACCACTACATGTGAGCTGGGTCATTTGACCTTCGGTCACACGACCTGTCATTGCGATCACTTTGGTGGCTTGCAATTCAGCATTGCCTTGGAATGATTTTGCGAATGTTGCAGAATCATCTGAGCAAAAGGAAAGATCAAAGAGCATGACGTGCGGGCGGAATCGCTCGCATTCAAGGCCTGCAGTAAATGGATTGTTTGATGAGTGGACCACGTATTGGGTTTGATCTGAAAACACACGTTCTAATGCACTGATGACTTCTTTATCGCTATCAACGACCAATACGCGAGTGTTGCCAGACATGAGACCGTCAAGTGGAATGCCATGTGCCTGCATAAACTTCATCAATCCTTGGACTGGTATTCGCCGATCTTTTGAACCGGGAATCCTGTAGCCTTCGAGCTGACCGGAGTCGAACCATTTACTTACTGTGCGAGCTGCAACATTACAGATCTTTGCGACTTCGCCAGTTGTGAGTACATCTTTTTCGAACGGATTCATCATTGCCTCGTTCACCTTCAAATTAAGAGTTCGTGAGTGTCGCAGCTCCGCTACGACGGGGTTACACATCCTGCATCGACAGTGATACGTACACAATTCAGTCGTAGTACTAGGTTTATGATGAAAATTCGGTCAATGACGCGAAATAACGTTTTCGAACGTCCGATAAAGAATTAAACCCGCGGCCAAGTTGATTGCGGGTTAAATTGGACCAGCAGCGCGGACATCGTCAGACATGTCGTACTTTTGATCATTTATGCGGAATTTTTGAGCAAGTGTGTTTGCTGTCGTGTCGTAAACACCGCCATCTGCCCATGTTTGACGAGGGTCGAGCACTTCAGCTGGTACATTTGGAGCAGTTGTTGGAATATGCAATCCGAAAATTGAATGTTGCACATACTCTGACTGAGCAAGTGTACCATCGAGAATTGCTGTCACGAACGCACGAGTCCACTTCAAACTAAATCTTTCACCAGTGCCATACGCACCCCCTGTCCAACCTGTGTTAAGAAGCCACACGTGTGAATCTTGCTCTTCTACTCGTTTCGCTAGCCACTGTGCATATTCCATTGGTCTTCGCGGAAGAAAAGGGCCACCAAAGCAAGGGCTAAAGTTTGGTTGTGGTTCTGTAACACCCGCTTCTGTACCCGCGAGTTTCGATGTGTATCCATTAATAAAGTAATACATTGCTTGCTCAGAAGTCAATTTGCTTACTGGAGGAAGCACGCCAAAAGCATCAGCGGTTAAAAAGATGACATTCTTTGGGTGTCCGCAAACACTTGGAATAATTGCATCTGGTATGTAATCAACAGGGTACGCAACACGTGTATTTTCCGTTTTAGAAACATCATCATAATCAGGAATACGTGACTTTTCGTCAAGAACGATATTTTCAAGTACAGCACCAAATTTAATTGCGTCCCAAATTTGCGGCTCACCCTCTTCTGAAAGTTTGATACATTTTGCATAGCAACCGCCCTCAAAATTAAACACGCCATCGTTACTCCAACCATGCTCATCGTCACCAATAAGCGGACGGTTTGGATCAGCAGAAAGTGTTGTTTTCCCCGTACCACTCAGGCCGAAAAATAAAGCAACATTCGAGGCATCATCTTTGTCTACGTTCGCGGAACAGTGCATGGGAAACACATCCACTTCAGTCATGTCAAAGTTCATAGCATAAAAAATTGATTTCTTAATTTCGCCTGCGTATCGTGTACCAACTATGACGACCTTCTTTTGTTCCATAGACTGAATAATTGCAACAGAACTGTTCAAACCACATGATTCAAAATCGTCAATTTGCAAATTAGATGCATTGATAATTGTCCAATCTGGGTTGAATCCTTCAGGTTCTGCGCCACGAATAAACATAGTTGAAGCAAACAAACACTGCCACGCTTCTTCAGTGACAACTGAGACCTTCAATCTGTAGCGTTCATCTGCACCTGCAAAGCCGTCAAAGCGAAAAAGTTCGTCTCGCTTATTCAAATATTCCATCGCCATCGCTTCGATTTTTGCAAAATTTTCTGGTGTGATTGGACGGTTTGTGTTTCCCCAAGCAATCGCATTATGAATAGCGGGTGTATCTTCAACAAACTTATCGTTAGGACTCCTGCCTGTTCTTTCACCAGTGTCACAGCAGAGAGCGCCGTTAGATGCAAGGCAACCCTCACCACGCTGAAGTGATCGCTCGACTAATCCTGCCGTTGAGAGATTAGTATGGATCGTAATTCCAGGGAAAGACAGTGTTTCAGTTGCTGTAGTCATCGTATGTCCTTTGCAAAAAGACTCATTGAAGAAGTTGAGATAATCTGGAGATTCTACCGCAATTGTCGTCCATCTTCTAGGGAAAAAACGAGGCAAATTTTCAAAGACAATTGTTTGACCCCAGGCCCTTCTGCGGATATTCTGCCCCTCCTACGGCGATCGTAGCTCAGTTGGTAGAGCACCGGGTTGTGATCCTGGATGTCGCGGGTTCGAGTCCCGTCGATCGCCCTTTTACACTTAGGTTAGTTGTACTCCACATTCGCTGCAAATTGAGGCGCCTGCGACTTTTCTAGGATATCCACAGTGAAAACAGTGGTCCTTAATCCAAGGGCGTTTACGCCAAATAAGGGCAATGACTATCCCCGGTCCACACAACCACAAACAGCCCATGATTGAAAGAATTAATGCACCAAAAGAACCTGTTGCACAATAACAATCAGTTCGCCGTCGTACGATAAGCATCAATGGGACAGCGAGTAACAATTCAAAAATAGTGCCTGCAAATAACCATCCTGTGATTCGCACAAGTGAACTTGGATCTTTACGCCGTCGTTGCACAAACACCCACAGTAACCAAGACCAGAACATCCAAGAAAGCAGAAGTGCACCAAACTCAATGTAGAAAATATACATCTCTGGCAAACTCGCTGGAGAAAAAAAGTCACTCCACTCAGCAGCCCACCATCCAACAAAAAGTAATGAAAAAATCGCCCATCCATCATTTGAAGGCATTGTCATTGACGTATGCACAATCGACATCACCAACATCCCAAACATAATGGTCAGGATTGCCGCAAACATTCCTGCGATGAGTACGCTGCGAAACAGCGGCTTTCCCTTCGAAGTAATCGTTGGTGGTTTAACCAATGGCAAGATAAAGATGATTTGCGAGCCAACAAAAACCAAGACGGAAATTCCAACACCAAGCCAAGATATATGCGGAGCACTGTAGCCTGTCATTTGACCACCATACAAAAAAGCAGTTGTTGTGAGGAGTATCAGGATTGCTGAGATACTAAAAATCACCCACATTCGTAGAGAGAATCGCATGGCGTTCTATCGTCCACACCAACAATGGAGGTAGAATCCAATCCATGGAATTCCACGCACTGCAATTTAATGCCATTTTGCACGATTGGAAAGCAAATCGCGCTGAAGTTGAGAGACTTATTTCTGAAATTAACTTAACTGAAGGCGATTTCATCGTACTGCAAGAAATGACAGATACGGGCTGGTCAATGAAACTAGACCGAATCGTTGGTATAAGAACCGTTGATTGGGCTTGTACTCTTTCAAAAAAATACAATTGCTGGATTCAGGTTGGATGGGCAGATCGAGAAGGTGAACGCGGAAAAAATTGTGTCACAATCTGTGGACCAACTGGTGATTCTGTTGGCACATACACCAAAGTATTTACATGTAATCCAATGCGTGAGAACGAATATTTTGATGCAGGAAATGAACTACTCATCGTTGATCTTGGCGAGCTATCGGTTTGTCCAACCATTTGTTATGACCTACGCTTTCCAGAACTTTGGCGCATTGGAGCACTTGCTGGTGTTGATGTCTTTACAGTTTCTTCAAGTTGGCCACAACGAAGAATTGCACATTGGGAAATCCTACTACGGGCACGCGCAATAGAGAACCAAGCATTTGTTGTTGCAACGAATAGAGTGGGTAAAGATGCAATCTCACAATGGGGAGGAAGATCGATGATCATCAACCACATGGGTGACGTGGTTTGCCAAGGATCCGAATTGAATACCGAGACCATTTCAGCAAATATCGATGCCAAATACGCACGTCAATGGCAAAACGAGTTCAAAGTTCTCAAAGATATGAGAAAGGAAATGATCGGTTCCTGCAAAGTGACGAAGATCAAGGCTTGATGCCGATGACCAAGTCGGGTACGCTTTGTACCCTTCGGCGAAATAGCTCAGTTGGTAGAGCACTGCACTGAAAATGCAGGTGTCCCCGGTTCAAGTCCGGGTTTCGCCATTTTGGTCGCACAGTGATCAACGCTTTTAGGAGTTTACGATGAATACACAACATGAAGCCGTGATTCTCGTCTCTTGCCCAGATCAACTTGGACTTGTAGCCCATCTTGCAGCAGCGCTGCACAAAGCGGGATGCAATATTCTAGATGCTGCTCAATACACCGACACCCTCACAAATGTTTTTATTCAACGCATTCATATTTCATGCGAACGTTCTATAGACTCAAAAACACTGCAAAAACATCTCACTCCAATCGCCGATGAATTTGAAATGAAAATAAACATCCGCTGGACTGATAAGACGAAACGAGTTGCTATTTTTGTTTCGAAAGAAGATCATTGTTTACATGACCTTCTTCTCCTCCACCGAGATGGCGACTTACACTGTTCAATCGATTTGGTTATTTCAAATCACGACGATCTTGCTGATGTTGCTGAGCGTTTTTGTATTCCGTACCACCACATTCCTGTACCGAACTCTGGTGATCCCGAAGTTGAACAACAACAAACTGCCATATTAGAAGACAACAACATCGACCTCCTTGTTCTTGCTAGATATATGAGAATATTCAGTGACACGTTTACGAAAAAATATGCGGGGAAAATTATCAACATTCACCATTCATTTTTACCCGCATTTGCTGGAGGGAAACCGTACCACCAAGCATTTGAAAAAGGCGTGAAACTCGTTGGGGCAACTGCACATTACGCAACAACTGAACTTGACGAAGGTCCAATTATTGAGCAGGGTGTCATTCGTGTGTCACACAAAGATTCTGTAAAAGAAATGATTCGTAAGGGTCGTGATATAGAACGAACTGTTCTTGCAAGAGCAGTTCGCTGGCACCTTGAAGATAGAATTATTGTGCACAACAATCGTGCAATTGTTTTTTCTTAAGCAGAGTCTCGCATACGATCTATTCGCATTTTTGTCACTAATCTGTGGATTGAATCACCAGTCACAC
This sequence comes from Phycisphaerales bacterium, assembly GCA_014238125.1. Taxonomy (GTDB): domain Bacteria; phylum Planctomycetota; class Phycisphaerae; order Phycisphaerales; family SM1A02. The sequence continues at coordinate 32,799 of JABABS010000088.1, forward strand.
TCGAACTACCCATACCACCGATTGGATAATGTTCAGAGAGTGCCGCTGCAAGTCTGTTGTCAGTTGTCATGACAAAATAAGCTGGTCGACCAAGTACACTAGTTGCAAACTTAAGCGCACGATGCAAGTGTTTTGGAGTTGTTGCAATCACAAGCGTCTCGCCCTCAAGAGACATTGGAAGACATCGAAACTGCCATGCTTGTCTTGTCGTGATCATTTCCTTCGCTGCAGATCGAGGAATTTCAACAAACGGATCAATTGTCCGAGTGTTCTGTGCATATTGACATGCCCATGCTTCTTCAATCGCTTCCGTTGAAATTCTACACAGCGATTCAGCAATCACGCCAAAAGGACGTTTTGTTTTTCGCTGCTCAGAGAGTATTGCTTCTACTTGCGATTCAGTGAGCATCCCTTGCTCAACAAGAACTTCACCGAGGCGAAGTGGTTGCTTCATCTTCCATGATTTATTATTTGTCATGCACGAACCATCGGCACGGCACAAACGTCTCTGAACTGGTGGATCGCAAGAAAAGCGCCTAAACGTCAATTCATGCCGTTTGTGAGGGTTTTGTCGTTGTTATAGGGCTTCAATCAGCAACAAACAGGCTCGCCAATGAGATTTTCTGGGTTAAGATCTAGCAAACGATCATCCACAAACATCCCATCCTTACGGATCACTACACCGTCAAAGCTGATTGTACCACCACCGTATTCTGGTCGTTGAATCAACACGAGATCCCAGTGCACTTCTGATTTGTTCCCGTTGCATGCAACATCGTATGCATTTCCAGGAGTGAAATGCATCGAGCCTGCGATTTTTTCATCAAACAAAATGTCTTTCATCGCTTCTTTAATATAAGGATTAAAGCCAATTGCGAATTCACCAACAAATCTAGCGCCTTCATCTGAATTGAAAATATCTTCAAGATGCTCTTCACCTTGGTCTGCAGATGTGCCCACAATTTTTCCATCTTTAAATTCAAGACGGATATTCTCAAATGAATGGCCTCTATAAATAGATGGTGTGTTGTAATGAATTATTCCATTCACCGAATCAATAACAGGTGCTGTAAATACTTCGCCATCTGGAATATTCATGTTCCCTGCACATGCGATTGCTGGAATGTCCTTTATAGAGAATCGAAGGTCAGTATCACCGGGACCTTGAATGTGTACCTCATCTGTTTCGTTCATGACAGTAACTAGTTTTTCTGCAGACTGTGCCATCCGGCTATAGTCCAATGTACAAACATCAAAGTAGAAATTTTCAAATGCCTCAGTATTCATACCAGCAAGTTGTGCCATCGCTGGTGTTGGCCAACGAAGAACGCACCACTTTGTGTGATTGAGCCTCTGTTCCATGTGCACAGGAATTCCATGTAATCTCGATTGTGCTTGCATTCGATCAGCAGGAATTCCAGTTGCTTCACTGATATTGTGCGAACCCCGCAGTCCGATATATGCATCCATCCGCTTCATACGCTCTAGGTCGTATTCGGCCATTACTTCAAACGCGTTATCTGTTCCGCCTGCACATACTGCACATGAAATTTGACTATCTCGAACAGCTACGTGTGCATTTGCGCCTGCAGCTTGCACAACCTTGACAAGCTCAATCACCATTTCACGAGGCATATCAAATGCTTCGATCAAAATATGCTCCCCTGCTTGTAAATTTGTTGAGTGATGTATAAGTAGTTCTGCGAGTTTTGTATAGCGTGGATCGTTCATGATATTCTCCTGTTTGAACGGTGTATCGTACTAAAAAACTGACATTAAATCAGTTTTCTTCATTAACAAATTCAGCCATCAAACAAATCGCAAGCCAAGTCAGCAACTTCTAGTTGAAGAGAATTGCCTTCGCGTATCCAGAGTTTTCCTTGATATTCATGATGCATTGGCGCAAGCCAAAACCAACCACCCAATTGTGATTCTGTAAATTGATTCCCATTCCAAAGACCATCATCACTTCTACCAACTGCAACGCGAGACCCACGAGGCGGATGCGTATCCCATCGCTCTTCGTGTGATCCATATAACGCAGACTTCACATATTCAACTCCCGTCACATTCGGGGTACAGACAAGGACTACATTTGCTTCCTTTGGCATGAACTGTTGTTGAGCGCGCCTTATTAATCGAACTACTCGCTCTGTGTGATCAACAAAACCATCTGGAAAACCTATAACCAATGAAACACGCTTCGCATCATTTGGTGCAACAATTTTCACACCACCAAGTTCGTTTCCATCTTCACCGAGAACAACATGTTCGTCTCCCAAACTTGCTCGTTCAATAAATTTACCTGCAGCCATTACAAAATATTGCATCGCTTCATCATCTAACCTGTCATGCCAACGAATTTTTACTACAAATGACCTATTTATTTTTTCGAGAATCCGCAATCTCGATGAAATTGTTAGACGGCGAGATGTTGTTCGTGTTCCTCCAAGTCTTTTCACATGCACAAATAAAGAACGACCATCTTTTTGAATATGCATGTCTACCGTTTTGCCTGTTGGCGTTGGTATTTCTACCGCAACTTGGCAACCCGCTTGCCGTGCGTGTCCAGCAACGAGTGTTTCAGCAAAACAATCAAGGAAACCCCTTCTGGTTTTACTTGCTTGAATTCTCCTGTACAAAACATCTAATTCTTGGTCGCCTTGCCAAGATCGAATCATCCCGACAATTGCTGGATTTAAATCATTTGCAAAAGCATCAAGACCGTTGTTAAAAGAAGTCAACTCGGTTCATTCCTCTCATCTGTAAGTGTATGAAGACGGTGTAGAGGAACTAGACAACTTGCATCTTGATCTTCTACAGAAGGCCAAAGTTTTTCAATCGCATCAGCTGGTTTTAAGTCATTAATCAGCAATCCACCACCATGCGACAGCAATTGGTGCACTTGCCTTTCACCAATTTTCACACGATACAAAGAACGAGTTCTGTCCCAGTCACGACCAAGCACTTCAGTTCGTTTTTCTATGAAGTCAACAGCTTTTCCTGCTGAAGTATCAATACTCAAAGCAACTTCACAAATTGGACCAACTACAAACCCTCGAACTTCGCTCTCTAGTGCATCAATACCTTCTTGTGTCGTTGCACTTAATTGGATAGCCTCTGGGTATAGCGAAGTGAGCACCAACCTGTCACTGAGTTCTTTCACTTTGTCAATTTTGTTCAGAATCAAAATGCGTGGTTGTTCAGTTGCGCCAATATCATCAAGAGTTCTCTCAACTGTCTGAAGCTGGTGTGCCGCTGAAAGATCTGCCGCGTCAACTACAATCAATAATAACTGGCAATTCACTGTTTCTTCAAGCGTTGATCTAAAACTCGCAACAAGATGATGTGGTAATTTTCTAACAAAACCTACTGTGTCGGACAACATTGCTCCAACACCACCGCCCAATTCCCACCGTTCTATCCTTGTTGACAAGGTTGCAAACAATTGATCGTGCGCCCATGCGCCTCCAGAAGTAAGTGTATTAAAAATTGTAGATTTGCCAGCGTTTGTGTATCCAACTAATCCAACAGTGACGTGATCTATATTGCGCTTTGCCACTTCACGAACAGATCGTTGTTGCATTGCCTCAAGATCTCGTCTTAATTGTTTCAAACGCCTTTGTACAAGACGGCGGTCAATTTCTAATTGTTGTTCACCCGGTCCGCGTGTACCAATTCCAACTGGCGCGCCACCAGTCACTTGACCCAAGTGATCCCACATTGCGCGAAGCCGAGGATAAGTATATTCAAGTTGAGCAATTTCGACTTGCAATCGTGCTTCAACAGTCGAAGCACGACTAGAAAAAATATCAAGAATAAGTTCACTTCGATCGATGATCTTACGCTCAGTCGCTTCTTCAATATTTTGAATTTGGGCAGGTGTCAAATCATGATCAAAAATAATCACTGATGCATCTGTAGATTCAGCCAAATCGCGAAGTTCATCCAATTTGCCTTTGCCAACAAACGTACGTCCCCTTGGTAACCTTCGTTTTTGGGTTAAATGGCCAACAATCTGCCCGCCAGCCGACTCTGTAAGTGCTGAGAGTTCGGCGAACCGTTCATCTAGGGAAATTCTTTCACCAAGTAGGGTGAGGGCAACCAGAATCGCTCGCTCCGAAACAACGTTTAAATCTTCTCGTTTTTGATATCCCATACAGTGATGTCTTTGATCTCCTTGTGGTGTATGGTATTCTATTAAGTAGAACATAACACTCACAAATCATTATTCTTAAAGGGGAATTCGGGGAAAGGAATTCGACGATGACACGCCGCTCACGCTTTATACCCATCATGCTTGTAATACTCACTACGCTCGCAGCGGTACAACTATCACTTGCGTTGACTTCAGCTACACCAAGTTATGATTTTTACGATCCACTCATTGATGTCCACAGACATGTCGTTGACCGTCACGTTGTAGAACCAGATGAAGAGGCAATGCAAGAAGCCGCGATCAACGCGATGCTTAAATCACTAGATGACCCCTATTCAGTTTATATCCCTTCAAGAGAAGTCGATACCTTTACTAAAGATCTCGAAGGAGATTACGCAGGTATCGGTGCCGAGGTGAGAATGGTTAAAAACGATGACCGGATGGAACTAATGATCGTTAGCCCAATGGATCAATCTCCAGCTTTACATTCTGGAATCCTTGCGGGCGACATCATTGAATCTATTGATGGCGAAGAAGCAACTGATACAGCAATTAATGCACTCGTCAGCCGGCTCACTGGTCCTGTCGGCACAGATGTCGTGCTCATGGTTAGGCACCCAAACGGAGAAAAAGAGGAAATCATAGTCACGCGTGGACATATTATTTCTCGAACTATTTCCGGATTAATTCGCCGTGATCAACAATGGAGTTGGTGCCTTGATGATGAACTCGGAATTGCATATATAAAAATACGACAATTTACTAGCTCCACAGTTGGTGAATTGCAACTTGCTCTTTCGTCACTCAAAGATAACGGGCTCGATCGAGGGCTTGTGTTAGATCTTCGCGACAATCCCGGTGGCGCGCTCGATGCAGCAATCGCTGTCGTTGACATGTTTCTTGAAAACGGGCAAATTGTTACAGTCACGGGCAGAGGCAAGCCAAAAAGTGGAGCAAGAGCAACTCCAACACTTCTGACCAAAGTTCCAATTCTTGTCCTCATAAACGGGAACTCTGCTTCAGCATCTGAGATTGTTGCGGGTGCCCTGCAAGGAAATCATCGAGCAGTTGTGCTTGGGAGTAGAAGCTTCGGCAAGGGTTCTGTGCAAGAAGTGCAGGAAATTGCTGGTGGATTACTTAAACTCACTGTTGCTAAGTACGACCTACCCACTGGCAGAACTATTGACAAAAAACTCACTCAAGATAAATCGCTCTGGGGAGTTGACCCTACTGAAGGTCTTGTTGTTATTGAATCCTTTCTAGACCACGAAGATCGAATTAAGACAACAGAAGCATATAGAGTCATCACCAACACCGAACCTGAAGATGCGAAATGTGGAGATGCAGATTGGATTGAATCTGTGTTAGGCGATTTCCAACTCGCGCAAGCACTACGAGCATTTACAACGAAACTCAACGACGGCGAATGGCCAACATTGAGTGATGATGACCCAATTGCTGCAAGTATAAATGATGAACTTGAGAAACTCTCCATAGCAATGGAACTTCACTTAGAAGCAATTGAAAAAATCGAACTACGTGTTGTTGCTTTGCAAGGCGAAGAAACAGATCCTCAACAAAAAAAAGTTATAGAAGAATAGTCTGACATGCCGCTCGTTTTAGGAATTGAATCAAGTTGTGATGAGACTGCCGCAGCAGTTGTACGCGAAGGCAGGGATGTACTTTCGAATATTGTTGCATCCCAAGATGATCTCCATCAAGAATACGGCGGTGTTGTGCCAGAAATTGCAAGCCGCGCGCATCTAGAAAGAATTCTTCCCATTGTCCAGAGAGCTGTAAAAAAAGCGAATATCAGTATTCATGAGATCGATTGCATCGCAGTTGGTAACCGCCCGGGTTTAATAGGTTCTCTTCTTGTGGGTGTTGCAGCAGCAAAAGCACTCGCGTGGTCACTTGGTAAACCGCTCGTTGCAGTTGATCACATACTCGCGCATCTTTGGGCACCAATGTTGAGTGGTGAAACCTCGCAATATCCAGCTCTTGGTGTCGTCGTCTCAGGCGGTCATACCTCACTGCTCCTTCTCGAAGATCCAACAACAGCAACGTGCCTCGGAAAAACAATCGATGATGCTGCCGGTGAAGCGTTTGATAAAGCAGCATCTATACTAGATATGGGCTGGCCCGGCGGGCGATTGATTGACAAAGCAGCCCAAAAAGGTACAGCTACACATCGCCTTCCTCGGCCAAAACTAAAAAACAATAACGCTGATTTTTCATTCAGTGGCTTGAAAACAGCACTCCTTTATGGCGTTCGAGGTAACCCTAAAAAAATCAACGGTAAGACTGTATTCCCAAAAGATGCCTCTTCTTTAAGTGCGGAAGAAAAAAACAATTGGTCCGCTTCGTTTCAAGAAGCGGTGGTAGACACCATCATTCGCGGTGTTAAAGATGCAATCAAAAACAACAAAATCAATTGCATTGTTGCTGGCGGCGGAGTCGTGGCGAACACGCGTCTTCGCAAACATCTTCTTTCAGTTGCAGAAGAACATCACATACAATTACATATTCCGGAACTTTCGTATTGTGTCGACAATGCCGCGATGATCGCAGGCTTAGGTTGGCACCTTTTTTCAACTAATCAATTTGCAAACTTAGAATTAACTGCAAGTCCAAGGGGGATCGCATCATGAGAACTACAAATACAAATAATAATTCACGACGTCAACAAACAGCATTGCCACCGATCGAAGACTTTATGCCAAAGGGTCACCGAATGATCGAAGGCCACCACCCTGCAATGATGAGTAAAGAAGATCTACTAAAACAAGTTTCACTTTCATTTGGCAGAACAGGCGGACCGGGCGGGCAACATCGAAACAGGAAAGCAACTGCATGCACAGCAACGCATGTTCCAACAGATATTTCTGGCACTGCAACCGAAAGAAGAAGACAAAGTGAAAATAGATCGCTTTCGGTTTCACGTTTACGAAAAACGCTTGCAATAATTCTCAGGCGAACGATAGATACGGATAATTGGACATGTAGTGAATTGTGGGCTGGTAGGCAACAGGGCGAACAACTTCCAATAAACCCGAAACACCAAGATTACCCACACCTTCTTGCAGAAGCACTCGATTTGTTGTTTGCTTTTGATTTTGATATTTCTTCAACTGCAACGTGCGCTTCGCTCTCTTCCTCCCAAATCGTAAAGTTGATTGCGCACGACAAGCAAGCATTGAATTGGGTAAATGAACAAAGAGAGGAGCGGGGTTTATCTCCGCTTAAGTCATGACTATTTCAGAAAAAATCGACAAGTGCATCGAGGCGATCTTGCCTGAACTCATCGAGATTCGTCACGATCTTCATGCACATCCTGAACTTGGTTATAAAGAGAATCGCACGAGTGAGGTCATAAAAAAAGAACTTGCAAATGCTGGTGTTCCTTTTGTTGAAAATCTCGCTGGAGGAACGGGAGTTCTTGGCCATCTCTCAGGTGAAGGAAATGAAGCTGTTGGCCTTCGCGCAGACATTGATGCCCTGCCCATCACGGAAATCAATACATTCAAATGGAAATCATTGCACGAAGGATGCATGCATGCGTGTGGGCATGACGGGCATACAGCAGTTTTAATTGGTGTTGCAAAAGTTCTTGCAGAAATTGCGAAAGAATCAAAATTACCTAACCCAGTTACATTTGTTTTTCAACCCGCAGAAGAGGGTGGTGGTGGTGGCAAACGAATGGTCGAAGATGGATGTCTCGATGGTTCGAAAATCGGACCAAAAGTCTCTGTCATGTATGGCTTACATGGCTGGCCACAACACACAGCAAAACACGTCCAAACTCGTGTTGGTGCTGTTCTTGCATCAGATGTTGGCGTTAACATTAAAATTACTGGCACAGGCGGTCATGCAGCTTTTCCTCATTTTTGTGACGATCCAATACTATGTGCAGCCAACGTAATCACATCTATGCAACAAATTGTTTCAAGGAATACTGACCCACTAGATTCACTCGTAATATCGTTGACACAAATCCATGGTGGCACAACGCACAATATAATTCCAAGCAGTGCTGAAATAACCGGCACCATTCGTTTTTTACAGGATTCTACTGGCGAAATGGCGAAACGAAGAGTCAAGAAAATTACCGAGTCACTTGCTTCTGCCCACAATTGTACTGCAGACGTCACGCTCATTGACGGGTACCCAGTCACTCGAAACGATAAGTGTGCTGTTGCGCATTTTTTTGAAACTGCAAACGCTGTGTTACCCAAAGAGCACGTTGGGGAATTCCCTGCACCAGTCATGGGCGGAGAAGATTTTTCCTATTATTGCAAAGAAGTTCCTTCGTGCTTTTTTATGGTTGGATTATTACCCGAAGGCGAAGAAAGTATGCCATCGCTCCATCAACCAGACTTTGATTTTAACGATGATGTGATTCCTACATGCGTAAAAATGTTTTGCGAACTTGCGTTACGTTACAGTGAATTCTGAGAAGTATGCTCAGCGATCATTTGATCGTATTCAGAAAAATCAAGATTTAAAAACATGACTACAAGTTCGGGGTCAAATTGTGATCCAGAACAATTTTTGACTTCCTCTAAAACTTCGCCTCGATCAAGTCCATCTCGATATGCTCTTGAAGAACACATTGCGTCAAACGCATCAGCGATTCCAAGAAGACGACCAAAGAAAGATGTTTCCTTTTCCTTGGTGCCATCAGGATATCCTTTGCCATCCCATCGCTCATGATGTGCACGTACTCCTGGAAGTACTGCACAGAGTTGTGGGACGCCAGAAAGAATTTTTTCACCAATGACAGGGTGTTCCTTGATCCGATTGTATTCGTCGTCAGTCAATTTCCCCGCTTTGCGGAGGATTGCTTCTGGTATGCCAATTTTACCGATGTCGTGCACCAATCCGCAAATATGAACTTCCTCAAGAGTTGTCTTGTCGAGACCCATCTCAATTGCGAGAGTTTTTGCAAGCCAAGCAACACGTACTGAGTGACCTCGTGTGTATGTGTCCTTTGCATCGATTGCCGCAACGAGTGCTCCAACAGTCCCAAGCAACAATCCTTGTCTTTCATCTGCGTGGCGTCTTTCAATATCAACTCGCATCAAGTTTGACATTGCAAGTGCTGTTATCTCTGCAAGTCCTGTACAAAACTCAACATCTTCGATCACAGGCTGCCCCTGAAGTTGCCCATCGCGGTTATCTAAATAAATACAGCCCGCTACTGCATGCCCGAGCATGATTGGAACACAGAGCGCTTCTTCAATCGAGTATTGCATGATCGATTGAGCTTGGTCATCGACAACTTCAGTTCGTTGGAATTGCACTGGCTCACCATCGAACGCTGCATCAAGAAGCGAACGACTGATATTCGGTACACCGTCATTTACTATTCGGCCCTTCGTTGCGAGCACTTCGACTAAACCTTCTGAACCTGTTGGCTTCACAATTGCAACATTTCCATATGCTGTTGCAGCCACAGCGGCTTCTGCAACTGCAGCAGCCATTGCGACCTCCGTGCCTGCTTCGTGAATAGCCCTGCTGCAAGTGAGGAGCGCCTTTAATTTCTCGTGGGCAAGTCCCCCGCCTTGTGTTTTTTCAATCCTCCGAATTGATGTTCCCGAAGCTTGGAGTGAATCATCGATTGTCTGCGTGAGATTTTTCTTTTCATTAGGATCGATAACTTGAAAAGTAAAAGGTTCAATAACTATCAAATCACCTGACCTGATAGGTACTCCACGATTTGCTTCCAACCTTACACCATTGAGAAAAGTGCCGTGCCTAGAATTATTGTCCACCAGGGTCCATTTTCTTACTTTGCCAAGGAGGCGCGAAGTCAAGTGAGCGTGATCTCGTGACACTGTTGCACCAGAGGCTAATACCAGATCATGTTCGGGTCGCCTGCCGATGGTTATTGACTCTTCACCGCAGAGCGTTACGGTGAGGTTCTCAGGACCATGAATCGTCTTTAACTGGAGATCGGCACCTTCACTCATCAGAGACAATGTAACAGAACTCACTATATATGACCCGCGGTCAAATTACTGCGAGTTGTTGAACCCCACTGTTCTTGCTACTATACGTGGCTCGAAACAAAACCGTTATGACCACTGTGCCGCGACTCAGGCCGAGTTCGCTTCAAAGACCGTCTCGTAGACAATCTGGCAATGGTGGCAGGCAGGAGAAAACACTAATGGCCAAACGTGTAGAAAAAATATTCAAGGTGCTAGCTCCGGGTGGAAAAGCAACCCCGGCACCACCTCTAGGACCCGTACTTGGTGCCAATGGCGTCAACCCAGGTCAATTTATCCAGTTATTTAATGATCGAACGAAGGAACTCAATGGTAAGGTTGTTGGCTGTATCGTCACGCTTTACGCTGATCGATCGTTTGATATTGAAATCAAATCTTCGCCAGCAGCTGAACTGCTAAAGCTCGCCGCAGGCGTTCCAAAGGGCTCGGGTGTTCCCCACACCGACAAAGTAGGTTCGGTCTCGCAAGAACAACTAAAATCGATTGCTGAAGAAAAAATGGAAGATCTCAACGCAGCTTGCATTGAATCAGCCATGAAAATCATTGCTGGTACCGCAAGGTCCATGGGCATTACTGTGGAGGGCGCGTAACAATGCCAAAACTATCAAAAAGAAATAAAGCGTCTGCAGAAATAGCAGAAAAAGGTAAAGAAAAACATCAAGTAACTGATGCTATAAAACTTCTTAAGTCCTTTCCTGCCACTAAGTTCGATCAAACTGTAGAGATTGCAATGCACCTCTCAATTGATCCACGACAAGCAGATCAACAACTCCGTGGAGCTGTTTCAATGCCAAAAGGTGTTGGACGATCAGCACGCGTCATTTGCTTTTGCCCAAGCGATAAAGCAGATGCAGCCAAAGCTGCAGGTGCGGTTGAAGCTGGCGGTGAAGACCTCGTCAAAAAGGTTGAGGGTGGATGGCTCGAATTTGATGTCGCCATTTCTACACCAGATATGATGCGATTTGTCGGTAAACTTGGTCGAGCGCTAGGACCTAAAGGGTTGATGCCATCGCCAAAGGCTGGGACCGTGGCTGCTGATTTTGAGACTGCTGTTTCGGAATTTGCTGCTGGTAAAGTCGAATACCGCAACGATGACAGTGGTAATATTCACTGCGTTGTTGGAAAAATGAGTTTTTCTGAGGAAGATCTCATCGTAAACCTTAATTTCTTTATCAATATGATCACCAAGGCTCGACCCGCAGCCGTTAAGGGTGATTATGTCAAAAAATGCGTAATTAGCGGATCGATGACGCCAAGCGTGCGAATCGATGTCTAACCCAAGAGAGGATTAATGACCAATGAGTAAACCAGTAAAAGAAATGATTGTTGCAGAATATAAGCGACGTTTCGACGGTGTTTCAAATGGCCTGCTGATCGATATCCGCGGCATCGAAGCAAACAAAAATAACGAATTACGAGTGGACCTCCTTAATAAGGATATCCATATCACAGTGTTGAAGAACTCACTTGCGAAAACTGCGTTTCAAGATACTGATTTAAAAGGACTTACAGAATATATTGAGGGGCCCACCGCATTTGCTTTTGGTGGCAATTCAGTAGTCGAAGTGGCAAGAAATCTAGTCGATTGGGCTAAAAAGATCAAAAACTTAGAACTCAAGGCAGCAGTGCTAGATGGTCAATTTTTTGAGGGCACCGATGGTGTCAAACGCCTAAGCAATTTCCCAACAAAAGAGGAATCCCAAGGCATTGTCGTCCAACTTCTACTCTCCCCTGCTGGAAACGTTGTCAAAGCAGCAACCAGCCCCGGAGGCAACATCGTTGGCATCGTGAAAGAAATGAGTTCCATGCTAGAAGATGGAAAAACAATCGAGAAGATTGCATAAAGAACTATATGACATCGCGTTAGGGACTGGCCCCTTGGGGTTAAAAGTCGCACAGGGCGGCTCCTCTCCCACGCATGAAATTTTTATTGGAGTACGAAAATTATGAGCGAAGAAGCAACAGCAACAAAAGAATTTGATGCAAAAGTAAGTAAAATCGGTGATGAAATCGCTGGTCTTACGCTTACCGAAGCAGTGGATTTGGCTGATTACATGAAGGATACCTACGGTATCGAACCTGCCGCTGGAGGCGCAGTCATGATGGCTGGTCCTGCTGAGGGTGGTGGTGGCAGTGACGAACAAACAGAATTTGACGTTGTCCTCGAAGCTGCAGGAGAGAAGAAAATCGCAGTCATCAAGGCTGTGCGTGAAATCACTGGTCTTGGTCTCAAGGAAGCAAAAGGTCTCGTTGACGAAGCACCAAAAGCACTCAAAGAGAAGTGCTCAGAGGACGAAGCCAATGATATCAAAGCGAAACTTGAAGAAGCTGGAGCAACAGTCAGCATCAAGTAATAACGATCTACTGATCAAATACACAAAAACGGCCTGCAAAGCAATTTGCAGGCCGTTTTTTCAACAATAGCAGGTCCAATAGTTAAATTCAATTGTTCAAAATCACACAAAATGCAATTCAGCTAGAGGCATTCCACCTCACGTAGATTTTAACAAGGAACCAAATTTTGCCCCTGCACTTCTCTCGTCCATTGCCAAAGCAAAGTGTATCAATCTGAGAGCTCGAATCTGAAAGTTAAAAAACCTCTTTTTTTATAAATAATTTAAAGTTTTTGGCTCAATCGAGTTGTAAAAACGCTCTTGGCGGGATACTCTACGAGGCTCGGCAGCGGCGGTCGCGGCTCTACATGAACGAATAAATAAGCAAAAGCACACTTTAACGAGACATCAAGTGCAAATAAGCACGATGTGGGCTCAGTTGTGAGGTTACTTTATGGCGACGAATACGATACGCAACTTCGCGAAACGCGGAGATGCAATACCGGTACCAAATCTAACTCAAGTTCAAGGACGAGCATATAACAAGCTCATCCAAGAAGATTGTGATCCACTCGAAAGAGAACCGATCGGACTTGAGGGTCTGTTAAGAGAGGTGTTCCCAATTGAATCGTACGATGGTTCAATGCGGGTGGAATACCTTTATTACAAATTAGAAAAACCCCGCTACACCACTGCGGAATGTAAAGAACTTCGGCGAACCTACGGATTGCCGTTTCGCATAGGCGTGCAATTTGTTCGCGATGAAGTTGCAGAAGTCATTAAGGAAGAAATTTACCTTGGTGAAATTCCATACATGATCGGTGGTGGTGAATTTATTGTGAACGGCTCCGAACGAGTCATCGTCAACCAACTTCACAGATCACCAGGTATTGACTTCCACCTCCTTGAAGACATCGGCGACCGTCAACTTCATAAAGCACGCATCATTCCTGAACGAGGTTCATGGATTGAAATTGAAGTGACTAAAAAAGATGTATTGGCGATGAAAATTGATCAATCTGCAAAGATTGCTGCGACTACTTTCCTTCGCGCTCTCGATGAAAAATTCAGTTCGACTGAGAAAATCCTTGATTATTTTTACGATGTCAAAGAAATTTCAGTAAACAAACTGAAACCAGAATACTACTCAGCAGAGCACATCCTTGATGCTGAAACTGGTGAAGAACTTTGCAAAGTCGGCTCGCAAATTGGTGACGCACTTGAAACAATTCTTGCCTCACCCATCAAAAAGATTTCTGTCATTGCAGACCCTGCAGATCCGCTTATTCTTAACACACTTGCAATTGAAAAACTTGATTTCCTTGCAGATGCAACCGAACACGAAGCCGCCTTACTCAAAATTTACGGACGCCTTCGCCCCGGAAACCCACCACAAGTTGAAAAAGCACGGCAACTTTTCGCTGAAAAGTTCTTTGATGACAATCGATATCGACTAGGTAAAGTTGGTCGTTTCCGTATCAACCGAAAGTTTGATATGGATGTACCTGAAGATGTCATGCATCTTCGTGCAGAAGACTTCCTTGCTGCTGTTGGGTACATCCACGATCTTCGCAGTCGTAAAGAAGGCGCTCGTGTTGATGACATCGATCACCTCGGAAACCGCCGTTTACGTACGCTCGACGAACTTGCAGTTGAAGAAATGAGAAAAGGTTTCTTGAAACTTCGCCGCACAGTTCAAGAACGAATGAGCGTAAAAGACCCAGAAGAACTTGCAAAAGTTGCTGATCTCGTAAACTCCAAAGCAGTCAGTTCAGCGATTGATTTCTTCTTCGGTCGAAGCGAACTTTCACAAGTAGTGGATCAAACAAACCCCCTCTCGATGATTGTTCATGAACGTCGACTTTCCGCACTTGGCCCTGGCGGTCTCAACCGTAAACGCGCTGGTTTTGATGTTCGTGACGTCCACGTCTCTCACTATGGTCGAATTTGCCCAATCGAAACGCCTGAAGGCACAAACATTGGTTTGATCGCATCACTAGGAATTTACGCAAGTATCGATGAATACGGCTTCATTCAAACGCCATATCGAACTGTTAAAAATCTCAAAGCGACTGACGAAGTTAAACTTCTTCGGGCAGACGAAGAAATCAACACCGTTCTTGCACCAACTGAAGTTCTCGATGAAAACAGCAAAATTTCTACTGAACACGTTATTGCACGTCGAAGTGGTGACGTTACACAAGTCAATCCCAGTGACATTGAGTACATCGATATTTCTCCAAAACAACTTGTAGGTATATCCGCTTCCCTGATTCCGTTCCTTGAACACGACGATGCAAACCGTGCATTAATGGGTTCAAATATGCAACGGCAAGCTGTGCCTCTAATCATTCCTCAAGCCCCATCTGTTGCAACTGGCATGGAGCAGTTTGTAGGCAAGGACTCCGGTCTTCTTGTGAAATCGAAGCGAAGCGGCACCGTCACGTATGTTGATGGACAACGGATTCTCATTGATGATGCTGATGAATACACACTTAAAACGTTCCAGCGTTTGAACGAACGCACATGTCAATCGCAGAAACCTATTGTAAAACTTGGCGACAAAATCAAAGAAGGCCAAATCATTGCAGATGGTGCTTCCACAGTAAACGGCGAACTTGCCATTGGCAAGAATGTCCTAGTCGCATTCAATACATTTGATGGCTACAACTTTGAGGATGCGATCGTAATTTCTGAGCGTCTCGTAAAAGACGACACGTTTACTTCGATCCACATTGATAATTTCAGTGTTGAAGTTCGAGATACTAAACTTGGCAAAGAAGAGTTTACAAGAGACATCCCAAATGTTTCAGAAAAACAACTCATGAGCCTCAATGAAGATGGTGTGATCCGAAACGGTGCAAGAGTTGGTCCAAGTGACATTCTCGTTGGCAAAGTAGTTCCAAAAAGTAAGAACGAACTCACGCCTGAAGAAAAACTCCTCCACGCAATCTTTGGGCGTGCTGGTGAAGACGTTAAAAATGAGTCACTTACTGTCCCTGCAGGCAGCAGCGGTGTCGTGATTGGCTCGAACCACTTCAGTCGTCGAATGCATCTTGGTGATGAGCAAAAAGCTGACCTCAAACACAAGATGGAAAATTACGAAGAAGTCATGAACGCGGAGGCTATTTCACTTTTCCGAGAGATGGTTCGTCAAATGAACGAAATCATCGGCACAGAAATGGTTGACTCTGCAACACGGCAAAAAGTTGGCATGTCTGACATTCCAGAAGTTATTCTTGAACAAATTGAAAACTTCTCTGAGAAATGGGTCAAAGGTTCCAAGGGCTCAAAAGAAAATGCACTTGAAGTGCTTGGTCGATACTGGCCACGTATTGAAGCGATTGAAACTGAGAAAAAACGAAAACTCGATCACATGAAACGCGGTGACGAACTCAACTCTGGAGTTCTCGAAAAGACAGTGGTCTATCTTGCAAATAAGCGGGCGATTTCTGTAGGTGACAAAATGGCTGGTCGTCACGGCAACAAGGGTGTGATTGCACGTATTGTTGCTGAAGAAGACATGCCATTTATGGAAGATGGCACACCTGTTGACATCTTGCTTAACCCACTTGGTGTACCTTCACGGATGAACGTTGGTCAACTTCTTGAATTACATCTTGGTTGGGCAGCAAAAGTCCTCGGTTTCCAAGCGGTTACGCCTGTATTTGATGGTGCAACTGAAGCAGAAGTTCTCGGTGCAATTGACGAAGCCAACGAATATGTTCAAACTCGTTGTGACGATTTTGAAGCAACTGGTAACAACCCAGGTGGTCCAAGAGACATTATGGCGAAAATTCCATTCGGCGGAAAAGTGCAGTTGTACGACGGTCGAACTGGCGATGCTTTTAAACAACCAACTTCTGTCGGTGTCATGTACATGTTGAAATTGCATCACTTGATTGACGACAAAATTCACGCGCGATCTACAGGACCTTACAGTTTGATCACGCAACAGCCACTCGGCGGTAAAGCTAGAACTGGTGGTCAGCGATTTGGCGAAATGGAAGTTTGGGCGCTTGAAGGTTACGGAGCAGCGTATACACTTCAAGAACTCCTCACCGTAAAAAGTGATGACGTAGATGGTCGCACAAAAATCTACGACTCTATGGTGAAAAATACAAATGTTCTCGAAGCAGGCATGCCTGTTGTATTCGATGTGCTCTGTCACGAAATTCGAGGCTTATGTATGAATATTGAACTTGAGAAGGATCAACCTGATAGCAGCAGTTTGCTGTAAGTAAGGCCCTGCCTTTTATTTGAACTACACGCATCAACTACTCTTGTAGATGGAAGAAAAAAAGAATGTCTGAAAACATCTTTGATAAAGTAAACGACTACGGCTCAGTACGAATTGGCCTCGCAAGCCCCAGCGATATTCGCAGTTGGAGTTTTGGCGAAGTCAAAAAACCTGAGACAATCAACTACCGAACATATCGACCTGAAAAGGACGGTCTATTCTGTGAACGAATTTTTGGGCCTGAACGCGACTACGAATGTGGTTGTGGAAAGTACAAAGGAACCAAGTATAAAGGCATCATTTGCGACCGCTGTGGTGTCAAAGTATGCCACTCGCGTGTTCGAAGGAAACGCATGGGGCATATCAACTTGGCAGCGCCTGTTGTACACATCTGGTTCTTCAAAGCACTACCAAGTCGCCTTGGCACTTTGCTTGGCATGAAAACATCTGATCTTGAAAAGATCATTTACTTCCAAGATTACGTCGTGCTAGATCCGGGTGATACCGAAAAGGAATATCGTGAAGTCATCACCGAAGATGAGTATCGTGAAATCACAGCCAAGGGTGGCTACGGACCATTCCGCGCCGTCATGGGTGCAGATGCAGTTCGAGAACTTATCGAATCGACAGACCTATGCGAACTTGCACAGCAACTTCGCGAAGATCTTGCAGCAACAAGGTCAAAACAAAAGACAAAAGATCTTGCAAAACGATTGAAACTTGTTGAGCAACTTCGTGGCAGTAAAAACAGCCCTGAATGGATGATCCTAGAAGTAGTACCTGTCATTCCACCAGAATTAAGACCACTCGTTCTTCTAGAATCGGGCAACTTTGCTACAAGTGACCTTAACGATCTTTACAGGCGAATTATTAACAGAAACAATCGACTTAAAAAATTGATGGACCTCAATGCCCCTGAAGTCATCATCCGAAATGAAAAACGAATGTTGCAACAAGCAGTTGACGCATTGTTTGATAACGGCAGATGTAGACGTCCAGTTCTTGGAAGTTCAAACCGACCACTCAAGTCCATCACTGACATGATTAAGGGCAAGCAAGGTCGCTTCCGCGAAAACTTACTCGGTAAACGCGTCGATTACTCCGCACGTTCCGTCATCGTAGTTGGCCCAGAACTCAAACTCAATCAATGCGGTCTTCCAAAGAAAATTGCTCTAGAGTTGTTCCAACCATTTATCATCAGACGACTCAAAGAACAGGGACTCGCTGACACGATCAAGTCTGCAAAACGCATGCTAGATCGCCGAGATCCTGAAGTTTGGGATATTCTCGAGCAAGTAATTTATCAACATCCAGTGATGCTCAACCGTGCACCAACGTTGCACCGTATGGGTATTCAAGCGTTTGAACCTGTACTTGTAGAAGGCAAGGCGATCACGCTTCACCCCCTAGTATGTTCTGGTTTTAATGCTGACTTCGACGGTGACCAAATGGCGGTCCACTTGCCACTTTCCGTAGAAGCTCAAGCTGAAACTCAAGTGCTGATGCTTGCAACGAACAACATTTTCTCCCCAGCGCATGGCAACCCGCTTGTTTCGCCAAGTCAAGATATTGTCATGGGCGTTTACTTTTTAACGCACATGGACGATAACGACACACGTGAAGACAACGAACTTATGAAGTTCCGAAATGCACAAGAAGCAATTCTTGCGTATGACTTCGATCGTATTACTTTACAAGAACGTATTCAAGTTCGACTTCCCCGCTACCCATCCTTTGTTGCGGATGAAAAGGGTAAAATTGAACCAATGCCAGAAAATGCGCGAATCGTAACTACGGTTGGTCGTATTCTCTTTTGCGAAATTTTATCACAGGGTATGCCATTCTATAATTGCACGCTAACTAAGAAGGGTTGCAGCCGTGTTATTGACGACACGTATGAAATTATTGGTCGAGATGGAACACTTACACTCCTTGATGACATGAAGGAAATTGGTTTTAAAACTGCTACGTGGTCTGGCATTTCCATTGCTATTACTGACATGCGTATTCCTTCCACAAAACAAGAACTTATCGACAAAACTCAAACAAAAGTTGATCGCATTGAAGCAGCAACTGCTGCTGGTGCGATAACCAATCAAGAACGTCATAACCAGTTGCTTGACCTTTGGTCACATTGCCGAGAATCACTAACAGGTGAGCTCATTAAGACACTTGAACACGACCGCCGAGGTGTTGCTACAAACAGCGAGTGTGAAATTGGTTCTGACGAGGGTTACCGATATCTCAACCCTGTGTATCTCATGTCAACATCCGGTGCTCGAGGCAACATCAGTCAAATGCAGCAACTTGCTGGCATGCGTGGTTTGATGACAAAACCAAGTGGTGAAATTATTGAAACTCCAATTCGTGCGAACTTCAGAGAAGGATTAAATGTTCTTGAATATTTCTCATCTACACACGGAGCTCGAAAAGGTTTGGCAGATACAGCATTGAAAACTGCTGACTCTGGTTACCTCACACGCAAGTTGTACGACGTTGCACAATCCGTTGTTGTCAACGAGTTCAACTGCGGCACAAAGCGTGGCGTAACAAAACGTGCTGTGTACAAAGGCGACGAAGTTCATGTTCCATTGCAAGAACTCATTAAAGGTCGCACGAGTATGCAGACCATCATGAACCCTGTTACTGATACCACGATAGTGGCTGATAAACAAATCATTGATGACAATATTGCTGAAGCTCTTGGCAAACTCAATATTGATGCTGTGCAAGTTCGTTCACCGCTAACATGTGAATCCCCCGGTGGCTGCTGTGCACTTTGTTACGGCAACGATCTCTCAACAAGTGATCTTATTGAGGAAGGTATGGCCGTTGGCACAATTGCAGCACAATCGATTGGTGAACCAGGAACGCAATTAACAATGCGTACATTCCATACAGGTTGTGTTGCATCCCGCGAATTTGTTGAAACAAATTACAAAGCAACTCAATCTGGCACAATGATGTTACGTGACTGTAATGAAGTCCCACTTCCAAACAACACCGATGGACACCTTATTGTTCTAAAACGAACAGGTGAATTGATCATCGTCGATGATAAGGGTCGTGAACTTGATAATGCTTTCCGAATCCCTTACGGTGCAAGTGTTCGTGTCAAATCTGGAACGAAAGTCAAAAAGGGCAACATTCTTGTTGAATGGGATCCCCACCGTACACCAATTCTTGCAGAGAAAACTGGCAAAATTGTCTTCCAAGACATTGAACTTGGTACGACTCTACGACAAGAAGAGAGCAAAGGAAATATTGAATTCATCGTGACTGAACATACTGGCGATCTTCATCCGCAAATTCTTATTCAAGACGACGATGGACGGACGCTTGACTTCCACCATCTTCCTGCGAAAGCTCGTATCGAAGTTAAAATTGGCGAAACAGTCGTTACAGGGCAAATGCTTGCTCGTCGCCCTCGTGAAGTTGCTGGTACTGCTGATATCGTTGGTGGTCTCCCACGTGTAACAGAAATTTTCGAAGCTCGTGTTCCGAAAGAACCAGCAATACTTGCTCAAATCACTGGCAAAGTTGAATTGCAAGCGGATCGAAAACGAGGCAAAATGGTGCTTCACGTAATTCCTGACAGTGGTGATCCAGTTGAACACCTTGTTCCTCAGGGCAAACACCTTTTAGTTCACACGGGTGATCTTGTTCAAGCAGGTGACACACTTACTGAAGGTCCTCGTGATCCAAACAACATTCTTGACATTAATGGTGAAGAAGAGTTGTACACCTATCTCATCTCAGAAGTTCAAAATGTATATCGTGCGCAAGGCGTGCCTGTTTCTGACAAGCACATTGAAGTCATTCTTTCTCGCATGCTTAGTAAAGTCCAAGTTGAAAAAGCGGGCGATACAGACCTCTTACCTCTAGACATTATCGAGCGATACAAATTCCGTAATGCCAACAAAGAAATTGATGGCTCCTTGCTCATTAAAGAATCTGGTGACACTGACTTCATGGTTGGTGATCTTGTTCCCAAGGCAGACATCAAGGAAGCGAATGCTGTGGCTGAAGCCGAAGGCAAAGCTAGAGCGAAAACATCAAGACCTAAGAAGGCGACTGGTAAGCCACTTCTTCTTGGTATTACTAAGGCAGCGTTGCAATCCGAATCATTCCTATCAGGCGCTTCATTCCAAGAAACAACAAAAGTACTCACTGAAGCGTCATTACGCGGCGCTGTTGATACGCTCAAAGGATTGAAGGAAAATGTCCTCCTTGGTCACCTTGTCCCAGCGGGTACAGGTTTTGATCCGTATCACACTATGAAAGTAAAACATCTAGTCGAACCACCCGCATCAGAAGAGGATGAAGAAGCCAACATGATGCAGGACGCTATCGACAAAGCCGAATCACTAGGTGCCCAACGTGGAGGTCCAACCGTACAAGTTGAGACACCTAACTCGGGCGTTGAGGTCACAAAGGCGTAAACCTCTCCCAAAAGTATTTTCGAAAAAGCCCCTCTCTTTGGGGGGCTTTTTTTTGCAGCAAGAAACGAGCTCGTAGGTCATTTCTTGCTTTAGACCTGGCACCATTTGGGTCACAGAGGAGAGGTCAATTTCAAATTTTGCCGTGCAATTTACCTATATGGCATTTCAGTCAGAGTGTGAAGAATATGCCTTTTTTTTGATCAAAATCGCAAAAAAAGCATACACTTATCAGACTCAGGGGGGTATCATCAGTTACCAATGTACGTGGCTTTGGAGCCCCCTCTCACAACCACCTGCTCATTTCTGTTTGACCTCATATTTGGGTCAACTCAAACTACAAAACCCCTTCTAGGGTATGGACTTACAGCTGGTGGAGTTTTATTCTCAGCCACAATTCAAAGAGACTTTTCGCAACTCACGCGGCATATACCGAAAGCTAACTTATGAATCAAAGAAACATGACCACTAAAAAAAATACGTTGAAATCGCTTATTTCGATTGCAGCATTTGCATGCACGATTTTCGCCGGAACACTCACAGCAGAAGTTGTCAAATCCGAACAAATTCAACGTGGTCTCGATCCTTTGATTCTAGCAATTGTTGATGGGTTTGAAAATGAAAAGCTGATCACAGCCAAGGAATACACTTCCACACGAACTTTAAAACCTCGCGCCAAAAATCGTAAGGAACGAGTCACAATTACCGATCGGTCCCGCTTGATGGTCAAATTTTCTGATGAACTCAAAGTTCGAGTTACATCAAATGGACAGCTTGTTTCACGAACTGGTAAATCTCTTGACACTGTCATCGACACCATCCTTTCGCTCGGTGTCACAATCTCTCCTGCTGCCGATGTAGAAGAAGCAAAAGTCAATGACCTTATCGCTCGTGCTGAAGCACGAACTGGTAACCAAATGCCAGACATTGGTGGAGTGTTCTGGATTGACGGTCCACTCACAGCAGTAAAAACCGCTGCCGACGTGTTCTTCGTGATGTCAGAAGTTGAGTGGCTCAATGCACCGAAGATCCACCCTTCTAACTCGCCTTACCGTGGCGAAAAATTGGCGAAAAAAACTGGGCGAGCATTTAATCACCCAACCAGAAAATTCTCGGCAAACAAAACAAGCAAAATTATTATAGGTGCTTGTATGTTCCGATCCGGAATGTGCCAAGAATCTGTTTCACCTAAAACCTGCAAAGATTTAAATGGAACGTTCTTGGGACTCGGGTCCGTCTGTGAAAGTGATTCACAAGAGGGAGCAAACCGAGGCGCTGGAACTGCATGTTGTACCCTAAGTGGATGCACAGACACTAATTTCGCTGCGTGTATGACTGTCAATGGGATTTGGTTCGGTGCCGATGGTGATATATGTGATGATATCGCTGACAACTGCCCCCCAATTTTCACTGCCTACGATCTGTGTGGTTCTTTTGGCGACCTAGACACATACTTCACTGGCGACTGCTACATTGATCAAACCATCCAATTCGTTTCTGTGAATAGGCCAATGAACGCCGCGGGCTGCCTCGATACGTCCTTAGGCGGAGATCCAAACCCACAAGAAGGCTTTATCGATGAAGATCAAAATTGTTGTGCAGACATTTCTGCAGCCCGCCCAAGTTGTGGAACAACTTTGTGGGATGCCGTTTGCGCATCCTACGCAAACTCTGGAAACTTCGATTGCCTTAGGGGCAGTGATTGCGAAACTCCATTTGGTCCAAACCGCCCAACCCGAGATGGCGGCGGCAACCCGCAACCTAAGATGAACTTTGCAAATAATTGCGTTGATCCTATCACTCCATTTGATGCAAACTGCTGGCCATTTGACCCAACAGTTCCATTTTTTACACCGCAAGCAACTACCCCAGACTTATTCAAAATGGGATTACAAACGTGGGCGACAGACGAAGCACTTAGTTACAACGATTGGAGCCTAAGTTCAGCAAACGCCCTCCCAGAACTGCTTCCTTGGCCTATGGGCGGAGGTGTCATTGATGAAGTGAGTTATCTCATGAATGATTGGCCTCCAGCAATAGCTAACCTTCTGAATCCCATCGACGGTCTACCTACACCTATTGGTGTAACTGGTGGAATTACTGCCACAATGTGGGGGGGGCAAGGCTTAAATCTCTACCCTATAAACCCCGATGCTGACCCCGGGGGTATGAATTCTGATGATCTATATTCAGGCTTGTATGGTTTGGGTCAATTTCACGAAGATTTGAATGAAGGGCCAAATGGCACCTACGGCGCTGGAGTCAAAGTAGTTGTCCTTGACTATGCCACGGACATTCAATCCTATACAGTCACCCATAATGGTGTTACAACAATCTATGGTTCTGTGCATGAAGAATTTAGCAATATCGTTATAGAAGGACCAGATACCGGACATGATGAAATACTAATGTACTTCGACCCATCAGCTCCTTTTTCATATTCTAGGCATCATGGCAACGCAGTCCTTGGAGTACTCGCTGCAGATTGGGATCCAGACAATCCAGATAGCAACGTTGGAATCAGAGGTCTAGTGCCAGAAGCAGAGTTTTCCTTTTACCCGCTTGTTGGTGCCGTAATTGATGAGGATGAAGTTGTCCACGGGGAAGGTCGATCACCAACTGCGTGGATTCATGGCATGCTTACCCTGCAACCAGGTGATGTAATCGCTGCAACCTACAACCCACAAGGTGGTCAAGGCGGCGGAGTCAACAACATTGATTATAACCCTGCTACCCACGATCGAATCACCGTTGCCACTGCTCTTGGAATCTCCGTCGTAATCGGGGCTGGCATGAGTGGCGAAGATTTAGGCGCAGTGGACACACCTTCAGGTACCGATTCCGGTGCAATTGTAGCTGGTGCTGTTTCCCCGGGTGAACCTTACAAACGGTATGCAGATGGCAATCGCAGTTCAAACTACGTTGTGGGTGATGGCGGAGTGTATGGAGAAACCAATTTCTCAAAAGTCACAGCAAGTGCGTTTGGCACAGGTATAACGACTTGTGGTTTTGGACCAAACATGGACAATTGGCTTGGATACCAAATTGTTGATTACAGTGATCCCTGCAATTACAATATTGTTGCATCACGATCCTATACAAACAACTTTAGTGGGACTTCAGCTGCAGCAGCCATAATGGCTGGCTGCGTCATAGCAATGCAAGGCTACGCTCTACAAGTATTCGACACCCCACTCTCCCCAATTTTCACTCGTCTTTATATTGGCGGAGGCAGTTACGCAGGCATGACTCCTTCGGACCCTGATGATCCAACCCAAGGCGGAGATCCTATTTTGTCATATCCTCAAACTACAGGCCTCTCATCAGAAAATGCCGTGAACGGCGGCGGCACAGCATGGGATTTTGTTGATGTAGATGCTGGTACTGGCAACCTTGTTGGGAATGTTTTAAACCCATGGAGAAGTTGCCAAGACGCCCTCGTTGATCCGATTTTCGATACACCCGGCATTAACGACATTATGATTATCAGTGGTGAACATCATCTGGGAAACTCCGGATCAATTGCAGCCCAAGACAGTATGTATTTTTCCTTATTCCCAGAAATGAGATCTGTTGGTGAACATGATGTTCCTGACGATTACACCGGCCCTGGTGATACGGTTACATACTTGTCAACTGCACATGTCAGTGATATTTACCTCTCAGGTCTACTCCGCGGTGGTCTTTCACCGGGCAATATCATGAACTGGGATGTTGTCATGCTTGACTCTACATACACCTCAACAATCCTTCTCTTGTACATGTGGGACTTCTCGAGAAGGAAATGGGTACAAGCGGCGTCATCCGAACTTCTTAGCGATGAAGATGTCAACGACGAAGGGAAGATTGAAGCGAATTTCCTTGTGCAACGAGCATCTAGAATGCTTGATCGAACTGGTCTTTATCACGCGAGATTTGTTACCGTTACTCAACCAGACGGCGACGATCAACTTTTTCCATATTACTATGATCAAATTCGAGTTCGATCGGCATCTTTCCCTGGACCGATCACAATGCCGTGAATTTCATTTTAACATTACAAAAAACCCCGCCGTAATGGCGGGTTTTTTTTGTAATGTAGATGGCCTTAAATTCAATTTTTTGTGTGCCGATCAATTGCGAGGCCCAAACATCTATCCCTATAAACTAAATGTCAGAATTAATTGCGTCTGTGGTCAGTTATCCTGACGCTCTCTTATCATTTCAATTCGCCGACCACTATCCGATATCGTGACTTGGTTCATAAAAGCCCTAATCATTGCAAGCCCACGACCTGAGGGAAGAGTTAAGTTCTCATCAGCGGTAGGGTCAGGCACTGCACTCTCGTCATATCCACGTCCACTATCACAAACAACCATAGCAACTTTGTTTTTGCAAATTGACCACTGCACTTCAATGATCCTTTCACGATCACCTTGGTGACCATGCAAGATGGCATTTGCAATCGCTTCCTCAATTGCAATTCGAACAGCAAACAAATCTTCTTCTTTATATTCAAGCGATTCCATTGTGTCGAGAATAGAATGCTGAACAAAATCCATAGACTCACGAGTGCCTTGCAACTTGTGCTTCTCTGTACATGTTCGTGGTTCAGCGTCTTCTGCCATCATCGCTCTCGATCCCCCGTTTACTTAACACCCCTCAAAAAATTATGCAAATATGAATCAACTTCTAACTGAGGAGATTGCCTCTGCGACTGTGTCATGGATTGAAAAGGCTTTGTCTAGTTTCGTAATTCTAAACACCTCACGTATTGGACCCTTGATACAAGCCATCGCAAGTTTGCCATTCTTTTCGTTCACTTTTGTATTTACAGTGATCAACATGCCTAATGCTGATGAACTTAGTGCTGAAACATTATTAAAATTAAGGATGATTTTCGGTAATCCCTTTCGATCAATAACACTTTGTAATTCATCGCCAATTTTACGGATAGCAATCTCATCGAGAATGTTGCTTTCAGCAAATTCGACATTTGAAATGCCTTCTTGTTCGAAGATTTGGAGCATAGATTGATCTGCCATCATATAAAACCTTTCAAATCTGTTGAAACCTTAACGGTTAAAAGAATCCTGCATTCCAGCATCAAGGATACGGTGGCTAAACAACATCTCTTCGCTTTCTTGTTGAATAATAATTTCTGGTCGAATTAGAATCAGCAATGACTTCTCTTCACGTGACGTAGTACGGTTTGTAAAGAAACGATTGACATATGGTATCTTTGATAAAACTGGAACACCAATTTCAGTTTCATATTCCTTCACACTTCGCTGGCCACCCAAAAGAGCAGAACCTTTGTCTGGAATAGAGACTGTTGTACGGATCCTATGAGAAAGCGTAATAGGTAGATCGATAAATACAGGAGTAGTTTGTGATGATGAAGAGTTGTCTCCGCCTCCTGCAGCAACTGCACTAAAAGCATCAGATTTTTTTAGTTCTAACAAATCACCAATATCGAAAATAACTTCTAAAGTCACATATCTACGATCAGCAGAAATGACTCCGTGAACCATAAAACTAAATCCTGTGTTGATTGTTCCAAGTTGAGGAGTAAAACCAATTGCACCCGCATTACTACTTAGATTCAAATTTTGTACGTATGTTTGTTGCGTTTGCACAGAAATCCAAGCCATCTGACCATTATGCATGGTTAACCTTGGAGCGGTCAGAATTGTGTTCCTGCTGTCTGCTTGCGTCGCTTCGATCAACAAGTCTACTTGAACATCATCTAAAAATTGCATACCAAGGCCAAGTGCTGGATTTGAGTTAACTATTGAACTGGCAAAAGAAGAAAATTGCCCTACAGACTTCAATAGTTGACTGTGATTCTGAACAATTCCAATTGGGCTAAAACCTGGACTTGTATTTTGATTTTGACGGACTATACCACCCATATCACCTTGGGTAAGAACATTGTATGTGCTAAAACCCTGCGTTCCGGGTGTGTCCACAGGATCATTTTCCTGCAACCACACTCGTTGCCATGGAATAGTATTTCCAGGTGAACTTGCTGTTGGATTGCCATCTGCATCCACGTTGAGAGCTCCGTAGATTACAGGATCCTTCAATTGCCCTGAACCGGGAATAAAGAAATCGCTCAACCGAGCGTATTCGTCTTTGTCTTGTAATTCGTCAAATAATGATTTGTTTGTATTAAAATATAAATCTAGGTCAAATCCAATTTGTTCAAACCAATCCGTAGCAATACTGAGGAATCTGCCTTCTACATTTATTTGAAGTGTTCTTACTTCGCGCAACTTAGCGAGCAATTCCATAATTTGACGGTGGTTAGCAGGTGTTTGACTAATGATTAAGTTGCCGTTGAGTTCGGTGATTCGATGTGGATTTGCTGTAGGGATACCCGGATCAATCCAACTATCTGAATCTACATTATCTTTAATGATGTTACTAATTTCTTCAACGAGTTCATCCTGCGTTTTACGTTCAGGATCCTCATCTGGGGCGCCAAAGTTGAAGCCACCACCACCGCCGCCACTACTTCCCCCGCCGCCGCCGCCACTACTTCCCCCGCCGCCGCCGCCACCGCCGAAGCCGCCACCACCGCCGCCACCGCTGTCGCCGCCGCCGCCACCACCGCCGCCGCCGCCGCCGCTAGCACCCATGGTTGGAGCATTGTCGAAGTCACGAATTTCAAAAAGAAGATCTGTGATGTTGTACACTTCAAGCGTGACTCGTTCTGCTAAAGCAGTCTTCGTTGATACTTCAAGAATTCCATCTTGAATATCGTAAGTGATGATTTCTGTGTCACTAAGTTGCCCCAACACACGCTCAAACACGACCACCATTGGTACATCACCAATATTAATCGTGATTGGAGTAGATTGATCTATGCCTGAGTCGCTCAGCGCGGGCCAATCAACATAAAACGGTACGCCCGAGAGATCACTAAAAGTTCTGAAAACATCTTCTAAGGGTTCATCTAAAAATTCGAAGCCGGCGCCTGTTGTTTGTTCAAGCGAAATTCGAATTCGACGGTTCTCAACAGAATCTCGGAATCCATCAACTGATCCAAAACGTCGGTTTGTTAGGTCCTCCCAATCAGAAGGGTATGTGATCATTCCGTTTAAAGATCGTTCACCAGGACCATATCTATTTTCTCGAGGGGGGATTAACCCTTCTCCAGATTCAACGGCCAATTCAGAATATCCAAATTCTCGCAAACGATTTGCATCTGCATATCTTTTGTAAAGTTGGGTTGACTGAAGGGCATCTTTCAAAACAAGAGCAGCTGGATTGTCATCTTCAATAAAAAGAATTTCATTGATAACATCCAACGCCTCTGAGTATTTTTGTTCAGCTTGTAATTGACCTACTCGGCGCAAGTTTTCGTTAATTATTTTGTGTCTTTTGTCTGCTTCAATAGAAGCACGATCTGCTTGATCTCGAGTCTTTTCATTTGCTGCGAATTGATCTCTATGGTGTTGCCAAGCTTCTTTATCTACCGAAATTTGATTAAGTAGTGTAGTTGCTTGACCTCGGCGATTTTTATATTCTGTTTCTGAAAATAAAGTTCGATCATTTCTGTCTAATCTTGCAATCGCTGCTTCTACACTTCTACGTGCTCCTACAAAATCTTCTTGTTGAAGTTTGTCATGTCCTGCAGCCATAGATGCATCAAAGAGTGCCCTTGCAGATTGTCGTTCCATCGCTTGACGTTGTTGAAACTTATCGAGACCCGGTCCATTATCAATCATAGAATATGCTTTTTGTAATCCAGCAATAATTGCAGGATTATTAGGCAAATACTTGTTTGCGTTGAGATATTCATTTGCTGCCTCACGCCAACGACCTGCCTCTGCTGCGGCGATTGCACTGTCTAGTGCAGCTTGCCCCATTGCTTTTTCCATAAGCGTTGCTTGTTCATCTGCGAGGGCGGCGATTTCTTCTTTTGTTAGCTCTGGCTCTTCAATTGCGAGCTCCACAACTTCAACTTCTTCCTCAACAGGTTCTTCTTCAACAACAATATCTTGGGCAACCTCTTCCTCATCAGGAATGACAATGTCGTCATCTTCCTCTACAACAGGTTCTTCACTAGGTGCAGGTGGCGTTTCGCCGCTGTCTTGTGAAAAAGTTTCACATGTAAAAGATAAGCAAATGATCGCAACAAGAATGAGGTGCAACTGTGAGTTGAGTAAATCTAAAAAGCGTTTCATGAAACTCTCCAAAGTTCCTAATCTCTATCAGCATTGCGACAGTGCGATACTGATTGCTCGACGCATAGAAAGGTGGTTACGAATAACCAAACGCCGATCCCGCGAAAAAATCAACCCTGCTCATACATAATATGTATACATATTGTGTACTTGCAGAATTACCATTTACCGCACGCCTAACAAAGGCGTAAAAATGGCTGTGCGGTAGCGTACAACACCCATAGAATGGCCGCAAGGTACATTCAGGGTAAGTTATAGGTTTTCGGACTTAGCGAAAAAAGACAAACTATAATTGCCTTCACACTGGCTTTTGTGAAGTGTGCATCATCTCGACAAATTGCCTAAATAGATGAGATGAATCATGGGGTCCAGGAGATGCCTCAGGATGAAACTGAACGCCCATAATTGGGAGTATTTCGTGCCTGAAGCCTGCAACAGTGCCGTCATTGAGGTGCCGATGGGTCACTACACACCCTACCGCCTTCAAAGAGGCTTCATCAACGCAAAAACCGTGGTTTTGGCTCGTAATCTCTACTCGATCGGTTTCAATTACTCGAACTGGTTGATTTGCACCACGGTGACCAAATTTCAATTTCCACGTAGTCGCACCGAGGGCGATTGCTAGCATTTGATGTCCAAGGCAAATACCAAAAGTTGGCAATTCCTTTAACATCACTTTAAGAGTCTGGATAGTTGATGCAACTGCATCTGGATCGCCGGGTCCATTTGAGATGAATAAGCCATCTGGACGCTGAGCTCTTATTTCGTCTGGAGTGGCATCGTTGGGCATCGGGATAACTTCACAGCCAGTAGATACTAAGTTCTTATAAATACTACTCTTAGCGCCACAATCGAGGGCCACGACTCGCAATCTATCTGTTGATTCGATGGTCTGATGGATATCCCATTCACCGAGATTGTCAGTCCATTCACAGGTCGTTTCTATTGAAGCATGACTCGCTAAGTCTTGTCCTGACATCAGTTTAGATTCTTTAGCCTGCAAAAGCAAATCAGCATCTGAACAGGATTGATCCGTACTGATCACACCTCGAAGTGCACCAAATTGTCGGATATGTCGTACAAGTGCCCTTGTATCCACGGAGTCCATCGCGATCACTTCATTCATTGCAAGCCAATCTGCTAACCCTCTCTCAGATCGATAGTTAGAATCTACTCTTGAAGCCTCCCTCACGATAAATCCAGCCACTTGGGCAGATTTGGATTCTAGGTCATTTTCACAAACACCATAATTTCCGATCATAGGCGCGGTCATTATCAGAATTTGGCCCGCGTAACTTGGATCTGTCAACGCTTCCTGATATCCACACATGGCGGTATTGAAAACGACTTCTCCACTTGAACTCCCAATCTCTGCATTCCCAACAGATCGCCCACGAACAATGGTTCCATCTTCAAGCACTAGCCTACATGCAATTGCGTTATTTTTATCCATCGTTTTGCATTGTATTGACCCAAGGCTGAGGGTGCAACATCGCAAAGCGATGTTGAAAGGAGCCTGAGCCAGCGTAGTATCCGGTCCTGTATCTCGGGTTAAATAATCGCTCTCAAATGATGAGTAGTTTCCAAATCACAATGAAGGTGATTAATTCACACGCAATCTTAGATCTAGTATGTAGACTTCCTCAATATGGCGGGATTATTTGACGAACCGACAATTTCTTATGTACAAGTTGCTGTAGAACGCGCAGTAGACAGATATCCAAATGGCCTCACCTACGGAGTCCCACAAAGCCTCGCACCAATCGAAGTGGGGCAACTCGTCACCGTCCCACTCGGAAGAGGTAATACTCCAACCGACGCATGGGTTCTTTCAACGAGCGACGTACGACTAGACCTTGGCAAAAACAAAGAAACAAAACAAGTTTTTTCAAAAAGTGCAGAAACAGTTTCCCTGCCTCAAGATCTTGTTTCACTTGCCTCTTGGATGAGTTCATACTACTGCGCTGCAATTGGTCCAACACTTTCAACGATGTTACCTGGGCCCGTTCGAAAGGGCACCGGTCTTAAAACGAAAACACTTGTTGACATACATACAACTCCTCCAACTGATGTCAAAATCACCAAAAAACAACAACACGTGCTTAACTGCATTGGTGACCTTCCAAAGAACGATCTCCCAATTGTCATTTCGCAACTCATGAAAATTTCATCTCTGGGAAGTCGAGGACCAATCGACAAATTATGTCATTTTGGTTTTCTCTCAACGCATCAAGTTACAAATATCGAAGCTACTTGGTTCAAACAAACAATAGACAATAAAGAAGCGCCAACACTCACCAATGACCAAAACAAAGTACTAGCAGCAATAACTCCTACACTTAAGAAGGGATACAGTTGCCATTTACTACATGGTGTAACTGGCTCCGGGAAAACGGAAATTTATATTCGCCTCATCGATGAAGCAATCAAAAAAGGTGGAAAAGCAATTGTTCTTGTTCCTGAAATTTCTCTCACACCACAGACCGCTGCACGTCTAATGGGAAGATTTCCTCACAAACAAGTTGCCATTCTTCACTCCGCACTTACAAAAGCACAACGTCATCAACAATGGGCAATGGTCGCAAGCGGCGAAGCAGACATCATTCTAGGAGCTCGCAGCGCAATCTTTGGCCCAATTCCAATTGAAGAACTAAAAATCATCATCGTAGATGAAGAACACGATCATTCCTATAAACAAGATCAAACACCAAGGTATCACGGGCGAGATGTTGCCATTCGACGCGCTTCAACTGCGAAGTGTCCCATCGTACTTGGCTCTGCAACACCATCAATGGAATCTTGGTGGAATGCAACACGAAGGAATATTTCCACTTTGCACACATTACCGCAAAGAGCGCCCGGATTAACTTCCCCGGCAATTGAAATTGTCAATATGAAAATTGCACGCGCTGCTGCGAAAGGAGTCATGCCCGTGTTTAGCAAAGAACTTGAAAGCGAAATACAGCGAGCTCTTGCAAGTGGTGGACAAATATTACTCCTACTCAATCGCCGAGGTTTTGCACCTTGGATTGCCTGTTCAAATCGCGGATGCGATTGGATGATGCGATGCGAACACTGCGAATCCTCAATGGTCTATCACAGACGAAAGCCCCTTGAAGAAGTTGGTTTCGTTCGCTGTCATCACTGTGCAAAAGAACAGCGCGTCCCAAAATCTTGTCCTGATTGTTCTAAACCTGTCATACGACTTGGCGCAGGTACACAACGACTTGAAGCAATCATTCGTGAAACAATTCCAATACCCGATGATCAAATCGCAAGACTTGACACTGACACTGCCCGCAAAAGTTCTGATCTTCATTCAATACTTGATCGTTTTACACGTGGTAAAATCCGCGTCCTCTTAGGAACACAAATGATTGCAAAGGGACTGGATGTTGCCGGTGTCACGCTCGTTGGTGTCATCGATGCAGATACAGCAATCGATCTTCCAGACTTTAGAGCTTCAGAGCGAACTTACCAACTTGTTGCACAGGTATGCGGACGTTGTGGGCGAGGAACCGGAAACGCAAAAGCAATAGTACAAACATACAACCCAGAAGCACCCGCGATTGTGCTTGCTTCACAAAATAAGTACGAAGAGTTCGCAAATCGGGAACTAGAACTTCGACAAGAAACAGGTCTTCCACCAACAAGACGAATGGTTCGATTTGTTGTCAGAGACGACGAATTTGCAATAACTGCTGGCCGAGCAGATTCGCTCTACGAACGACTTTTATCGATCGCCACTCCCGCTATTCAAATAACAGCAGCTGCCCCCTGTGTCTTAACAAGAATTGCTGACCGCTACCGCTTCGATCTCACCGCTTCTGCCTCGACGGCAAGTGAATTACAACTATTTATAGCCGATGCTCGCAGCAGACAGTACATTACAAATAATCGAGATCTTGCAATAGATGTTGACCCAATTTCGATGCTCTAACACTGCTTTTTCTGGTAGAATCCAACACTTTATACCAATAAAGATGCGAGCATTATGCAGCAGTCAAACGCAGAAAAAAGCGACCTTACACCAACAACAATCGACCCCTCCATTAACTCTTGGAATACAAAGTTCCTCGATGATCTTTATATACAATGGAAGGCAGATTCTTCGTCTGTAACAAAACAATGGCAAGATTTCTTCCAAGGCTTCCAACTTGGGGTGTCGCTTGAAGTACAACAAACCTCATCGCTCTCTGGCTCAGCTTTGCAAGCATGCGTAGATTCCCTTATTTCAAATTACAGGATGGTTGGTCATTATGCAGCAAACCTTGACCCCCTTGAGTTACAAAAAATCGATCGCTCTGCATTAGAGTTAAGTACATTTGATTTAGACAAATCACAACTTGATGCATCTTTTGACCCGGGACACCTCGATCTCCCAAGACCATCCAAACTCAGAGATATTATTGATCGACTTGAGCAAACATATTGCAAACATATCGGGGTTGAATATTCTCATATAGAAAATCGAGAACAACGCAGATGGCTTCAATCTCAAATGGAACCAATCGCTAACAAGCCATCGTTTGATGTGAACACGAAATGCCGCATTCTTCGAAAACTCACAGAAGCTACAACGCTTGAAAAATTTTGCGCTACTCGGTATATAGGCAAAAAACGGTTTAGCTTAGAAGGTTCTGAGTCACTTATCCCAATGATGAATGAACTCATCAATGATGCAGGTGAAGATGGTGTTGAAGTCGTGACAATTGGGATGGCTCATCGTGGCAGAATCAACGTGCTTGTAAACATCTTACGAAAATCATACGACCAGTTATTTACTGAATTTGAAGAGAGTTGGATCGAAGATTTTTCTGGTGGTGGTGGAGACGTAAAGTACCACCTTGGTTACAACGCAGACATCATGACAGATCTCGGCAAACCAATGCACATTACGCTTGCTCCAAATCCGTCACACCTTGAGTTCGGTCACTCAGTCGTTCTTGGTAAAGCAAGATCACGCCAACGCACACAATGCGATGAAGATAGAAGTTTATGTATTCCACTTCTAATTCATGGAGATGCAAGTTTCCCGGGACAGGGAATCGTTGCAGAAATGTTTAACATGGCGCACCTCGATGGGTACACAGTTGGTGGTGCTGTACATATTGTTGTGAACAACCAAATTGGTTTTACTACAAACCCTCATGACAGTTACTCTGGTCGATACTGTACAGATATAGCAAAAATGGCAGGTGCTCCAATAATCCATGTCAATGGAAACGATCCAGAAGCGTGCGTACATGCGATCCAACTTGGAGTCCGGTACAGACAAAAATTTCACAACGATGTTGTCATTGACGTGTGGACTTATCGTAAACATGGGCACAACGAGTCTGACGAACCGACGTACACACAGCCAAAAATGTATAGGGCAATTTCGAAAATGCAACCAATTTCAGATCAGTATGCAGAAAAACTGATCAAATGTGGAGTTCTCACAAAAGACATTCACGAACAGATGACCGAGGATGTACGAAGCGAACTTGAAGCCTCGCAAGCACGATCAAAAACTCAGCCAATCTCGTCAAGCGTTCCCCCCTACCAACCTTCTACAACTTGGGAGGGATTACAAGGAGATGTAAAAAACCGAGCAATAGACACTACAGTCTCTATTGATTTACTTACAAAAGTAGTGCATGCCCTTGGAACAGTTCCTGACAATTTCAACCCACATCCCAAATTACGAAAATTACTTTCAACAAGGAAGAACACTATTGAAAGCGGCACCCCATTCGATTGGGGAGTGGGAGAATTACTCAGTTTCGGAACACTTCTTGAAGAAGGAAATCCTGTAAGACTTACAGGCCAAGATGTAGAACGTGGCACATTCAGTCACAGGCACGCCGTTCTCATCGATACTGAAACTGGCATTCCTCTACTAAATCTTAACCACATTTCTTCAGATCAGGCAAAGTTATGCGTACACAACAGTCCTTTGACTGAAAGCGCCTGCTTAGGATTTGAATATGGTTATTCTTTAGGTGATCCACACATGCTTGTGGTATGGGAAGCACAGTTTGGAGATTTCGTCAACGGCGCCCAGGTTATCATTGACCAGTTCATTTCTTCTGCAGAAGTAAAGTGGAGACGATCCTCGGGGCTAGTCATGCTACTTCCTCATGGCTACGAGGGACAAGGTCCTGAACACTCTTCTGCACGTTTAGAACGATTTCTCGCACTTTGCGCTGACAGAAATATGACCGTTATCAATCCAACAACGCCCTCGCAAATTTTTCATGCACTCAGACGCCAAATCAAATGGTCTTTTAGAAAACCACTCGTCGTTATGTCGCCAAAAAGTTTACTCAGACACCCTCTAGCTGTTTCAACAATTGCAGATCTCACTGAGCGTTCTTTTCTTACAGTCATCGATGACACGATAGAAAAACAAAAAGTAATTCGAGTCATTTTTTGTTCTGGGAAAGTATATTACGACCTTGCATCGCATCGTGAAAGCATGACGAATCCAGAAACAATTGCCATTATCCGCATTGAAGAACTCTACCCATTTCCAGTCAGTGAGTTACAAAAAATCATGGATTCATTTTCAGAAGTTGAATATATGTGGGTTCAAGAGGAACCGGAAAACATGGGTGCGTGGAGATTTATCGATGCAGCGTTTAGAGACACTTTTTCCGTCAATCTCACGCGCGTGTGCCGAAGGCTGAGCTCAACACCCGCTGTCGCATCACATACCATGCATAAAACCGAACAACAACGTATTCTCATAGAAGCAGTTGGACTTCCAACAGAAACGCAAGCATGACACACCCAATCATTATTCCAAATCTTGGCGAATCAATCACTGAAGTGGTGCTTGGAGAATGGCTTATCCAAAATGGTAACTGGGTTGATCGCGATCAATCACTTCTTGAAATTGAATCCGACAAAGTCACCCAAGAATTACCTTCCCCTGTTTCGGGAGTTCTCACTATCACATTACAAGCTGGTGAAGAATGCCGAGTTGGAGACACAATCGGTTCGATTGACGAATCTGCTTCTAAACCAGAAAAAATACAAACAGAAGAAATTGCGCTTGAAGAAGTGACAAAGGAAACTGTTGCATCTGCTGAACAAACCAAAGCAACACCACTTGCAAAAAAAGTTGCGAGTGACATGGGCGTGCAAATCGATCAACTCAAGGGTTCTGGCAACTCTGGGAAAATTACAAAAGCAGATGTCATCAGTGCAAGCGAATCGCCAATTGCTCTACCTGTAGAAAAAACAGAAGTTGGTTCGATTATCGATGAGAGTTCGACTAAACGCCGAGGAATTCGGCGCGAAAAAATGTCCATGCTCAGAAGGCGGATTGCAAAGCGGCTCGTTGAGGCACAGCATTCCGCAGCGATGCTCACAACTTTCAACGAAGCAGACATGAGTAAAGTGATTGCGCTTCGTAAAATCCACAAAGAAGAATTCAATGATCGCTATGGCGTCAACCTTGGATTCATGTCTTTTTTCACAAGAGCATGTGTCTCTGCCTTGCGTGCTTGGCCAGCAATTAACGCATCCATTGAGGGAGACGAGGTGGTCTACCACGATTATGTAGACATGTCGATCGCAGTTGGTACCGAGCGCGGACTCGTCGTGCCTGTCATCCGAAATGCAGACCGAATGAGTTTTGCAGAAATTGAACTTACGATAAAAGAACTTGCTTTGCGTGCGAAAAATGGGAAGTTAACGATCGAAGATATGACAGGTGGCACATTTACCATCAGCAACGGCGGTGTGTATGGATCAATGATGTCAACACCAATTTTGAATCCACCTCAATCCGGAATTCTCGGGTTGCATCGCATTCAAAACCGACCAATTGAGAACCCTGATAAATCTGGAGAGATTGTCCTTAGGCCCATGATGTATCTCGCACTCAGTTACGACCACAGGGTTGTAGACGGCGAGGGTGCTGTTCGTTTTCTTGTTCACTTGAAGGATTGCATCGAAGATCCACAACGATTGCTATTGGGTCTTTAGTATGCCCGATGATTCTGGTCATCTTCCTGTTCTCCCTAATCAAGTCTGTGATTTACTTGATCCCCAAGAAAATGATGTCATTGTCGACCTCACTGCAGGTAGAGGTGGGCACGCAGAACTGCTTGCCAAAAGAGCAAATGGGAATCCAACTGTCATCTTGTTCGATCTCGACGAAGCGAACCTTGAATTCGCAACAGCGAGACTTGAAAAACTTAGTATCCGCGTACAAGCACATCACGAAAGTTTTGTTACCGCTGCGTCTACACTCACCGATTCTGGCATTCAAGCAAACTGTGTTCTTGCAGACCTTGGTTTTTCATCCAATCAAATGGATGAAGCAAAGAGAGGCTTCAGTTTTGGCAACGATGGCCCACTTGATATGCGACTCGATCCCTCAAAAGGGACAACTGCAGCCGATCTCGTCAATTCCCTAAGTGAAAAAGAACTTGCTGATACGATCTATTTTCTAGGTGAAGAACCCTATTCTCGCCGAATTGCTCAAAAAATTACACTAGAACGACAAGAAAAGCCGATTTTAAGAACTGCTAGGCTCGCACAACTTGTGCGTGATGCCTACGGCGCACGGGCTCGCTCGTCACGACTTCACCCCGCAACACGCACTTTCATGGCGTTGCGAATCGCAGTCAACGGAGAACTCGATGCGCTCGATGCATTGCTCCTTGATGTCGAATCTGGCGGCCGCAAGGTCGACAGTAGTGGTTGGTTACATCCAACTGCCAAAATAGCTGTGATCAGTTTTCACAGTTTGGAGGATCGCCGAGTCAAGCAATCCTTCGTCGCCCTTGAGAAAAAAGAATTGGCTAAGCGATTGACTCGCAAACCAATTCGGGCAACGGACGAGGAGCAATACCTCAACCCACGCTCTCGCCCAGCGAAACTTCGCGCGGTCCAACTTGGTTTGTAGAAGGCTCGCCCTTCTACTTTGTGATCGGATTCCATTTCTCATGGATAGCAATAACAAAATTTCCATCGTCATTGGTTTTGGTTTACTTATTTTTGTAGGCATGTTTGTCGCTGACCATTTTTCTGATGCAACACATCGAGAAGTTGCAATCCTTGGTGGCGAACTTCCTAGCCCACCACCGATCCCTGCTTCTCAACTGATCACCGGGGCACTTCCATCGCTTGAGACGATTGAACATCCAACCAATGCAAACGACCAAGTCCACGTTGTCAACAAAGGTGAATCACTACGAACCATTTGCAGCAAAGAATATGGCGATTCTGGTTTAGCAAACGCGGTAGCGCTTTGGAATGGACTCTCTTCCCCAAATAAAATCGAAGTTGGTCAACACATTGCACTTCCAACGAGATCCGCTTTGATTGCTGCACATGCACCTGCTCTCACACCAAAAGTAATATCCGCTCCTCAATTTGGAACGTATACAGTGAAAAGCGGTGACACCCTTTCTCAAATTGCACAACAAGTTTGCGGATCAGCGAAGTGCACCATCGAGCTAATTGAACTTAACAAGAGAACACTTCTAAACCCAGACCGATTGCAAATTGGCATGAAACTTCGCTACCGAATCGATTAATATCCCATGGCACGTAAGTTACTCATTGTCATCTTTGTTTTCACAATCGCAGCACTTTCGCTGCTTGTTATTCGACAAGAACAGATCAACACAGTGCACACAATGATGGTATTACATCTACAAATATCAAGGCAAAAAACTTCACTCGATGCACTACGTTTTGCCATTGAAGAAGAATGCTCTGCCGAATCACTTGGTCTTTTCCGCACTTCTAGAGTTAACGAAAATGAATAAACAACCAGCAATGGAAACAAGAGTTTTTCGAGTTATGGCGTGTGTTTGCCTGCTTGTCCTCATGGCTTTGGGTGCAGGATTTTACAGAGTTATATCACTAAAGATAGATACTCCTCAAGAATTAATATCTATTGCAATTCCTAGAAATAGCACAATTACTGAAATCGCTACGCGGGGCTCACTCTTAGATCGAAGAGGAAGAATTCTTGCAGGAAGTAGAGTGGGGTATAAATTGTTTGCTGACCCCGAAGGCATTAAAGACCTAGAAGAACTCGCTTTTGAACTTGGTGAAAAACTACAAATACCCCCTGCTGATATTGAACGAAAAATTCGTCAGAGTTCGAGTCGAAGATATGTGGTGATTGTTGATTTACTTGAACAATGGCAAGTTGATCTCATCAGAGAATCTTCCTATAAGAATGTTGGACTTGAAGCACGACTCGTTCGTAGTTATCCACATGGCAATTCAGTCGCAAGCCTTGTTGGGCTTGTTGGAGATGAACATACTGGCCTTGCAGGGCTTGAACATTCTTTGAACAATTCACTTGACGGAACAACTGGGACAATCGTTCGGCTTCGTGATTCAGATAAGGATACACTTTGGGTTGATCCAAATAATTACATACCAAAAAATAACGGCGAAAATATCCAACTCACCATTGACGTAGTAATTCAAGAAATTGCAACTAGTCATTTACAAGCAGAAGTGCTACGGTGCAATGCTGGTGGCGGACGCGTTGTTGTACTTGATCCAAAAACTGGCGGCATCCTTGCGATGGCTGACATTTTAAATCCTCGTGAAAATTGGACACAAGAAGTTTCCGACCCGTCGCGTGATATTGATCCTCGATTAGGCCGTAATCGATGCCTCACTGATCCGTACGAGCCAGGTTCGACATTTAAACCATTCGTTTGGTCTTTTGCAACCGAACTTGGAAAGGCCACCGAAGATGAAATCTTGCCTACTCCTTCTGGAAGTCCACATCGAACAACATTTGGCAGAATGATTAGAGATGCGCATTACTATGGTCCTTCAACGTGGCAAAAAGTTCTCATAAAGTCCATGAACAGTGGCATGGCAATTATTGCTGAGCGCATTACATACGAAGAAATGCGATCTGGTATTACTGGATTCGGTTTTGGCTCTCCAACATACATTGGACTTGCCGGTGAAACAAGTGGAATCATGACCTCAGGAAAAAACTGGTCTCCCTACACGCAAACATCTGTTGCAATGGGACACGAAATTGCTGTGACGCTTCTGCAAATGGCACAAGGTTTTTGTGCGTTTGCCAGAGACGGCTCCCTTCCCCAATTAAGACTCATCGCTCAAAAAGAACCGTCAGTACCAATAGTGAAACAAGCAATCACACCTGAAATTGCATTGATCACAAGAAATATTATGGCCAAGGTGATGACAGAGGGAACGGGCAGAAAATCACAAAGTGATCTCTACGATCTATTTGGAAAATCAGGGACTGCGCAATTGCCAAGAGCCGACGGCAAGGGATATTTTGAAGATAGATACACAGCGAGTTTTGTTGCAGGCGCTCCACTTCTCGACCCCGCAGTTGTCGTCGTCTGTGTCATTGACGATCCTGATAAAAAGATCGCTCACTACGGTGGTGAAGTTGCAGGCCCTGTTGTCCGTGACATTATCAACGATACACTTGAATATCTCGGCATTGCTCCCACTAAATTGCAAGTCGCAACGGAATAATAATTAGATTCGCCAAGCGAGCGGTTTTCCACTCCCGCCAGTTGTTTCTTTCACAAGCATCACTGTCACGCCTGCAAAAAGTGCAAATCCGAACATCGCAATGGAGGCCCATGTCAATTGCAAAGCAGCAAGCCAAGCGCCTGCGTATATACACTCCCAAAGCGCTCCGTATCTTCTAATTTTTTCTGCTGCAATGCGTCTGGAACTTGCACGCATAATTTTCCAACGAATCGTCACGATGAAACCTACAATCGCTGCAACAATCCAGATCAACGAGAAGACGGACATGCTATCTGGCAAAATTGAACCCGTCCTTGCGTAAGGTCCGCCAAGAATTACTGCTGACCAAAAAATCCAACCAAGCACAATACCCATCCACCCTCGGAAGGAAATCTTCGGGCGT
The DNA here is from genome assembly GCA_014238125.1 of Phycisphaerales bacterium. Classification (GTDB taxonomy): domain Bacteria; phylum Planctomycetota; class Phycisphaerae; order Phycisphaerales; family SM1A02. The sequence goes on from JABABS010000088.1 coordinate 74,048, forward strand.
TTACCTTCGAGGACATAGACTGAAATTCCACAAATCATGACATGAGTCATGACCAACCAAACTGGCAAAGTAAATGTCAATTCAATGTTTGCTATCAACATATGCGTTGCATACAACAAACTAATCGAGACGATGCCAACTGCTGGTACGAATTTCCCAACAGTGTTATAAAACAACACAATTGCAGCGGTTAATAACGCAATTTGCACCGGCCATGTACCTAAAAATGAAGCAGCAAGTAGTGCCATTAGCAAACAAGACACCATCACCACTGCCGCATGGCTCATAGAAAGAAGACCTTTAGGAATTGGTCGATTGGGGTGAAACGCAGCGTCATGGCGAACATCCAATGTGTCATTTAAAGACGCTGCAAATCCACACATACAAATGGCTACGACTGCGGTTGCAAGCAGCGATGACCACCAAGGAATCAAATAGACACTAGTGCCGACAAAATCCGAATCACTTTTCGTCAAAATTAATACCAACCAAATATCAGCTACCGCACCAATTGCCACACTTAACCTTGTCAAGTGCAATGTCGCTAATGCCTGTTTAGAACTCTTCAACACAAGCGTATCGTATCGACCTCCAACAAGCTCTGTCCAAAAATGTGGGTCATAAAAACCAATCAACCACCCCCTCACACCGTTGTACATAAGCCCGTTCGCCTTTACTATGTCTCACCTATGCTTGATCTTCCATCTCTGCCAACTACAACTGCTGACCTTTCGATCGCAATCATTGTCAGCAGATACCACGCTGACATCACTGATGCGCTTGCAGAGGGTGCAAAACAGGCATTCGTGGATGCTGGTGGAGATGAATCCCAGCTCCTCATCATCCCCGTTTCTGGCGCATGGGAACTACCTGTTGTGGCAAGCGCACTCCTTGAAGAAAAAAAAGCAGATGCAATTGTTGCTCTTGGGTGCATCATCACCGGTGAAACAATGCACGACCAGGTCATCGCAAATGCAATCGCTCACAGTCTCATGCAACTTTCTATAAACTCCGGCAAACCCGTATCGATGGGTGTCCTAACTTGCAAAACATTTGAGCAAGCGATGGCACGCGCTGGTGGAGATTGTGGCAACAAGGGAATAGAATCAATGAACGCCGCGATCGCAACAATTGCAACAATCCGTAACCAAAACGAAATATAAATTACACGCATGCCACAAAGCCGAATCCTCCGTCAACAAACCCTTCAACTACTCTGCCAGTTTGATGCTGGTAATTGTGATGTCGCATCGATTACCGATGAGACATTTGATGAAGAAACTTCTAAAACTACTCCAGCAAGTGCAAAAATCACATCACTTGCAAATAAAGTGTGGGGAACAAAAGACAAGGCAGATGAAATAATTGCGCCACTCACTCCAGATTGGCCCACGCATAGACAACCATTGGTCGATCGAAATATTTTGCGGCTTGCATATTATGAAATCACAAGTGGTATCACACCACCTATCGTAGTTATTAATGAAGCAATCGAACTTGCGAAAGAATTTGGGACTCAAGAATCCCCAGCATTTATCAACGGTGTTCTTGATAAAATCAGAGAACAATATGATGCAAATGGCAAAGACGCAGAAACCGCTACTTCTTAATGGGACTTTTCAGAGCAACAGTTAACGCACTTAGAAGTGGACTTTCAAGAACACGGAGCGCTTTGGCAACTCCACTTGCAGCAATGCGGGGACGAACAATTGACAACGATTCGATCAATGAACTTGAGCGATTATTGCTCTCCTCTGATGTTGGAACAACTACGACTGATATTATCGTGAGCGAACTTCGCGATACTATAACAAGAGGCGATAAACATAATCGAGACATCCTTGAACTTCTCCGCGATCAACTCATCAATCGACTTGCAAACAAAGATCGCACTCTTGCAATCGCCGAAACTTCACCGACTGTTATTCTTGTTGCGGGTGTCAACGGTGTTGGCAAAACGACAAGTGTTGCTAAAATTGGTCGAGCACTTCGCGAAGAAAATCGAAGCGTCCTTCTTGCAGCCGCAGACACCTTTAGAGCCGGCGCTGTCTCACAACTTTCAACGTGGGCCCAGCGTCTTGGCATCGAAATTATTAAAGGTCAACAGGGTGCAGATCCTGCCGCTGTAACTTTTGATGCTACCGAAGCAGCCATCTCTCGTAACTCGGATGTACTCCTTATTGACACTGCTGGGAGACTACACACCCAAGAGCCATTAATGAGACAACTTGAAAAAATAAAGCAAGTAACTTCAAAGAAAGTTGATGGCGCTCCACATGAAGTACTACTTGTACTTGACGCAACACAAGGTCAAAACACACTTGTCCAAGCAAAACGCTTTTCTGAAGCGATAGATGTTACTGGCATTTTTCTTGCAAAGCTCGACGGCACCGCACGGGGAGGAATAGTGTTTGCAATCGAAGATGAGACTGGGATACCAGTGAAACTCATAGGGATTGGCGAACACCCTGAAGATGTCGAACCCTTTGTCCCTGAAGTATTTGTCGATGCCCTGATCAACGAAGCAGTTTCGTAATGCCCATGTAAGGTATCATGCAAGCCCGTGAGGAATTGGATCCAATTCATTTTATTTTGCCTGATTACAGCAACTACTACTGCGCAGGAGTTGCAATTCAAAAATATAACAAACACTGGCGATCGACTCTCGGGAGTTGTTTTACCAGTTCTTCCACTTGATGCTGAAATCACAATTCTTGCCCTCCGCGCAGATGCGTGGACTGTAAACGATACTAAGCGTCTTGTACTTACTACAGATATCGTAATTTCAATTGGCACATACATATTCCAATCTGAAAAAGCATCCGTTTGGATTAATCGAATGCCAACTGACCGCGGTGTTGTATCCCAGATTGCCGTGTATATGCCAACTTCCACTCGCACCGGAGGAAGAACTGCCCTCGGCGCTGAAGGGAAAGATTTACTCATTGTTGGCAGCACATTTGGCGGGATCAACATGGATGTTGCCCTTCTGAATCCAAAAAAACCTACCAATGAAAAAACATTTATTCAACAATCTCAAAGCAGACTCGCAGGATACATCCAACGTTTGCAACTAGGTGGAACAACATTATCAACTCAACCTAAAGTCATCGCATCTCCACTCCCCGCCGACGAAGATGAAACACTCATTTCACAAGTTCCAGTTAAACAAACAAAACAGCCTTGGCTTCGTTCGAGATCTGGAATCATGTCCATCACTGCAAATAACGTTGAACTCAAGACGGGAGATACTGAAAACATTGTCACAATAGTTGGAAACGTAGTTCTAGAACTCCGATCTACTTCCGGCATTGATGACATGCAAATGACTGCGGATCGCGCTGTGATTTTTACTGATCCCGGTTCAATCAGAGATATGGCTTCTGGGAAAATTGAATCACAAGATATTCGAGGCATCTATCTTGAAGGGAACGTCCTTGTAGATTCAAATCATGGTGCGTACCTTGTTCGATCTCCGCAAGCCTACTACGATTTTACTTCTGACAATGCTATGCTTGTGGAAGCAGTACTCCGAACCTACGCAATGCAAGGAAAAGTCCCACTCTTTGTCCGTGCAAAAGAAATGCGCCAAATTGCTGTGGATCAGTGGACTGCGAAAGGCGTGCAAATTTCTACGAGTTCGTTTGCTACACCAGACCTTGCAATCGGTTCGAGCAGTATCAAATTAACCGAACAGCCAAACGGAAATATGCACATCGAATCCATACACAACACATTGCGTATGGGTGGCACTCCTGTTTTTTATTGGCCCTATTATGCGGGTGAAGCAAACGACATTCCTATACATAAAGTGAAATTTGGATACAAAAAAACATTCGGATCTTTTTTAGAAACTCAGTGGGATCTTTTTACCTTACTTGGCATCCAACAACCAAAAGGTTTGCGAACTGATTTACGACTAGATGGTTACAAATCTCGAGGTGCTGGCGTTGGATTAGATATTGATTATGCGTTTGGAAACAACAATGGTGATATTGACTTGTATTTCCTCTCAGATGCCGGCAAACAAAAAACGTCGTCTGGTATCGAAATGGACATTCCTGAGAATGAACACCAACGCGGGTACATTTTCTGGGAAAATCAAACTAAGTTAAGCGATCACTGGTCACTCCAAACACAACTCAGTTACATCAGCGATCCCACATTTATCTCCGTTTGGAGGCAAGGTGATTACAATAATCGTAGAGAATATGAAACAAGCCTTTTTGCAAAATACCAAAAAGAAAACTGGGCTTTTACCGCCTTTGCATCGCATGATCTCAACAAGTTTATTTCAAACAGTTGGTTAATGGCTTCAAGACAATACTCTGTTGAAAAAGCACCAGAACTTGGCTTGTTCAGATATGCAGACGACCTCTTCAATGGAGCAGTAACTTGGTCGAGTGAAACACGAATCACTAGAGAGAGAATGCGCTTCCAAGATGGCACCCCTGCCTCGAACGGTCTTAAACGAACAGCCTTTGAGATGCCCGGCGGCGGTTTTCTTGGAAACAACGAACCCTTCGCGGATTTATTCGCAGCAAGAGGACTAACTGAAGGTTTCGAGAGCAGACTCACCTCTAGGCATGAATTTTCTGCACCTTTTACAGCCGGCGCATTTAAGTTTTCGCCATTTGCAAGCATGCAAGCAGATGTTCCAATTGGCGATGATGATTCGGGTACGAATGGAGACGACACAAAGTGGTTTTCAACAATTGGTCTGCGTGCTTCGACACAAATTCAACGTATTTTCAATGATGTTGATAACGACATGTTAGATTTACATCGACTCAGACATGTGATTGAACCGTACATGACACTTTGGTATGGTTCAGGCAGTGTTGATCCAATGTCGATTGAACAATACAGCGCACTTGTAGATAATGTTTCGACTGGTACGGCAGCATGGCTTGGCGTAAAAAATACATTACAAACATGGCGCGGTGGTCCCGGTCGTTGGTATGAAGTTGACTGGCTCACTCTTGACGTTTCACTTCTCACTGTCAGCAGCAATGCTACAAGGCGCTATGTCACCCCTCAATTTTTTAGTTGGCGTCCTGAATATTCGTCACTAGAAGATTCTGTTATGGCAAGGAGTGTGTGGCAAATAAGTGATGGCGTTGCACTGCTCGGCAACGGTACGTGGCTCACTGATAACGGGCGCATGGTTCTAGGCTCTGTCGGGGCAGAACTTGATCACGGCAGAGATGTTCGTACATTTGTTGAGTATCGCGAAATCGCGAATAATGATGACCAATACCTGTCGGTTGGCGTGAAATACAAACTCAGCAAAAGATATTCATTCCATGCAACACCAACATGGAACATGAAGGAAGATGACCTTCAATCATTACGTCTTAACTTAACAAGACATTATCCTGATTTTGATCTTGTTGGTCAGGTTACGCACAACAGCATCAAGGACGAGACACAGTATGGGATAGCGTTTCGTTTGTTGAAGTTCTGACGCTCACGAACACTGTTTCCATAACTCCTCAAGCTGTTCAATCGTCAAAGTAGAAGGTCTTGCTGATGGGCTTATTCCATCAGGTAGTTGGAGATCTCGACCTAAAATTGCACCAAGTTGCTTTCTTCTTTTTGTAAACAACTTTGTAACAAATGTTGCAAATGCTTCGCTTTCATCAGAGGGCAAAGTTTCACGGCGTGTGATCGAAATGCACGCACTTGTTATTTTCGGAGGAGGCCAAAAACAAGTTGGCGGGACTTTAGAAATCAGTGAAACTTCGGCAATGCGTTGGGTTAAAATTGAGAGCACGCCCCAAGCAGAAGAATCGACTTTCGCCATTAATCGCTGCGCAACTTCAAGTTGAATTGTGACAAACTCCCCAACACAGTTCGGATGATTCACCATCAAATCAACAATCAGTGGACTAGCAATTTGGTATGGCAAATTAGAAACCAATTTCCAAGGTTGATCTCCAAGGGCAGCAGCAACTTCTGTGTTGAGATGACGCTTGGTCAAACAATCACCTCGAATCAGATGAATTTTATCGCCCAAACGTTCTTCAACTAAATCTGCTAACCCGCGGTCAAGTTCGCATGCAATCACCCTACATCCTCTATCAAGAAGAGCTTCCGTCAACGTGCCAGTTCCAGGGCCAACTTCTAATACCAAGTCGCCCTCCGAAAGAGCGGCGGCATCAAGCAACTTTGTAAGCACATTGTGATCATGTAAAAAATTTTGCCCAAATCGATGGCGCGGGGAAAGCCCACGTTCCTCAAGCATAGCTCTGATCTCACTTAACCGTTGCAGAATTATGCCTTCCCGAGATATTCACCCGTCTCGGTATTGATTTTGACAACTTGACCAATTTCAATAAATGGTGGAACGCGTATTCTTGCACCAGTTTCAACAGTTGCTTCTTTCAACTGATTCGTTGCGGTTGCTGATTTGGGCTGATCAATCGTATCTGTAATTTCTAATTCCACAGATGCGGGTAACTCTACACCAAGTGCTTTACCATTAAAAACCATCACAGAAACTTCAATGCCATCTTTTAACCATTGTGATTGATCCTTGTCAATGACATCAGCATCAAGTTCAAGTTGATCGTACGTTTCATCATCCATAAATACCCATGGACCCGCACCATGCCCGCTGCTGTCATACAAAAATTGCATTTTTCTTTTATCAATGTTGACGTCTTCTACTTTGTCAGATGTATTAAAACGGTTAACTTTGATGGTACCTGTTTCAATATTTTTCATTTTAGCCTGTACGTATGCAGGCCCTTTACCTGGTTTTACATGATCTGTTCCGATGACAATTTGTAAATTACCATCATAAATTAGTGCTTGACCTCTTCGTAAATCGTTTGCTTTAATTGACATTATAGATCCCTTTGCAAATGTTAATGTGCAGTTGCTTCTGCGCGTATTTCTCTCAGTACTGTAACTTTAATTTCACCTGGGAATGTCATTTCTTCCTCAATTCTCGCAGCAATCCGCTTTGCCATCGCGAACGCTTCACCGTCACCAACGCTCTTTGCATCAACAATAACACGAACTTCTCGACCAGCCTGAATGGCATGTGATTCGTCAACACCTTTTTGCTCTTTTGCAATTGTTTCAAGTTGTTCAAGGCGTTTGACGTACGCCTCCATCGACTCTCGCCGTGCACCAGGCCGTGCACTACTAATAGCATCCGCAGCCATCACAATCGGTGTATAAGGAGTCGTTGAGGGGACATCACCATGGTGACCCACAACTGCGTTCAAGACAGCTTCTGCTTTTTCACCATACTTCTTGCAATAATCCATTCCGATCTGGGGGTGCGTTCCTTCGACTTCGTGATCCATCGCCTTGCCAATATCGTGCAAAAATCCACAACGTCGTGCAAGTTCACCGTCAAGACCAAGTTCATCTGCAATCACTTGACAGAGAAATGCAACTTCGATCGAGTGACGTAAAACATTTTGACCATAACTTGTACGAAAATGCATCCGTCCCATCGCTTCTACAATTTTTGGATGAAGACCACGGATGTTTGCCTCCATAACAGCGGCATTTCCTTCTTTCAAAATTTGTTCATTAACATCTTCGCGTACTGATTCAACTATTTCTTCAATTCGAGCAGGGTGAACACGGCCATCAGCTACAAGTTTTTCGAGCGAGCGACCTGCAACTGCTCTTCGAATTGGGTCAAAGCACGAAACTGAAATAATACCCGGCGTATCATCAACGAGAATATCAGCGCCTGTGGCTTGCTCAAGTGCTCGAATATTTCGCCCTTCTCGGCCGATCACTCGTCCCTTCATATCATCCGATGGAATTCGTACCGCACGAACAGTTGTCTCTGCAACATGTTCAGCTGCAAATCGCTGTATTGCTTGCAACGTAATTTCGCGACTCTTTGCCCGCGCATTTTCGGTTGCCTCTTCAATAATCTTCTGAATAAGTTCATTTGCATCGTGCTCAGCATCATGGCGAATCTCTTCAAGCAACTGATTCTTTGCTTCTTCAGATGACATTCCAGATACTTCTTCAAGTCGAGTTTGCAACTCGCCAACACGTACATCAATTGCGACTTTGGCTTCTTTGAGCTCTTCAGTTTGTGTTTCTAAAGACGACCTCATTTCATCAAGTTTGACTTGCCTCTCAGCGACTTGATCAAGTTTATTATCAAGATTATCTTCTCGTTTTTCGAGCCTTGCTTGATCTTTTTTCATTTCACCACGAGCATCTGAAATCTCTCTATCAAGTTCAGACCTTCGCTTTGTAGCTTGTCGTTCAACCTCGAGTTCAACTTTCTGCTTTTCAGCAGCTGCCTCTGTTTTTGCAGCAGAAATAGTTTGTTCTGCCTCACGCTTTGCAAGCCGAATCGTACCCCCGGCTGTTGCTCTCAAAAACAACCACCCGCCAACTGCACCAAGGATTAACCCGCCAACGCCTATTCCTATTTCAAGACCAATATTTGCAAGCATCTGTATTTGTGACAAAATGTCACCCTCCTGTTGGAGTTAAAACCTGCTGCTTATTGAATCGACTGTCAAATGCGCACCGTGTGTGCACACCTACATTGGTTAAGTGTGGAAACCATGAAAATCAATTGATCTTTCATGTCTTACGCAATCTGTGTATTTTGCTGGCGCTTGTAAACGCTTGGTAGCAAAAATATTGTCCAAAAACTTAATCAATCTATCCAGTAACGCGTACCCCCTTTATTTTCTCTCAGCACACATTTTGTGCTGAGATGCGCTACCGCCGGCATCTGCCGGAACAACCGACCCTTTATTGGCTATTTGCACAATAAGCAGGTCGAAAAAACTATGTTGCCGCTAACAATTCGCGGCCACTTCTATAATGCGTGATAGTATTCCATGCAACCGACTCCTCGTCAAGACCTTACCCTACTTAACTCATGAAGCAAATTCCACTTCCAAGCGTTATTCACGCCGCGCTGCGACTCACAGCCCTCAACCCTATCGCCATTCGACTTGTTGGGGCTGCATCACGTAGACAACGCGATTTCTTTATTCGTACTGGATTTGTCACCTTATTGTCCGCCAACCTACTTCTCGGACTGTTTGGAGTCTTAGCATCTGGGCGTATCTCTCTTCGAGATCTCGCTGCAGGAAGCGCACAAATTTTTACTTTTTTAGCGAACGTCGAATTGTTACTTATTTGCCTTCTTACGCCAATTTTCATGGCTGGCGCAATCTCCAAAGAAGCGAAACCTCAAACGTGGGACATCGTGCTAACTACACCTCTTTCTGCATTGCAAATTGTGCTCGGTAATTTGCTCGGTCGCTTATTTTTTATTGCTACGCTTTTACTCAGCGCGCTTCCCCTCATGGCAATTACACAATTCTTTGGAGGTGTTCGTGGCGAAACTATCTTGCTCACACAACTCATTGCATTTTGCCTCGCACTTCTGATTGGAACTCTTGCAATTGCAACGAGCGTGACTCGAACAGCTGGACGGAAAGCTGTCATAACATTTTTTGTACTCACTGTTTGTTATTTAGCAATTACTTGGACAGCCGACCAAGCGTTAAGACTTCCCATATCGGCGGGATCGCAAAATTCATGGACAACACTATTGACGCCGTTCAATCCACTCCTTGTTCTTGAAACACTACTTTCACCAACTTCGTACGTCATTTCAGATGCTAGCACCCTTGCTTGGCCTTTAAGTTTTGCTATTACAAACCCAATCGCAGCATGGTGTTGGATTACTTTGATCCTAAGTTTAATCACACTAATATGGGCCTCACTACAAGTTCGTAAACTAGGTGATCGTTCAAAGCAACGCTCATTACTGAGACGTACGACGGTTGTACAAAAACCAAAACTTGTAAGCGGGAATCCAATTGCATGGAGGGAACGCGTCACACGACATCGAAACGTGAGCTCACTCTATGGAAGATGGGGATTTGTTGGGCTTGGCATGCTTGTGATGATTGTGACAACAACACTTTTTGCAACAAACTATTGGAACGCAGATATCTACCGATCCGTTATTGGAGGTGTCATCGGGACCGAAATCATTATTGTTACACTTGCAGCAATTTACGTTTCTGCATCATCGATCACCAAAGAACGTGAAGATGGATCGCTAGATTTATTATTAACAACAGCAATGACGCCACGCATGTATCTAGGAGGGAAAGTTCGCGGTATCGTCATCCACTTGTTGCCTATGACAGCAACGCCATGCGTCTCTATGTTTATAGTTGGCATTGTCGCATTAGCAAGCGGCGAACAAGCGTATGTTTCCGACATACCCATTGGCATGCAAGGAGGCGATATGAATATCCCACTTGCATTGTGGGCGCCAGCGTTGATGCTGCCCTTTGTTCTCATTCCATTTCTCTCTTTCTGTGTCACCCTTGGCTTGCAATGGTCGCTGCGAAGCAAGGGTTCTATTAGGGCAGTTACAAGTACATTGATGATGATGCTTGTTATTTCATTTGGATTTGGCATTTGCTTGACTCCTGCAGGAAGCATGGGTGTTGGCGGAGCATTCATCGCGAGCTTAACGCCCATTCCATATTTAAATGCAGTTATTTCACCAGCAGATATTCTGCCTTCGCTTATTCGAGAAGGTGTGACACATACAAGCATTGCACTCGCAGTGAGCGCACCGATTGTCGGGGGAATATGGATTTTGGCAAGCTGGGGATTACTGCGATCCGTCGCAAGCTCGTTTGTAATGACTGTCCGAAGGTTGGCGGGGACGAATTAATAACCGCCCGAACGCATTACTTTCAAACTGTCTGGAAACGGATATGTTGCAAAAACACCTGTTGGTGCAAGTTCCCACATTCGAACAGATGGAAATACATCCCCTCGGTACCCAGCTTCGTGCATCGTTCTCAATACCGTCTCAAAACTGGGTTCGTTTCCGTGCTCATCAACAAGTTTGTTTGATTTTGCACCAAGAAAACTCACACTAGCCATTGGCATGCGATCGCGTCGACCTTCAGCCATTTGAGAAACTTTTTCAAACCCGCTCCTAAAATCATCCATCGTAAATACATTACGATTATGCGGACGCAAGAGTGCAAACACTTTGACATCATCCATGTCATATTTCAAGACAAGTGTTTTATCAGGAGAAAGTTCAGCGTACCCTTTTGCATATTTTGTGATGCTATCATTGTCCCATTGACTTGTTGGGAGTGCATCAGCAATTAAACTAATGATGCCTCGGCTATTGTCAACTGGATTCACACCACAAATGAGCGTGCGATATCGGCTTGTCAACATATCGTTTAATAAAAATTGCCCCCATTGAATTCTGATTCTTTTTCTTGTTGGTTCGACCTGTCGCGGATCTCCCGCTGGGATTATCACCAATCGATTTGATTGTCGATCTGCTTCCATCAGCGTGTCACCATCGCCGTCATAAATTCTTGGACGAATATCATTATGTGTTTTAGATGTCATAAGTGGACTCCTTGCGTTAGACCAGCAATGCTGCTGGATTTTCGATCAGTTCTTTGAGTGTCTTTAAATACCGAGCTGCCATCGCTCCGTCTATGACGCGATGATCAAGACTCAGCGTTGCAGAAAGTTCATTGCCCACAACGAGTTCCCCGCCCCGCACAACTGGTTTTTCAATTGCTGCGCCAACTGCAAGAATTGCGCTGTTTGGAGGATTAATAATTGCAGTAAAGTGCTCGACGCCAAACATACCTAGATTTGAGATGGTAAATGTTGTGTCACTCATTTCTTCTAGCGACAAGCCTTTATCTTTTGCTTTCTTCCCAAGCCGTACGGATTCTTGGCTAATTGCACGCAAACTTTTTTGATCAGCATCACGAATCGTTCCCACAACCAGCCCACCACCTTTATCTTCTGGGAGTGCAATCGCTATGCCGACGTTCACTGGACCGTGATAATAAATACAATCGCCACCAAATGAAGCATTGAACGCCGGGTGCTCTGCCATAGCAAGCGCGCAGCATCGGACAAGAAAATCATTCACTGATAACTTCACATTTGTTTTAGCCAGTTGTTCGTTCAGTGTCTTTCGCATATCAAGCAATGGATCCATGTCAAACGACATAGTGACTTGATAATGTGGAATTGTCTGTTTTGATTCGACAAGTCGTTTGGCAATCACTTGACGCATGTTTGAGAGAGGCTCTGATCTATTTTCTCTCCAGTCACTTGCTGCAACAATAGGGTGAGATGTTGCAACAACTACTGGCTCAGAAAAATCTGTTTGCTTTATTTTTTCTGGTTGTGTAGTTGCAGCGGCCGCAGAAGTTTCATTGGTCGCTTCGACAATTTGTAAAATGTCGCGCTTAATCACACGTCCACTTGGCCCACTTCCCTGAATAGTTTTTACATCAACTCCATATTCATCAGCAAGCCGTCGTGCTACTGGACTAATAGACATTCCAGTTTTAACTGGCCTTTGCTTTTCAGCCAAAGATTCTTGCGAAGGTTCCTCTGTTTTAGGTTCTACCGGTAGTGTCTCATCCACTTCAGTCAACATTGCAATTACTTTACCGACTTCAACTTTTTCTCCTTCTTGCACGAATATTTTGGAAAATATTCCATCATCAAAAGATTGCAATTCCATCGTTGCCTTGTCTGTTTCTATATCTGCTAGAACATCTCCTGAAGAAATGACATCGCCTAATTGTTTATGCCAATGCAACAGCGTCCCCTCTTCCATGGTGTCCGAAAGCCTAGGCATGGTAATCTCAATTGGCATGAGAGAAAATTCCTTTACGAGTTATACGTTGCAGCACGAACTGCTTCGCAAATTTTACGCGTGTTTGGTAAATATGCTTGCTCAAGATTAGAAGCATAGGGTGTTGGAACATCATCGCTGTGAACACGATGCACAAAATTATCAAGATCGTCAAAACAGTATCTGTGAAGTTGAGAAGCAATTTCAGAACCCACTGAAGCAAATGACCACGATTGATCTACGACAACGCACGCATTTGTTTTTCGAACAGACGCAGCCATTGTGTCAATATCAAGTGGTCGAATCGTTCGGCCATCAATTATTTCGCACTCAATCCCTTCTTTAGCAAGTTCATGAGCTGCTTCCTGACAGAAGTGCAGCGGACGACCAAAGCTAATAATTGTGCAATCTGTACCTTGTCTACGAATAAGTGCTTGACCAAACGGAACAGTGTATTCCTCTACAGGAACATGTCCTGTTGTTGAGAGAAGTCTTTCAGATTCTAAAAAGAAAACAGGATTGTCATCGCGGATTGCAGTTTTTAACATTCCTTTGGCGTCGTACGCATCATAAGGAATTGCCATTTTGAGCCCAGGCACGTTTGCATACATCGATTCAACGCACCAAGAATGTGTTGAACCAAGTTGTCCACCAGCACCATCATTTCCACGAAACACAATTGGGCAGCCAAATTGTCCGCCAGACATATAGAGCATCTTTGCAGCGTTATTTAGAATCGGATCAGCTGCAACGAGGCTAAATGACCAACTCATAAATTCAACGATCGGTCGAAGTCCACGCATAGCAGCACCAATTGCCATTCCAGAAAAACCACTTTCACTGATTGGTGTGTCGATGACACGACGAGGGCCAAACTCGTCGAGCATGCCTTTGCTGATTTTGTATGCACCGTTGTACTGCGCAACTTCTTCGCCTAGCAAAAACACTTTTTGGTCTTCACGCATTTCTTCAGACATTGCTTCACAAAGTGCGTCGCGATATTCTATAATTCTTTCGCTCATTCGTCTTCACCTTGCATCATTTGAGGCTTGGACGTCCCCGTAAATGGTCCCCAATGGTCAACGTACACATCCTTGTAAAGTTCATCCATCGGTGTCTCTGGAGATTTTTTTGCCCATTCAACAGCTTCGCGAACTTGTGTTTTTACTTGGCGAGACATCAATTTGATTCCATCGGGAGTCAAATCATGTTCATCGCACAGTAATTTTTCTAGTCGATGAATGCAATCCAATTCTTCTTCGCGAGCTTCCTCTTCACGAGTTCGGTATTTTCTCGGATCGGACATTGAATGTCCCTTGTATCGGTACGTTTGCGCTTCAACGAAGAAGGGACGTGATTCCTCGCGGCACCAATCGGCGATCGATTTAAAAGATTGATACAACGAAACAACATCTTTACCATCAACAATCGCATGATTAATCCCATGCGCTTCTGACTTTGTGTGGAGTTCATTCGCCATCGTAGTACCTCGTTCAATTGCAGTGCCCATCGAGTACCGGTTATTTTCTAAAACAAAAATAACAGGTAGGTCATACAAACCTGCAAGATTCATTGCTTCGTAAAAAGCACCTTGATTTATTGCTCCATCTCCGAGGTAACAGAGTGTGACACGTGAAGATTTTCCATCATGTAGCACTTCATCTTCATATTTTGTTGCAAATGCAAGGCCAGTACCAAGTGGTGTTTGGGCCCCGACGATGCCGTGCCCACCATAGAGATGGTGTGGTGCATCAAACATGTGCATGGATCCACCCTTCCCTTTTGCACAACCACCGATTCGACCAAACATTTCTGCCATGCAATATTTTGGGTCCATTCCACGAGCTAGGGCGTGGCCATGGCATCGATAGGCAGCCACGATTGGGTCGTCTGGATTAACTGCGGCGATTGAACCAACAGCAACTGCTTCTTGCCCAATGTAAACATGGCAAAAACCGCCAATCAAGCGGTTTTGGTACGCCTGCATTGTTCGTACTTCAAATTCTCGAATTAAAAGTAATTGCCGAAGCCAACCAAGGAGGATGCCCGGTTCTGGTATTGGGGATTTTTCCAATTTCAAATGGGGTAATTCCGTACTTGGCATGTTCTGTTCTGTTTCAATTTTATCCATACTTGTAGTTGATTTTCACTCCAACTTAGCATTATATCAGTGATGAGAGCGTAAAAACACCAAAAAATGAACTCCCTACGCTGTTTATTTAATACATTGAAACGCGGATGACAGGACTCGAACCTGTAACCTTCGGTTTCGTAGACCGATGCTCTATCCAGTTGAGCTACACCCGCTTGAGTGCCCCTTTCGAGGACGCGAAGGGTACCACAAGCACACATGCATCGCTATACCCCTCCACCATTTGACCTAACCCCACCGCGTCAGGTCCATACACATGAGTTCAAAACACATGAAAGTTGATACCTCTGAATCGCCATCAAAGCACAAATCGCATTCAACTGGACCTGGCTCTAAGGGTCAAGTCAAAAAAGCCACTGAGGGTTGACAGACGGCCAAATTTTGGGATAATGCCTCGTTCCCCTTCTGTTTGGGGAAATAATCTGTATTTGGAGTTCCACTGTGCCTCAATCAATCTCTGCAAAGAAAACTGTCCGACAAAACGCGAAACGCCGTGCCATGAACCAATGGCGAAAACGACGTATCAAAGATCAATCCAAAGCATTTTTGGATGCGATTACTGCAAAAGATGTTGCTACAGCGGAAACCGAATACCGTAAAGTCTGTGGTCTCCTCGACAAAATTTCCTGCACGAGCACAATCCACAAAAATACTGCTGCACGAACAAAAAGTCGGTACTCCAAACGACTACTTCAACTCAAGCAAGCGTAACACTTTCCTTTTATAAAAATCGAAAAAGTTCGGGTATCGCTATCATTGCGCACAATGGCTCAGCCTCTTCTACTTTCCAAACAGGGATCTCCCACACGGCAACGATATACCACCCTTTCGCAACGACCTTCATACATCCTTGTTTTCCTGTTACCTATGATTGTGTATTACGAAATCGCCCTTTACACAGCAGATAAAAACATACAAATCAAAGCACATGACGCGTTAGTTCGTTTCTTTGAACGATTCGACATGCCTCCAACCCAAGGGCTTTTTCTTGGAGGCATTGCAATCATCACAATCTTGACAATCAAACACGTCATGTCGAATGATCGTTGGTCAATCGAACCACGAGTTATCTTTGGTATGGTTTTTGAATCAATCATTCTTACCCTTCCCCTTATTGCAATCGGATCAGTACTCGCAGGAATGTCTGCCGCAATGAATCCCTCCCAACTTATAAACCTCGAACTCTTCGAACGAATTGCCGTCAGCCTCGGCGCTGGTCTATATGAGGAATTCATCTTCCGGTGGCTTCTCATCACCGGCGTTCACACGCTTGTCTGCAATGTCTTCAAGCAGAGTAATCTTGCTGGAATAACCAGCGGGATCATCATCTCCTCAATCACATTTGCGATGTACCA
Source organism: Phycisphaerales bacterium (assembly GCA_014238125.1). Taxonomy (GTDB): domain Bacteria; phylum Planctomycetota; class Phycisphaerae; order Phycisphaerales; family SM1A02. The sequence continues at coordinate 90,225 of JABABS010000088.1, forward strand.
CGATTTTCCAGATTTTGGCACTCTGGGCGTCGTTGCCTTACTTTTTTACGGAATCGCAGGTGTGTACCTCAGCCTCATTTACGTAAATCGAGGTTTTGGCATCGCCGCGGGGACGCATGCTGCATACGACATTGTTGCGACCACTTTGCTTGCCTCAATTGCTGCATAAAACGCTACACTTATCAATTGCGACTTACAAAAAAGGAAGTTCTACCAATGAAACGTACTACATCAATTGCACTACTCACAATTTCAGCGACATTACTTGGTTGTGAATCCACCCAAAAAGCCGAATCTATTCCAGCAACTCCTCTTGTTCCTGCAGAACCTTCTGCTGAAGAAACAACAGTTGCCCAAGCACCTCCGACTCCACTTGCGATTGGTGACGACGCTCCTGCAATTTCGATCGACCACTGGGTTAAGGGCGATGCAATCGAAGGGTTTGAAGATGGACAAGTCTACGTCATGGAATTCTGGGCAACATGGTGCGGCCCATGTATCACAACTATGCCACACCTCAGTGGGCTGCAAGACAAATACGGCGACACTGTAAAAATCATTGGTGTTTCAAGTGAAAAAGAACTCGTTACAGTCACAAACTTTCTAGAAGAAACAAACAAGAGAGACAATTTACTGAACACTGATCGCATGCGCTACACCGTCACCGTCGACCCCGACCGATCAACATCTCGGGTATTCATGGAAGCATCTGGTCAACGCGGCATCCCTACAGCGTTCATTATTAACGCAAATGGAAAAGTCGCCTGGATAGGTCACCCAATGAACATGGATGAACCACTTGAACAAGTGGTAAACGGTACTTGGGATCTCGCTGCTGCAACTGCTGAATTTAAAAGAACGCATGGTGAAGATCTTGCCATGAAAGATTTAAAAACAATCTATGTCGAAGCAATCGGAAATAACGATTGGGATATGTGGATCGCAGCACTCGATGAGTTCATTGGTGTACATGGCAATAACCCACAAATCGATTCCATGAAATTTGACGCTCTCCTACATGGCAAAAAAGACATTGAAGGTGCTTACATTTGGGCCCGAACGATGCTTGAATCCTCTTGGGATAACGCTCAAGCACTCAACGCTTTCGCTTGGAACATGCTCGACGGAACACCAGCAGAATTACAAGACCTTACCTTCGCCCTTGAAGTTGCCCTCCGTGCTTCTGAACTTACAAACAACGAAGATGCTGCCATTCTAGACACGCTCGCACGAGCATATTGGGAACTTGACGAAACCGAAACTGCGATTTCTTGGCAGGAAAAAGCTGTTGAATTTTCAACAGAAGGCGCCATGGCTGACGAGTTACGCATAACACTCAACAGATACAGCGATACCAAAGAACCTGCACCAGTTGTAGTCGCATCAATCGAAACAACAGACGAAGATGAATCCGCGTCTGTCGAAGAAGTCGTTGCAGATCATCCCTCTGGTGATCATCCTTCTGCAGACCCAACACCCGAAGAAATCGCGATGATCCCACTTGTTCCCTTAGTGCCAGCTGTTGAAGAAACACAAGTAGTAGACGCACCACCTGCACCACTTGCAATTGGTGACAACGCTCCTGAAATTTCGATCGACCATTGGGTCAAGGGCGATGCAATTGATGGGTTTGAAAACGGGCAAGTCTACGTTATGGAATTTTGGGCAACTTGGTGCGGTCCATGTATCACATCTATGCCACACCTCAGTGGATTACAGGACAAGTACGGCGACACTGTAAAAATCATTGGTGTTTCAAGTGAAAAAGAACTTGAAACAGTCACTAACTTCCTAGATGAAACAAACAAAGCAGATGATCTCCTCAACACCGATCGCATGCGATACACCGTCACCGTCGACCCAGACCGTTCAACATATCGCGTATTCATGGAAGCATCCGGTCAACGCGGCATCCCTACAGCATTCATCATTAACACTGATGGAAAAGTAGCTTGGATCGGACACCCAATGAACATGGACGAACCACTTGAACAAGTGGTAAACGGTACTTGGGATCTCGCTGCTGCTGGGGCAGAATTTGCAAAAGAGCAAGCACAAAATAACGCAATGAACGAAATGCGTTCCGTCTATATGGCTGCGACCGAAAACGATGAATGGGATGGATGGATTGCTGCTATCGATTCCTTCACAGAAGAATACGGATCCAATCCTCAAATGAACTCGATGAAATTTGAAGCTTTGCTCACGGGCAAGAAAGATAAGGAAGCCGCGTATGAATGGGCGCGAATCATGCTTGCTCCATCATGGGATGATGCAAATGTGCTCAACGCATTTGCGTGGAACCTCCTTGATGAAACCCCGGCAGAGTTGCAAGACCTCGATTATGCACTTATAGTTGCAACTCGCGCAAGTGAGTTGACTAACAATGAGGACGCGATGGTCCTCGACACACTCGCTCGTGCATACTGGGAAATTGGCGAAACATACAAAGCAATTGCTTGGCAACAAAAAGCTGTTGAGTTTGCAGATGGTCAAATGGGCGAATCAATCGCTGCTACATTAAAACAGTACGAAACATCTCTCGCTTCAGTTACGAACGACTGATCTGAACTTCACAGTTCTGAAAATTCGAGTCATAAATTGCTTCAACTATTGTCTGTACCTTGCGTCCATCTTCTCCTGTGCCTGCTTCATCGGAAACAGCTCGGTTTGCAACCCCCATTGCAAATGCACGGTGTTCGCATTGAAACGCATCGTCCCACGCTTCATTGACATGCACTTCTACTTTCGACTCGGCGGGTTTCCCATCAACTGACTCGCCAAAAGCAATGGAATCTCCCCAAAGATCAAACCAAACGGCGCCCTTATCGCCCTCGATTGTGATGCCATCACGAATGTAACTTCCTGGCAAATGTGTTGCCCACGAGACATCAATTTGATTTGTTATTCCATTTGCAAACGTTGTTGTTGCAATAACCCCATCTTCAACATCAAATATTCCATCAGGATTTGGCGTTGACCACATTTCATCGTACTCATAACTTTCAATTGAAAATGTTTGGCTACACACTCCCAACACTCGTTTTGGCTCGCATGCAGAAGTCAAATGCGAAAGAAGATCAATTAGATGCACACCGATGTCAATTAGACAGCCACCGCCGCTCTTCTCCTTTGTTGTAAACCAACCTCCCAATCCAGGAATGCCGCGTTGTCGTAACAAGGTTGCACGAGCATGGCGAATCGCCCCAAGTTTTCCTTCGTCAATCATCTGCTTTACTTTCAAAGCAGCGGGCGCAAATCTGCAAACAAATCCAAGTTGCAACAGTTGTTTAGTTTCATTTTGCACGTGCAAAATTTCATCGCACTGAGCAAGTGACATTGCCATTGGTTTTTCAAGAAGAACATCTTTGCATGCACGCATTGCTGCTATTGCTAACTCCGCGTGTTGATCGTTTGGAGTTGCAACAACAACTGCTTCAATATCAGAACGAGACAACATCTCTGCAAGATCACTACAAGAATCACAATTCCATTTTTGTGCAAATTCATCTCGTCGATGTTCCCTAGGATCAAAGATCGCTACGATTTCTCCACCTGTTGCAGTGATTGCTTGTGCATGAATGTTCGCAATCATCCCAGCGCCTAATAATCCTATCTTTGTCATGCTACTGGTTCCATCGTCCGAATGTAACTTACACCACGGGCTTCTAATTCTGCAAGCAGGCGATTAACAACGATTTCGTTCCCGCCAAAAGTCTCAGGTGGATGAACTCCGGGCATATTAATTGTTCCATCAACAATCATCCGGCCAATCGAAGCTGCCGGAAAGCCAGTCGTTCTTGCCATGCTTGATTGCCCCTTCTCATTGTCGTAATAATCAAGAAGATCCCAGCGAATCAACATCTCTGTGTCACCAAGCGTGCCTTCGCCCTCTATTCGCATCACTGTTAAATCAGCTTCGCCCTCTTCATATTTCCAGCCGTCGATTAAAATTTTTGCAGACATATCAATTGGTTTGACTTTTTGCCCCCCAATTTCAATCTCTTCTGTTTTAAAGAAACCCCCATCACGTAACATTTTCATTTGTTTGGCGTGACCCGGATACCGTAACGTTCGTTCTTTCATAAATGGCACATTAAGTGTGTCACACAATGTACGCAAACCATCGGAATTGAACGCTTCAAGAGTTCCAACACCTGGAAAATCTATCAGTACGCATTCACTTAATGCAGCACGAGTCACCATTTTTCCATGCTCAATTATACGCGCAGGACGAATGTATTCTTCAATAACGTCGCGTGGGCTAAAAGGTGCTTTATATTCCCAAGGCCAACATCGCTCAAGAGGCAAACCGCCAACAACAATGTCCAACCGCTTACAAACATCAAGTGTTTCATTAGCAACTGAACAGAGTAAGTGACTCATTCCCGGAGCAACTCCAAAATCTAATACACACGTCACTCCATGTTCAATTGCAAGTTCATGCAAAGACCTAGGATCTTCTTCCATGAAGGAAATGTCGCAATATGGTTTGCCTGACTTTATAATTGTTTGGAGCGCATTAAAACCAAGCCAACTCGGCAATGCGCCAAGGACAATGTCAGCAGTTGAAACAAGTGCAGCAATCGCATCTTGATCGCTACAATCAATTTGCTCGATTGCGATTGACTGGTTTGATCTTTCAGAAACTCTTGCAAGTGCACTCCCGTTAATGTCTGCGATCGTAACTGAAAAACCAAAGTCAGCTAGATCCTCAGCGATCACCGAACCCACCATCCCCGCGCCTAATACTACGGCGTTGACTGTCACTGCCTTACCACTTGTCTGCAAGTTGGTCTAGGCTCGTTCGCTTGCCACTCTTGATATGGAAAACTGTCGCTACGATTGAAATCACAAGAGCAACAAATCCAAGAAGCCAGATAAACCAGCCAGTTCCGGGAAGACCATCATCTCCCATGAGGCCTACAAAGGCAATGATTGTCCCGAATATGACAAAATAGAGCATAAACACACGAAAAATATGTGATGCGCTCATTTTCGTTTTTATTGCGTGATGGTTGTTCTTTTGTCGCTTGTTCTTGTTAGTAGACATCTTTTTCTCGCTTAATAGAGGTTCATATCCATCCTGCAGATGCGTGAGTATACCTGCTAGAGAGCCTTTTCGCCTTTTATTGCGTTTTTTTTGATCCAATGGTTCACAAAAACGTTTTATCCGCGTAGTTGGTGTTGTCCGTATCCTAAAGACTGATTCCAGTGAAGCACTCGAAACACTCTCTTGTACCGCGAACAACCCCAGAAGCCACGTTTTGGCTTCAAGGACCCATGAAGGTGCCTCCCTGAACGAGGCACCAGCAACCTTTCCCTGAAGGTTGCCCCGAGTTCTGCCACGTTGGCTTACTCGGGCTTGTTTAAGCCGTGGACTTTGTGACCAGGATCGTCACTAGCCGCTAAGACAAGGAGAGATTGTCGTGCCCGATACAACTCCCATCACAACTAACCGAGCAAACCGTGTTCTTGACCTTTTCGACGCATATTACAAGCGCGTTTTCTGCTTCGCTCGAAAATCACTCGCCTCTGGTGCTGCTGAAGACATCGCACAGGAAGTATTCACACGCCTTCTCCAAGTCAAGGATTTGGAAAACAAAGAAGTCTCATCGAGTTACCTCATCAAGATCGCAGACAACCTCATCAAGAGGCGATATAACAAAAACCAACGTAAAAACCGTTTCATCGATTCTCAACGCGAAGTAGCAATCAGTGACCTTCAACATTACTCTGCTCCTACCGATCAGCAATGGTCATCCATGGAAATATCAAAGGCGCTCGAAACGCTTCCATCTCACGAACGTGACGCTGTCAGACTCGTTGTATGTGAAGGACTTAGTTACGACGAAGCCTCTGCTTCTCTTGGTGTACCTGTCTCAACTGTGAACAATTGGAAATATCGTGGCATCAACAAGCTTAAAGCGCTTGCAGAAAATGTCGACGAAGTAGCGTAGATCACACCCAAACCATCATCCACCCGTCCGCACAGAGGCACCAGACTCCCAAGTCCGCCTCTGTGTGGCATTTGACCCGCGGTCAAACTTAAGCGGTATGCTAAGGGAATGACAAACGAACCAAAACGGTTAGACGACCTCCGTGAAAAGATTGACACGCTTGATAAACAACTTGTTGCATTGCTTTCGGAACGTGCAAAGGTAGTTGTTGATGTGGGGGAATTGAAAAGAGACTCAGAAACGCCCATTTACGCTCCACATCGAGAACGAGAAGTTCTAGATAGAGCATTAGCTCATAACAATGGACCGCTTTCAAGCCGTACAATTGAAGCGATTTATCGTGAACTCATGTCTGGCAGTTTCCAACTTGAGAAACCACTAGCAATCGCGCACCTAGCACCTATTGGATCATTTAGCCACATTGCAGCAACACGGCATTTTGGATCAAGCGTTGATTGCATCGGCGTACCTACAATCAATCGTGTTTTTCGCGAAGTTGCATCTGGGCATTGTGCGTACGGCCTCGTCCCGTACGAAAACTCCACGAGTGGTTCGATCACCGATACCCTTGATGCATTTCAAAATCACGATGTCACAATTTACGCCGAAGCACTCATCGATATCAGGCACTGCTTACTTTGCAACGGACCAACAAAAGAAATCACAACAATTGCATCTAAACCACAAGTCTTCACACAATGCAGAAAATGGCTAGCAGAAATGTTCCCGAACGTGGAAATGATAGAAACTGCAAGCAGCGCTCAAGCTGTGAAACTTGCTGCAAAAGACTCACACTTTGCTGCGATTGGCTCACAACTTGCCGCACAAGAGTATGGTGTCGAAATTGCAGTTGAAAATGTACAAGATCGTGCTGAAAACATCACGCGGTTCCTCGTTCTTGCAAAAGAAACTGCAAATCCAACAGGTAATGACAAAACTACAATTATGTTTACAACCAAGCACGAGCCAGGCGCACTCGTAGATGTGCTTGCAGCATTCCGCGACAATGGAATAAACCTCAGCCACATCGACAAACGCCCCAGCGGTAGAGTGAATTGGAATTACACGTTTTATATTGACGCTGATTCGCACAGAGATACTGCCGAATTACAAACTGCTGTCAGTAACGCAAGTGCTTTTTGCACATCAATTGAAATACTCGGTTCCTACCCTAAAGCTGGGCAAGTGCTTTAACAATCACCCCACGCATCAATCATCATGAGTAAATCACTCACGCCAACAGCTCCATCACTGTCAAGGTCTTCAGCGCATACTATGCCGCACGCTCCCCACGCATCAATCACTTGAAGCAAATCACTTACGCCAACTAACCCATCACCATTCAGATCGGCGTTACAACTGGCGTTATTGCCAAGTGAACCATCGCCGTTTATACGTTGTCCATAGATATCATTTGAACCACTGCGGTCATCTTGCCAAGCTAGCACGATCCCACCCCCTACACCTGTAGCATCTGTTCGACTTTTGCTCGATGGCGTCGAACTTACACTTGCTGTCCATTCCACAGTACCTGCTGCATCGACACTCAATGCATTCATCACATCGTTACCAAACGAAGGGGACTCGGCATATACCAGCACAACACCACCATCTGTTTTTGCAGCAGCAAAATTTCCGTATTGAGGGGAAGACGAAGTTGGTTTCAAAGAAATCCCAGCATTTCCCCAGAGTAATCCACCATTTGTAGATAGTCGCTGCACACCAATTCCATCTTCGCTCTGCGAGTTATCCTGTGATCTAAAGAAGACAACAAATTCACTTCCATCGCGAACACCAACAGGGTTTACTCGCTCTGTGCTACCAAAACTTGATGCGACCTGTACTTGCCCTCCAAACCACATCGCACCATTACTTGAAATTCGAGTGGCATAACATTGCAAAGGGCCCACTCCATACCACGTAAAGAAACCACCGCCGTTGTTGTCTGAAACAAAGTCAGGATACGCACCCATTTGTAGAGAGTTATCCAACATGACAGAAACCAATCCGACCCACATCGTGGAGCCACTACCACTGATTCGCTGCGCTTTTAACACTTTAGTACCCCAAAATGTCGTGTACTGCACAAAAGAAGCAATCACGCTTCCATCAAGCGATGGATGCAAATCAGCAACGTAAAGTGAACCACCTGCTGGATCACTCATTGTAAGTGGCGAGAGCCACGCGGCGTTTCCATCTGAATGTAACTTTTGAAATTTTGAGTCTTCATCGTTGATCCACCCAACTATTACACCATCATCAACAGTCGTAATAACAGGAGACGCGACAAATGGTCCTCCATTTTGGACTGTTGTTGTCCATAGGATAGTCCCTGCAGTATTCACTGCGCTCACCTCGATAGTGTCTCCAGAGGCTACATCATTGCGATAGGTCACAACAGCATTTCCTGAGCTATCCACTGTCAAACCAAAATCCATGACTGAGGAATACCCCCGGTCTGCAATCATGATGCCATTGGTTTCCCACTGCGCTTCGCCCGAAGCATTGAGCCGTTGCATAAACACGTCATACCCCCCGCCTCGATTGTCGAACCAACTTACGTAACAACCGCCATCAGCTGTTGAAACAAGTTTCGTGATTGCTTGTTCACCACTCGCTGTGCAAATACCCAAATTGGTATCAGGAGTATCTGGCCACTGCGCTGATGCAACTGAACAAGTGATAGCAATCGTGAATATAAGTTTCATGCCCCCTAGTATGACGTGTTATGAGGCGGAGTCCACAATTTTTTCTTTAGATCCTTTGTACAACTCATATCGCAACAATCTGCAATCGATGTCTGCATTCATAAATGGTGTTTTTCGGGCTACTTTCAGTCTAATCGCTGCGATCAATGGCTTTCCAGAAGTAAACACGTATCCATCCCAGCCTGCACAATTTGTTTTCAAATAATCACCGATTCGTTTGTAATCCAGTTCTAGGTCATCATCACCAAGGCGTTTACCATACTCACCGTGCAAAATAACATCGCCAACATCGGTAGGCATCGGTGTCTCTGCAAAGTCACAAACATGGAATTCCAACAAATGATCAACACCTGCAGTGACAGCATTTTTCTTTGAGGCTTCAACGCATTCTGAATCAATATCAGAAAGAACAATCGGTGCAGGATCTTCCTTCTTCAAAAGTTTCTTCGCAGCGAGACGCTCTTTCCCCCACGCCTCTTCGTCATAACCTACAAAGTGCATAAACGAAAAGTTCCCGCGAAGTAGTCCCGGCGCTCTACCCTTTGCCATCAACGCAGCTTCAATGCCAATTGTTCCACTTCCGCACATCGGTACAACGAGTGGACGGCTTCCGTCATAATTCATTTCCTTCAAGACGCCAGCAGTTAATGATTCTCTCATTGGTGCTAAGCACGGAATCTTTCGATAACCTCTGTCAGAAAGTTTTCTACCAGTTAAGTTCAGATAAATACGAGCCTTATCTTTTACCCAGTGTAAATGAATAACAGCCTTGTCAACACTTGCGCCAGAATCAGGCCGTTTACCTGCGACCTTCGTCATACGGTCACATATTGCATCTTTCAATCGCATATTTGGAAACATAGAATTTGTGATGGTCTCATTTTTGACCGAAGATGTCACAGAAACAAATCCGTCTGGATCAATCACTCGCTCCCACGGCAGCGCAACAGCTTCTTTATACAACGCATCGGCATCTTTACAATACACATCACCAAACCGTTGCATCACATGAAACGCAGTTCGCAAACGCAAATTCAAACGCATTGCTTCAGTATTCGTAGCCCTAATTTCAACACCTGTTCGGTCCATCGAGCGAATCTCAAAACCAAGTTCTTCTAATTCAGTTCGAAGATATGACGCCAACCCAGGGCCGCAGGTCACGCGTGTTTGTCGTTTTGGTTCAGTATTAGGTTCCATGAAGTGGTGAATAGTACCTGTTATGTTTTCCGAGCGTTTGCCATGTGCTTTCGATGATCAAAACCACCATCTGAGAGATGACCTAAAAGTTTATAATCAAAGTGATATCGCCCCCACGTCCATGGTGCAATCCAGTTGCCATCAAAGACACGGCGGCGAACCACCTTCGCTCAACCATATCGAGCATTCAAATCACACCGCTGTCCACACTTGGGTCACGTTTTATAGTGCAGCGCTGTAACAATAAAATCTCAACTGTAAAAAGGACTACACATGAACAAGAATTCATGTTGAGCGTAGGTTAACCACTTACCCTTTTTTGACATAGATTCATCATGCCCGATAAAAAAAAAGACCTCGGCAGAAGCCAAGGTCTTATCAAAGCCGCCGGTGGGACTTGAACCCGCAACCTCAAGATTACAAATCTAGCGCTCTACCAATTGAGCTACGGCGGCATGTGGGATTGGGGCTTGCTCACGCTTGCCCGCTGTCCACGAGGCGGGTAGGATACCAAATTCAATTGAATAGGGCGAGTACCCAAGTGGACAAAGGGGGCAGACTGTAAATCTGCTGGCGTATGCCTTCACAGGTTCGAATCCTGTCTCGCCCATCGAGTAACACCCCCCTGTTTATGCATGTGGGTGTTTCTCATTGCACCGTCTGCAGTTACAGATTCTTTACGAAAAACTAAATAC
>JABABS010000064.1 GCA_014238125.1 Phycisphaerales bacterium
AGAGTTTTACATAACAGGGGAGCGTGTTTGGTTCTTAGCAAGAGTTAATGTAAGTTCGAGAACATTCCGCAACGGTGGGGGTTTGATTTGCCTCGCCATTCAACTACTCGTTAAACTCCTGCACCGTCTACAAGTAAAATCATTTTCAAAAGATCTTATTTTTGAGGCCCTGCATTTACATCTTCCTGTGCAAGCGACTCTAGAACAATGTAATGAAACTCGTCATTTAACTGAGAGTTGAACGGAAATAATTGTGTTGCAAAAACAGCAGTAACATCTTGCGAGGGATCTATGAAAAAATAACTGCATGCCGCACCACCCCATGCCAAGCGGCCTTCGCCACGCAATCCCGAAGATGTCTCGATAGCACTTCTTATCCCAAAACCCAAACTGAACTTGATTGGATTTTCAATGTTTTCTCTATTGATACCAGGGCTAATTTGGTTTTGTACCATGAAATTTACAGTTTCTGATCCGAGAATTCGTTTCCCCTCAAGTTCGCCGTTTTGTTCTATCGCCATAATAAATCTTGTGTAATCTCCAATAGTTGACCAGAGACCACCGCCACCAGAAGCGTAATTAGGGTTTAATTCATAGGCTGACTTTGCGTAATGGATATTATCAACGACCAAATTTCCATTGATTTCAGTAACAATGGGCATTGGTTGGAGTAATCGCATTGGCGTGAATCCAGTATCTACCATACCAAGCGGCATAAAAATATGTTTACGTAAATACGATTCGAAATCACTTCCAGAAACAACTTCAATAATGCGTCCGAGTACATCAATGCCTAATCCATAAATAAACTTTGAGCCGGGTTGTGAAATCAGTGGCATTCCCGCAATTTTTTTAGCGGCATTTTCAAGTGTCTTATCATCAATAATGTCTTCTCTGTAATAGGGCAAAAATTCACCTGTTGCAGAAAAACTGTATCCGATGCCAGATGTGTGTGTAATTAATTCACGGACAGTCACTTCTTTGTTTGGTGGTTTGAATTCACCATTAATTAATATTTTAACATCTGCAAATTCGGGAATATAAAACGAAACGGGATCGTCAATACCAATCAGACCTTGTTCAATGAGTTGCATGATTGCGGCAGAGGTTATCGCTTTTGTCATTGAGTAGATTCGAACGACTTGAGTAGGTAATAATAAATCTTCGGCTTCTGGAGATCGTTTGCCAATGGCTTCTAAGTAGATGGTATTGCCGTCTTGTGTGATTTGGGCCATGCATCCAACTACCTTGTTGTCATCTACTAGCGATTGCATCCAATCTTGCAACGGTTTAAGATCAGCGGCAGAACATGCAATCGCGAACGATAAGGATACAAAAAAAGAAAATATGATTGAATTGTATTTAAATCTCATGTTGGTATTCTAATTGAAATCGCAGTCCCCGATAGCATAGTTTTACATAACACAGTTCGCATTTATAGTGCGATAGGTTTATGATGCGCGTATGTCAGCAATTGTGATTCTTGGACATTCTGGGTCAGGTAAGACAGCCGTTGGTGCATGGGTTGCGAAGTACCTTGCTATGCCATGTTATTAGTCGCATTAACGCTCGCTGCAACAACCCAAATGCAACAAAATTGGAACGACGTTCCAAACCAGCATTGGATTGGTAAAGATTGGCACGCAAATCGATTGCAGGATTGGCAGGTGAAGGATAAAAAAGTCCTTTGCACTGAAGTCAATGCACGGTTACCCATGCGAACGTTGCACTTCCTTACTGCAACAACTGAAGGCGACTTTACGGCCACTGTCACGACATCGGCGATCACACAAGAAAGTGAGCCAACTCAAAACACGTGGTCTGGTTTTTTACTTGGAGTAGGAAGTAATGATATTGACTATCGCCTTTCTTCATTAGTACATCATGTGCCTGCAAAAGATGGCGGACTAATCGCTGGGGTAGATCATGAGGGCATGGTCTTTCTTCGGCGCAATGATATTCCAGTTGGTGGGAATTCGTTATGGTCAATCAATACAAAAATCAAACCAGATGATTTGCCACTTGTTAGGCCTACGTCTACGATTCGAATGCATATTCCAGAACAACGTCATGGTGCCGTGATTTTAAGCGCTCAACAGAAGGGCGAT
>JABABS010000017.1 GCA_014238125.1 Phycisphaerales bacterium
AATTCTTAGCATTACTGACAACGTGAGGTCTTGCGCTCGCAGCGCACCCTGTAAGCAAAAGCAAAAGTAGTACACTATTTTTTAACATTTTTGTTTGTCCAAAATCTTCCTCGCCCAAAGGTTGAAAGCCAAGTTCCATCGTGATCATACATCTGAGCACGATGGTTTCCCCAATCAACTACAACGATAGTTCCGTCATCTAACACAGTAATTCCCGCTGGTTTATTCATCTGATGCGGCTTGAATCCTTTTTCACCAAATGTAAGGAGTAATACTCCCTCAGGCGAAAAACGTTTTATGTGCGAAGCACCAATGTCAGACACAAGAATATCGCCATTTCGTTCAATAGCGACACCTTGTGGCTCAACAAACCCGGAGATAGTCACCGATGGAACAAAATCTTCAGTTGATACTAATTGCACAGTTTCTGCAGACCTATCGACAGTCCACATGCTTTTTTTATCTTCTAAAACTGCAATGTCAGAAGCACTAGCCATCACCATGCCTTTGTCAAACGGCCCGGCAAAACATGCGTTACTAACAGATTGTTGAAATTTCACCATGCCTGGAATCGCACGCATTTTACTTTCTGGATCGTGCTCAAAAGTGAACGTTTTCAAACTTCCATTTCCGATTGCTTTCAAGACCCCATCACCAATCCAAAGCCCATCGATCCAATTGAATTGGTGCGGCGCATCTCCCTCTCCTCCAAAACGTGTCAGTTGTATTGGTACTTCTAACCCAGTACGAAACAAATATATATCGCCAAGTTCTGGTTCCGCGACCACAATGAGGTCACCGAACGAGTCGATGTGCTTTCCAAAGTGGGCGATGTTTGTAATCGGTGGCGGGGCTTCAGGTTCGCCTTCACCTAGTTCAAAAATTTGGATGCGTCCTTCAAACCCTTCGCAAACAATAAGTTGTTTTCCATTTTGTGTAAGAGATACGGAATCTGGATAGTGCAATTTCCCATTTCCTTCATGAGGCAAGACTGCATGCGCTCCCCACTTCCCAATCGAGTGGCCCTCTTGATCAAAATGATGAATCGAATGTCCAAGGCGATCCGGAACAATCCAACCATCGGGAGTCCTCACACCGAGTCCAGGTGTTCTCATTTCGACTCCTGTCCAAATTAGATGCGTTGCCGGCACAGAATCAACTACAACTTCGCCATCAACTATCGAAAGATGCATTGGCGAATCGTGTTCACCCTCCAAAACTCCTATTCGTTTTCCACTTTTATCAAGTAACACTACTTCATCTGCCATTCGGTCAGCAACTGCAAACCCGCCATTTGGCAATTCTATGGCGTGAACAGGCTCAAGAAATCCATCAATTTGCTGAATAAATTCGCCTTGAGGTGCTACAAGAAGAATAACTAGCAAAGGTACAGTACACATATCGACACTGTACCCGACCTTGCGGGTATTCTGTGCCCCCTTATTCGTTATGCATCAAGATCAATACCAAAAGTCTAAACTTCCAATTTTCATCTTTACGACCGTAATTGCACTCGGCATCGCTGGTTGGCTTGGGTGGTTTCTAGCAGCCCATCACGATGGAAACAGCGAACATCATGAACCGCACATGCCACACCTTTGGCAAATTGGCATTTTGCCTTTTCTTGGAATCCTTGGCGCCATCGCCCTACTACCACTTCTGAATTTGACTAGGCACTGGTGGGAATACAACATCAATCGTTTTTTTGTAGCGATGTGCTGTTCAGCTGCAACGATCGTATTTATGGCTTTTACTTCTGGCAGTGACTCGATTGGACCGATGCTTGAACACTCAATCATGAAGGACTTTATACCCTTCATCGTATTACTTTTCAGTTTGTACGTAATCAGTGGTGGAATTTATCTCAGCGGTGACTTAGCTGCATCCCCTAGAATTAACACTTCGTTTCTTGCAATTGGTGCCGGAATAGCAAGTTTCATTGGTACAACTGGCGCAAGTATGTTACTGATCCGACCATTACTCAAAACGAATTCACAACGAAAATACAAAGTACACACAATTGTAATGTTCATTTTCTTAGTGAGTAATATTGGCGGTACACTTTTACCAATCGGTGACCCACCACTATTTCTAGGTTATTTACGCGGTGTCCCCTTCATGTGGACTCTTGGGCTTTGGCCAATGTGGGCAACAACTTGTGGGATTTTGCTCGTTGTTTATTTTGTTTGGGATTCGATGCTATACCGAAAAGAATCTGCGAGAGATCACAAGCCCGACGAAACACATCAACAACCTCTACGACTTCAAGGCGGAATAAACTTTCTCTGGATTGGAGGCATCGTTGCAACAGCAGCGCTTGTTGACAGTACCAAGCCCCTCATTGGTACGGATTGGACGCCCTTCCCCTATTGCCGCGAACTCTTTATGTTGCTTTTCGTTGTACTTTCATTGAAAACAACTCCAGAGGCAATACATAAAGCGAACAACTTTACATACGCTGCGATCCTCGAGGTTGCTGCGTTGTTTTCTGGTATTTTCATCGCGATGCAAGTGCCACTTGCCGTTCTTGAAGCAAGTGGCAAAGCAATCACATCAACTATGAATGAACCTTGGCACTTCTTTTGGTCAACAGGAACACTCTCAGGTTTTCTTGATAATGCCCCAACCTATGTTGTTTTCTTTAAACTTTCACAATCAATTCCTGAGGGTGAAATGCTTGCTGTGAACAATGGCAGTGTTCCTGTATTGTTGCTCATCGCAGTGAGCCTTGGCGCTGTCTTTATGGGAGCAATGACATACATCGGCAATGGTCCTAACTTTATGGTTAAAGCAATTGCAGAACAAGAAGGTATCGAAATGCCTTCATTTTTTGGTTTTATGTTCAAATACAGTATTCCTGTTTTGATCCCCATTTTTGTTTTAATTACGTTTCTCTTCCTGGTCTAAGGAGTCAATACAATGATCAAACGAATTCTAGTCGCTCTTAGCGGAACATCCTGTACACAATCTGCAATCAAACACGCCGTTGAACTTGCCAAAGAACATCACGCAGAACTCTCGGGTGTAACTGTTTTTGATACAGACCGATTAAAGGATGTTGGAGCGATACCCATGGGTGGTGCATCCGCAGCACACGAACTTGCAGAACATCGAATGGAATTGGCTTCAGAAAATATAGAGAACTCTATTTCGCAGTTTGAGCAAGCATGCACAAATGCGGGAATAACAAATCGCGTCTTAAAAGAAACGGGAGATAGCGCAGCAAGATTACTCTCAGCTTGGAGGTATCACGATATCACCGTCATTGGACTACGTGGCTTGTTTGAGTATGGAGTATTACATGACCACGGGCATCTGGTGCTTGATGTGATCGGTGCTGGATTACGACCACTCCTTGCCGTAGCAGATGAATACAAACCGATTCAATCTGCAATGGTGGCGTATGACGGATCACCGCTTGCTGCAAGGGCAATGAAAGCATTCTGCATGGTTGGAATTTGGAAACCAATGCCAACAACAGTGGTTTGTTTTGAAGGGCAAGATGGCGAAGCAACTGAACTTCTCGAAGATGCTGCTTCATATCTTGAAGCGCATACTTTTTCTACAACGAAAAAACGAGTTGAAGAGAAAGCTCCCAATGCAATTCTTGAAACTATGGAAACATGCAACGCTGACTTACTCGTCATGGGCGCGGCAAAAAGAACACGCCTCGGTCGGAAATTACTAGGTGATACAGCAAAGTTTGCATTAGAAAATTCAACTCGGCCTATTTTCTTGCACCACTAAAGGTACAATTGTATTGTGATTACAGTCAATGGTAAAAATGTTGAAGTCAAGAACCTACAGTTGAGTGAATTGCTCGCGCAGATGGATCAGTTGAATACGCTGTGTGCTATTGAAGTAAATAAAAAGCTTGTGCCGCATAAAGAAAGAGATGCGTACAAACTACAAGACGGGGACATAGTTGAAATTGTTACACTTGTAGGTGGAGGATAAAGAGAAATGAAAACAATGACCACTAACGCAATTCCACCACTTGAACTTCAAGATGTCACGTTAACAAGCCGGCTAATTGTTGGAACAGGCAAATATCCTGATTATGAAACAATGCAAGCAGCGCTCGAAGCAAGTGGCTGTTCTGCTGTCACAGTTGCAGTTCGTAGAGAACGCCTTGTCGACAGTGAAGGTAGATCTATTTTAGATTTTATTGATTGTGACAAGTACACAATTCTTCCAAACACTGCGGGGTGTTTCACTGCTGAAGATGCAGTGAGAGTTGCTCGCCTTGGACGAGACATTCTTGAGCAAATGAATAACGCGGGGAGTAATTGGGTAAAACTTGAGGTACTTGGAGATAAAACAACGTTATTACCTGACCCTGTTGGTACTTTAGAAGCGTGTAAAGAATTAGTTGCCGATGGTTTTTCTGTAATGTGCTATTCAAGTGACGACCCGATTATGGCAACTCGTATTCGTGATGCGGGTGCAACTTGTGTTATGCCCGCAGGCAGTCCAATTGGCACTGGCCGTGGTGTTGCTAATCCTTGCGCGATTCAATTGTGTATCGATTTACTTAAGAAACCTGAGCATGGTGGCGAGGCAAGTTATCCGGTTATTGTTGATGCTGGTGTTGGTACACCAAGTGATGTGACAGTTGCAATGGAACTTGGTGCTGATGGCGTGCTGCTCAATACCGGTATTGCTCATGCAAGTGATCCCGTCAAAATGGCAACTGCAATGAAACTCGCTTGCGATGCTGGTTACCACGGTTATCGCGCTGGCCGCATCCCCCGCAAACTCCATGCTACTGCTTCATCCCCATGGGACGGTACCATCGCTGGGGAATAATAAACTACCTACGAGATAGTTTAATGATCAACGCGGAGGCCCAGTATGGGCGAAACTTCTTCAACGCGGGTAGCGACTTCTTCTGGTGTTGCTGCTTCGAGATTAAGGCGAAGAAGCGGTTCAGTATTGGATGCGCGAACATTACACCACCAGTCGCCACAATCAACAGTAACGCCATCGAGGCGATCGATCGTTGCATCTGGATATGCAGAAACAAGCATCGCCATTGCGGCTTCTTTGTCATCCGACTCAAAATTAATTTCACCACTTTGCGAATATTGTTGATGAGGGGAAATTTGTTCACTTAATGTAGCATTACTATTCGCAAGTGCAGTCACAACCGCAGCAAATGCCATCGCTCCACTATCAGCATAAAAATTATCTCGGAAGTAAAAATGGCCAGAAAGTTAACCGCCAAAGGGTGCATCATGTTCCGCCATTGCTTGCTTCATAAAAACATGACCAACACGGCTTCGCACTGATAAACCACCTGCTGATTCGATTGCTTTTGAAACTGCATGACTCGAGCGAAGGTCATAAACAATCGATCCAGAATCTTCATTGGCTAAAAATTTTGGTGCAAGCCAAGCCGTAATTAAATCACAACCAACAATATTACCTTTCTCATCTACAACCATGCATCTGTCAGCATCACCGTCAAAACAAATTCCCAAATGGCAATTATGTTCTTTAACAGCACCAATCGTCTGCTGCAAATTTGCATCAACAAGTGGATTTGGCTCGTGCACAAACGTACCCTTGTTATTTTCAAAATTAATTTCAATCAATTCGAGACCTTTGACATCGCGAAATAGTTTTGGAACCATCGTTCCTGCCATTCCATTTGATGCGTCAACAGCGGCGCGGATGGTAATTTCACCACTTTGTATTTTTGGATCTAGATACGTAAACACATGTTCTCTGTACGCATCCCACAGATCTATCGATTTTTCAGAACCACGATCAGTTGCAATAGTTGGCTCATCAGAATCTTCTGCCATCAATTGAATTTTTTCTAAACCCGTTCCCATTCCAACCGGCTTCGCTTTTGTTCTGCAAATCTTAAACCCGTTGTACTGCGCAGGATTATGAGATGCCGTGGTTTGTACTCCACCAATTGCACTCAAATGATTTACTGCAAATGCAATAAAAGGCGTATCAACTAAACCAACATCAACGACATCGCAGCCTACTTCAAGTAAACCATCTTTTAATGCTTCGACAAGTGAAGGGCTGCTCAGACGCATGTCGTGCCCAACTACCATCGTAGTTTGACCATCTGCTTCAGCAAGCATTAACCTTCCCGTTGCTAAACCAATTTTACGTGCAGTCTCTTCGCAAAGGGGATCAGGATAAACCGCGCGAACATCATATGCTTTAAATACTGTCATGATAACATTCTACTAGAAGCAATCTTCTGCTGCTAAATCCACTACCTCTACACCTTCTGGCAATGATGCAAGAAACGCTCCACCATAAAACTTTCGCACAACTCTTGAATCTAAAATCGAAACGTCACCTCGATCACTACTACTACGAATCAAGCGTCCAATACCTTGACGAAAACGAATGATTGCCCGAGGGAGCTGATCATCCATAAAAGGATTTCCGCCACCATTTTTAATTATTTCCTGACGCGCTTCAACAATTGGTCGGTCTGGCACTTCAAAAGGAAGGCGAGTAATTATCACATTTCGCAAATTTTCTCCACGAATATCCACCCCCTGCCAAAAACTCGCAGTCCCAAAAAGAACAGAGTTTTCATTGGATCTAAATTGCTCAAGCAATACAGACCGTGTCACTGAAGAACCATGTTCCAACAAGGTCATACCTCGGCCTTCTATTTCATACCGCGTCATTTGAGCAACTTCGTTGAGCAACTTATAACTTGTGAATAAAACAAATGCGCCACCACTTGTTCTTCCTACGAGATCGACTATTCGATCTGCAAGTTTCTGAGTGTATTCACTACTTGATGGTTCTGGCATTGTTGTATCAACCCACGCACGCATCTGTCTTGCAAAATCAAAGGGACTGCCAAGGCGCAATTCATCAACGTCCTGGCAACCAAGGCGAGATTTCACCAGAGAAAAATCTCCACCACCCGTAGCAAGGGTTGCAGAAGTTAGAACCACTGATGCGGATGCTTCAAACAAGTGCTCCTTTAGAACTGGAGCAATATCAACTGCCATCGCGCGAAGTGATGGCCTTGGAGGTCTGCCTTTGGAAGCATGTATTGGAACACCTTCGACTGCATACACGCAGCCAGAAATTTCCTGATTGATTAACAGTCCGCAACTTTTTCCCATGTCCATTGCGCGCTGCCCGTAGCCTCCTGCTTCGGCTGCCTCTGGATCACTTGAAAGTGATTCGCGCAACAAAATTAGGTGTTTTCCGAGTTCCATCAATGGAATCGAGAGTGTATTTTCCACAACGCCCGGAGATGTAACACGACCATTACGGGGCGCTTTTTCTCTGATCCATTTCACAAGTGAATCAAAAAAAGATTGTGAAGCGAACTCGCATCGTGTGACACACTCTACGCACTGTGAAACAAGTTCGGGGTCCGCGCCATCGCGCTGTAAAGATTGTAAAAATCCTGCAGACTTTGGTTTCCGTGAAGATGAAACAAGTGATCGAAGAAAATACTCAACTCTTGCTTCAGAAATCGATGCCCCAAAGTGATCTGAAGCAACATCTTCAATCGAATGCGCTTCATCAAGAATGACATGGTCATACTTGGGCAAGAAACCTCGATCAATCATTCGGAGTGCTAGATCAGAGAAAAATAGCGCATGATTGCAAATAAGCAAATTGCCGCGTTCCATTTCACGGCGAGCTTCTTGATAAAAGCAAGATTCATGCTTTGGACACTTACGCCCAAGGCAATTTCCAGCATCACTTCTAGCCAAATCCCATACATCGCCACGCGGCATCGAAGGCATGGTTGCTTTAGATCCATCTATTGTGGCTTTTGACCAACGGACGAGTTGATCCAAAGATTTAATCGCTTTTGAATCACTCAGTAATGTTGTGGCTCGCTGTTTCGCCCGCTCCAATCTTCGGATTGAAACATAATTTGCTCTACCTTTCACAAGCACAGGTGTAAAACCGCCGCCAAATGCCTTATGCAAAGTTGGGGCATCACTATTCATTAATTGTTCCTGCAACGTGATCGTGTTTGTAGCGATGACAACTTTCTCGCCGTGCTCACGAATTCTGCGTATCGCAGGAACAAGATAACCAAATGATTTGCCAACACCTGTACCAGCTTCTACGAGTAATGTCCGCTTAGTTTCAAAAGCATTTGCAACAGCAGAAGCCATTTCAACTTGCTGCGAGCGTGGTTCCCATCCATCTAAACATTGGCTAAGTGGGCCACCTTCTGTAAACATCGGGTCACTTGAAGGGGTCATTTTTTTAGTTTACCGCCGATAGGATCACGCTTTGGCTCACCGGGAACCCTCGGATACTTTTGCGGGGTGTGGTCTTTTTTCCGAATGACGACAACTGTTCCAGTTGTAGAACGATTTGTTGATTCAACTTCACAATGCAAAACATGCATTGCTTTTCTTGAATGTTCAATCTCTTCCTGTGCCTTCTCCCCTTTAATCGCGATCACAATTCCGTCAACCTTCGCCATAGGTACTGTCAGTTCTAATAAAACTTGTAATGGTCCAACTGCCCTTGCGATCACTGCATCTGCAGCATCACGGAAACCACCATTTTTTGTCCCAACATCTTCGGCGCGTGCATTTGCAATCGTCACATTGTCTAGTTCTAATACTTCAACAACGTGTCTTAAAAAATCCGCTTTCTTTCCTGTCGCTTCAACCAAAACAAAAGTTGTCTCGGGCATCGTGATTGCAAGCACAATGCCGGGCAACCCTCCTCCGCTACCAACATCAATTACATGCTTCACTTCTTCTTTTGCAAGAACTGGCAATAACGACAAACTATCGAGAATATGACGGCTCCATCCATCGACCGGCTCTTTGATTGCGGTTAGATTAAACAAGCGATTTGTTTCTAATAACAAATCTAAAAATTGAGCAAGTTTTGTAATATCACCATCGTCAAATGCAATTCCAAGCACTGCGGTTTCTCGATAAAAATCTTCAGGTATGCATTCAACTGCAAGCATTAGTCATTCGCTCCATCGGTAAAAGTAAATCCTTCGCGGGTCATAAGTGGGTCGCGACGCATCGCGATACCGAACAGGATACCCGCCATGAGCCAAGCCACCACTAGACTTGAACCTCCTGCACTCATAAAAGGAAGGGTCAATCCGGTAATTGGAGCAAGTCCAAGTGTCATCGCGGTGTTAATCACCATTTGCGAAAGTAACATTGAAGTTAACCCAACGGCCACAAGCCTCGGGAACGGATCGCGGCAACCAATCGAAGCGAGTATTCCCCCGATTCCTAGTATTGCATAAAGCGCCCATACAATGATCGCTCCTCGTAGCCCCCACCGCAAAACGATTACTGCGAAAATCATATCGTTATGTTCTTCTGGCAAGTGATTCGCTGCAAGAAGTTCCTTTGCATCTGTTTCCCCAACTCCCCACATTTGCCCCGCACCAATGAGTGTCATCGCTCTGGCGCCTTGATATCCAATACTCTGTTCGTAGCGATCATCTCCTTGAACTTGAGCAATAAGTGCCGTAATTCGATCTTTTTGATGGGGCTTCAACATCATATACATGGGGACAGATGCTGAAATACCAAGGAGTGCAATGATGACTAAATGTTTGTATTTCGCACCTGCTGCAATCAACATTGCAAGCATCGCAGGCAAGAATAACATTGCTGTTCCAAGGTCTGGCTCGATCAAAATGAGAAATGTTGAAGGTACAACAACGCAAAGCGCAACGACGAGGCCGTTAAATTTTCGGTAGTGATGTTTGAAACGTAAATGTGATGCCAAGGCAAGAACAAACGCAATCTTTACCAATTCAGAAGGCTGAAAATCCATACGCCAGAGTTTTATCCATCGCCTTGCACCATTTCTTGGGTGAACAATAAAATCTGGTACGCCTGGAATAAGCAAGAAAATTAACAGCAATAGCCCTAAACCAAGCAACCACCAACTTGCTTGCCGTAACCGTCTAGTTGGAATTGTCGCAACTGCAATTCCAACACCAATACCCAAACACCCAAGAGCGAGTTGACGGGTCGCTATACTTGGACGAGTCGTATCAATTGCGACAACTCCGATGCACGTGAGTGCAAGTGCAGCAGCAACAACGAGCCAGCCAGCATGAAAAATCCGTATTGAAGACAAATTTAACTTTTTCGCTCCAAAACGGCTCATCGTACTCCACCCAAATACCCTTCATCTTGTAGTGCATGAATCACTTGATTCGCAATTGGGCCAGCAACTCTACCGCCAGAACCGCCGTGCTCAATGAGTACTGCAACAATCACACTTGGCTTAGTTTCATTTTTATTCGAAGCCATGACTAAAAACCAAGAATGATC
The DNA here is from genome assembly GCA_014238125.1 of Phycisphaerales bacterium. GTDB lineage: Bacteria > Planctomycetota > Phycisphaerae > Phycisphaerales > SM1A02. The sequence continues at coordinate 10,293 of JABABS010000017.1, forward strand.
TAATTGAGTGATTCCTGTTGGCTTATGCGGCGGTGCTTGAGCAGTTCCTGTTTTTCCCCAAAGGCGAACACCATTGACGTTAAAAATTGGGTCACGATCTCTTGCTCCGTATGTAAGCAGCGATCCCGTTCCGTAATCCTTTGAAAGAGAATCCTGCAAACCCTTCATCGCTAACTGCACACCTACAGGATTGAGGGCAATATCGATTATCTCCTGTTCACCGTTTTTAAGTAGCGTTGGGGATTTCCAAATACCACCTCGAGCAAGCGTGGCATACGCTGCTGCTGCATGCAGTGGCGACCAAGTAATAGGACCTTGTCCAATTGCCATGCTGATTGTTTCAAACGCAAGTTCTCCTCGTTCTTTCCAACGAACAATATCTTCTTGCGATGGTGAATGCCCTTGGGATCCACTCGCAGAAGAGTTCGTAAGTTTTGCCGACAAAGGCTGTGTTAGCCCAAATTTTTGATACCAAGTGAGCAATCGGTCAAACCCTAGTCTTGTTCCAAGGTTGTAAAAAAATATATTGCACGAACGAGCAAGTGCATCGACTGCAACGAGTTTTCCATGCGTAGCAAAGTTATGCCTTTCCCTGTAAATCCAACATCTTGCTGCGTTTTTTACATGCTCAAAATAATGCCCTGTGCATGCAATCTCTTCTCCTTCGACGTACTCATTTTCAGAAGATGCTGCTGCAAGTACAAGTGGTTTCACGATTGAACCTGCTGGGTACAGCCCGTCAGCTGCGCGGTTTAACCATGGATATCCTTCAACATCTTCTTCATCTCTCAAAGCAGGCGTTGAAGCCATTGCAAGTACAGCGCTGTTTGCATCTAAGACCACAACTGCGCCGCGAAGAGGTGTCCCATTTTCTAAACCATAGTTTTGATGCCATGATTGCACTGTCATCAAACCGATTTGGGGAGATAAAAGCGCTTCTATTCTTGCTTGCAAAGAAATATCCAACGTAAGTTGCACATCGCTACCTCCAAGGGGCGAAGTTCGTTCTATTTCTTGACCAAGTCGATCACGAACTACACCTCCACGTAAACCGCGTAACTTTGTTTCAAGCGATAATTCTAGACCTCGATTTCCTACCTCATCTCCATCTCGATATCCACCAAGATCATTTCCATTATTAAAAGGGCGGCGCTTCAAGTCCTCAGCCCATAATTTCGATCGGATGTCGCCAAGTAACAAATCACCTACACCAAGAAGATGCACCTCTTCGATTGTAGATGCCCTAAGAAACCGAGGCATAGTTTCTCTCTCAATGAATACCGTTTGTTCTTTTTCTGGATAATGCCGGCTCCGAGAATGCTGCACTTCAATCGCATCATCAAGTTGCTCGCTTAACTGCGTAAAATCCATTGCAGTTTCATCATCAACTCCAGAAAATACAACATGTGCAGATCGATGCTCAGCTATTGGCCTTTGTTTATAATCTTTTACATCTCCATACCGTTTAAGATGCGCTTCTTCCTGCCGACTCCAAACAACCTCTGTGGTTTTTTTCACTTTACGTTGAATTATTGCAATTTGCTGATCCAATTCACTTTGTGAAACTTTAGCTATTTCAGAAATCAGTGCCCAAAAAATCTTGAGTTCAGCAAATTGCTCAGGTAGAAAAGGATCTACTATTTGCTGACGAGATTCCGGCGACATTGCATTCCATCTTTCTCGCCCTACTTGCTTGCGAGCTAATATTCTTGCTCTCGCCTTTGCTCGATCACCAGTGATGATATCCCATGGAACAGCAACATCATATGAAGCTTCATCTTCCGCTAGAACTATCCCTTTTGCATCAATAATTCGTCCACGCCACGTGGGGAGATATTGGGTGTAATGCAGACGACCTTTTGCCTTTTCGAGCCGCTTGGCACCCTGCACAATCGTGAGTTGCACTGCTTGGTATGAAAGCAGACCACATACTCCAAAAAAGATAATGGCAAGAGTAATAAGTCGACGGTGAAAGAGCAGCATGTGAGAAGTATGGGAATCCTACTTGCTCATCGCTCATTATGGGCAAGAAGCACCATAAGCGTGGTTGTTTCTGTGCGGTACCAATATCAATCGTGAAAATGACCTACGAGGTAGCTTCTTTTGCTATAATTCCCCTCCTTCTCCCCAGAATGGGGCCGTCGGTGACAGATCGGATATCTGGCGCCGCACTGGGCATCGTCGCGGCGACTGGTGCTCGAGCCTCGGAGAGATTTTCGCCGCGGATGTGCCTTGGCAAGCAGCAAGCACCCTCCGCGATTTTTACGCGTCGATTTAGATCAACAGATCAAAATTCGACAGGAGGACAGCGCTGCGGTGTGCACAGCACCTCGTATCTCAACATTTGGCCCGTGGTGTAATCGGTAACACACCTGGTTTTGATCCAGGCATTCCAAGTTCAAGTCTTGGCGGGCCAGTTTTATTTTAGAGATGACAACAATAACAAACAACCAAACCCCTCTCGCAGCAATCATACTCGCTGCTGGCAAAGGCACACGCATGGGCACTGATCTGCCAAAGATCCTGCATCTAGTTGCCCATAAACCAATGGTGCAATGGGTCGTAGATGCGGTAACCGAAGCAGGTGTCAGCCGCACTGTTCTAGTTGTCGGGCACGGTGCTGATCAAGTAAAAGCGCAAATTCCAAATTGCGAATTTGTATTACAAGAGCCACAACTTGGGACTGGCCACGCAGTAGACGTTTGCCGAGAAACCCTTGCTAATTTCGATGGCGACATCCTTATTCTTGGTGGCGATGGCCCGCTCATCCGTGCTGAAACCATTACACAAATGGTTAACAAACAAAAAGAAACCAACGCTTCTGCAACCCTCGCAACTTCAACTATTCCTGATCCAACTGGATACGGACGAATTGTTCGCGATACTAACGATCGATTCATCTCAATCGTAGAACATAAAAATGCTACTCAACAACAAATTGACATTCACGAGGTCTATCCAAGTTATGCAATTTTCAAAGCTGCATCACTCTGGTCTTGCCTCGAGAACCTTGAACGAAATCCTGTTAGTAACGAGTACTACTTAACTGAAGTGCCAGCAATGATGCTCGCTCGCGGCGAGAAAGTAGAAATAGTCAACGCAGTACCCCCAGAAGATATTCTTTCTATCAACACCCCCGAGCAACTTGCAGAAGTCGAAGCATTGCTCCACGCACGGCTTGACAAAACTCTGGAGTCAACATCATGAGCCACGATGATCACAAACGAATGAAGATTTTTTCCGCAACAGGCGGCGCACATCTCGCAGAGGCGATGTGTAAACATTTGGAACTTCCAATTGCAGCAGCCACCGTAGAACGTTTTCCTGACGGCGAAATAATTGTCAAGATTGACGAGGATGTACGTGGTCGTGATTGCTTTATTGTTCAATCAACATCTATGCCAGTCAATGAGACTCTCATGGAGTTGTTAATCTGGATCGACACTTTACGCCGTGCTTCTGCTGGGCAAATTACTGCCGTCATTCCTTACTTTGGATATGCACGGCAAGATCGAAAAGATGAAGGCCGCGTTCCAATTACTGCAAAACTTGTTGCTAACCTCATCACAGCAGCTGGCGCAAATCGTGTTCTCTGCATGGATTTACACGCCGCGCAAATTCAAGGCTTCTTTGACATCCCAGTGGACCACCTTACCGCTACGAAAGTCTTCTGCGATCATTTCGCAATACAAGAAGACATGCTAGGCGACAACATGGTCATCGTTTCTCCAGACGTTGGCAACGTAAAAGTTGCAAATATGTACGCTGGTTTACTCGATGCCAAACTTGCAATTATCGACAAGCGCCGTGAATCTGGCAGCAAAGTTGTTTCAAAACGTTTGATTGGCAACGTTGAAGGGAAAGTCGTACTCATGGTTGATGACATGATTTCAACTGCTGGCACAATTTGTGAAGCAGCGAAACTTGTCACTGAACATGGCGCAACAAAAATTATTGCAGCTGCAACACACGGCGTTTGCGTCGGCCCTGCTATAGATCGCATTAACGAATCTCCAATAACAGAAGTTATCATTACTGACACTATTCGCCCCGACGAGCGACTCGACGGTCTTGGCGAGAAACTACAAGTTCTCTCTGTGGCTAGCTATCTTGGCGAAGCTATTCATCGAATTCACCACCATATGTCAATCTCCGCGTTGTTTACTCGCGGCGAAGGCCCTAAGAAATAGATAGGAAAAATTTATGTCCAACGAAACCCCACAAATTAAAGTTGAGATTCGAGAAAAGTTAGGCACGAAGTATGCACAGCGACTTCGCAAAAACGGGCGCCTTCCAGCATCCATTTACGGATTAGGAGCTGAACCAATTTCTGTAAGCATTGATGAAAAAGATATTATCACACATCTTCGACATGGCAGCCATGTTATGGAACTCGATAATGGCGACGGCAGTCCTGCAACAGTCCTCGTAAAGGATCTTCAGTTTGGTTACCTTGGCGATAACCTTATACACGTAGACTTTGCACGAGTAAACCTCACGCAAATAGTTACTGTCAATACAAAACTCAATATTGTTGGTCAACCAACACAATCATCAACACCTGGCGCAATGCTTGAAATCATTCGACCTGAAATTGAAATTGAATGTATGGTGAAAGATATCCCCGGCGAAATTACTGCTGATCTATCAACTGTAGAGGAGGTCTTCACAATTGGCGACTTGATCCTTCCAGAAGGCGTAAGAGCGACTCTCGACGAAGTTCGACACATCGCACACATAACTATTATTCAGGAAGAAGTAGAAGAACCTGACGTTGATGGGCCCGAAGACGATGCTGCAACACCAGAAGTTATTGGCGGTGACGCTACAGCAGATGAAGAATCATCTGAAGGCGATAGCGAGTAACAGATGAAACTAATCGTAGGCTTAGGCAATCCAGGTTCAAAGTACAATGGTTCCCGACACAATGTCGGGTTCGATGTCGTGGACTCCTTGGCTTCAAAAATCGCATGTGGCGAGCCTGCACGATCAAAGTTTGATTCCGTCATTGTTGAAACGCAACGTAATGGCGAAAAAATATTGTTCATGAAACCTCAAACATTCATGAATCGAAGTGGGCATGCAGTGAAACAAGCACTCACCTTCTTCAAAACTGATCCAGTGAAATCACTTCTCGTCATCGTTGACGACATTCACTTGACTTGCGGGTCTCTGCGACTTCGCAACGAAGGGTCAGCCGGTGGACACAACGGACTTAATGATATTACGAACCACATTGGTAATGGAAACTGGGCTCGCCTTCGCATTGGCGTTGATGAGCCAGGCAATATTCCACAGGTTTCGTATGTCCTTGGGCGTTTTACTCCAGAACAACTGAAGTTCATGGATACTGCAATCGAAGCAGCAGTTGCATCATCGATCACTTGGATCGAATCAGGTGCAGAAGCAGCTATGAACCAATTCAATCAAAAGCGGGAAACCGCACAACCCAACGAGGATAATTAAATGAGCAACGAACGAATCCGAACATATGAGGGCATGTTCCTCTTCCCACAATCCGCAACTGCAAACTTACAAGAAGCTGCTGACCACGTCAAAGGCATTCTTGAAAGATGTGGCGCAACAATCTCAAGTTTCCAAAAGTGGGATGATCGCCGCCTTGCTTACGAAGTGCAAGGTAACAAGCGAGGCGTCTACTTTCTAGCATATTTCACTGCACCAACTTCAGCACTTGCTGAAATTGAACGTCGATGTAATCTATCAGAAGAACTTCTCCGTTCAATGGTGACTTCTGCTGAACATATTCCTTCAGAAATTATCGAAGCAAATGAAGGGCAAGAAGACCTCGCCGCAGAAATCAAAATTCGAAGCGAGAAAAAAAGCGATAATGCTTCAAAATCAGACAGCAAAATTTCTAAGAAAAGTGAAGAAAAAACAGCAAAAGCAACAGAGACTGAAACTGAAGAAGTTGCTGAAGTAATAGAAGAAGCACCTGAGACTACAAAAAACGCCCCTGAAACTACTGAAGAGGTTTCAACAGAAGCCTAACGCTTTTTGGCGTGTATTTATGGAATCGCAAAATCTTTTGGTAGAATGACCACGTTCACAAATTAATGGAGAAATAAAATGCCTAGTTACAACAAAGTTTTACTCATGGGTAACCTCACACGAGATCCCCAACTTAAACAAACACCAAATAACATGTCTGTTGCTGAAATTGGTCTTGCATGCAATCGCAAGTTCAAAAGCAAAGAAGGCGAAATGCGCGAAGAAGTGACGTATGTCGACTGCGAAGCTTGGGGACGAACCGCTGAAACAATGGCAAAATACCTAACCAAGGGAAAGCCCGTTTTCGTTGAAGGTCGCCTCAAATTAGACCAATGGCAAGATAAAGATGGCAACAACCGATCTAAACTACGTGTGGTGATCGAAAGTTTCCAATTCATCGATAGCCGCGGTGGTCAGTCATCAACACCTCCACAGGCTGCTGCGACAACTGCTCCCCCATCAGACGACGTTCCTTTCTAATATAATAACTACCCCCCGCGGTCCGGCAACCGCTTAACAAACTGGCTGAGGTCGTGCCGGCGACTTCTAACTTTCCTTGAAAGGACACCATTATGGCTAGTGCTCGAAGAATCGAACTCCTGCTCAACAGCAATATAGAAAACCTAGGAATCGTAGGCGACGTCGTTCGCGTACGGATGGGTTTCGCTCGTAATTACCTCATCCCCATGGGACTTGCGGAAATTCCAACTCCAGAAAAAATTGAAGCGCTCTCAGCCGAACGCGAAATTGCAATGCAAAAATACGAAGAAAATAAAACAGTGCAAGCTGCTCTTATCAGACAACTTGCCGAAGTTGCATTGACGCTCACTCGAAGTGCCAACGACCAAGGTGGTTTATACGGATCTGTCACCCAAAGAGACATTTCAGACGCGCTTGCGGAAAATAACTTCGAAGTACCTACCCGAGCAGTTCGATTGCATCAAGCAATCCGTCGCGTAGGCGAGTACAGCGTTACTATTCAGTTTGATAAGGACCTTCGAACAGACATTGATATTGTCGTGAATCCTGACCGACCTCTTGAAGATCGAGAAGAAATGGAATTCGACGATGAAGGCAACCTCATCATTGTTGAGAAGAAAGCAACTCCAAGAAGTGAAGATAACGATACAAAAACTGAAGAAGCTCCAACAGAAGATACTACCCAAGCAACTTCCTAGAGTTTTATACAACCAAACGACAACGGGCTCGCCGCAAGGCGAGCCCGTTGTTAATTTCGGGGAGGGATCGGCGGCGCTAGGCGGCTGATGCCTCACAAGATAAGCAATTAAATTCCATATCTAAATATTGGGCGACATAGTCCAAAATACTTGTCGCTTGTGGAATAGCGGGATTTGAAGTGATGCCAAGGGGATCAAATCGCATGTTTCTAAACCGGTCAACGGCATCCGTTAACGGCAGTCCATATTGAATTGCGAGCGAGAACGCTCTGCAGAAACCTTGAATTAATCCTGAAAGAGTTGAACCTTCCTTGCTCATCTTGATAAAGATTTCGCCGGGTGATCCATCTTCAAACAAACCAATTGTGAGATATCCTTCGTGGCCATTGATCGAAAATTTATGCGTCACCGAATCATGTGTCGGCGGAAGTGCTCTTCGAGGACTTTGTTTGCGGTTGTCGATCGTATCAGACATCAGGTAGGAAAATCTATCGGGCATCGAGCTTCAGCAACTTGAACAAGAATTCGACCCGCGGTCAATGTGACCCCTGATCACATTGACCGCGGCTCAAAAAAGCATCTCGAAGAAAAGTCAATACCGCTTTTGGCTCACATATCCCTATTGAAGGACGCAGAAATACTGCAATTGCACCGCTAGTAAGTCGGTTCCCAACAACACGAACTGTTACATCTTCATTTTTCAACGCGTGCTTCAGCGCATTTGGGTTACGAGTGCGAACTACAACATCATTTTCCTGCACCACAATTGACTCGATTTCAATTCTTGTTGAAGCAATTCGCAATTCATGGTACTGCATAAGTAATTTCGCAGCGTCGGGTAAAGCACCATACGCACTTTCTAGATCGCCTAGTACACCTTTGAGTACATCGAGTTCTCGTGCCTCAGCAAGTCTTCGATATATCGCAAGCCGTCTAGGTTCTGAAGAAATATATATTTTTGGTAAGCGACCAGTAGCACCTAGCCCTACCATTGCATCTTTCCGTAAAGGCGAAACACCTTCTCTCAAATCAAGTACCGCCTTGTCAAGCAATTGGCAATACAACTCATACCCAACAGCTGCAATATGCCCAGACTGTTCCGCTCCAAGCAAATTACCTGCACCACGAATTTCTAAATCGCGAATCGCAATTTGGAAGCCAGCGCCAAGCATTGAAAACTGTTCAATTGCATGCAACCGTTTCCTTGCAACTTTATTCACCAATCGATCTTTCGGGAGCAACAACGTACAATATGCTCGGTGTTTATACCTGCCCACACGTCCCCGCAACTGGTGTAAATCCGAAAGACCAAAGCGATCAGCATTTGCGATAAACATTGTGTTTGCATTTGGGATGTCAATACCAGATTCTATAATTGTTGTAGAAACGAACACATCCGCTTCACCGCGGACAAACTGCGACATCACACCTTGTAATTGCCTCGCAGGCATTTGACCGTGCCCAACAATAACGTTTGCTTCGGGAACTAAACTGCGAATTTCATCTGCAGCAGCTTCAATGTCATAGACTCGGTTATGCACATAGAAAGTTTGTCCCTCCCTTGCTAGTTCTCTCCGTATGCCCCTCGCAATTAGATTTTTATCCCAACTAGTCACCTCTGTAACAACCGCCCTCCTATCGACCGGCGCAGTCTGCAACGAACTAATATCTCTTATACCTACCAACGCCATGTGCAGCGTTCGTGGAATGGGAGTAGCGGTCAACGTCAATACATCCGCTTCCTCGCGAAGTGAAAGCAGCCGCTGTTTGTGTTCAACACCAAACCGTTGTTCTTCATCTACAACGACTAAACCAAGGCGTTTAAACAAAACATCCTTACTCAAAATTCGATGCGTCCCAATCAGAATATCTACTTCACCTGCTGCGACTCTTTCAAGAATTTCCTTTTGTTCCGCTGAAGTGTGAAAACGAGTCATCGATTCCACAACAAAGGGATAATCTGCGAGCCTTGATCTAAATGTTTTCTCATGCTGAATTGCAAGAACAGTTGTTGGCACAAGCACTGCTACTTGTCTTCCAGATTCTGCCGCCTTAAACGCGCCGCGTATTGCAACTTCCGTTTTACCAAAACCAACATCACCGCAAACAAGCCGATCCATTGCACGTGGCGATTCCATATCTTTCTTCATAGATGCGATCGATTCTATTTGATCTTCAGTCTCATCCCAGGGAAAACTCGCTTCAAATTCTTGCATCCAAGTTGTATCTTTCGGAAATGAAATTCCTGCTGAACTTTCTCGTATTGCCTGCACTCGCATTAGTTCACTTGCAAGATCGACAACGGCATTCTTAGCTTTATCTTTTTGGCTTGACCACTTGGTCCCGCCCAATGTTGAAAATTCTGGGCGACCCTTAAATGCACCAACGTATTTTTGAATGAGATGTGCGTGTGTTGCAGGAACATGCATCCATTTTCGATTAGCGAATTCGAGCGTAAGAAACTCTTGCTCGCCCTGCCCGTCCACTTGCTGCAACCCAGAATATTGTGCAATTCCGTGATCACAATGAACAACAATATCACCAATTTCAAAAAACGAAATCGCTTGTCTCATTGTCTTTGGTTTGCGAGTTCCACGATGTTTCACTTCGTATCTATGAAACACTTCATGAGAAGGAACTAGTGCAATCGCATTTTGCACAGTGAACCCTCTTTGTACATACTGCTCAATAATTTCTAGATTCGGAGCATTCGCCAGCGGTTCGCCTTTAGATGTTAGTTCTTGCATTCGCTGGGCTTCACCACTCGTCCTGCAAGATAGAGTGACATGGTGTGTTTGTGAAAGTGAGTGTAATTCAGCGAGTGCTCTCGAACTAGATGTGTCAAATTGAGGAATCGGACCTATTGGCAACTCGACGTCTACTCCAACCGCTGGCGGGGCACAAAAACCAACTAATCCATAAAGTTTTTTTGATAAACTTGCCTGAATGTCATCGTAATGTGCAATTTCTGATGTGTCTTCAACTCTGTCATTATAACTCTTAGCTTGCCTTGATACTTCTTCAACATCATCAAGCATCGAAATCCAATCTGAGGGAAGATGATCAATTATTGTTGCTCTACATGTACCCCTTGAAGTTGCAGTAAGCACAACTTCTTCGATCACTCGGTCTGAACCTAGCGAAACAGGATCGACTTCGTGCATCGCTTCAATCGTATCACCAAAAAAATCAAGCCGAACAAACTCGCCAGACGCAGTTGCAATATCTATGATCCCACCACGTGGAACAAACTGAGCAGATTCTTCAAGCGTTTTTCTTCGTTCGTATCCAGCAACAATTAGCCACTCTTGCAATTCTGAAAGTTCGCAAGTTAAAGCGGGCTTCAACACTTTGACTCTGCGTTGAATGGAATCAATTCCAGGAGTCATTTGCATTACCGAAGTAATAGGAGCAACTATTACGCCTTGAAAAGCACTGCTGCGGAGTTTTTCTAACAACGCCAACCTTGCGGCAACAAGTTCTGTAGCAGCTTCGAATTCAAGTGCAGGAAATAAAACCGAAGGGGTTTGCAAACTAGTCAAAGTTGCACAAGCTTCATCCGCATCTTCTCCATGTGCAGTGATCAATAAAACATTTCGTTCTTTTGCAACAAGTGATGCCAATACAACATGGGATGAACCATGTATTGGACCTGCTGTCATATTGCCACCACTTGCTAATGTATTTGCAAAAGGTTCTAATAAAGAAAGCATGTCACAAGTTTTAGTCAATTGGAAACCTCGGTAACTGCAATCGTTCTTCTACATCGCTCTATCTTTATTGGACCGATACCGTGCACTTGTAATAAATCTTCTGGACAATTCAACGTATGCCGTTCTCGGTACACAAGAATTCGGTCGGCTAGCGAAGACCCAATACCCTCAAGTAACATCAATTCATCCTTGGGTGCACGCTGTATATCAACTCTCCACGGCGAATGCAATTCATTTGGAGCTGTTGGAACTTGCTCACAGAAAATCAGCCACAACGAAGCTGTCAAAATCAAAATAAATAACAAGCGAGATCCGATCAGATCTACATCTCTTCCTTCTGAGGAAGTTTTCTTTCGCCAAGAGGTTGACGAAGTTTTCTGCGCATGCCGACCAATCGATTTAGAAGTTGCCTCGGTTTCCCTTGTTTGGATACCATTGCTGCCGTCTTTAGCTGTGGGTTGTCGTGATCGAAAAGATCTGTCCATATCACTGACTCTACAAAGGGTTTACTTAAAGCAATGAAAAACATATAGTTCGCCCATTGCTGTTGACCATCTTCAGTCCAAGGCAATTTCCACCAACCACCTCGCTCGTCTATTATCTCACAGGGAACACCCAAACTCGAAATAATAAGCGGTATTTCGAACAAAAAGAATCTATCTAGCAAAGAACTGTAGTTCATGAGGTCTCTCGTAGCCATGCCACCCCCTGCACCACCAAGCACTTGCACACCCAGCGCGTCTAAATTGATTCCTTCTTGCTGTAATCGGCTCCAGAAAACTTGAACGCTTGCTGCGTCGGAATCGCTGGCAACAAATTCAGAAAATGGTTCAGAGAATTCAATCATGACTCTCGCATCTTTTCTTGCTTGCCGAACGACAAGAACTGCCGTTCGAATAAGATCTACCATGCTCGGTACCGAAAGACGAACATGCGCATTTGTGTTGATACCAGAAGTCACATTCCAAAAAGAAATTGCACCGCCGTATCGCCGGATGACCCGTTCAACAAAGTCGTAACAATGATCCTTGAATTTTGGATAATCGTGCTCCCATGCACGAACCCATTGTGGAATAGCGTCCTTCTGCGAAAAATCAAGAAGCGGTCCCGAAATAATATTTTTTCCTTTATTGTGCGCCCACTTCACCCATTGATCGGTCGCTTCCCAGTTGAACTTTCCTTGCTCTGATTCAATGTCACTCCATGGAATTGGAATTGAAACAATATCCATATCCTTTTCAATCAAATCGCGTAATGGTTTATCAAATCTGGATCCGTTCACACGTACACCAAGTGTAGATGTGGATGCGCACTTCGTAGTGTACCGGCGATGCAAAAGCAAATCCGCGTGCGCTAATGCGAGATGCTCGGTTGCATCAATTGCATAGCGAAGTGCTTTACGAGCAAGTTCCAGTGTTTCACCTTCATCAACTGTCACAAGCGCCGTTGTAAACATTGAACGCGCCTTCTCCCATTTGACTGTTGCAATGTGTTCTTCACTAAGATCAAACATACTCCATTCTTCACTCTTGTCGAGAAAAAGTTTAATTCGATACCGAGCAAGTTCAAGGGGGAGAACATAAGGCTCATCACGACTTGGCAAAATTGGCGTTTGTAACATTAAGCGCCCTGCCTTGCTTGCGTCATAAAGGAGACAAAGCGAGAAATTCGTTTGCCCATTCGCATGTGCTTCGATCACACCATCTTTTACCATGATTTTACCGGGTACAATTTGGTTGTCCCGAACGATGAGATGGGCGTTAATCACCTGAGAGGCAACAAGATTGGTCGGACTGGTTTTGAATCGCAACATGTGGCTATTTGTATTGTATGCAACCAAAGGCTTCATGTTTGAGTACAATCCACAACATGAATACTATGCAATCAGCCGTCTACCAAACTGACCTTCCTTTCCCTTCTAGAAGGCAGGGCAAGGTACGAGATATCTATCAAATTCCTGCTTCAAATGGCAAGGCTGGCAAGGTACTGATCATTGCCAGCGACCGAATTAGTGCATTTGACGTTGTGATGCCAACGCCTGTACCGAGTAAAGGAAAAGAACTCACTAAAGTGAGTTGCAAATGGTTCGACTTCATCCGTGAATTACACTTGATTGAGGACCATCTCATTGGAACAGATCCCGCAGATGTAGAGGGTCTTGATGCGGAGTATTACCCCGAATGTGAAGGTCGTATGATGCTCGGGAGAGCATGTAAAGTCATTCCCATTGAATGCGTTGTACGAGGGTACCTCGCTGGCAGTGGCTGGAAGGAATATCAAAAAGACGGCACTGTTTGTGGAATCAAGTTACCTGATGGCCTGCAATTATCAAGCAAACTACCCGAACCGATTTTTACACCTGCTACCAAAGCCGAAGAAGGACACGATGAGAATATCGATTTCAATACCGCTTGTGGGGTTGCCGGGCGCGAAGTAATGGAGCGGTTACGTGATGTCTCGCTCAAAATTTACACAGCCGCATCTGAATATGCGGCTAAGCGTGGGATTATTCTTGCGGATACGAAATTTGAATTTGGATACGCCCTTGACTCGAACAACGAACCAACAGACGAGATTTTATTGATCGATGAAGTCCTAACACCAGACAGTTCACGATTTTGGCCTGCTGATGATTACGAGATTGGCCGTGAGCAGGATAGTTTTGACAAGCAATATGTTCGCAACTGGTTGCAAGAACTCGTTGACAATGGAGAATGGGACAAAACCCCACCAGGACCGACACTACCAGATGACATTATCAACAATACCCTCGCAAAATACCGAGACGCCGCTTCACGCTTGTTCGACTAAATAAACTACGTACGAGGTAGTTTATTTAATTCTGCCGCTTGCACAGTATTACGTAGGAGCATCGCAACAGTCATTGGACCAACACCACCAGGAACAGGTGTGATAAAACCAGCTACTTCTTTGACTCCGTCAAAATCAACATCTCCGACCGTTCGTTTTTTGCCGTGTTCGTCTTCGACTCGGTTAATGCCTACATCAATCACAACAGCACCTGTTTTTACCATTTTTGAACGAATCAAATTTGGCACACCCGCAGCAGAAATTAAAATATCTGCACCGAGAGTTAACTCGTCATGATTGGTCGTGTATTCATTCGTTGAAATCACAGTGGCTTGGGCTTGCATCAATAACACAGCGACAGGCTTACCAACTATTGTGCTCGCCCCAACGCAGACAGCTCTTGCGCCTTTTATTTCAATCCCAGTGGACTCGATCATTTCCATCACAGCCAACGCTGTACAGGGGACTAAACTACGCCTTCCAAAGACGATGTTTCCGATATTCGCTGGATTCACGCCCTCAACATCTTTGTAGGGAGCAATCAGTGATTGAATATCATCGGCTCGAACACCTTTAGGAAGCGGCATCTGGACCATGATTGCCGTCACTTTCGGATCATTGTTTAGCCGAAGAATCAATTCCTCAACTTGGACATGTGGAGCGGTCTCTGGCAACTGATGCAATGTATATTCAATTCCTACTTTTTCGCACGCTTTTGCCTGATTCTTAGCGTACAGCATCGATCCCTGATCATCTCCAATTAGCACTGCATCAAGACTAACTCGCCCCCCTATCACCTCAACTCGGCGGAACAAATCGTCTTTCACAGCATTTGCAAGTGAAACTCCATCAATAATTGTTGCCGTTGCCATGAGCGAGAAGCATAACAGCGATACAATACTAATATGAGTAACGAAGTAACATTCCTTGCAATAGCTGTTGGAAATACCAGAACTACTGTTGCCTCAATTACTTGCGGCGAGATAACAGCTCAAAAAAAAATCCCCTCAAATGACACCGCAATCATCGTGGAAACTGCCCTTGCTTTTTGGAGCGATCTCAACACCGAAATCGGCCAAATTGTCATGGCCTCTTCTAATGAAGAGGATTCAAAATCAATTGCAGTCGCTCTCGCTGATCAAACTTCAAGAGATATCTGGCAAATTGGTGTAGATCTCCCAGCTCCTATAGGCCAACACCTTGATCCAGAAACGATTACTGGAATCGACCGCTTACTCAACGCAGCTGCAGCTTGGGATTCACACCAACAGGCGTGTGTCGTTGTTGATGCAGGAACGTGCGTGACAGTTGACTTTATTGACGGCGAAGGCACTTTCCACGGCGGTGGGATTGCGCCCGGTGCGCAAACGCAACTTGATGCAATGCACAACAGCACAAGCGCACTGCCAGATGTGACATTTGAAGCACCGCTCAAAGAAGCGTATGGCAAGAATACTGCCCAAGCAATGTTACAAGGTGTCTTCCATGGCATTCGCGGCATGGTCCGTCAACTGAGTGAACAATATGCCATTCGTTACGGTGCTTATCCAATGGTGATCGCAACAGGTGGAGACGCGATGATTCTCTTTGATGACGATGATCTTATAGAGCGCATCGTTCCAGACCTACAACTGCAAGGCATGATTGCTGCAGTCAAACACATGGTTTCACCAGAAGAATCAAACGCAGCAACAAGCGATGAGTAGCACGTGGTCGCTGCAAACGCCTCGTACAATGGGGGCGATTGCAATTGTTCAACTTGAAGGAAAGAACACACTAAAATCCATCACTGGCAGAGACAACTGGCAACTTGGGAAAATGAGACTCGTCAATATTCCGGAAGTCGATGAAGTGATCGCTGTGCAACTGCAGGAAAACACTGCACTAATCATGCTCCATGGCGGGATGCAGGTCCTTCGAGAGTTTGAATCCCGCTGCACATCACTTGATATTTCAAAAGTAGATGACACTGTGTACATTGAAGCAAGTAATGCCATTGAACAGTCAATACTTCAAGCACTCTCAGTTGCGCAAAGTGAAGATGCCATTGACTTACTACTTTCGCAGCGCGAAAAACTGCAAAACGCAATACCAACTGATGAAGATGTAGCTCGTTCTGCAAGGCTTGATCATCTCATACACGCGCCAAAAGTTGTAATCCTTGGAAAGCCAAATACTGGCAAAAGCACGCTGATGAATGCACTTACGAGAGAACAAACTTCAATCGTGCATCACCTTCCGGGTGCAACGCGAGATGCTGTTGGTGCTCGCATTAATTGTGCTGGCCTTGTCGTTGATATCTATGACTTACCCGGTTTTCGTCAGAGTGCTGATACGATTGAACAGGAAGCAATTGCCATAGCAAAAACTATCTATGAAGAATCAGATTTGGTTCTCAGCATTGCAGATATAGAGCACGAGTGGCTTGCACAAACAAAGAACCTCGCCATTCTTGTTGGCACGAAGTCTGATCTTGGAACCCGCGAAGATGCAGATGTGCACGTGTGCGCCACAACAGGTGAAGGGATACCTGAACTCGCTGCGTGTATTCGTGAAACACTTGTTCCACAAGCAGATGTTCTAAACGATCGGCCTTGGTTTTTTACTGGTTATAAACCAACAGACGAGTAGCCACAATCAACATACAGCACTTGTCCTGTCACACCAGAGGACATATCACTGAGGAGCCAAACAGCGGAGTTACCAACGTCTTCACCAGTCACATTTCGTTTGAGCGGTGCTTTTTCCTCAACCCAATCCAAAATCGAACTAAAGCCCCCTACTGCCATAGATGAAAGTGTTTTAAGTGGTCCACCACTAATGGAATTGACACGAATATTTTTCTCGCCAAGTTCCATGGCTAAATATCGCGTTGCTGATTCAAGCGCACTTTTTGCAACACCCATCACGTTGTATCCGGGGACTGCTTTTACTGCACCCAAGTAACTCATTGAAATAATTGAGCCACCATCGTTCATCAAAGGAATTGCTCTATTTGCCATTGCCATAAGTGTGTAGGCACTAATGTCTAGTGCTTGCGTAAACACATCACGTGGTGTTGCCGCGAATTTGCCTTCCTTCAGCCAGTCTTTGTCTGCAAAAGCAATGGAGTGCACAAGAAAATCGATGTTTCCAAGTTCGCCAAAGACGCGATCTAAGTCTTCATCGCTACCAGCGTCCATAGAGATAAGCGTTGGTTCATCAATGCCAATGGCGCTGAGTGCCTTGCGGCATCGTCGTTCCATCTTTTCTCCGGGAAGATGCGTAAAAACACACTCTGCGCCGTTTTCAACAAGTGACTTGGCGATGTACCACGCGTAACTTCGTTCATTGGCGATGCCAACAACGAGACCTCTTTTACCTTGCATTAGTGTCATGGCGAGCATGATACCGCCACTATGTGGCAGGTGCTATAATCCCCATCCCGACCAAGCGCGTGTAGCTCAATTGGATAGAGCATCGGCCTTCGAAGCCGAGGGTTGGGGGTTCGAGTCCCTCCACGCGTGTTAATTACGTTAACTACCTCAGAGATAATTTATTCAAACACCAAACTATGGTGTTTTTTTTATTTCCCGCAATATTTTTCCAATTTCACTGCGTAACTCCATTTCATCT
>JABABS010000033.1 GCA_014238125.1 Phycisphaerales bacterium
ATCTTGGATGCACCGGGCAATCTCGTCAGCAACGGTCATCACGCTCGATAGATCACAATCACCATTCGAAGAAGTTGGGGTTCCTACGCAGATAAAAATGATCTCTGCATCGTCAAATGCTTCTTCTGGATCATCTGTAAATTGAAGTCGCTTTGCTTCAATTGACCGTTGCATGAGTTCTGAAAGCCCCGGCTCAAAGAAGGGCGATTGAGAGCTGCGTAACTTTGCAAGCTTTTCTTGGTCAATATCTAAGCAGGTCACTGCGTTGCCCGCATTTGCAAAGCAAGTTCCTGTGACAAGCCCGACATAGCCAGTTCCAATAATAGCTATTTTCATAGTTGAATTATAGACTCCTGAGAGTGTTTCGTTCAAGAGAAAGTAAGTACTGTTTTGTTTTTAATTCTTTGCATTTCGGGTCAGTTTTGCCAGAAAAACCATGAAGTTTTCCAGAAGATGCAATGACTCTGTGACAAGGAGTGATAATTGCAGCTGGATTGTTTCGCATCGCTTGACCAGTTGCACGAGCTGCTTTTGGAGAGCCCGCAGCTTTAGCAAGTTCGGCGAAAGAGCGAGCAAAAGAATAGGAAGAATTGTCATAGTTTGTGTAGAATACAAAGTATGACAAACTCAACCGAATTACCTGTTCTTGACAAGATGTCCTGCGAATTACTTCAGACTCTTGAAACTGCAGACCACCAAATTGCAACATGTATGGCTGCCGAAGCAACGCGCCAAGAGTTCACTTTGGAGCTGATTGCTTCTGAAAATCATGTAACTCCTGCAGTGATGCATACGATGGGATCTTGGCTCACTAATAAATATGCAGAGGGATATCCTAGTAAGCGCTATTACGGTGGTTGTGAATTCCACGATCAAATCGAAAATCTCGCACGCGATCGTGTCAAGGAATTGTTTGGTTGTGCGTTTGCTAATGTCCAGCCCCACAGTGGCGCAAATGCAAATGTTGCAGCATTTATGGCGTTATGTAAACCAGGTGATACGATTCTCTCATTGCCAATTTCTTCTGGCGGTCATCTCAGTCATGGGTTAAAACCAAATTTCTCAGGCACTTTTTATAACATTGAAAGTTACGACCTTGATCCTGAA
The DNA here is from genome assembly GCA_014238125.1 of Phycisphaerales bacterium. Taxonomy (GTDB): domain Bacteria; phylum Planctomycetota; class Phycisphaerae; order Phycisphaerales; family SM1A02. The sequence continues at coordinate 1,108 of JABABS010000033.1, forward strand.
ACTGAAACTCTTGATTACGACCACATTGCAAAACGCGCATTGGAGACAAATCCGAAGATGATTATTTGTGGGTACAGCGCGTATTCTCGAACAATTGATTTTGCTAAGTTCCGAGAAATTGCAGATAGCGTCGGCGCATTTCTTATGGCAGACATTGCCCACATCGCGGGGCTCATTGCAGGAGGTGTACATCCATCGCCATTTCCACATGCACACATTGTGACTTCTACAACCCATAAAACATTGCGTGGGCCACGAGGGGGAATAATTCTCACCAACGATGAGGAAGTCGCTAAGTTAGTTGATAGGAAAGTGTTTCCCGGATCGCAAGGCGGCCCTCTCATGCACATAATTGCTGCAAAAGCAGTAGCTTTTGGCGAAGCGTTGCACCCATCTTTCAAGGAATATGCAAAACAAATTGTGAAGAATGCAAATGCGCTTGCTGATGCCTTAGTTGTACACGGATATCGCTTGTGTAGTGGTGGAACCGACAATCACTTGATGCTTGTTGACCTTCGCCCAAAAGATGCTGAGTTAACAGGCGCTGATGCTGAGGATTGGCTTGGAACTGCAGGGATTGTTGTGAATAAAAATGGCATTCCAAATGACCCCCGAAAACCGATGGTTACAAGTGGTCTCCGACTTGGAACGGCGGCTCTTACTACCCGAGGATTTGATGAAGATGACATGGTAAAAGTTGCTTCAATGATTGATCGAGTTCTCGCCTCAAGCGGCGATGCGAGTGTTTGCAGTGAAGTTCGCAGCGAAGTACATACTTTATGCGAAAAATATCCACTGTACGGACATTAACGATTGGCGAAAGATCCACTATTTAATATTGTTTTACTTTGTCCGCAAATTCCTAACAACACGGGAAACATTGGTCGATCTGCAATGGCGACAGGATGCCGTTTGCATCTAATACACCCATTAGCGTTTGACCTTTCGATTAAAGCAGTTCGCCGTTCTGGCATGGATTATTGGCGAGATGTCGATTTAATGGAACATCAGGATTGGAAGTCGTTTCTTCATTCAGAAAAACCAAAACGACTTTGGTTATTTACTACTAAATCAGCTGAAACGTATTGGAATGCTAATTTTCAAAGAGGTGACTATTTCCTCTTTGGTTCTGAACAACATGGTGTGCCACTTGAAGTTCATGATTGGGTCACGCAAACACAGGGGGATCATGCTCGTTTGTGCTTACCAATGGAACAAGAAGCAAGAAGTTTAAACCTTGCAACTGCTGTCTGCACTGCGGTGTATGAAGGTTTACGGCAATTACAATAAACAAACTTTTGGCGCTTTAAATATATATACAGGAATCATCGTAAAAACTCACAGAGGGTGAGTTTTTGGGCTGCAACCCTTTGGAAAATCGAGCAGAAAGGGAATTTGGCTGCTATCATCGGCGTTCTTGACGCTGTTTCAGTGTTAGAGCAGCGGTGATTCGATTACTGAAGGAGAAGCAGAAATATGGCCAATTACACAACGACTGACATTCGTAACATTGTATTAACGGGTTCTCCCGGATCCGGAAAAACTACTTTGATTGAAGCAATGTTGCACGCTGCAGGTGAAATTGGAAGAGCGGGAAAAGTCGAGGACGGCAACACAGTTTGCGACTTTGATGAATTAGAAAAAGAGTTAGGGCATAGCATTGATAGCGCAGTTGTTCACTTTGATCATAAAGGGGCACATGTCAACATGATCGATACCCCTGGAAGTCCCGGCTTCTTCGGCAAAGCAGTTGCTGCTTTGCCTGCGATTGAAACGCAAGTTATTATGATTGATGCTTCGGCAGGGATTGATACTGCAGTAAGAAAATTGATTGCAGTTGGTCGCGCGCGCGAATTACCACAAGTTATTTTGATCAACAAAATTGATCATGGAGAGGATAACGAATCCTTACTTGCAAACATTCAAGAGACTTTTGGCGATGTTTGTCGTCCCGTTAATTTGCCAACTAAAGATGGTAAAGGGGTAATTGATTGTTTTAAAAACGCAGAAGGCGATAGTGATTTTGGAGGTGTTGCAGATTACCACACAGGAATCGTAGATCAAGTTGTCGAAGTTGATGAAGAACTCATGGAAAAATACTTGGAACAGGGTGAAGTAAGCTCTGAACAATTACATGGTCCCTTTGAAGCGGCCCTGAGATCAGGTCATTTAGTTCCTGTCATGTTTATGTCTGCTCGTGATGGAGTTGGCGTTTCAGAATTTATGGATTTTGCCACAGAACTTTGCCCAAATCCAAATGAAGGAAACCCTCGCACATTCATTATCAATGAGGGAGACGATCAAACTCAGTGGCACGCAACTGGAGATGGAGATCATCCCGTTGCCCACGTTTTCAAAGTTTCTTCCGATCCGTACGTTGGAAAATTAAGCGTTTTCCGTGTGCACCAAGGTGCAATTAGCCCTGATTTTCATCCACGCACAAATGCAAACCGAAAAGGCTTGCGATTGAATCATGTATTTAAGTTGCAAGGCAAGGAGCACGTAGAAACAAAATCTGTTGTTGCTGGCGATATTGGTGCAGTTGCGAAAATTGACGAATTGTCATACGGCGATGTAATGCACGATGCTTCGATTAGTGAACAAATGAGAATAAAACCATTGCCAATGCCTAAGCCAATGTTTGGTTTGGCAATTGACGCAGCAAATCGAAATGCAGAAGTTAAACTTGGGGAAGCACTAACGAAATTACTTGCAGAAGATCCAACTCTTGAACGAGATAGAGTTGCAGCAACTGGTGACCTTGTTCTTCGTGGATTAGGTGACATTCACTTGCGTGTTAAATTACGCATGTTGAAAGACCGCTACGGAGTGGAAGTTGATACTCGAACTCCAAAAGTTGCATACAAAGAGACAATTACTGTGAATGCAGAAGGACATCATCGACATAAAAAACAATCAGGTGGTTCAGGTCAATTTGGTGAAGTTTATTTGCGAATTGAGCCATCAGTTGGTGAGGAAGCAGAAGAGAGTCTAGACGGTTTCGTATTCGTTGATGATACATTTGGTGGTTCAGTGCCGAAACAATTTTTGCCTGCGATTGAAAAAGGTGTTCGCCGCGTGATGGGCGAAGGCGCAATTGCAGGTTATCCAATGTACAACATCAAAGTTTCTGTGTATGACGGCAAACATCATGCAGTTGATTCCAAAGAAATCGCATTTGTAACGGCAGGGCGCCGTGCATTTATCGATGCTGTGAAGAAAGCGAAACCGGTACTTCTTGAACCATTTGTCAAATTGCACATCACAATTCCAAGTGATCTCATTGGTGATGTCTCTTCAGATATTTCAGGAAAAAGAGGTCGGATTCTTGGTACAGATATGTTGCCCGGTGATCAATCTTTGCTTGAAGCAGAAGCTCCACTTTCTGAAGTAATGACTTATACAAACCAGTTGAAGTCAATTACCGGTGGTACTGGCTCGTACGAAATGGAATATTCCCACGACGAACGCACGCCTGCAAATGTACAAGCTGATGTTGTGAAAGCATTCAAGCCAGGCGCAGAAGAATAACTCAGTGCGTTTTCAAAATAGCTAAAATCTAGCTGATTTGGAAATTCACTCTAAGGAAAAGCGACTGAGATTCTCTGTCTCTTCAATTTTGAATAATCAACCCCGCGATTTGTTTTAGAAGCCTTCGACTACAAATGGATTTGTTGCTCTTTCCACGCCGATGGTTGAACTTGGTCCATGCCCCGGGTAAATCTTCATAGAATCAGGTAAGTTCATCAATACTTCTGAAATGGAGTGTCGAAGATCATTTACACTGCTTGTTGGAAAATCATGCCTTCCAATACTGCCGGCAAAGAGAGTATCGCCAACAATTGCTTGCTTACTTTCGTCATGCACAAAGCAAATACTGCCTGGGCTGTGTCCGGGAGTATGTAATATTCGCCATACTGAACTGCCAAGCGAGAGTGTGCTATGTTCGTCTAAATACCCTTGAACAGGTGCCGCTGTTACTGGTATCCCAGCCATTCCAGAAAGATTTAACATCGGTGTTTGATTCCACTCTGCCTCTGCTTTGTGGCAAAACATTTGTACGTTTCCAATTTTACTTCTTAATTGATCAAGCCCCGCAATGTGATCGGCGTGGCAATGCGTGAGTAAAATAGCTGATGGGGATAGATTATTAACAAGTAAAAATGAAATGAGCTTTTCAGGTTCATATCCACAATCAACAACCCAGCAATCATCTTCAGAGGTGACAACGTGGCAATTTGTTTGATAATTTCCAAGTACAAAAGTCGATATATTTACTGGCATTGGTGTTTCCTTACGTACAATGTGTTCAGAATTGGAGATTCTACTCTATGATTAAACGAAATATACAGTCGCTCGAAGGTAAGAAACTTGAAGGAGATGGCATTCAAGGTGTGACTATGAAATTGCTTGTGGGGCAAAGTGACGGGGCACCGACATTCGCGATGCGACATTTTTCGGTCGAAGCAAGTGGTTGTACTCCACTTCATCAACATGATTGGGAACATGAAGTTCTTGTCCTCTCAGGAAATGGCGAATTAGAATGTGCCGGGGTGGTCTCCCCGATCACATCAGGTGATTCAATATTTGTTCCAGCCAACGATTTGCACCAATTTCGCAATTTAAGCCAAGAATCACTCGAGTTTATCTGTATAGTCCCAGTTGAATCTGCATGCGGGGAACCCATACCGGGTAGTTGACCCTACGGGTACACTACAACAATGCAGTCTCAGCAAGTTGAACGGATTCATGTGTTGGCAAGGTTACTACTTGTTTCGCCGCTCCTTATCTCACTTGGAGTGCTCACTGCATCAATAGATTGGTGGGGAATATATTGGGCTGAGCCAATGATGATGGCTTCAGTTGCTTCACTCATTGCTGCGATGATTGCAATGTTGACACAACGAAAATCTGCGGGTATTTTTTCGGTACTTGTGCTGCTTGGTATTGGCGCAATTGTAGCGGGTGGACCCCTACTTACAGGCGGCATGATTGTCGCTTCAATTGGCTGGGCTGGTGCTGCACTGAGTATTTCACTTTCAAAAAGGGGAGTGCTCTCAAGAACATCCTCTCAAGAGATAGAAGCACCCCCGTGGGAAGCACTGATGGAAGCGTTGCAACTATCTGAAAATGCAAAACGGGTTTTGTTCCGTGATCGCGAACTTGATTTGCTTCGAAGAACGATCCAAGATGACATGGCAACTGGCGATGTACACGCTGCTTTGATGCTTTGTGATCAGATGGGATCTGAATTTGGCGCTGTCCAAGAAGCTGAAAATCTACGTTCACAAATACAACAAGCCTTACACAGCCAACATCAATCCCAAATTAAACAGGAACTCAAATTACTTGACGAATTGCTTTCGCAGCATAAGTGGGTCGAGGCATACCAATATGCGGCAAAGATGCGGCGCCTCTACCCTGAAACTCCGCTTTTACATGGAATTGAACAGCACATCGCTGATGCTCGCGTTCAGTACCGTCACACACTTGAAGCAAAATTTGTAGAAGCAGCGGAGAAAAATAATGTTGAAGTGGCGATGGAGCTACTTAAAGAACTTGACAGGTATCTCACACCCGACGAGGCCAGAATGTTTATGGAAACTGCAGATGCAGTGATTACGAAATACCGCGAGACTCTTGGGGCTCGCTTCAAAATGGCAGTGAGCGATCGTCGTTGGACAGAAGCAATTGGCTTTGGAGATGCCATTACTTCCCAGTTTCCAAATACAACTATGGCAAAAGAAGTTCGCGAGTTATTAGATACAATTCAGAGCAGGGCAGATGAGGATGAAACTGCAACATGATGAAACATTTCATATTTAAAGTCAATATTTTTTCATTTGTTACTTTATTAAGCGCCTGTGTTACAGATGATTTTAATGATATAGCAAAAGGCTTCGTTCCAGTAACCCCAAATCAAGCTGCAATGATGGCGAGTGATCAGTATTCGCCAGACGAACGACGGGAGGGAATTACCCTGCTTGCGAATTCCCCATTTGGGGGAAGCCCTCCGTACGTGTCCATGTACCGTGATTATGTAATTGAAGATGGGGATCCACTTGTTCGTGCAGCTGCAATCAAAGCATTAGCGAGATATGCAGAAGTTTCTGACGCTGAATTGATTGTTCTTTGGTTGCGAAAAGAAGATTCTGAAAGTATACAAGTCAGACGAGAGGCGGCAGTTGCCCTCCAAAGAATTCATAATCCCGTTGTGGTGGGAGATCTTCTTCGTTCGCTTGGAGATGAAAGCGAGGACCCTACTGTGAGGGTTTTTAGTGCAACTGCCCTTGGCCATTATCCTGAAGATCGTGTGCTTTTAGGTTTGATTTCAAGTCTAGATGCGAACGAATTAACAATTAACCTCGCTTCTGCACAATCTCTTCACATTTTGACTGGGCAGGTGTTTGGAACTGATAAATATGCTTGGTTTGATTGGTATAAAGAAGCGCATGATGCAAGTTCCAACCCGTTTGAAGCGATGACGTTTTTTCAGTACCCTACATTTAAATATGAAACTAGATGGTACGACCGGTATGTTTTTTGGGAACATCATAATGAAGAAAAGCCAAACGTACCTGTTGGACTTGATGATCCAAACCGTCGTTCAACCTACGATGATTCGTCAGTTGCCCAATGAAAGAACCGGAAAAGGGTTCTGACCAAATAGAAAAACAACGCCTTGCAGCAATACAATCTTCTTCAGGAGATTTGCAAGAAGTACCAGAACAAGTTGGTTCAATCCAAAGTGGTTCACTTGCAGGCAAATCAATGTCATTTGCAATTTGGATTTTGGCAATGCCAATTCTTGTGCAACAAATATTTATTGCGTGTGTTGGATTGGCTGACAAAATCTTCGCAGGTGCACTTCCGGAAAATATCGTGCTTCCTGCAATGGATGCTATTGGGATTGGTTCTTACATTGGGTGGTTTATTGCGATTGCAGTTTCTGGTGTCGGAGTAGGCGGGCAAGCGCTTATTGCGAGAGCAATGGGGGGTGGAAAGAAACAAATGGCAAGCGATGTTCTTGGCCAATCAATTGTGCTTGCTGGTTTGTGGGGAA
>JABABS010000097.1 GCA_014238125.1 Phycisphaerales bacterium
CTCAGAACGAACCCATGAAGTTGCAATCGATCAATTTTGTAAGGAATTTGAATATGAACCCGTACCTTTTACTGCCTATCAAACAGTAGAAGGAGAACGAATGCCTATGTATCACACGAATGTGATGATGTGTGTTGGTGATTTGTTTGCAGTGGTCTGTTTAGATGCAATTGATAATCTTGAAGAGAGGATTGCCCTTACTGAATCATTACAGGAAACAGGCAAAGATATTATCGAAATTTCTGAAAAGCAAACATCTAGATTTGCCGGAAATATGTTGCAAGTTAACGGTGTGTCGCCTTGCGTGGTGATGTCAACTTCTGCATTTCAATCACTTTCTGAAATGCAAATCTCCAAGATCGAAAAACACGGACGTATCCTGCACAGTTCACTCGATACGATCGAAGCATGCGGTGGGGGAAGCGCTCGCTGTATGATGGCTGAAGTTTTCCTACCTACCGCTTAGAACAGATTTTGGTGAGTTCTTTGCAGCGAGTAGCATCAAGTGCGTTTGCCCAATTGCCACCTTGTTTGATGGATGAGCCAACGATTGCAGCGTCTGCATATTGGAAAATTTCTTTTATATTTTCGGGGGTAACACCTGATCCAACAAGTATTGGCAAGTCGGTTGCGCCGCGTACTTCTCTCAAATGTGCAATGTCAACAGCATGCCCTGTGTGATTACCAGTCACAATGACGCCATCTGCACCCATAAAGTCAGCGCCGCGAGCGTGGTCGCCAATGGATAGGTCGGCCGTGATCGCATGCGAAGAATGTTTCTTTTGGATGTCTGCAAGAATTGCTATTTCGTCCGCGTCAATACGACGGCGTTCACGCAACAATGGGCCTGCATCAGCAACATCCATAATTCCTTCGTCAGCTACAGAAGCGAATGCGAAACCTTCTGCTCGGATAAAATGCGCCCCCGTTGCATGAGCAACTGCGATTGCTGCAATGTTTGCTCCAGCTAGAATTTGAATGCCAACTGGTACATCAACGGCATCAACAACTGCCCTTGTTGCAACGGTCATCGTAGCAACAATCTCTGGTCCAACTTCGCGAAGCAAGTAGGGGGTGTCGTGCATGTTTTCGATAAGCACTGCATCGAAGCCATATTCGACTAACTTGGTTGCTTCATCAACCGCGATGTCGACGATTTGTTGTGGCGTTTTTTTGCTTTTTGCAGTACCAGGGAGCGCATGCAAATGCACCATGCCAATGAGTGCTTTGTCTTTGTTGATTATCTTTCGAAAATCAGCCATTCTTCGCGCCCATGGCAAGAAGAGTAAATAGTTCCATGCGAGTTGCTGGATTGTTCATAAAGAGGCCGTGGAGTTTACTTGTTGTCGTCCAACTTTCAGGTTTTTTAACACCTCGGTAGCACATGCAAAAGTGTCTACATTTAAGAATGACTGCAACGCCTTGGGGTTGTAATGCGTCTTGTATTGCGTCTGCGATTTGGGCAGTAAGTTTTTCTTGTACCTGCAATCGTTTTGCGTATGCATCAACAACTCGGGCAATTTTGGAAAGGCCAAGCACTCTTCCATCTGGAATGTATGCAACATGGGCTTTGCCAACAAATGGAACCATGTGGTGTTCGCAGTGACTGTGAATTTCTATATCTGATACGACGACAAGTTCGTTGTATCCTTCCACTTCAGAGAAGGTGCGCTCAAGAAACTTCTTAGGATCTTGGTTGTATCCTGCAAAGTGATCCCGCATCGCATTAATAACACGGTGCGGCGTTTTGAGTAAACCTTCTCGGTCTACATCTTCGCCGATGTAATCAAGCAGCCCTTTGACATGTGCCATTGCTTGCTCATCAGAGATTGTTGAATTTGAATTTTTCATTTCTGTTGTGGTATCCATAGAATGGTCATTATCGCAGAATTCGGATGAATTGCCAGAGTAAATAGTTCGAGAGTTATTTAAGCTGCTGTAAACCACTTTTTACTGCGTTCACGAGCGCATCGATTTCAGTTTCAGTCATTGGAGTTGAAAGTGCAGCCGAGCAAGTGTTGATCATCAAGAAGCCCTCGTCATAAAGATGGTCAAGTAATATTTTTAACTTTGCATTTTCTTCTGGAGAGAGATACGCCTCTCGGAAGTTTTTTGGGGGCTGTTCCTTCATGTGAATCCGGAACATAGACCCAGCACCCGTCACGCATGCAGTTGCGCCTGTCTCTGCTATTGCTTCTTCGATGCCATAGATAGCACGTAATGCAAGAGCATTTAATCGTTCGATTGCAAAAGCGTCAAAGAGTTCCATTGACGTAAGTCCAGCAGTCATTGTAATTGGGTTTGCAGAAAAAGTTCCTGAGTGGGGGAACAAAACTGTTTCTGCAAGTGGGTTCATGACGTCCATCACTTCTTTACGCCCCGCAATTGCGCCAACGGGGAAGCCCCCGCCAATTGCTTTGCCCATAGCAGTCAAGTCTGGTGTAATCTTGTACTGTTGTTGCAACCCGCCGACTTCTGTACGGAAAGTAATGACTTCATCTAGCACGAGCAACACGCCGTGTTTTTCTGTCCACGCCCGGATAGCTTCAACGAATGATGGTTCAACTGGGCGTAAGCCAACACGATGTGGCATTAGGTCAAGTAGTACGCAGGCAAGTTCGTCAACTGTTGCATCAAGGATTGCAATGGCGCGTTCTATGTCGTTGAACGGGACAACTACAACATCATCAAGCGCAGATCGTGGTGTTCCATGAGCGACTGGAACACTATTTGGTTGATCGATGTTTCCCCATGTTTCTGGGCTAGGTGTTTGGCTGACTTCAGCGTAATCGTACTGTCCATGGTACGCGCCTTCAACTTTGGCCACTTTTGGCTTGCCAGTAAATGCGCGAGAAGCTTTGAGAGTAGCCATGATTGCTTCTGTTCCGGAATTGACGAAGCGAATCTTCTCAAATGAAGGGTTTCTTTTAATTAAAAAATCTGCGTAGCGGACCTCGACCTCGGTAGCCATTGTAAATGCGGAACCTTTTTTGAGTTGCTCTGTTACAGAATCGATAATTGCAGGACACGCATGTCCGTGAAGAAGTGAGGCCATGTTATTTGAAAAATCGAGACGAGTCACGCCCTCGATGTCGGTAAGTCTGCAACCCTTGCCAAAGTCAGCATATGGGGGATATGGGTTTCGTAACACTGTATTTCTGCTTACACCACCAGGTAATAATTCCCGAGCTTGCTTGTAAAGTTGTTCGCTTCGAGTCATTGCATGTCCCCATTTATTGGATGAAGCGGGGCACCAGTGCGTTCTTGCACATACTGGAACTCAATTCCAGGGCTTAACTCTAAAAGTTTAAAACCTTCGGCTGTCACATCAATAACTGCGAGGTCGGTGTAGATTCGGTTGACAACTGCGCAACCAGTAAGAGGGAACGTGCATGTTTCTACAAGTTTTGGTTCGCCGTTTTTTGTACAGTGTTGTGTGAGCACATAAATTGACTTCACTCCAGCAACTAGATCCATCGCTCCGCCAACTGCGGGTATTGCATCCTTCGCACCTGTAGACCAATTTGCGAGATCGCCACTTGCGGAAACTTGCAGTGCTCCCAATACACATAAATCAAGATGACCACCACGAATCATAGAAAAACTATCCGCATGATGAAAATATGAAGCGCCAGCAAGTGCAGTGACGTGACGTTTTCCAGCATTGATAAGTTCAGGATCACCTGTGCCTTCTTCTGGTGAAGGACCCATGCCAAGTAATCCATTTTCAGTGTGGTATATAAATTCGCGTCCAGCAGGTACAAACTGTGTGACGAGTTCAGGTATCCCGATGCCAAGATTCACATACGAACCATTTGGAATATCCTGCGCAAGGCGCTTGGCCATTTCGTCACGAGTTCTGCCTGTCATGGGTACGTTTCTCCTGCTGCGATTAAATCCGACTCAACTGCAGGTGTTGAGACTTCGATGATTCGGTTTACAAATATACCTGGGGTGATGATAATTTCAGGATCGAGTTCGCCCGGATTCACGACATGCTTCGCTTGGAGTATCGTTATTTTTCCAGCCATTGCCATGATAGGAGCAAAATTGCGTGCAGTTTTGTTGTACACCACGTTGCCATGTTGGTCTGCAGTAAGCCCCTTGATTAATGCAAAGTCAGAAGTCAGTCCATATTCAAGGATGTAATCTCGACCATTGAACGACCGTGCTTCTTTGTCTTCACCAAGTGGAGTTCCGAATGCAGAGGGTGTGTAAAAAGCAGGAATTCCAGAACCGCCTGCACGTATTCGTTCTGCGAGTGTGCCTTGCGGTACAAGTTCAAGTTTAATTTCGCCATTGTGATAAAGTTCAGGAAATACTGTCGAGTTTGCTGTGCGGGGGTATGAACAGATCATTTTAGAAACACGTTTGGCTTTGATGAGCGCTGCAAGTCCGACTTCGCCACTGCCGGTATTGTTATTGATGATCGTAAGGTTCGTAGCTCCTTGATCTATGAGTGCATGGATCAATTCGATGGGACTGCCAGCTTCACCGAAACCACCAATCATGATGGTTGCACCATCGAAAACATCTGCAACTGCTTCAGCTGCGTTTGCCACTCGTTTGTTGATCATTTGTTACTTCTTTACTCGTTGATAGTCAAACAAACCAGCTTCATCAAACAATACGCGGTCTTCATAATCTGTGAACCATATAGCTTCTGGATTGCGGCCGACGATACAAACTTTTCCACGGAGTGGAGCACCAGCAGCATTGCGAAGAAGTTTTAGGATAACAACACCGTTTTCACTGCCTGCTAATCCGGGAATTGGCTCGTTCGTCACTGCTGAAACTTCTGTTTTACCGAGGTAGTGTGTAATAGAAAGTTTTGCATGCGCTTCTACACCGGAAAGTCCTTTCTGGGATTCGTTTAAAATGTCCCAAGCAGTTTCAATCGGAACATTAAATGCGCGGTGCGCCACAATGTCACGGCCGCAAAAGAAATAGTGGTTTTCAGCACCGACTCGTTTTAACGCACGTTGCATAATGCGTAGTGCATCTGAATCATCATTGACATCTTTTATAATCGGGGATTGGTTTTCAACGCTGATCCATCCGCGGGATACGAGACCCTTCATAGCTTTATCAGATTCAGGATTCCATTTATAAATTCCAGAGGAATCGGGTATGTAATTGCCATCACTGTCTTTATCTAGAAATTCATCTGGATGATTAAAATGCACTAGAAAACGGAGTCCAACCTCAGGATACGTTTCGTGGAATCGGTCGAGCATAGTTAAGAAAGAATCATCGAAACGTTGAGGGAAGAAAGCCATTTCCTTTGTTCCAATTCGGATGGCTTCAATCCCCGCTTCTGCAAGTGCGGAAAGCCATGCTGCAATTTTTGAATTCGCAAGCACCATTGGATCTCCGCCAGAAAGCAAAATTTCTCGTAATTTTTCGCGACCTGTTTCTGGGTGAACGCCACCATTAGCTGCAACTTGTTCGTTGTGTGAATGAATATACGCAACAATTTCTGGAATTTTTGCAAGACCTTTTTTAGCAACAGTTCCATCTGCTCGTTCGATTTCTTTTCGAGCAATCAGTTCTTCGCGGTAGCAGAAACGACAATGAGCAGAGCATGTGGATACGACATACATCAGTCCCATTTCATATTTATGCAAGAGGCCTTCAACTGGGCTGTAGTCCATCTGGTTGCCTGGATCTTCAGAACCATCTAAATCGTTTGTTTCATTAGGAGTTGCTTTGACAATGTGCTGAATAGCTTCGCTATTTTTTGCTATTTCAAAATAGTGCTTTGTTAATTTGACCGGCATTCGTTTTTCAACATCTCGATCTGTATCTTTTAAAATGCGTAGTGCATCTATTTCGCCCGTGGTATAAAACCCTTGCATTTCTTCTGGTACCTTATTTTCGAAGAACGGGAAAAGTCCATTTACGTTTTCGCGATGGTATTTCGGGCTCTCAACGGTATCGAGAAATGCTCGTTCGCGTTCTGTAGGGACATGTTTTTTCTTATCAGCCATAGTTTTTCTTTATATTAGAGCGCTGCCTGCGCGTTGTAATGAATGGTACAATATTCTATGTACAATGTAACATATTGTTCACCGGAGTTCCATCTATGTCTCTATCTAATCATATTGCATCTCTCAATGAGCGTTTAACGCCTACTGAACGCCGTATTGCTGAAGCCGTCCTTAAGGATCATACGTTGCTAACCTATGGCACAGTGTCCGCTCTGGCGGATCTTGTTGAAACTAGTAGCCCATCAGTAGTGCGTTTTGCAACCAAACTCGGATTTGATGGATTTAGTGAATTACAACAGAGCGCTCGGAAAGAAGTTTCTACAACAAATAGAAGCCCAAGCCAGCGAGTTCGAAGCGATGAGTCTGTTGAGCCGAACCAATTCAAAATAGAAAGCGCGGTGCATGCTGCATTTGATGTCTTGACCAATACATGCCTCGAGGCAATGGCAGCACCAATATTAACTGCGACGAATGTTTGGATATTGTCAGGCGAAACTTCAAGAAGTGGCGCAATTGTCCTCACGAGCGGTCTTTCAATGATTCGACCAAATGTTCACCTTGTACAAGAGCATTCAACGGGCCGTGAATTGTGCGGCGCATTGCCAAGTGATGTGGCCGTAGTATTTGATTTCTCAAGGTATAGAAAAAACTCAGTGATTGCTGCTCGTACACTTTCAGAGTTAGGTGTTCACATCGTTGCGATTACCGATGGTCCACTCTCGCCACTTTCTTCACTAACAGAGAATCGGTGTGAGTTAGAAATTCCGGCGGTAGGGCCTTTTGACAGTTCAGTACCCGCAGTTATTGCAGCTGAACTTCTTGTTTCCCAAGTTGTTTCTGAAATGCATGAAAAAGCACGTGATCGGATCGATCGACTCGAATTATTTTGGCAAGCAACCGACACATTCCTTAATTACATGCCACCGACAAATAAACTACCTGCGACGTAGTTTATTTGAGCTGTCGTTTCCACCAAGAAAGAATTTCATTGAGACGATGCTTTCGTAAATCTGGAGCACCACCGCGACTAAACCCATGACTAGTCGAACGAGGATAGCGAACAAAACGTGCTTCAATGCCGCGAAGTTTTAGTGCTGCAAATACCTGTTCCCCTTGCTCGATGTTGCATCGCAAATCTCCTTCGCTGTGAATAATAAGCATTGGTGTTTCCACCTTTCCAAAGTTACGAATCGGCGATTGTCGCCAGCGATCTTCTGGTCTGCTCCAGAAGTTTCCGCCGAAGTAGCCATCTTCTTTATCAGCAAAGTCGCTATTGCCTCCCATTGAGACCAAGTTAGAAACGCAGCGGTCTGTAATTGCCCCGCGAAATTCATTTGTATGCCCGACAATCCAATTGGTCATGTATCCGCCGTAACTTCCGCCCATCACACCCATGTTTTTCGCGTTGATGTTTTTGTCTTTTTGCATCATGGAAATGACCGCTTGCATATCAACCCAGTCGGCTCCGCCCCAGTCGTTGCGTATTGCTCCGCAGTAATCACGTCCGTATCCTTTGGAACCGCGTGGGTTTGAATAGACAACGGTGTAGCCAGAAGAGGCAAGGCATTGGAACTCGTGAAAGAACGCCCAACCATATTGTGCATGTGGGCCGCCGTGAATTTGTAACACTGATGGTTTAGATTTCTTTTGTTTTGCTTCTTTTGGAGGTTTGATTATCCAACAATGGACTTTTGTTTTATCTTTACTTGTTAGCCATTTGTCCTTTGGCGTTGCAATGGCATGTTCCTGGCACCACTTTGTATTTTCAAAAGAAACTTGTTTTGTCGTTATTTTTGCGTTACCAACTTTTCCAACAAAGATTTCTGGTGGAGCAGTCGCACACCCAGTCATCATCGCGCACGACTTGCCATCACTCGCAAAACTACCTATTGAGTGGATGGCGTTTCCAGAAGTTAGTTGTTTGAACTTGCCTCCAGCTCTTGGAATAGAGCAAATATGTTCTTCTCCATGCCAGCCGATTTTTGCAAGAATATTATTTGAATCAGGCGTCCAGCCAATCCAAGCACCAAACGAAACTTCACCTGTATCGGAAAGTGTCACTGCCATGAGGCATCGATCGATATCTGATGTGATGGTTTTTGCGTTCCCTTTGGCTGCGTTTGCAACATAAAGTTCTAAGTTCTCAGTCGAATATGTCGACTCATCGCCTTCGCGCCCCGCCCATGCAAGGTATTTGCCGTTTGGCGACCAAGTGATTGCATCTTTTGGTCCTTTGGTGCAATTTGGGAGGATAGTATTATTGCTCGTTGCGATCTCGTGAATGACAATCTTTGTTGGTCTTGAGTCTGTGAGTGCGTTCTTGCTTGTATTCGTAGAAATCGCAATCTTGTCACCCTTTGGCGACCAGCAATACGAGAAGAAACCAAGGGTGTCTTTCTTCCAGATGTTTTTGTAGTTACCAGTCGTTGCATCAACAACGTAGAGTTGAAAACGAGCGTGTCCGAAGTATCCATCGCCGTCAAGGCGATACCAAGCAGATTCGGTAATGATCGGCGGATCACTTTCTTTGTTTTCTTTTCGAATTTCTGAGGCAGCGTGTGTGTAACGTTCTTCCGTTTGTCTGTAGGACACGGCAAGGCAACATCCACGAGGTGACCATTGCATTTCACTGATTGCACCTTCTTTGAAGTTAGTCAGTTGTTGTGCTTCGCCACCATCCATATCAATAGTGAAGATTTGAGATCCTGTTTCACTTGCTCGTATAAAGGCAACTTGGTCTCCATTTGGCGACCATCTTGGCATCCCGTCTTTGCCGCCTGTTGTAAGTGCCTTTGGCTTCTTTGGACCCTTCGTTTGAGCAATCCAAATCGTCGTGTGGTTTACGCTATCTTTGACGCATTTGCGCGTGTATAAGATTTGCATACCATTTGGTGAGATTTGGGGGTTGCCAACAGATACGAGATTATCAAGTTCTTCTGGAGTTATTAGTTTTTTTGTTGCCATAAAACGTATCGTATCGTTTACTCTATCGAAAGATGGAGCTCAAACAACTTCTTGCTGATTTAATTTCAATTGACTCAACCAGTTCGCTCAGTAATGAGCCAGTGGTTACGTATATAGAGCAGTACTTTGAAGGGAGCAATGTCTTGTGTCACCGACTTCCTGCACACGAAGATGGAAAATTTAATCTCTTGCTTGTAAAGGGTGAACCATCTGAAAAAGGACTCACGCTTTGCGGGCACATGGACACTGTTCCAGCCTCACCCGGAAGGTGGAAAAGTGATCCTTGGGAGTTATCTAAGCGTGACGACAAATGGTTTGCCCGTGGCTCATGCGACATGAAAGGGTTTGTGGCTATCGCTTTGCAAGCAATCGAACGTGCAGAAGTACAAAATGGTTGCCTTGCAGTGTTACTTGTCTGCGATGAAGAACTTGGTTCGTTTGGAGCTAAATATGTCCTTGAGAACGGACTTCCAGTTCCAATTCCAAAACAAGTCATTATTGGCGAGCCAACTTCCTTGCAAGTTGTTCGCCTTCATAAAGGCCACTTGAGTATGAAAGTATCGATTGAAGGTGTACCTGCGCACACAGGTTCTCCGCATCTTGGGAAGAACTCGCTTGTTCAAGGGGGTAAAGTAATTTGCGAACTGAGCGAACTTTCAAAACAATATGAAACACTGCACACCGATTGCAGTAAGCACTTTTCAGATGTAGCAAAGTTTCCAGTGCTTTCTATAGCGACTGCCCAAAGCGGCACAGCAATCAACGTAGTGCCGGATTCTTTTGAACTTGGTATAGGAATGCGATTGCTCCCAGATCAAAATAAAGACGAAGTAATTGCAAAAATAAGAGACGTAATCGGTATCGTTTGCGATTTGCCTTGGGCACTTGAAGAACTAGGTGATAATCCAACTATGCTCACTCCCGAAAATTCCCCAGTGAATCTGTGGCTTTGTGAATACATTGGACAAGAGGAGAGCATCGGTGTTTCGTATGGAACCGATGGTGGCTATCTTTCTCGTGGTGGATTCGAGTGTGTCTTATATGGCCCAGGTGATATTGCAGTTGCGCACAAACCAGATGAGTATGTTCCAATTGCAGAGATGAATACATGCGCACAGGCTATTGATGTGGCTATTGAGCACTTTTGCGGAGGAAGCGAATGACCGTTTATAACCCAGAACTTGTTTGGATCGACGGCAAGTTTTCTTCTAGAAAAAGTATTACAGTAGAGAACGGAATCATTGCAAGTATTGGCGAAGGGGATAATTCTGATAAAGGTGCGTTTCTTCCGGGTTTTGTCAACGCACATAGCCATGCATTTCAGCGGGGGCTTCGGGGCAGGGGAGAAAACTTTGAAAAGAACAACTTAGGGGGTTTTTGGGGATGGCGTGAGGAAATGTACAAGTTGGTTGACGAGTTAACTCTAGACGAGTTCCGAGGACTGTGCGTGCAATCTTTTGCAGAGATGCGCCAAGCAGGAATTACAACTGTGGGAGAGTTCCATTATTTTCATCATGACAAGGAAAATGATTTCGCCTTGGACAGGGCAGTACTTGAAGCTGCAAGCGAAGTAGGCATTCGTATAGTTCTGCTTCATGCGTTTTACCAACATGGTGGCCCGCAAAAGGAGCAACTCTCGGGTGGGCAAAAACGCTTTGCAACAGGATCACTCGATACCTGGTGTGAACGAGTTGATGAACTAGCAAAACTTGTTGATGGATCAATGCAACGCATCGGGACCGTTGCCCACTCCGTTCGAGCAGTCGATATTGAAACAATCAAAGAAATTGCAGTTGGTTCTCTCCAGCGTGGTATGCCAATGCATATTCACTTGGAAGAACAAAGGCAAGAAATTGAAGCATGTCTTGAATCTCATGGCGTAACACCTATGGCACTTTTGAATGATGCAATAGATGTGTCACCTATGGTCACGGCGGTACATTGTACCCATACTGCTGCTGCTGATATGGAACAGTGGTTGTCTTCAGGTGGCAATGTTTGCTTGTGCCCGCTTACCGAGGCAAATTTAGCAGACGGCATTTGTGATATGCACCGAATTGTAAAGCAGGGTGGTTGTGTTTCACTGGGAACCGATTCAAACGCGCGGATTTCAATGCTCGAAGAAATGCGTTGGCTTGAATATGCACAGCGACTTCACAGAGAAGAGCGCGGCGTGTGTGTAGATAGTTCTGGTTCGATGGCAAGCTATCTTATTGACGCTGCTTCAAAAAATGGCGCTCGTTGTTTAGGACTTCCCGCCGGTGAAATTGCAGTTGGAAAACTTGCTGACTTTACAGTTGTTGACTTAGAGCATCCCCAACTTTCGGGTGGAACTCCTGAAACACTCGGGGCTGCGCTTTGTTGCGGAGCAGATAATTCTGTAATTGCGAAAACTATTGTTGCAATGAAGTAAGTTCGCCCAGATGCGACTCAAAATGCTTGTGTCTTCCAACAGAAGAACTGTAAATTGGTCTGCGGACTTGGTCGGCACTTGGAGTAACAGCGATTCTTCGGACATTGTAAAACTCTAGGCACGCTGGGTCGAACTTTACGTCTATGTGTTCTAGTACGCCGCGTACGGTACCTTGAAGGTCTTCGACGAGTGATTCGTAGGACACTTCGTATATTCGGTTTGGAAGAAGCGTGTTCCAGTGCTCCATAACTCGTTGGTATTGTTTGTACACGCCAGCTAAATCACTCAAATCACTTGTATATGCGTGGTTTGCAGTAAATGAATTTGAATAACATGAAACACAGGTATCGAGTGGATTACGCGTGGTATGAATAATTATTGCTTTTGGAAACAACCTGTGTATCAAGCCGACATGTAGATAGTTTGAAGGGAGTTTGTCTGTGCAAAATGTGTTGTCACTTCGTAATCGGTCAAGATATTGTTGTGGCCAATTTTTATTTGGCTCTGAAACGCATTTTGGATAGGGCGATTCGTTTGCGAAACGGAGCATTTGATCCACTTCGCCTGCTGCATCAATCTGTGGATGCGCGCCGAGAATTTGTTCTAAGAGCGTAGTGCCACTTCGGTACATACCGATAATGAAAATGGGTTGTTTCGAATTGGAAAGTCCAGCATCAGTTGAGGGTGTTTCAATAATTGAGTTTACAAATTTGATGTGAGAATCTAAATCAAATTTGCCGCCATGAAGTTTATTTGCTTTTTTCCAGCAGCTCCATGCCTCATCATACCGTTCTAGTTCATCAAGTACTCGGCCTTTGTGCATAAGCAAGTTTGATTGATGATAAGGAGAAAGAGAAGGAGATAAGACGGAATCAATTGCTGAAATTGCTCGGTTTGGCTTTTCTAATTTTCTTGCAATACGCACTTTTGCTAATGCAACAAGTACAGAATTAGAATTTGGGGAATCGAGGAGAAATTTTTCTGCTTCTTGAGTTTTGCCAAGTGATACAAGTACTTCTGCCATTCCTGCAATTGCTTCTTCGAGAGATGGATCAAAAGCAAGAGCCCTCTCGTAAGATGAAAACGCTTCTTTAAAATTACCATTGAGCCTGTGTGCAGTAGCAAGCGTTGCATGAGGCTGCGCTTCATGTTCTTGCAATGAAATGAGCTTTGTTGCAAATTTTAATGGAACAGGTAAAGTGCCTGAACTATTGACAGCCATTGAAAGAAGTTTCCATGCCTCTATATTTTCAGGATCTGTATCAATTGCTTGTTCAATTGCAATTCCTGCTTCGGTGGCTAAGCCACGAGCCAGACACATTTTTGCATAGAAAATTGCAATTGTCATATCATTTGGTTTTGCATTTTGGGCTTTTGCTGCAATTTCCATTGCTTTGTCACCTTTGCCCGCTTGATCAAGAGTGAGAGCAAGTTCAGCTAAAATCACAGGGTCATTTCCTGAAATTTGTTTGGCAACCATAAACCACTCAATAGCGGCTTTGAGATTTCGACGATCTCGTTCGAGCATACCTAAAATTCGCAATAGTGTGAGATCGTTTGGGTTTGCCTTAAGCAGTTGGCGGTAAATTTTTTCGGCTTGAGGATACTTCCCAGCCGAGTGAAATTTGCCTGCCTTTGCGATGAGTTGTTGCCCTGTTGATTGCGCCATAAGTTGGCAGGATACAAGTAGAATGCTCTCTTATGGCAAATTTACTTTCAGCTCGTACGATTTCGAAGTCCTTTTCGACACGACATCTCTTTGAAGGAGTTACATTGCATCTTCAAGAATCCGAGAGGCTCGGAATTATTGGTCCAAATGGAGCTGGCAAATCGACTCTTTTGAAAATTTTAGCAGGGCTTGAAACCGCCGATTCAGGTGAAATTACCAAAAAGCGAGCGTTGCGTCTCTGGTATGTCCCGCAAGAGTCTAAATTTCTACCTGACAAAACACCACTCCAAGCGGTAGTTGAGTCCATTGGTGGAGATGAGATTGAAGCAGAAGTAGGTGCATCGATTGCTCTTTCAAAATTAGGTTTCGAGAAATTTGATCAACCATTTGGCGAGTTATCTGGTGGATGGCAAAAACGGGTAGCGATGGCTTGTGGTCTTGTGCATAATCCCGAAGTGATGTTGCTTGATGAACCAACGAATCATCTTGACTTAGAAGCAGTGGAGTGGTTAGAGGAGTTTGTAAAGAACGCCCACATATCGATGTTGTTTGTGACGCATGACCGGCGTTTTTTGGAAAACTGCGCATCACGTATTTTAGAATTGGCCTCATCGTATCCCGATGGGGCGTTTGAAGTAAATGGAAATTACTCAGAATTCGTTCGCCGCAAAGAAGCTTTTTTAATCTCACAAGAGGCTGAGGAGTCTGCACTTGCCAATAAAGTCCGTCGCGATACCGCATGGCTTAGACAGGGGATTCAAGGAAGGCAAACAAGGAACAAAACGCAAGTTCGAGATACTGCTTCTCGAAGAGCTGAACTAAAGTCAATCACAGCAAGAAATTTATCACCTGCAAAACGTGCTGGAATTAACTTTGATGCAGTTGGGCGCAAAACTAACAAGTTGCTTGTTATGCACAGTGTAGAAAAATCTATGGGCGATAAATTTCTTTTCGGAGAATTGGATCTAGAATTAACACCCGGAAGAAGAATTGGATTGGTAGGGCCCAACGGCTCTGGAAAAACCACGTTGCTTCGACTCATAAATGGCGAGTTAGAACCAGACAGCGGGACAATAAAGAGAGCAGACAATCTTCGGGTTGTAACAGCAAGCCAGCACCGTCTAGATCTTGATCCAAATATAACTTTACAAGATACTCTTTGCCCAGTTGGAGAGATGGTTGAATACATGGGCAGAGAAATACACGTTTCTGGTTGGGCGGATCGATTCCTCTTTACGCGAGAACAACTCGGCACCCTAGTTGGCTCTCTTTCTGGAGGTGAGCAAGCGAGGATACAGATCGCTTCTTTGATGTTGCAACCAGCAGATATTTTATTGCTTGATGAACCGACAAACGATTTAGATATTCCGACTCTTGAAGTGCTTGAAGAAGCATTGCTTGATTTTCCTGGGGCGATTTTGCTCATAACACACGATCGTTTTATGCTGAACCGAATCGCAACGGAATATTTAGCACTTGATGGTCAGGGGCATGCCAAAGAATTTGCGGGCTTTGAAATGTGGCAAGAGTGGCATTTGCATAAGATTTCTTCCAGGAGTAAGAAAACTACCTCCGAGGCAATTAAATCTCGCCAGAAAAGTACGCCTGTGAAGTTGAGTTACAACTTGCAGCGAGAATTTGATGGGATGGAACAAGCAATTGCAGAAGCAGAAGCTGAAGTTGAACGAACTGAAGCGATTGCCAATGACGAAAATATTATGGTTGATCATAAAAAACACTCACTGGCATGTGCAGATGTTGCAAGTGCGCATGAAAGGGTTAGAGAGTTATATAACCGCTGGGCAGAGTTAGAGGGAATGCAGTGATTGTGCTAGTCATCGTCGTTACTTGTTCCACTCTCGGTTCAACCGAACCAGTTCCGTTCAAAAGAAAATGACGAAAGTGCGAAATTTAATGCGTCCGTGATGAGCCTTGTTCAAATTGAGCAACTTCTCATACATCTATAGAACAATTGACTTGTCAAGAAATAATTATTGAAGTTCATCAGGAGAAATTTCGAGTACTGCGGGTATATTTTTCCAAATCTGTGTGAATGTTACGGGCCAACCGTGGTACTGGTCACTGTCAGGTGCATTGGGCGCAGCCCACCGTGGCCACGCGTTGACTGTAACGGAATTAGTTTCAGGGTCGCATAGGAGTAGTCCCCAGCCTGGTGCTCGGTCATGCAGTGCTGCTGGTTCATGACCCGAAATGTGTGGATTAGAAACTGCAAGTACTGTAACTTTATTACCAAAGCCATCAACGTGATTCCCTGTAATTGGCTTTCCTTGAGGCATCCATCTTCTTGGCCAAGTATTTGCAATCGCAGGAGTACAGAACACGTATGTTCCATCGCCATACTCGTCTATCCCGTACTGCGCAAGAGATCCAAGATGCTGGTCACCACAAACATGAAAAGCGTTTGCTTGTTTGATTGATCGAAGTGCTCGGTTACGGGCACTCTGAGGCCAACCGTTGCTGTCTGCATCTGCTGCAGGTTCATCGTTTGGCGCTGATTCGCCTTCGGGGTAAATAGTAAGGCTCGCTTGGTGGCCACCAAATGTGCCTTCTGGAAGCGTTTGTAAAGACATAAATGGAGATTGTGAAAATAAAAATTTCATCCAATCGCCTTCTTGCCAATCAGTCGACCATTTCTCTAAAAATTGCTCTTGTCTAGAACCAAGTAACGGTGCATCGCAATCGGCATTTGTTTTTGGGTTGAAGCCTTCAGCTTTAAACCAACCGTTGCTCACTCCACCCTCTGGTACTGCAATGGCAGGTGATTCTTTGAATTGTCTGTCGCCTAGTATTGCAATATCTAAACCGCCATATCGCATGCGCGTAAAGTAGACCGTATTACCTTGAGCATCGAGAGCTGGATCGACAGGATCGGGTAAATGACTCGTTTGCGTTCTGTGTACTGCGTTGACAAACCGCGGCTCCATTTTATAACCGCCGCTATCTTGTGCAGTAAGGCCATCGATTTTTTGCGCGTTCCGTTCGCCAGCTCCCCAGAGATTACCGTGATACACATCATGGTCATCTGGAATTACTATGCAAGGGGCTTTTCGAGTAAGTTCCCCAAACGCCCAGCACCAGTGCATCCATTTATATAAATAATCAAGAATGTATGCGTCTTCGTTTTTTTGTCGTGCTGGTGTTAAATCACCTTCGTAAATTTGGTCCCCACTGAAATACAGCAAGTCAGCATCTTTGGATTGAACGGCATTCACTATGTCTGATTGTGGAAACCATAAGCCGTTTTCATTCCATTGCAAGTTGCCGGTATACGTTTTATGACAAGTAAGGGCGGCTACTGTCATGGATTCTTTGTTTGACGGTTCCTTTCGGATAATTCCCTTGTATCCGTAAGGATTGCCTTCAAGAAAAACTTCAAATGGAGTTTCGATAGAGGTGTTCCAGAGCGGTATCGAAAATGTTGCTGTCCAACTCGTTGAATCTATCTGGGATCGTTCTACATGGTCGGCAAATTGCAGAATGGCAGTAGGGTTTCCCTGCAAAGGTGGAAATTGGACTGTCATTTTCATTACTTCGCCACTCACTGTGTACAACGTGTTGAGTACAGGTCCGAATCTACGTTCTGGAAACTTGGTAACGTCTCCTGAGAGTGAAAAGTCATCGAACCAGTGTCCTGTCTCGGAGCCTATTGGCCCAAGGTGTGAAACAAGTGCAAGGGCGCCACCAGCTTGTAATGTAATATCGTATGTCGCTTGGCTCAGTAATTCTGTTGTACTTGCATTAGTTGCTGATACAGTGAGCGTGTTTTCCGTTTGTGAAACTTTAAGTAAAACTGGGGCTGATTCAGAGGTAAATCCAGCCCCTGTTAAAGTAGTCGCCGCGATTAAGGGGACGTCTTCTGGTTGTATTTTTATGTTAATGGACCACAGTGAAGTGCCTCCAACAGGAATCGAATTATCTCGAAGAAAAACAAATCCTTCATGGTCAACACCAGCAATATATCCGCCGTTAGTAGCTGGAACATGGTGAGTGAGCGCGGTTAAACGATAGTCAATTTTATTACTTCCAGTACCTAGTAGGAAACCACTCCAAGAGTTTGAATTTGCCTCATTCGTCTTGTCAACAGTGCCTGTAGTTACTTGCATTGCAAAATCAGTATTTGGTCTAGCAGTAAGCAAGTGAAGCGTTCGCATTGGAAGCCGTTCGCTTACTTCGGTACAAACGATCCTATTGTTTTGCACGGACCAATCTTGAAGTCGGTTGGCATGCCAATCTTGACCTATCCAGTATTGGTTCGGCGTTTCGTTCCAATCGATCAGAATTGGTTGAGCTATGAGTAGTAATGTGAGTGCGAGCATCGTATTATTTGCCAGTTGGGATATCGAGAAGTTCTTTTGATTCGCCGTCAGAGGTAAGCCTAGTTCGCACACCATTTGTGATGAGCAAACCTTCGCCTTCTCCCATCGTGTCCCAGTGTACGTCGATGCCAATCAAATGTTTACTGCCATCAAGGTAACCAACGTTGCCTGTGACGGTATGGCCAACAATTATTGCTGTTGCTTTGTGGAAATCGAGGATTGCTTGTAGCTCTTTTGCAGTAGGTTTTGGCCCGTACTTTTCAGCGTGTTTTTCAAAGTAGCCTCTGTACCAGAGAGGGCCTTTACTGTGCCAAGCAAGTGAAGTGGCTAATTCATCACGGTCTGGCCAAGCGGGTGGTCCAATCGATAAGCGAATTCTATTGTTGATCTCTGTTAGCGATAAACCGGTCTTGTGTAATTCGGGGCTAAAGCCAGCATGTACAAAAATGTATGGACCAATTTGTACAATGCTGTTTTGATTTCGAAGCCATTTCCCAAGAACCGAAGTCTCTCCAAACAATTCGTGATAGGGGATGCCGGTTAACTCAGCGACTGATTTGTATTTGATATGCGTATAACGAATATCATCTGCCAAAATCATGACATCGTGATTTCCAAGAACAAAATGTACTTGGCCACCAGCGGCATTTGCTTGTTGTTGTAGTTTTCGTATAAACCAAAGCAATTCGGTTACTTGTTCACCTCGGTCGACAGAGTCGCCATTAAATAGTAAATGTCCATCTCCCCATGCCCAGTCAAAGTTCATATCAATAATGTTGTGCGTTTGTAAAAATTGAATAAGGTGAGGGAGGTTTCCTTCTAGATCGCTAACTGCAAGGAGTTTGGGTGGTAACTCATGTTGGGATGCAGGGATTGAATCTGATTTAGTGTTTAACGAAATTATTGGAACAAAAGGAATCGTTGTAGGAATTATTGTTCCGGCCTCTTGCAACTTGATGGTTTCCCTGATCACTTCATTCTCAACAATCGATATGCTTTTGAGCGTTCCATCTTCTTGGTGAAAAATGTAGGGCCCATCAGAAATAGTAGCAGGAGTAACTACTTGTATGAATGCGGCGAAACTGATTTGGCAAAGAATGAGTAGTTCGAGCATGTCCTAGAGAATAACACTTGCAACGCTTCATTTCTAGTGGCAGTCGAGTCGTTACAAGGACAGGATGCAATCGTGATTGCTACGGTAACAAACAATCACTATTGTCAGATTCCCCGTACACGTCCTAGAACCCAATCCGTACCAGTATTAAAAAGAGGCACCACAAGGATGCCTCTTTTTAATAGCGGGGACAGGATTCGAACCTGCGACCTTCAGGTTATGAGCCTGACGAGCTACCAGACTGCTCTACCCCGCAATAGGGTTGGGAATTATACAAGGTTTGTGCCTATAGCGTGGTATTGACCGATATAATTGGTAGTGAATCGCACTGCATTACAATTTGATTCAGGCTGGCTCTTTCTTTTTGCAGGTTGTACATTGCTCTTTGCTGCAATTGTTCTTCCCGCTAAACAGGAGTTAGTAAATCTGCAGGAACGCTTGCAAATCATTCAAAACGAGCACGCACATATTACTAACCGAATTGAGCACTATCAGTCCTTTTTTGTTGAACTCACTAATCGCGAGCCCGAACTAATGGATCGGATTGTACGAATGCAAACAACTGGAGCAATCAGCGGTGAATATGTTGTGTTTGATCCCAATGCAGCCAAAACACCCTTGCAGTGGTTGAGAAGAAGGACCGCTCGTGAAATGCTCATTGTTCAGTCACCGCAGCCGCCAACCATCCTTGAAGAAATAACTGCACAAGACCGCCGGCTGTGGGTTGCTGGTTTTGGTGGGCTCATTGTTTTTGTCGGTTTGGTGCAGGGCCCTCGCCGAGATTACTGAAAATGCCTTTTGGCTGTGTTTAGAAATAAGGCGTGATTTCTAGAATCTGTACAAAGTAAGTATATGGTTCCCTACATGACTTGGGAATTGCAAGATATATCTAGCGATACGCTTTCTCTCCTGGCAATCGATGGGCTTGGTGGTCTCACCCTTCAAACACTTGTTAATGCAGGAGGCTCTTTTGATGAAGTTGGCAATGATTTGTTACAGGGCAAACTTGATGATGCTCTGCCAAGTGGTGCAGCTTCTTTTCTGCGAAAACACATGAAAAGAATTAACTCAAGTGCTCTTCGTATGTCTGGGGAAAGTGCGAATGCTAAAATTATCACTGCAGTTGATTGTGATTTTCCTTCACTGTTACTTCCATTACCAGCGTGCCCTGCAATTTTATGGTGTAAAGGCGATACTTCTCTTCTTGCGACCGCCGGTGTAGGAATTGTTGGGTCAAGGAGATGTAGCGAATATGGAATGCGGCAGGCAAAATTATTTACTAAAGAAATTTCACAAGCAGGATTAACTACATTTTCAGGCGGGGCTCGTGGTATTGATGGTGCGGCTCATCGAGCAGCACTCCAAGAAGGGGGAAAGAACGTCGTTGTGCTTGGTTCAGGGTTACGAATGCCATATCCTCCAGAACACGCCGGATTATTTGATCAAATTGTGTCGGAAGGTGGTGTAGTGATAAGCGAGTTTCCATGTGATTATGCTCCAAAACCAACAAATTTTCCAAGGAGAAATAGAATCGTTGCAGGACTCTCTTCAGTTGTACTTGTAGTTGAAGCAGCAAATAGAAGTGGTGCATTAATTACTGCGAGAATCGCAGTCGAAGAACATGGAAGAGAAGTGTATGTGCTCCCCGGTCGCATTGGAGACGTATCATCTGCAGGCTGCCTTCGGGTCTTAGAAGAAGGCTGGGTACAACTTGCACTTGAAGCAAGTGTGGTCATAACTGAGGCGAAAGCTGCTCATGCAAGACTAGTTAGGAGTAACTGCGAAGTACGCCTGTGATGACTCCTTGCACTTGACAATTATCAACGATGATCGGAGGAAAATCAGGATTAGCTGGTTGTAATCTAATTCGGCCATCGTCTTCTGTGTAGAAAGTTTTGAGAGTAGTTTCGCCATCAGGTAATAGTGCAACAACCCTGTCTCCGTTTCGTGCAGTAGATTGCTGTTGAACTAAAACATAATCACCATCGAGAATACCTTCGTCTTTCATAGACTCTCCAGTTACCCGCAGTGCAAAAGTTTGATTTTTTTGACCAACACGAGGTCCGAACATTTCTTCAAGGTCAAGTGCATCATTATTTTGACAATTCTCGATAGGCATCCCAGCTGCAATGCGTCCCACCAATGGAAAACGCACCGCATCTGAGTTGGGAAGTTCCACTCCATCAGCAATTGACAAAGAGCGAGCTTTGTTCGGCTCTCGATGGAGTGCGCCTTTGCGAATAAGCGCTTCGATTCTTTCGAAGATGGTGACTTTGCTCACGTTGAGTTCCAATGATAATTCTTTCATTGTTGGCGAATAACCGTGTTTTTTTCGATGTCGCTTGATCAATTCGAGTACTTCGAGCTGTTTCGGCGTTAAGTTCATCAGTTTGCTCCTGGTTGGTGTTATTTCTTGAAAAGAGGGATAATTGTTTTGCGAAGTTAGTTTTTACCCTGGACAAATTTTTGAGATACATCGAAATTAGTTGAATAGGTGATTTTTGACAAGGAATTTGCGATTTCACCGCTCGAGAAAAATCCCATGTGTTAGTCGCTGAAGCAGCAGGAGTAAATTGGATACGGTCTATACCTAACAAACGATCTAGAAAAGTTTTCGGTTTTGGACGGTAGTTTCTTGGAACAACATCCTGTTTTGTTGCTCCAACAACTGCGATGAGCCTAGCTCGCAATTTATTGTTTTTGTGCGTTATACGGCCATAAATTGCTGTGCCATACGTGGAATTTGGTCCTAATTGAATGAGTGGGGCTTCTTGGTCGTGCATGATCTGAGGTTCCTTTGCTTCCTTGTCTGTAACTCTATCGGCAGAAGTGTACGGTAAATGTTAGGCTAATATCTCCATAATGTCAACTATTTTTTATGAAAGTGTTAAGGTACTGACACTATGCTGTCAGTAGATAAAAATAAACGCACAAATTGGATGCTTGATCCAGATATTGCTTATTTGAATCATGGTAGTTTTGGTGCGCGTCCAATTGAAGTGTTTGAGGCACAAATTGCTTTGAAACGTGATTTTGAGCGTTCACCGATTCAGTTTCTAGATCGCGAAGGTAAAGAGCGAATATCCGCTGCAAGAATTACAATTTCTCGTTTTTTGGGTTGTTCAGATGAACAATTGGGTTTTGTTGATAATGCAACTACAGCAATAGCATGCGTTCTTCAGTCTCTTGTTTTGTCGCCAAGTGCTGAGATTGTGACAACTAGCCATGTATATAATGGTGTAAGGCAGTTGCTCAAATCACATTCAGAAAGAAATGGTTGTACATATCGCGAGATTGATATACATACACCATTAAAAACAAATGCTGAAATTGTCGAGAAAATTACTGCTGGTTTTACGGATAAAACTAAATTGTTTGTCATTGATCACGTTGCCTCTGTAACTGGAATCGTTTTTCCTGTCAAGGAGATCATCGCTCTCTGCAGAGAACAGGGGATTGCGGTCCTTATTGATGGCGCGCATGCCCCAGGTATGATTGAATTAAACATAGATGCCCTGTCTCCAGACTGGTATGTAGGAAATTTGCATAAATGGGTGTGCGGGCCACCTGGTGCTGGTTTCCTGTGGGTTAAGAAGAAGTACCTCGATTCCACACATCCGTTGACAGTTAGTAATTTCTATAAACAGGGTTTTACAAGCGAATTTGACTGGCAGGGGACACGCGATATTACTTCTATACTTGGTGCTGCAATTGCAGTTGATTGGGGAACGGAAATTGGTTGGGACAAAATTCGCAAGAAAAATCATAAGATGGCTATCTGGATGCAACAATCTTTAGTTGATGCATGGGGAGTGGTTCCGATGTCCCCACTTGACGGCTCATTGTTAGGCACAATGGCAACTGTTCAATTGCCTTCCCATTTTCCAATTGATGAGCATAATTTGAAGGAAATTCGGTCGAACATCTATCACAGTTATAAAGTAGAAGCGCCACTTTTAGTGTGGCAAGGGACCGCGGTAGTTCGGGTAAGTAGCCAGCTATATTCGAAAACGGATGATATTACAAAACTCTTAGCAGCCTTATCTGACTAAAAACGCGTGTAACCGTAATAAACGAATAAATTCAAAAAAATATAATAAATATATGAAATTATCCTTGACAATGTAAGAAATGTATTGCAATCTACATATGTTCCGTCCGTCGGTTTATTACCACGCAGGTGTTATAACACCCGTTGTTGGGCAGAGCATTCGCGGTATTCAGAGGAATTTTGCGAATGTCGAATTCGATTGCGTGTCAAGGGACGGTCATGTTGTGTCGAATTCGACACTGATAGGAGCGGAGGTTTGTTATCTCCGTGTAAAAGTTAAGGGAAGTAACTAGCCTGAGAAAGAGGTTGTGTAACGGATAAATGCTTCCACATCCCGTTACTTTGTTACTTCAATTTTCCAAAAGTATTGGGCTCCTGGCCGGCAGGAGCTCTTTCTTTTTTGTTACGTTTTCTTCTAAGTTGCGATAGTAGTTAAATCAATACCTCATCTTCTTAAACACCTAGGAAGAATTTTATTACCGGTGGTAAAGTTACTGATTACTAGCTAGTAACTGAATGCTACAACCTAGATAATTCCTTCAGACATGTTCGAATACCTTTTTCGCGGGGTAATTTATCTTGAGGAGATGTAAATTTTTGTAGTTGGTTATTGAGCAAGTGCAGCAGCGCCAAGTAATCCAGCATCAGGCCCGAGAAGTGTAGATTTCAATTCGCATTGTCTGCAATGTTTTGGAAACACGTCTTCTGTAAATTGGTCGCGAATTGCATCCAAATATTGAACACCTAGAGCTTCAATCAAACCGCCTCCAAGTACTACGCGATCAAGGGAGAGTAAGGTGATTACATTTGCGATTGCAGTGCCAATTCTTTTCGCACTATTATCTACAGCAGCTGTAATTTCTGGATCAAGCTTGTAGCCCTTAGTGATTTCGCATGTTGTGAGGTCTGGTCTTGATAGTACTCGTTGCATGCCGCTACGACTTGCACTAGCTTCAAGGTATCTATACGTGGCGTCAGGTTCTGGCGAGCTGATCCCCATTCCAAATTCACCTGCTGTGCCAAGTGGTCCACGCCAAATTTTCCCATCAAGAATTAAACCCCCGCCGATACCAGTACCAATCCAAACGGCGAACATTGAATCTACATCTTTTCCAGCTCCAAAACAGAATTCTCCCCATGCTGCAGCGGTGACATCATTTTCAACTACCACTTTGCAACCAAGATTTTCAGCAACTCTATTTCCAAGTGGGACATTATCCCAGTTTAGGTTTTGGGCTCGATGGACTACGCCAGTTTGACAATCAACTCCGCCCGCAACTGCAATACCAACATGTTCTATGTTCGGTCCAGCAACAGCAGAAATGAGGTCACAAGTTTGTTTTACCACCTCCCCAAAATCACACCCTTCCACGATTTGCTCATGGGCACGTTCCACAACGAGGTTATCTTCTATACGCCCAACAAGTAAATTAGTCCCTCCAATGTCAACGCCAATCATGATGGGTCCTCTGGGTGATTTGTGTGAAATGTAGTTGCTTGTTCGAAAGCGTGTGCGATTTGCAAAAGTTTAGCATCAGAAAAAGCAGGCCCTTGAAGATGCATGCCAATAGGTAGTGGCTTACCTGATTTAACTGCAAAACCACATGGAATTGAAATGCCACAAATGCCTGCTATGTTTGTATTGGCGGTGTACACATCGCAGAGATACATTGAAACGGGATCAGATTTCGCCCCAATTTTAAACGCGGGCGTCGGTGTTGTTGGTCCTAGGATGACATCACACTGCTCAAATGCAGTTGCATATTCTTCGCTGATCAATCGCCTGATTTTAAGTGCGTTGTTGTAGTAAGCATCGTAATATCCAGAACTGAGTACGTATGTGCCAAGCATGATTCGACGTTTTACTTCATCGCCAAATCCTTCAGAACGCGAGTGTGCGTACAAATCAAAAAGATTAAGGCCGGTTTTAGCTGTGCGATGCCCGTAGCGAATGCCGTCATACCGTGCGAGGTTGCTTGATGCTTCGGCTGGGGCAATAACGTAATACGTTGAAATCCCAACTTCTGTCAGCGGCAACGAGATGTTCACAATTGTTGCGCCAAGCTGTTCGTATACTTTTATTGCCTCTGCGATAGCATTGTTAATTTCTGGGTCATTGCGATCTGAAATATAATCGTTTGGTACACCAATTTTTATATTTTTTATTGTTGAATCAAGTGTGTCTACTAAATTTGGCGCGTCCTCTTTTACCGATGTTGCATCGTTTGGGTCAAAACCAGCGATAACTTCAGTTGTTATCGCAACATCTTTTACACAACGTGAAAATACACCAATTTGGTCTAGACTAGAAGCAAATGCTACAAGGCCATAGCGGCTGACTAAACCATAGGTAGGTTTGTATCCAACTATGCCGCAAAGTGCGGCAGGTTGGCGAATTGACCCTCCTGTATCTGAACCAAGTGCTACGTGGCATAAACCTGCTGCTACAGCGGCAGCACTTCCGCCGGATGATCCGCCTGGGACTCGGTCTATGTCCCATGGGTTATGTACCGCTCCCCAAGCACAGTGTTCGGTTGAAGATCCCATTGCAAATTCGTCACAATTCGTTTTACCAACAAGTGTAGCGCCCTTTGCGAGAAGCTTGTCTACAACTGTTGCGTTGAATGGACTTCGATAATTATTCAACATTTTTGAGCCACACGTTGTTGTCCCAGTTTTTGTAACAATGTTATCTTTTAGAGCAACAGTAATTCCTGATAGGGGCCCCTTTGTGCCATTTGGCTCTTCGTCTTTCCAGCTTTCGTGAAACGCGTTGAAGGTCTCATTTTCGATTAATGCATAACAAATTTCCGAAATTTCTTTTGGAGTAGTCTCGCCTTTTTGAATAGCCTCGAGAGTTCCAGTAATAGAGTTCATGTATTATCTCCAAGAACTTTGGGAACATCAATGTATACGCCTCTCACAGCAGGAGCGTTGTCTAATACTTGTTGTTGGCTTAGCGTTGCACCAACTTCATCATCACGATCACGATTGAGAAGTTCGTTCGGGTGATCGAGGGGTTTGATACCAGTTGTATCAACTTCTTCGAGTTTGTCAATATGTGCGAAGATGCGTGAAAGATCCTCTTTCGTAATTTTTAATTCAGCTTCTGTCAATGCAAGCCTTGAAAGCATTGCTAAATGACGTACAACGTCAGTTGTTATCTGTACATTTTGGTCATTATTACTCATACGTAGAGGGTAACAGATCGGATAGAATATAGGATTATGGCAACAGGACGATTCATTTCATTTCTTTTTCGTAGCCTAATTATTCTTGTAATTTTTCTTATAGCGATTGCAACGGTCTCCGCTCTTATAAGTACAAAACCGCAACTTGAAATTGACACGGGCCAGCGTACACTTCCTGCAGTTGTTGTCATTGAAGCAAAGCCAACACCTGTTGAAAGACGTACGATCGGGTATGGAACTGCTGCCCCGCTACAACATGCTGACGTGCCAGCTAGAATTTCCTCTACTGTAGAGGCATTGCCCGCAACAACTCGCATCGGTCGTTTTGTGAACAAAGGTGATTTAATAGTCGCTCTTGACCCCACTGATTATCGTCAGCAAGTTATCCGTGCAGAGCAAGCGCTTGCGTCTTCTGTTGCAGAACAAGCAATCCTTGCCGTAGAGCAAGATGCTGCAAATACAAGGGCAGAGCTCGCAGCCCAAGATCAAATACTCGCAGAAGCAGAATGTGCACGAATTGAAGATGCCTTCGCTCGTGGTGGCGCGAAACAACGAGAAGTAGATGCTGCGAAACAGCGTTTGATCGGTGTTTCTTCTGCCGCTATCAACGCTAAAGAAACTGCCGATCAACTTCCCGCTCGTGAAGAGCAAGCGTTTTCTACTCTTACATCAAGAGAGGCCGACTTAGAACTTGCAAGGCAGAGTCTACATAGGTGTAATATCCTTAGCCCTATCGATGGCGTGCTACAAGAAATTGATGTGCGGGTTGGTGAGCACGTACAAGCGGGTCAACGGATAGCACGTGTAGTAAACAGCGCCATGCTTGAAATCCCACTTCGTCTTCCCTCCCACGCTCGCTCGTATATTTCAATCGGCAATGATGTTTCTTTGCGTTCTGCTGGCTTCGGTAGAAGACACTGGGAAGCTCGTGTTTCGCGTATAGCACCTGAGGATGATACGCAAACTCGAACGATGATTGTTTATGTTGATATTGAGCAAGATGCGAATTCTTCAACACGTGTGCCACCTGGACTCTTTGTCCGTGGAGAAGTGAAACATTCACATGACGTGCAGTCTCGCTGGATAGTGCCTCGGCGATCTTTACGAGATGATCGAATTCTTGTTGTACGTGATGGAATTCTCAGATCAGTGCCGGTTATCATTGAATATTCTATAACTGCTCAAAAGCAGCAATTTGATCTCCCAGATCAAGACTGGGCTGTTCTTGAAACACCATTGTCACGGGATGATCTCGTCGTAGTTGACCCTGGTGGTAGCCTCCGTGATGGAATGGCTGTGCGGGTAATTCTTGCCAATGAGGTAGCATTGAAATGAACCTCCCTCAGTTTGGAGTACGCAACCCAGTTCCAATTAACTTGCTCATGGCGGGTTTTATTCTTGCAGGAATTTTTGCTGCTTTTAACTTACGCCGACAATTTTTCCCAGATATGACATTCGATAGCGTTGTCATTGCGATGGCATATCCAGGCGCTTCTCCCCAAGACGTTGAATCTTCGCTCGCTAAACGTATCGAGAATGTACTTATAGCAATAGATGCAGTCGATGAAATTCGAACAAGTTGCATTGAAGGATCAGTTTCGATTGGTGTAACTTTTAAGGAAGGAACAGCAAATGTTGATGATGCGATAGATGAGGTTCGTCGCAAAGTTGATTCTATACAAGATTTCCCCGCGGAAGTCGATCGCCCAGTTATCACTCGGATGGAGCCAAAGATGCCTGTGATCATGGTAGAAATTTGGGGAGATGTTGACAAGCAAGTGATGAAGCAAGCGATCCGCGATATTCGTGACGATTTGCGTTCGTTTACAGATATGGGTTCGCTCACTATTGGGGGTGATATTAACAATGAGCTCACTGTTGAAGTTAATCAAGATTCATTGATTGAACATGGAATCAGTATTGCCCAAGTAGCACAAAGCATTTCTTCATGGATGCGCGAAATTCCTGGTGGAACACTTCGCAGTAAGGGCGGTGACATCGTAATTCGTACAGATACGCCCGATGAGACCTCATTAGATCTTAAAGAAATTGTAATTCGTTCACAACATGACGGTGAAACTTTATTGCTTGGAGATATTGCAACAGTGCAAACAACACTTGTTGATATTCCTATTGCAGTGCGATTTAATGGAAAGCCAGCAATGAACATGTTCGTTGCAAAATCTGGCGAACAAGATGTTGTAAAAATGGCAGAAATCGTTAGGGCGTATGTCAAGGGGCGAATGGGTGAGCCATATGATCAAAACTGGAAAGACACTTTTTCAGGAGGCCGTACTGTCCGTCAAAAAGCATGGAAACTTGGTGTTGATGCTGATCCTTTGCCTAATGGTACGTCACTTACCACGTTTACAGATTTAGCACGTTTCGTTGAGGGGCGTATGAATTTGCTCACAGAGAACGCTTTATATGGTGGTGCCTTAGTTTTTATTTTACTATTGCTTACGCTGAATTGGCGAGTAGCGCTTTGGGTCGGCATAGGTCTTATCACAGCACTCGGCGGAACACTTTTTATCATGTCTATGGTAGGTATCACGTTGAACATGTTAACGATGTTTGGTTTGATCCTTGTACTTGGACTGCTTGTGGATGACGCTATTGTTGTTGCAGAAAACATAAAGGCGCAGCATGAACAAGGTATTCCTGCAACGGAGGCGGCAGTAAATGGTGCAAAGCAGGTAATGTGGCCAGTCGTAGCGACAGTATTGACTTCAATTGTCGCATTCCTTCCTCTCACTTTTGTCAAGGGAAACATGGGCGATTTGTTAGGAGCTTTACCTATTGTTATTGCTTGCGCATTAGCAATGAGTTTGTTTGAGGCACTGCTCATTCTGCCCGCACATCTTGGTCATACTTTAGAAAAAGCAGAAAAAGTAGCTAAAACAAAAATTGGTAAATTGATCAATCGGTATGAAAAATCTAGGGATCGATTTTTGTTTGAACAACTTATTCCTGCATATTTATGGCTTTTGCGTTTGGCAATACACTTTCGTTATATTTCACTTTCAGTTGCAATTGCCTGTTTAACAATCTCACTCGGTCTTGTTATGGGAGGCCGAGTTGGATATGAGTTCATGACAATTCCTGATGCTGAAACTATTGCAATTAATTTACGCATGCCTGAAAGCACGCCATTCGCTCAAACAGCCAAAATGATCGAACGTATAGAGGATAGCGCAAAATCTCAATCGCAAGTTAAACACATTAGTTCTCTCTCTGGAGTGCAGATGGCAACAGAAGGGACAAGCGGTGGTTTTTCGTCTCATCTTGGTCAGTTATTTATCGAATTAACACCTGCAGAGACGAGGACTCTTAATGCAAGTGAAGTGATCGATAATATTCGAACTTCCATCGGGGATGCAGCGATGCTTGCTGACTCTATTGGATATGAAATGATGTCTGGAGCACCAAGTGGTGCTGACATCACCATTAAATTACATGGTGATTCCGAGCTAGAATTGGTTGCTGCTTCTCAACAAATAAAACGCGATTTACGTTCTTATGCTGCTGTCCACGACATTTCCGACAATGCTTCTGCTGGGCAGCGTGAGCTACACCTAGAATTACGCGAAGGTGCACCGAGCACAGGTTTGACACTTTCGGATCTCGCGCAGCAAGTCAGGGGAGCAGTGTACGGTATTGATGCGCATGTTTTTGTACAAGGAGATGAAGAAGTTGACATTAGGGTAAAACTTGGGAAAGAGTACAGAGAAAATGTCGGCGCACTTGAACAGTTTTGGGTAATCACACCTTCTGGGGTTTCTATTCCACTTGTAGAAATTGCGCACATTACCGAACAGCGGGGGTATACGTCTATTCGCCGGATAAACAGGAAACGTACAGTGACAGTTACCGCTGAAGTAGTAGATGGCGTCAGCCCCGAATCAGTTAGTTCTACATTGCCATTTGATGTATGGGAAAAGGATTTTCCAAGTGTTGAAATTCAAAAAGGCGGACGCCAGGAACAACAAGCAGAGGCGTTTGCTTCTCTACCTGTCGGATTCGCAGCAGCCTGTTTGATGATTTACGTTATTTTGGCATGGCTTTTTGGTAGTTACTTTCAACCCATAATCGTCATGCTTGGTATCCCATTTGCGATGATAGGAGTCATCTGGGGTCATTATTTTGCAGGTGTTTCTCTCTCATTTCTCAGTATGATTGGTTTTGTAGCACTCAGTGGAGTTGTTGTGAATGATTCACTCATTTTCGTTGAGTTTTACAACGCAAAGCGAGCCCAGGGCGAGTCGTTACGTGTTTCACTCTTGCAAGCAGGTGGAGCGAGACTAAGGCCGATTTTCCTTACGACAATAACAACAGTTTTAGGCTTGACCCCACTGATGCTTGAGCAATCAATGCAAGCAAAATTCTTGATTCCCATGGCACTGGCAATATCATTTGGTTTGATAAGCGCAACAGTACTTATCCTCTTGCTACTACCGGCTTTAATCGTTATAGGCGCTGATATCCAACATACCTTTTCATTGCTTTGGAATGGTTCAAACGACCAGCGACTATAATAAGGGTCCCCAGATTGACATTTGAAAATCTGCTTGGTGATTCATGAAACTACTACAAGGCATTCCAGTTAGCCCCGGTGTCGTCATTGGACGCGCAATGGTGCTTGAAAAATCTCTCCACAGAGTGCCATTTCTCATTCTTGGACCAAAAGAAATACCTACGGAATTGGCACGGTATGACAAGGCAGTTCTTTCTGCACTTGCTGCTGTTACAAAAGATCGCGATCGTATCGCCGTTACTCTTGGCCCTGAACCAGCAAAGATATTTGAATTTCATTTAGGTTTATTAAGCGACACTTCGCTGATGGCTCCAATTCGGAACAGAATTAAATCTGAAGGAGTGAATGCAGCGTTTGCAGTTGTTGAAGCTTTTGGAAATTTGGCAGATCGTTTCCGTTCGATGGATGCCCGAGTTTTTAGGGAGAAGGCCAACGATGTCTTTGATCTAGAACGCCGTTTGATGGAAGAAATATCTGGTGGTGCAAAAGACAGGCTCGCTTCTGTTGATGAACCAGTTATTGTTATTTGTCACCAAGTCACACCTGCTGAAATTGCTTCCTTCCAAAGTGAAAAAGTATTAGGCATCGCTACTGATCTTGGAGGGCGAACTGATCACAGTTCCATTGTTGCAGCTGCCCTTGGCGTTCCTGTTGTCGTTGGTTGTAAATCAGTTGCGGAAGAAATCAGTGATGGCGACATGCTTATCATTGATGGCAAAACTGGCACGGTCATGATTTCGCCTGATGAAGCAACGATTAAGCAAATGCGCCGCAACATCGAAATGCTCGAGGCCTATAAGCAATCTACTGGTGAATTAGTAAGTGAAACATCCATTACATTGGACGGTGTAGAAGTGCATTTGCTAGGCAATATTGAATTTGCTCATGAAATTAAACAAGTAATTGCAAGGGGCGGAGAAGGTGTGGGATTGTATCGGACTGAATTTCAATTTCTTACAAGCAGTACGCCACCAACTGAAGATGAACTTTTTGAAGAGTACGCAACTGCAATCCGTAATCTCGATGGGCGAAAGTTGACTTTACGTACGCTTGATCTCGGCGCAGATAAATACACACAAGCTCAAGAAATGGAACCTGAACGAAATCCTTTCTTAGGTTTGCGATCAATAAGATATTGTCTTCAACATCAAGATGTCTTTAGGCGACAATTGCGTGCAATCCTTAGAGCTTCAGGAGTTGGACCTTTGCAAGTGATGTTTCCTTTGATTACGTGCATGAACGAACTTCGTCAGGCAAAGATGATTCTTCGTGATGTGATGGAAGAATGTGATGAAGATGGGATTGCTTTCGACCATGATTTAAAGGTTGGAATGATGGTTGAAGTGCCAAGTGCCGCTCTCATGGCAGCTACCTTTACCAAAGAAGTCGATTTTTTCTCGATCGGTACAAATGATTTGATTCAATACACGGTCGCAGTTGACCGAGGTAATGAAAGGGTTGCAAGTTTGTACACGGCAGCTAATCCAGCTGTGATCAAACTTATAAAGTCAGTTATACGGGCTGCAAGGCGTGGAAAGGTCGAAACTAGCTTATGTGGAGAAATTGCAGGCGATCCCGTCTATACTATGTTACTGATAGGACTTGGCCTTCGGCACCTTTCATTGGTGCCCTCGCAGATTCCCGCAATTAAGCAGGTTATTCGCAAAGTCAAGGTTGAAGATTGTGAGCGTTTGGCCAGAAAAATAGGCTCGCTCGACTCTGATCGAAGAATCCTAGCGACTCTTCGAAATGAATTACAGAAACAAGTGCCTCAGGCGCAAGGCGGATGGTCCGCTGAGCAGGTAGCCGAGGCATAAAACGAACCATTGATTCTGCAGGGATCGCAACGTGCGGCCTGCAAATCGAACCGAACACCTGAGCTAATGACTATGCAGTCACTCAGATACAACGCGAAGCCTGCTCGCATCGATGACGCAACGCAAATAGTGTTTTGCAACGTCCGATAGAAATGTCTGAAAAGACATGTTCGGAAACGCCATGTATGGCGGAAAAGATAAAGACAGTGACTGAAGAAAGTAAGACGAGCAAGTCAAGTAAAAAAATTAGCGAAATAATGATTGTCAACGATGATCCGGGAGTAGCAACTCGAATTGCAATCTGTGAAAAAGGACGGCTCGAAGAGTTGTACACGGAACGGTTAAAGACAGCAACATCGGTGGGTAATATTTACAAAGGCAGAGTAACGAATGTTGAATCTTCGATTCAAGCAGTTTTTGTTGAATATGGTGGCACTCAAAGTGGTTTTCTCCATGTAACAGATCTCCATCCTAAATATTTCCCCGGAAGTGAAACGAGGGAGCGCGTAGGCAAAAAAGTTGCAAAGCGTGCAAGGCCTCCTATTCAAAAATGCCTAAAGAGAGGTGACGAAGTCCTCGTGCAAGTGATGAAGGAAGGGATTGGTACGAAGGGTCCTACTCTCACGAGTTACTTGTCAATTCCGGGACGTCTTTCAGTCATCATGCCCTATATGGATAAAGTCGGCGTATCTCGAAAAATTGAAGATCTCGATGAACGCCGAGAAATGCGGAAAGTTCTAGATGAAATAAATTTGCCAGAAGGTTTTGGATTTATTTTACGCACCGCTGGCAAAGGGAAAAAAGTTGCTGAAGTAAAAAGAGATATTGCATATCTCGTTCGACTTTGGAATATGATTGAAAAGAGAATTAAAACAATCGCGGCGCCGTGTCCGTTGTACAACGAATCAGATCTAGTAGTTCGAACAATTCGCGACGTCCTTCGACCTTCAATTGATGCAATCATTGTTGATTCGGAAAGTGCTTATGAGAGAATAGAATCGTTTTTACGAGTTGCTTCCCCAAGATCTTCTCGAAAGATCATTCGGTACAACGATGCAGCGCCTATTTTTCATGCGTTTGATCTCGAACGTCAAATAGAGGAAATTCATAATCGCGAAGTGCATTTGCCAAGCGGTGGAAGGCTTGTGATTGATCAGACGGAAGCGCTTGTCGCAATAGATGTGAACTCTGGAAAAAGTAGAAGCGCAAAGAACAGTGAAACAAATGCTTTTAATACAAATATGGAAGCGGCTGATGAAATTTGTCGTCAACTGCGTCTACGAGACCTTGGCGGTTTAGTCATCAATGATTTGATTGATATGGGAAAAGTGTCCAATCGTAAAAAAGTTGAAGCTTGTTTTGAGAAAAATTTAGAGCGTGATCGCGCACGTGCTTCAGTTCTTCCAATAAGCCGTTTTGGCCTGATGGAAATGACAAGACAAAGAATCCGTCCAAGTGTGTTAGATAGTCATTACGGCGAATGCAGGCACTGTGCAGGGAGAGGACTTGTAAAAACTCCAGAAGAGGTTGCCTCGGATGCAACCCGTCATGCGGGTTGGATTCTACGTGACCCTCGTATTCACCGTGTGGAACTTGCGTGCTCTGCAAGTGTAGGTTCCGCTATATTTTCGAATAAGCGCAGTGAACTTGCAAAATATGAGAGTACATCAGGAAAACAAATTGTTGTACGAATTAGCGAAACAATCGCCACTGATCAAGTGGCGTACTTCGCATATGACACACGTGGCGCTGACATTGATGTGAGCACAATTCCAGAT
This sequence comes from Phycisphaerales bacterium, assembly GCA_014238125.1. GTDB lineage: Bacteria > Planctomycetota > Phycisphaerae > Phycisphaerales > SM1A02. The sequence goes on from JABABS010000097.1 coordinate 33,859, forward strand.
CCCGTTCCTCCAACAATAAAAGAGTTGCTTGATCGTGATCAAAGTGTTGCTTCCAAAGAGGAAATAAAGCCAAAACGTGGACGACGAAGGCGCAATAAAATGCCCCTAGCTGAGGCTTCCGCTATTGCAGAAGATGCAAATCTTGATGCAGAAGTAGCAAATTTAGATAAGCCGGAAAAAGTTGCAAAGAAAACGCAAAAAGTTGCAAAGAAATCGCAAAAAGTTGCAAAGAAATCGCAAAAAGTTGCAAAGAAATCCCAAAAAGATACGCCAGCTGAAAATGCAATCCGAGTCTACGAACTTGCCAGAAAAATTGGCAAGTCTAGTAAGGAAGTCATAAATCGATGTAAAGAAGCGGAAATAGTAGTCGGAAATCATATGTCGAAACTCACAACAGCAATAGTTGCGAACATTGAAACACTTTTTGCAAATGAATCTGAAGAAGAATCCACAATCCCACCTAAAAAACGAAGAAGACGCGGTGGTAGAAGGAGAAGAGGAAGAAAACCACAGCAAGATAGCGTTGGGAGTGAAGACTCTCAAAGTAATAATAACATTAGCGATGCTGTAAGTGATAAAAAAACAGGCAATATTACAAAGAACCAGAAAAACAAAAAAACAAGCAGGCGTAGACAGAAAAAAGCTGTTGCAGATATAGACGTAGAAACTCAAGTCCCCAATGAAAAGAAAGTCTCTCGCCGAAAAACGAAAAAGAAACCAGTAACAACTCTTGTAGATAAGAAACCAAAAGCTAAAGTAGAAACAAAAAAGCCAGCGAGAAAAACGTTATACGGAACATCGAGACGTAAGGTGAGTTCAGAAGAAACTTCTACAAGCCGTGGTGACCGAGAGTGAATAAGCGGATCTTTATCCTTGGCTCGACTGGTTCAATCGGCATTAGTGCTATTGAAGTAATTCAACACTTGCAGCGAGTTGACGGAAAAGACATGTGGCAAATAGTTGGAATTGCTGCTGGGAATAATTCCACTTTGCTCGCGAGGCAAGCAGAGTCCCTTTCAATTAACAGTGTTGCGCTTGTTTCAGGCGAGAAGATAGACGTTGAACATTTTTATGCTGGAGAACAAGCTGCAGTTGAACTTTTAAGGAACCATGCATTAAATGGTGACATGGTTATTGCATCTATTGTTGGTTTTGCAGGAGTTGAACCTGTTCTTACAGCAATTGAATTAGGCTGCGATATTGCACTTGCAAATAAAGAAGCACTTGTTGCAGCAGGAAACATTGTCATGGAAGCAGCCAAAACTGCTGGAGTAAAAATTTTGCCAGTAGATAGTGAGCACTCCGCAATTTTTCAATGTTTAGCAGGAAAAAAATTAGAAAGCGTTCGCTCCATCGTTCTCACTGCAAGCGGCGGCTCGCTCCGAGATCGAACTTTGGATGAAATCAATCATGTTTCTGTTGAAGAAGTGCTTTCTCATCCAACATGGAAGATGGGCCCAAAAGTAACAGTTGATTCTGCTTCCCTTATGAATAAGGCGCTTGAAATTATTGAAGCGCATTGGCTATTCGCTGCTTCAAGTGAAAAAATTCAAGCAGTAATCCACCGTGAATCCCTTGTACATGGCTTGGTTGAATTTATTGACGGTTCAATGGTTGCACAACTTGCTCCGCCTGATATGAAGATGCCGATTCAATATGCACTTACCTATCCTAATCTGAAGGATGGTGGACAAAAAGGGTGCAATTGGGAGACATTATCAGCACTGCATTTTGAGCCGATTGATCCAATTCGGTATCCTGCAGTTGTGTTGGCAAAAGAGGTTATTGAGCGAGGCGGAACTGCTGGGGCTATTTTTAGTGCTGCCAATGAAGTTGCCGTTGATGAGTTTCTTAATCAAACATTGCCTTTTGGGTCGATTGTACGTATTGTTAAAAAGACGCTTGAGACCATATCAGTCTCCCCAGCGTCAAGTTTGGAAGCGGTTACAGCCGCAGACAGTGAGGCACGCAGCGTAGCAATGGAATTGATTGCATCGCATGCAGGGAAAGAATTCGTATGAGCATTACTTCTTTATTGAATGTCATTTTAATTGTCCTTGGTTTCGGCATGCTTATCGGTTTGCATGAACTTGGTCACTTTATCGCAGCCAAGTGGTCTGGGATAAGAACGAACGCGTTCGCAGTTGGTATGGGTCCTGTTGTTTTTTCATGGCGAAGTGGAGTTGGTATTACTTTTGGATCATCTAAGTCAAAAATAATAGATAAGTTCGGTAAAGATGCTACAGAAATGACTGATGCCCAGCTAGAAGAACATAATTTAGGTGAGACAGAGTATTCCTTACGGTTATTACCAATAGGTGGTTTTGTCAGTATGCTCGGACAGGAAGATGGCAAGCCAGAGGAAGTTTCGCAAGATCCTAGAAGTTACAACATGTGTCCGATCGGCAAGCGAATGGTTGTTGTTTCTGCTGGTGTTTTCATGAACATATTGCTCGCTGCTGTGTTGTTTGTTGGTTGTTTTCAATTTGGAGTACGTTTTGAAGCTCCAGTCATTGGTCAGGTGATTCCAAATTCCCCTGCGTCAGAGGCAATTACAAGTGACGGGTCGCATTTGCTCTCAGGTGACACTGTCGTCTCAATTAATGGCAAAGCTGCTTCAACATTCACTGATATTCAGATTGCTGGCGCAATGTCAAAGCCGGGAGTGCCTGTTGTTCTTGAAGTTCAACGAAGTGGAGAAGATCAAACCCTTGCTTTTAAGATGACACCCCGCAGTGTTTCTCAAGAAGGGTTGCTCGAACTTGGTTTGTATCCAGCTTCATCTTTGACTATACCCGTGGGAGAAACAGGAAAGGAAGTTATTTCCTATCTCGCTGCATCGTATCCAATTTTGAAAGATGTAACTGTTGGTTCTCAACTGGTGAACATCAATGGAAAAGATGTTTCCACATGGTCAGAACTGAATGAATCAATTCAACAAAGCGGTGGCAAGACATTGATCACTAGATGGAATGGCAGTGATTCGGTAGATGAAATTAAAGTAACTCCAACACCTTCCTTTGAGCAGTTTCAACCAGTTGCTGCTTATCCCGCTACACCTGAACACGGACTCCTCGGCTTGTGCCCGCTTCCGTTGATTAAATCAGTTGTTGAAGGGAGTCCAAACCAAGCAGTATTACAAGGTGGCGATGTTATTCTTAGCGCAAACAATGTTGAATACCCAAGACAAGGGCAGCTTCGCGATATGTTGGCAACATACTCTAGTGATACTATGAAACTGCGAGTTTTAAGAGATACTGAAATTGTCGATATTCAAGTGGAAATTGTTTCAGGAAAACTCGGAGTACTTCTTACGCATGCTTGGGATTTGCCGATTGTCTCGCAACCAGTGCAACGGGTCGTTGTCAATGGAAATGAAAGCAATACGGTGATTGCAAACAGGCAAGTTCTTGCGGGTTCTACGTTAGTTTCACTCAACGGAGATAAAATCTCAAGTTGGTTTGTCTTTAGACAATTGATTGATGATTCAAAAGGTGTTCTAGCGCTTGTAATGAGTCCCCCAATTGCTGAGTCTCATCCTTTTGCACTTGATATACAACTAACATCATCAGAGTATGAAAACGTTACAAGTTTAGGTTGGTCAACGCCATTGATCCCAAATTTGTTTGAGCCACTCTATGTTGTCAGAAGTAGTGGGGGTAATCCATTTGTTGCACTTCAAATGGGAATAGATGAGACTGTGAATATGGTCGTCATGACGTATCTCACGATTGATCGTTTACTCCGTCGCAGCGTTGGTGTTGATCAACTCCGAGGTCCAGTGGGTATTATCCATATAGGCTCGAGGATTGCTGATCGAGGCATGAGTTACTTCCTTTTTTTCTTAGCAATCATTAGTGTTAATCTAGCAGTGCTGAATTTCCTGCCTTTGCCAATTGTCGATGGAGGCTTGTTTTTGTATTTACTTTATGAAAAATTTAGAGGAAAGCCACCATCAATTGCTTTCCAAAATGCAGCTGCGATGCTTGGCCTTGGGATGATTGGTGTCCTTTTTGTTGTAACTTTTTACAACGATATTCTTAGACTAGTTGGTTAACCTCTATTGTTGGTAATGTGGGGTGTTTGTGCAGTTTGTGCATGCTCTTATCTGCTGTAATAGACGAACAATTGCAAAGCGATAGTGCTTTTACGGCGATGAAAGAAGTATCACACTCACCAAAGTGGTAGGAAACAAGCTCACATGCGAACACAGTTCAACATTGACGATCAGATGCGACGACGAGTTTTTATTGTTGAGGGCGACCCGATTGTCGCGCAACATCTCGTTGCTGCCTTGCTAACTGGGGAAAAACAACAATTAGATGCTAAACGAATTGGTGCATCGGAAATGATCGAATGCACGATTGTGCCCTCGCAAAGAAACTTCTTTGAAACCGATCCTGCGATGTGGGATATTGTGATTACTGCATCTAATTTACATGATGGAAATGGTTTTGAAATACTCGCATTTGTGCAAGGACTAAGACCAGATGTGCCAGTGATCCTCACTGGCGATCCTGATGAAGCAGATGGTGCGGTTGAAGCGATTCGTGCTGGTGCGGCAGACTATTTGATGTTGACCGGTCATGAAATGATTACGCTTCCTGTAACCATTCAAAAATCACTTGCCCTGCAAGTAATTCGAAGTGAAAACGATGATCTTCATGCAGATCTTAGTCAATCACTTTCTGAACTCGGCGTGGCGAATCGAGAGCTGCAATTGATGATTCAACGACTTGAAGTTGCTGCTAGAACTGATGACTTGACAAAACTGAGTAACCGACGCTGGCTAAACTTGATGATCGAGGGTCGCTGGGAGGAAGCGATGCGAAGTGGTATACCTTTAGCATTCCTCATGATTGATTTAGATGGGTTTAAAAAGTTGAATGACCAGCTCGGGCATCATCGAGGTGACGAAGTGCTGCGATTGGCTGCACGCGTCCTTGAAGCGAACTGTCGGTCAGTCGATATTGCTGCGAGATTTGGTGGGGATGAGTTTGGAGTCTTAATGCCACATGCCGATCCAGATGCAGCTGTAAGTGTTGCTCGGCGAATTGCATCTGCATTCGACGAGGCGATTGCAGTTTTGGAATTACCAAATACAAATGTATCAATGTCAATTGGAGTTGCCCATTGGGAATTAACGAACCCAGTTAATGCTGACCAACTTGTGCGTCATGCTGACGAGGCGATGTACGCAGCGAAGGAAGATCCAAACCGGCGTGTGATGATACGTACTGCAAATGGTCACTCAGAAGCAGCATAGGTCGCAATTTGTATGAAACGAGTTACATTCATTATGAATTAGCGTAACAGGGGCACCTGTTTACATACGACGTTTCATAGCGCGTTCCATTTCTCGAGTGGCTGTTCTTTTCGCGAGATCTTGCCGTTTGTCTGAACGTTGTTTCCCTGTAGCAAAACCGACGAGAAGTTTTGCTCTACCTTTGACGAAAAAAAGTTTTAATGGAACAAGAGTTCGTCCCGGACTGTGTGTGTATTTTGCTAATTTGCGTATTTCCCGTTTGTGTGCGAGCAATACTCTAGTGCGAACTGGGTCGTGTTGGTGATTTACTGAAGCATTTGGATACTCCGCAATATGAACTCCATGAAGTGAGAGTTTGATTGGATGATCTGATGCTCTCACCCAGCCTTCAGCGAGGCTCGCTTGGCCATCTCTGATAGATTTGACTTCACTTCCAACAAGGACAATGCCAACTTCAATGGTTTCTTGAATAGAATAATCGTGTCGAGCGCGGCGATTTTCAATTACAGGAGCGTTAGTTTTGGAAGATTTCTTCGCCATTTTTGGACAGTATCCTTCATTATGAAGGTCTCTGTGCTATATATTAACATTATTGCTTGGTTATTCTCTGTTTTGCAGGTAGAGTGTAGTCAGTAACTAGGAGAACGCTATGAGTTTTACAACGATACCGATACTTGGGATGCTCGTCGTTGGAGGGGTATCACCTTCGATCAATGAAGATTTTACAGTGACCACAAGTGGTCAAAATATTGTTTGGGAATGTCCTTCTCTTATCGCTACTGATGGATCATTTTACGAAATGCTCTACACCGTACTTAGCGCGAATGTACTTGTAAGTTATGGTGGTTTTGAGTTTGGTCCCTACGATGTAACTGATATGATTCCTCCTGAAGTAATTGTGACTTGGCAGCCATCTGCGGCGCCTATGCCCCTTGATTTTATGTGGCATGAAGTAATTACTCCTAATGACGGAAGTCCTCCATCCCTTGCCTATGAGTGGATTGTCGAAGTTGATGCTAGTGGCAACATTCAATGGCGTGGCAAAAATGTCATACTTGGTGAAGCAGTATATGATTTAGGTTGGCCTTTTGGTGAAGTTACTGTTCAAATTGAAGAAGGGACTATCAACTCGAATATAGAGATATATCAAGTTGAAAATCCATGCTACGAAGATGTAAATGCGAATGGATCTGTCGAAGTGAGTGATCTCCTTGCTGTGATCGACAATTGGGGGTTGTGCCCAGGCTGCCTAGACGAAATCCCTGGAGATGTTAATTTCGACAGTGCCGTTGATGTCACCGATCTACTGTTGATCGTTGGCAGTTGGGGTCCTTGTCCGGGATAACGTCCTTACTCAATGCGCGAGAGAGGACTCGAACCTTACTTGCGTAAACGCTGCTAGCGATATTGAAAACAAAGAAAATGAAGGGGCGGCAATTTGCGGCGCATCCAAATGCGCATCACTTCTAGACAAAACGACATTAATTGAAGAGTTATTGATCGCCTTGGGGGCATTGTCACCCGAGTCGCAAAGGGAGTTGTTGCGCGCAGCACTCGAACAGAAACAGAGGGAGAGTAATAATGATTGAACAGTTAACAAACGGAACGAGCGGTCGTAAACCAAACGGACAATTCGCGAAGGGGAATCCAGGTGGTCCTGGTAACCCATACGCTCGGCATGTCGCTCGTCTGCGTGCATCTTTGATCGAGGCAATTGGAGACGATGGATTGAAGGACATTGTGCAGGGGATGGTTACAGCAGCGAAGGGGGGTGATGTCGCGGCTGCGAAGTTGTTGCTTTCATACCTACTTGGCAAACCAGTTGAATCAGTTGAACCAGACTATGTTGAGATACATGAGAGGCAACTGCAATCAAAAGATCGCGCATTAGC
>JABABS010000054.1 GCA_014238125.1 Phycisphaerales bacterium
CAGGAATAAAGTGACGAGCGGCTGAACACTAATTTCTCGTAAAGTTTCAAGCCATGCAAAGCGATCCTTTTGATTTTGCGTAGGTGGTGTATGACAGAACAAAAAACGATGTTCCTATTGCCGCGACTTTCAGTCATGATGTTTTTGCAATTTGCAATTTGGGGAGCATGGTTGCCAATTTTGTATCCATTCCTCCTTGGCTACAGAGAATTTTCATTAACAGAAACAGGTCTATGTCTTTCAGCTGGTGCAATTGGTGCAATCTTTGGACCATTCATCGCTGGGCAACTTGCTGACAGAGTAATCTCAACTGAGAAATTGTTATGTATAAGCCATTTACTCGGTGCTGTACTTGTCTACATGCTTGGTACAACGGAGACCTTCGTTCCGTTTGCAATTCTTTCAGGTGTGTATGGATTTGTTTACGCACCCACAATTGCACTCACAAATTCGCTAGCGTTTCACCATCTTCCCAATCGCGATCGCGATTTTGGGAAGGTTCGGTTATGGGGTACAGTTGGTTGGATTGCAGCAGGGATAGCAGTGGGGCAATATTTGCGAATTTGGTCAACACCAGTCGATGTCCCCATTGAAGAAATTACTGCAGCCCAAGATGCAGGGCGAGCAATAGCGTTTACTGTGAGTGCGGTTCTTGGTGTCATCATGGGTTTCTTTTGTTTAACACTCCCGCATACACCACCTACGCAAAATCAAAAGGATCGCTTTGCATGGCTTGAAACTTTACGAGAAATTAGTGTTCAGCCGCTCGTCACTTTATTCCTGATTGCTGTCCCAGTGAGCGTCATTCATCAATTCTATTTTGTCTTTACGAGTGATTTTGTGACAGGTATTCAAAACAGCGCTGGAAGTAATGCGGCAAATTCCTTCGCAAGCGGCATAAATACTATTCTTGGGGTTGGTGGCGGGGGACTTATGACGATTGGTCAAATGAGTGAAATAGTTGTACTTGCATGTATGCCAATCCTTGCTGTGAAATTTAGTAAGAAAACCCTACTTTGCACAGGTCTTGTCGCGTATGGATTGCGAATGGCAATTTTTTCATATTTTCCAACACTCGTTCCCGTGATCTTCGGCGTGGCATTGCATGGTCTTTGCTTTGGATGCTTCATCTTTGTCGCATTCATGGTGGTTGATGAGTATTGTTCCAAAGATGTTCGAGCCACTGCGCAAAATTTCTTCAACCTTGTAATAGTTGGAGTTGGAATCATTGTTGGAAGTTTGTTTGCTACTGCCGTTGTTGGAGAATGGGCAATGGTTGATGGCAAGATGGATTACAGCGTACTCTTCTCAGTTCCCATGTGGATAGCACTTGCCTGCCTTGTACTTATGCTTCTCTTCTACCCGAGTGTGAAGTCGCTGCAAGCAAAAGGATAAGTTATCGATTGAGTTTGGTCTCACCCGGCTCAGGAATAGGTGGAGTGGCAAGTTTGCCGAATTCGTATTTGGACGGACCCAAGTGTGTCGTGCTGTTCAAGGCATCGTTGTACGCAACTTTTTGACCTGTGTATGCAGCTTCTCTACCAAGAATCGCCATCATCGTCGATTGCGCCATGAAGTGGCCATCATTGATGGTTGCACGATTGCCACGAATGGCATCGTGTAGTTCGTTATGCTCAACTTGGTACATGTTTGGTTTTTCACCAGTGTATTCCCACGGTGTTGGTCCAACAATTTCAGGTGATCCAGTCCAACTGTTCACAGTACACGTGCCTGTTGATCCAACGATGTAGTCATTGTTGTCGTTGTAGCAAAATGGCATCTGTCTGCAATGCAGTTGTGCTCGGCGTCCATCTTCATATTCATAGACAACACCAAAGTGATCAAACACATTTCCAGATTCAGGGCCTTCTCGCATTTCACGACCACCAATAGCGGTTGCAGTGATTGGCGTAGCATTGTTCATTGCCCAATTGATTTTGTCAACAGAGTGACACGCTTGTTCAACAATGTGATCTCCACCAAGCCAATCAAAATGAACCCAGTTGCGCATCTGCCATTCCATGTCGCTCCAACTCTCCTTACGCGCTTTAGTCCAAAGCGGCGCGGTGTAGTAGGTAGCAAAAACCGAGCGAATATCACCGATCGATCCACCCAACAAATGTCCGTACGTCGCTCGCATTGCTGGTGCGTAACGCCAACAAAATCCAGACATTAAGTTTGTGTCATTTTCTTTTGCGAGTTTTGCTGATTCTATAACGCTGCGAACACCAGTGCCATCAACTGCCATTGGTTTTTCACAAAAGACATGTTTCTTTGCTTTGACTGCAGCAGCGAGATGTGCAGGCCGAAAGTGTGGTGGTGTTGTCAAGATCACCATGTCAACACCTGAGTCGATCACTTGTTGAAAAGCGTTGAACCCAACAAATCGACGCTCCATGGGAACTTCTGCTCTATCGCCTTGTTCACCTTTGAGCGTTTTAACACTTGAAGTAAGTCGATCTTGGAATGCATCGCCCACCGCCCAAATCACTGCGTCTGCATTTGCAGTGAGTGATTGATTTGCTGCGCCAGTCCCGCGACCTCCACAGCCAATCAATCCGATTTTTACGGGTTCGCGTTTTTCTTGTGTTGCCCATGCGGGAAGCGTTGTGGCAGCTACTGCTGCAACTGCGCCGGTTGTTTTTACAAAATCTCTTCGTGTGAGGTCACTCATCATGTTCTCCATCTGTTGTTACAAGCCGTAAGCCAACATAGTCTGCATCAGCAAACCACCATGGGCTTCGTGGTAATTGTGGATCGGTTACGTTCCAACTCTTTTCTGCCTCTAATATGCTAGCAGAACCTAAATCTTCAGCGGGTGTTCGGAAACTACCACCAACAACGCGAAGTCCATTCTCTGTGATGACCCATTCTCCGACATTTCCTCGCAAGTCATAGACGCCAAGAGAATTTGGTTCTTTTGTTGCAACAGGGTGTGTTGTCTTTTGGGCGTTCCACTGATGCCAAGCCCCGCCATCACCGACATTTGCTTTCTCCCACTGAGCAAGCGTGGGAATCGTATACGTACGCTCGGTTCGAATAGATAGCCACAGACAGAATGCCTTTGCAGCTTGTGCCGACATTGAAATAGCGGGATAACCGGTTCTTCCAAAACCTCGATCAACAGAGGCGTAGGCGGGGGTCGGACCAGTTACGGCATCGACGCCGGCGTGTAAATTGTCTGGACTGTTAATGAACTGTAAAAAGATGTCATACAGATCCCATGTTACTTCGGTTTGAGAAATCCAAAAATATCCATCGCCAGTTCGCACAGGCATCATTTTAATTGTGATATCTGTACCTTCAATCGCTTGATTAATCGGTTTCTGCTCTATGGGCGCGGTGCAACTTACAGTTAAGAGCAGAGCAATAACGTAGCATATTTTCATCGCAACATCATAACTCGTTTAACAATGGCATTGGCGAATACATTGGCTGTTTCTTTGCAATGCCTGAAGAATAAAGATGGTTCGATGAGTTCAAGTTCGTTGAGAAGCAACGTACCATCATCACCGAGAAGATAATCGAACCTTGCATATAAAAGAGACTCGTGATCTGGCACACAACGAAGCACTTCGCGCATCATCGATCGTTCTTCCTCGGTAAAGGCGTAGGGAGTATCACTTGCTCCAAAATCATCTTGTACTCGGTAGTCACCCTCGAGAGGTATCTTTTGCACGCCGTGCGTGAATTCACCGTCGATAAAAATTGCGGAAAGTTCACCTGTAGTTTCAACGCTTTCTATGTACGGTTGCACCATCATGTCTTGATGGAGTTGTGCATTGAGAAATGCTTGTCCTTCTTCGATGTTTTCAAGTGTAAAACGTAGGGTGTCTGAGGCACACGCGCCAATTTGTGGTTTTATAAACCCCCGCGGGGTTCCAAATTTCTGAAATTCTTGAGCAAGATTGATTTGGTTTCCTGTATCGATCCAGAGTGTTGGTGCAATTGGTACACCATGAATTTCAAGTTCTTGTAAATATGATTTGTGTGTATTCCACTTGACGATGTTTGCGTTATTGAAAAGCCTAGGAACAGTTGCACACCACCTTACAAATTCATCTTTTCTAGAATGGTAATCCCAAGTTGTACGAATGACTGTGATGCTGAATTGATTCCAATCAATTTCAGAATCCCAACTCGGCAATTCTACGGTACAACCCAATTTATTAAGTGCATCAATAAGTGGCTTGTCGTCGACTTCCCAGCCAGGTAAATCAGTACATGTTGCAAGTGCAATTTTCATACTTCTAGTGGTACAACTTTGAACTGATCTACATCGATAAGACCAAGATCACTGAGTTTTAATTTTGGAATGACTGAAAGTGGTAGAAAACTCAGAGGCATAAACGGATCTTCAAGTGGGCAACCGAGTTTGCCAATCGCGTCGAGGACCGCTTGTTGTTGGACAATGACTGTATCAGCAGGCTCGTCTGACATCAGACCAGCAATTGGAAGCGGTAAATATGCAAGCATTTTCCCCTTTGAAATGACGCACTGTCCACCTTGCGGGCTTAAAGTTTGTGCTGCAAGCAACATATCAGCATCGTTGTCGCCGACAACTGCAATGTTGTGTGCATCGTGGCCAACAGTTGATGCAATAGCACCATCACGAAAATTAAATCCTTTGACAAAACCTAGACCAATGTTGCCTGTATTGTGATGTCGTTCAATGACTGCCATCTTTAGAATGTCAGAGTCGGTAGAGTTGAGGTGAAGTTCCTCAGTATAGAGTTGGCTTGGAATTAGACCTATTACACGGATTGGTTCTGAGCGTACATTGATGGCGAAAGAGTTTTTTGTAATCGTTGAAGGCAGGAAGACGCTCTTTTTTGTAGGCGTCCAGTCCACTCCTGTTTCACAAGGTGTGATCATCTGTCCATTTTGAGCAACTAGCTTGCCATGATGCCACGTTTGATTGATTTGTAAGTTGTGCAGGTCTTTAAAAACGATGAGATTGGCAAGCCCACCTGTTTCGATCGATCCGTGTTGGCACAAACCATAATGTTTCGCAGCGTGTAACGTGGCAATGCAGATTGCAAGAATTGGATCAAGACCAAGGGCCGTTGATTTGCGAATGATATTATCAATGTGTCCTTCGTTTTTTAGATCAGCGGGATGTCGATCATCTGTGCAAAAGCAAATCTGGTGAGCATTCTCAGGTGTGATGATTGGCAGAAGTGCTTCTAAGTTTCTCGCTGCACTTCCTTCTCGAATGTAAATTTGCAAACCAGCGTCAAGTTTTTCCAAGGCTTCCTCTGCAGTAGTTGACTCGTGATCGCTAGAAATTCCAGTGGCAACGTACTTGAGGAGATCTTTTCCTCGAAGACCTGGACAATGTCCATCTACTTTTTTCCCAAACCTTAATCCCATTTGTATTTTTTTATGAACTTCTGCGTCATCATGAATAACGCCTGGAAAGTTCATCATTTCAGCGAGTGCGATGACACGGTCATCGTCAAAAAGAGGTTCAAGATCATCTGCAAGAAGTGTTGCCCCGCTTGTTTCGAGAGGTGAAGCAGGAACGCAGGAACTTGCAGCGAAAAAGCAATCAACCGGAAGATTTTCTGCATCTTTCATAATGTGTTTGATGCCAGCTATGCCAAGGACATTTGCAATCTCGTGGGGATCCAACACAACAGTTGTTGTTCCGTGCGGGATGGCGAGATTACAAAAACCAGATGGTGGTAGCATTGTCGATTCAACATGCATGTGCGCATCGATGAGTCCGGGTGCAACGAATGCGCCCTCTAGATCGACGTATTTTTTTGCGTCGGTGGCATTGAATGTAATGTAGCCACTTTGAATTCCGATATCTTTTTGAATTATCGTTCGAGTTGTGACGTCAACAAGTTGACAATTTTGAAGGAGAACCTCAACTGTTGTCATTCCGATTCTAACTCAACAGCATCGCTTGGTTGCATGACGAGAACTTCTATGTTTTCTGGAGCGAATCTATTGACGTCAACTTCAATTGGCGGCCATGTGTTGTAGTGCATTGGAATTGCAGTTGGTGCGCCGATGAGTTCTGCAGCAGCAGAAGCCATTTCAGGACCCATCGTAAATCGGTCACCGATGGGAAGCATTGCGATGTCAGGTTTATAAATGTCGCCAATGAGTTCCATGTCAGAGAAGAGGGCGGTATCGCCAGCATGGTAGAAAACCGCGCCATCAAACTCTATGATGAGACCGCAGGGCATACCCATATATCTGCCTTTATAACTTGATGAGTGAAATGCTTGGGTAAAAGAAATTGCACCGAAATTAGTTTCAATCCGACCGCCTGGATTGCCTGCCTCGCAATTCTCATGACCGTTCTCTTGGAGGTACTCGCAAATTTCATACGCCCCAAAAACCGTTGCGTTATTTGCTTTAGCGATGGATTCGCAATCAGCAAAATGATCAAAGTGACCATGTGTTATTGCGATGTGGGTGCATTTGACATCACTCGCTGAGATTTTCGCAACTGGGTTGTCAGTAAAGAATGGATCGATGAGGAGGGAGTTCGTTCCATTTTCGATCGTGAACGCTGATTGGCCATGAAAAGTAAGTTTGATTGGCATTTTGGCATGGTACCACCTGTAGGGTCAGACCCCGTGGATCCAATGACATTATTGACAAGCGGAGTTGAGCTTGATATGATTCCCCGCTTATTGATACTGAGTCTCAACAGCAACTAGCCCCCGAAAGTGTATTTTGATTGTATTAAGATATTTCATTAGTGTTCTTCTCTTGCTCAATGTTCTGCTACCGAATGATGCGTTTGGGCATCTCGGAACACCTTGGCTGTATCAACCACAGACAATGCCAAAGGGTGCAGTTGAATATGAGCAATGGGTCACATGGAAGACAAACAAAAAGAGTGATTCACGTTTTGAGGAATTTCGTTTTAAACATGAAATTGAGTGGGGCGTTACGGATGAATTTCAACTTGCGTTCTACGTAGCAGACTGGCGACACAAACGAACTTCGAGTGAAGAACACACATATTTTCATGACGTTGCTGTTGAAGCAATCTATCAATTACAAGCAACAAATCCGGATCAAATGGGCATGGCACTCCTCGGCGAAGTGAAATATGGCTCCGAGTTTTTTGAACTTGAAGGAGGACTCTTGTTTGAGTTAGAACTTGATCAAATCGGTCTCCTTTATAACTTTGTCATTGAAGCTGAGTGGGAAGGCCAAGATTTTGATGAGGATAAAGGGAAAATTAAAAACGCATTCGCTGTAACGTATGAACCCATGCCTTCCACAACTCTTAGCTTGCAAGCAATCTGGGAAGTAGAATTTCCTGATTGGTCCGAGCAAGGCGACAATGTTGTTTACATCGGTCCATCCATCTCAACTCAATCCGATGGATGGTGGATTGCAGTTTCTCCACTCTTTCAAGTAACAAATATCGATAGCGAGCCAGATTTACAACTCCGATTAGTATTCGGAATAGACTTTTAATGGATAAAATACTTGCCGCCATCTACTCATGTTTTTTGTTCATTGGTTGTATGGATGTGACAAAAGTAGCCCCAAAAGTCGACACATTGGGGCTGCAGCAAAATATCGAATTACTTGAACACGGTAGAGATATATACATCAACCAATGTACGAAATGTCATAATGCTGTTCGGATTACGAGGTATCCAATGAAGGAATGGGAAGACAAGATTCTTCCAGAGATGATTTTAGAATCAGGGCTTGCTCCAGCAGAATCACAGGCGGTGACAGCCTATGTTCGAGCAGTTTTAGAGAACAGCCTTATTGAAAATTAAGTTCGTCGCTTTCGACAAGCTCCAAGACCAGCGAGTGCAAGTAATGCAATCGCGCCTGGTGCAGGAACAAACTGATGTGAAAATGCATACTGCCCAAGGACAGAAAATGCTGCTTGTTCTGCTACAGACCAACCATCATCTCCATAGGAGATGAACTGAATTGGGTCAGGTGCGTATTCTGTAAAATCAACGTCGTAGAGATTGGTAGTACCATTTTGAGCAGATGTAACATCACCCCATGCAAACCCAGCAGAGGTTTGTCCCTCGTCCCAAGCAAGCAGGGCAGTAACAAGTTGCGTGTTGTTTCCCATGTCGTACCAATCAACGTCGGACCCAGAATCCCCACTTGCAAACCAATCGGTATCAGAGCCAGTCGTTGCTGAAATCCCAATAAATTGATCAGGCAAACTACCTGAAGGGGTGTTCATTGGAACACCACCGAAAAGACCAATAAAAGACATCCCAGAATCTGTACTTGCGAGCAAAAAAGATAGCCGACCCTCAGTTTCAATACCATCGTTTTGTAAAACTTGTGCAAGAATGTCGAGATCGTTCATCGAGAATGAATTGTCATCTCCGTCAAGTATGCCACTTATTTGACCTGCTTCAAGATTGAAAGAACCATTTACTGTATCAATAGAGACATAATCTCCAAATGCCGCTTGAGAAAGGCATAAGGCGGTAGTAATAATTGTAATTCCAATCTTTCTGTGCATCTGTATGCTCTCATCGACTTAATTTGATATCAGTCTAAGAACTAAATACGTACGTTTTATGGAGAAAGTTGAGGTTAATTCCCAGATAAGCGATAAAAATTACCTATTTTCACAAAATCGGTGCAATGAGCCCGACTGCATTTTGCCATGCCCGCCTTCCAATAGACCAATTTGATACAGTTTTGGTACTAAGAAGTCTAGAACTTTCGATGTACGATTGCTGTAAAAACCGGAGGTGGCTTGCAAAATTACTGTCATAGGCGAGCATACTTATCTCAAAATTAAGTTCCAAACTTCTGCGGTCCAAATTTGCAGACCCAATCAATGCAAGTCTTTTGTCAATAGTCACCGTTTTAGCATGTAGTAATCCGCCATGAAATTCATGAATATGCACGCCTGCATCAATCAATCTTGCAAATCTACTCCTACTTGCTGCTGCGACTAAGCGAGAATCATTTCTTGCAGGTACGACAAGATGTGTGCATACTCCACGATTCGCTGCAATTCTAAGTGCAGATTCAGTTGAAGTATCTGGTGCAAAATAGGGTGTTGTAATGACTAGTTCTTCTCTTGCACTATGAAATGCCGTTTGTAATAAATCTGGAAGGGATTGGTTATTGCTGTTTGGTCCTGTTGCCATAAATTGGACTGGAAAACCATCATCAATAGTGTGAACTGGCTCTTGCAACATTGAGGATAAATTTTCATCGCTATCCATGAACCAGTCTTGTACAAAGACAGATTGGAGTTCTCGAACAGCTGGACCAACGAGTCGAATGGATGCATCAACCCAAGGCGCAAATTTAGGTTTTGGTGCAAAAGAAGGTTCAGCAATATTTTGACTGCCAACATATCCAATTGCATTATCAATGACTGCAATTTTTCGATGATTCCGTAAATCAAGGCGAACGAGGGCTGCTCGAAGAAGATTCGCAGGTAGAGCCGCAGTAACAGATACACCAGATTCACGTAATTTCTTACAAGTAGTTGAATGAAGAAAATCTTTTGAACCAACTGCGTCGATGAGGAGCCTACACGCTACTCCTCTGGAAGTTGCGTTTGATAGAGCAGCTGAAATTTTTGCACCAGCCTGATCGTCAAGCATGATGTAAGAAAGAACATGGCAATGCGTCGTTGCTTCGTCGATATCATTTGCAAGTGAAGCAATCATTTTTTCGGAATCACCAAACAGTTCCGCAACGTTCCCACCAATTACAGTAGAAGCGCCTACAGCTTCAGCAATATTTGCGATGGGTTGGTAGTCACCAACAGCACAGCTTTGTGTATGTCCACCCTCTGGACAATGAGAAGCATAGCCAGATGGAATGAGTTTTACTATTTTTCTGTGTCGTTTCCTTCGCAGTGCACCTAATCGTGTAGTGCCAAAAAGCAAGTAAATCGCAGAGCCAATGAACGGCAATGCAACAAGCAGTAGTATCCAAGCAAGTTTTGCAGATGGCGTTTTTTTTCTTTGCAAAAGCACAACCAATATCATGAACACTTTGACAATAAGTTCCCCAATAAAAAGTATGACTGTCCACGAAGCTTCGTTCATAGTTGCAAGATACACGAAACCCCTTGGGGGGAATCAAAAGCCAATTTTTGCAATTCTATCAGGCTGTGTAATGTCAAGACCAACAGATCTTCCGCGATCTATTGCTCCGTGATCCCGATAGATATGATCAAGCCTCGCTAATTTTTCATTCGCAAGTGCTTCTAACCCAACTTCTTGACCGGGAGAAGAGCCCCAAATCAAACGGCAGGGTGTTTCAGTAATAAGCGACAGTGAACCATTGTTCGCCCAACTCGATAAGTCAATCGTTTTGACTTGCAATGCCCATGGCTTATCGTAAATCAAGCGAAGTACTTGAAGTGCCGCGATGATGTCGCCTCCATCCCACCGTAAACCCGGTCGTTGCGGCGGGGCGTGTTCTGGTGCGTTGAGTGTGACAAAGTGATACCCAGAAGAAATAATTCGCCCATCACGACTCGGCAATACGATTCCCATTGCGTCTACAAAAAACTCTCCTTTTGGGGTTCGAACTCGAGCGTGGGGAATTAAAAATGTTGCATCCACTTCTGCGTGCGATGTGTTTTGCCATGAAATTTGATTAACTGTGGCAAACCACCCAGAACCTTCAAGTGCATCTGATGCATTGATAAGTCCTTGCCTTCCAACAGGAATTGCAGCAAGGTGCGACCTCACTAAATCTTGTAGTTCGGTTAGCAAGGACTCATTTAGCCAAACAGGTGGGGAATCGAATGTAACAAGGAGATCTTTCGCTGCAATTCGAGTTGCTCTTAAACTTGGAACGCTCAGAGCTGTGAGCGTGATTAGTCCGCCAATTGTCAAAATCCACGCAACGGTGATAGGTGACCGAAAAATCAATAAAAATGCTTGTGCGCTATGCAACAATATTGCTCCAAATGAAGCGATTGCATTCCGAAAGAAGATAAATCGTTTTCGATGTCGACGTGCCATGGCGTACCTCAACATCGGCAAATATTGTTAAAAGTCTTGAGTTGCCGCTTCAATCAACTTTGTGCAAAGCGCTGTCATGTCCAAGCCAGTGTGTGATGCAGCCATGGGGAACAAGGAATGGTCGGTAAAGCCGGGCATGGTGTTGACTTCTAAGAACCAAGGGCCTTCTTCATCGACAATAAAATCAACTCTTGCAAGATCTCGAATATTCATTTCTTCTACGATTGTAATTGCCCACTCAACACAGGTTTGATCTGGAAGTTTCGGGTCAAGAATGTATTTTGTATCGTTGCGTTCGTATTTTGCAGCAAAATCATAATTGCCAATACAAGGTACGACTTCGATCACTGGAAGTGGTTCTCCGCAAATTACGCCGACTGTAATTTCACGACCTTCTTTGTAGGATTCTGCGAGTATCTTGTTTCGATGTTGCAAAAGTTTTGGAATTGCATTTTCAACCTCTCGTTCATCCTTATAAATAGCCATGTCAATACTTGATCCATCGTCAATTGGTTTTAGCACAAGAGGTGGTTGAATGCAACAATCCAATGTTGTCACTTCATCCCAATCTGGAGTTTGAATACCAAGTTTTTTTGCAATTTGTTTACTTGCAATTTTATTCATAGCATTCGCAGCGGCAATACTGCCAGACCCAACAAATGGAATTTCAGTTTGTTCTAGAATTTGCTGTAGCGGGCCACCTTCTCCATACTTGCCATGAAGTACGGGGAAAAAAACATCTGCCCTCAAGGCAAGTATTTCATCCACTGATGGTGTGTCGATTAATTCAAAGGTTGTGTGAAACGCTGGATTCTTTTGGAGCGCTGATGTTACAGAAGTTCCCGAGACGATAGAGATTTCTCGCTCCGCATCTGGACCACCGGCGAGTACTACAATTTTCGGCTTGCTCACCGGGTAGCCTCAGGATCGCGGGACCAGATGACAATCTCATTTTGTAAATGTATTTGTGTTTTGTCC
Organism: Phycisphaerales bacterium; assembly: GCA_014238125.1. GTDB lineage: Bacteria > Planctomycetota > Phycisphaerae > Phycisphaerales > SM1A02. The sequence goes on from JABABS010000054.1 coordinate 11,943, forward strand.
TCTACTTTTTCGCGAACTATTCGTATTAATTCAATCACATTTTTAGAAGTAGCGTTCGAGTTAGTAATAATAAAGTTGGCGTGTTGTTTGCTGATAGATGCGCCGCCTACGCTAAAGCCTTTGAGGCCAGCATTATCAATTAGTTTTCCTGCTGACATGCGAGTTCCATCAGGAAGTAGTGGGTTTTTAAACGCACATCCTGCTGATGAATCGGAAAGTGGTTGGCAAGATTTTTTCCACGCGAATATTTCTTTTACCTTGTCTCGAATCGCGATGGGGTCGCATTTTTGGAGTGCAAAAGTTGACGAAAGAATGATGGGTTCTGCAATTCGACTTTCTCGATAACCAAAGCGGATGTCATCTCTTGCAAGGGTTATCAATTCACCTGTGGTTGATAGACACGTAACCGTTTCAAGGGAATCGCAGATGCTCCCAAATTTTCCGCCAGCATTCATACGAATTGCACCACCTATTGATGCAGGAATGCCAGCCATTGCGGTGAGACCTTCAAGTCCGTGGCGAACGGTTTCCATGAGGGTTGTTGCCATGTCAGCGCCCGCCATAGCATGGAGGGCATTACCGCGATCTGTTGTGTGAAATCGAGTTTGTTTAAAACAATCGTGGTCAAGTTTGACGATGATGCCATCAACTCCGATGTCGTCTATAAGTAAGTTTGCACCATTGCCAAGTACTCTAAATGGAACTTGTGAATCATGGCAGCGCCGAAGCAGCATTGAAAGTGCATCTGCGGAACGAGGCCGTACAAATGCATCCGCTTGGCCGCCAATAACAAAATGTGTCATTGTGCCAATTGCCGCATCAAATGTAACGTCAACGTCAAGATCGCCAAAAAATGTGGATCGAAATTTTGCAGGCATGATCGCCTTAGCGTACTCGCAAAGGAGATGAAACGAGTTTATGTCCAATCGTTGTCACTGGGCCAGCACCCATAATGACGATTAGATCACCGTTTCGTGCGATTTTGATCAAATGTTCTACGATTTCATCGAAGTTATTGATATGTTTTGCGGATGCGCCTTGATCGGAGAGGCGGTCAACGAGATCTTGTGCAGAGACGCGTTGTTGCTCGGCTATTGAATCACGGACAAAGTAAATATGTGGCACGATGATGACATCCGCGCTTGAAAAACTTTGCGCAAAAGCATCGAGTAGGAATCGGGTGCGGCTGTGTTGATGTGGTTGAAAAACACAGATGAGTCGTTTTGGAAGTTCAGCTGCTCGCAGAGCATTGAGAGTGAGTTCAATTTCAGTTGGATGATGACCGTAGTCATCGTAGACAATCGCAGTGCCATCCTTGCATTTGAGTTCCCCAATTCGTTGCAATCTTCGATCTACCCCGCCGAAATTTTCAAGAGGTGCAATGATGTCAGTCCAGTCTACACCTAGATTTGCAGCATGTATTGCCGCAGCTGCTGCGTTTAGTGCGTTATGTGAACCGGGCATCGGATTCGTCCACTGAATAGTCCACATTCCATCGCGAAGAATGCCAACTCTACGTACTGCAGGGTCGAAAATGATTTGGTAATCGGCTTCTGGGTGAAATCCAAATGTTTCTACTTTGCACTTAAGACTAGGAGTGATCAGTTGTCGGTGTGCGTTGTCATGTCCTATGAGTAAGTAACCACCGTCATTTTCAGCTGGAATTCGCAACGCAAATTGTTTAAATGATTCAATGATTGCATCGAGTGAACCGTACACATCGAGATGATCTTCTTCGATGTTATGAATGAGAGCGGTTGTTGGGTGATGATCATGGAACGATCGATTGAATTCACAAGATTCACAAACTAAAATGCCCCGTTCACCTTTTCGTTTGCCTGTATTTATTTGAGGTGTTCCCACTCGGCTTGATCCGCCAATTTGTTTGCACGTTGCCCCAACGATAAAACTAGGATCCATATCTGCGTGCAAAAGAATTGCACTAAGCATGGAAACAGTAGTTGACTTTCCATGTGTGCCAGCAAGACAAACTGCGGTCCTATTTTGTTGCACAAGTCCTAGCATTTTTGCATATGAAAGTACTGGGATCCCAAGTTCTTCAGCGACGAGAATCTCTGGATGTTCTTCTGCAATTGCAGCAGAAGCAACGACTGCACACGTAGATGGGTCGATTGATTGCCCCTCTTGCTCATACTCAACGTTAATACCATCTTCGATGAGTCCTTCAGTGATTGATGTCTGTGTGGAATCAGTACCTGATACACAAGCACCAAGTTGACTCATGAGCTTTGCGAGACCACTCATGCCACACCCACCGATTCCTACAAAGTGGAAGCTTTTTTCGGACAGTTCATCGGCATGGAAGGGCAAAGTGGGTGTTGGGCTCATCTCTATAGATTGTATCGCCGTCAATGGTCCTTGTTCTTGAGAATTGCCTCTGTTGTATCCGGTCTTGTACCTGGTCCCGTACCAAACGTTGTATCCCGTCCTAGGTACAATCTACAACTGCATGTCTCAACACGCACAAATTTTGATTGTCGATGATGAACCGGATCACGCAGAGGTAATGGCAGAAGCACTTCGGAGGCTTGGTCATGTCTGTACGGTTGTAGATGGACTCGAATCAGCGAGGTCAGAGTTAACCCTTGGCAGTTTTGACCTTGTAATCACTGATATGGTGATGGAAGAGGAAAATTCGGGTTTGAAAGTACTCGCATTGGCACAAGAGCATCAAGATAGTAGTGCGACAATTGTAGTGACTGCTCATGGTGATATCCCAACAGCGAAAGCTTCTCTTAAAGGAGGAGCATACGATTTTATTGAAAAGCCACTTGATCTTGATGTATTTCGAAATTTATCAACTCGTGCTCTTGAATCTGTCATGCTTCGGCAACAGAATGAAAGTCTCCGTGGCCAAGTTGATTCTGCTTATGGTTTTGAAGGCATCATTGGTGAATCTAAAGCAATTATAAAAGTGATTGAGTTGATTCGCCAAGTTGCTCAAAGTAACTTGGCAGTATTGATCACAGGTGAATCAGGCACAGGGAAGGAACTTGTTGCCAAGGCTGTGCACAACCATTCCAAACGTGTTTCAAAAAGATACGTCGCATTTAACTGTGCAGGTCAAAGTGAATCACTTATAGAAGATCAACTTTTTGGTCATGTCCGAGGTGCATTTACTGGAGCAGACCGAGATCGGGAAGGCATTTTTGAATACGCAAACAATGGCACAATTTTCTTGGATGAAATCGGAGACATGCCTCAGACTATGCAAGCGAAATTACTCCGCGTATTAGAAACAGGAGATATCATTCGGCTTGGACAAAATAATTCTCGATCTACTGATGTCCGTTTTGTTTCAGCAACGAATCAGAATTTGCCAGAGCGATGCAAAACTGGGGAATTCAGAGAAGATTTACTTTTCAGAATTAAGGGAGCTGAAATAAAAGTTCCACCTCTGCGTGAAAGGCGTGATGACATTCCTCTTTTAGCAAATCACGCGCTAGGTAAATATGCCGCCGACATGGATATTCCAATTCCAGAAATTTCAGAGCCAGCGATGTTACGTTTAGTTGGATATGACTGGCCCGGAAATGTACGTGAGTTGATGAATGTTGTGCAAAGAATGGCAGTAATGTCAAGCGGGAAAAAAATTGAACTTGCCCAAGTTCCCGATGAAGTTCGCAGCAGTCAATCTGATGATGCACCAGACTTGGGAAGCCTTGCAGGGGTTGGACTTGATAAACTTGAAAAAGAAGCAATTCGTCAAACTCTCGCAATGACAGGTGGAAACCGAGAACAAACTGCAAATTTGCTTGGGATTGGCGAGCGAACGTTGTACCGTAAACTCAAAGAATACGGTGTGAAGTAGATTCACTCGTATCTGATCGTCCCAGTGCTTGCTGCAATTGAAAGCACGCCTTCGCTCTCACCAATATTGAGTGAGATGGAAGTTTCTAATGTAAAATTAGCAAGACCACCGTTAGGATCGAACGCAATAATGTTATCAGCAGCGTTTGTACTAAGTATCACACCCTCGGCAGATCTGCCTCTGCCTTCACCAATTGTGAGAGTGAGTGGATCTTCAGAAATGGTTTCTAAAACAGGTGTTTGCGGATCACTGATGAGTGCGATATGCCAACCGGAACCATTCTCGTGAATGACAAGACCATACGCATTTTCTGGATGTGTAATTGCAAGAATTTGTGTGTGTTCTAAATCACTTGTGAGTAATCTCTCAGCAGCGTCAAGACGAAGTGCATCTGTATCCCCGACAAGTGGTACTGCAAGTGCTGCAAGAATTGCAAGAACTGCAAGCGACATCAATAATTCAACGAGAGTAAAACCGGATCGTCTCATTGTTTGAATCCTCCAGCAAGCAAAGTCCCGTGTTCTCTACACGCTTGACGGACAAGTTCTTCCCATCGGTGTGTGTCAGCAGCAAACATCATCAAAATAAAGATGACATCATTGGGCCTCGCTGTTGGTTCATCTCGCCAATGTGACCCATGAGTTGCTGCAGAAGAGTACTCTTGATCACCGCTAATTGAAGCGATGATAGAGTTAATAAGATTGGCATTTAGTTCGGTCATGTTTTCAATTTCAGAAAACAATTGACCATTGTCATCGTAGAGGGGACTGCTGTGATCCGCATAGCCGCCGTTATCAAGAGTTGGATCGTATAACAACCGAGATGCGTCTTCCATAGAGACTTCATCAGCAGCAATTCGTCCACACAACGTTGAAATACCTTCAAAGGAAACTTCGCATTGAGGCGCGTAGATTTCTGCTTTGATAGTAGTTATGCCGTCAATTTCCCAATCATTAATCCCATGTCCAAAAAGCTGTACTTTTGATGGATCCATCCAAGATTGGTGTGACTGATTTTCGTTTCCTATGTAACTTGATGAAATGTTTACATCGCCGCCAATGTGCATGGTGAGAGTAGCATTGTCTGCAAGAACGATTTTTGTACCAAGTAGTGAAAAATCTTCTTGCACATTTACTGTTACATCACCTTGGATTTCAATTGTGTTCCCAACATTGAGGTGTAGGGTTTCGATGTCGTATGTACCAGCTTGAATAAGAGTGATGTTATTTGTTGTTTTGTGGTTTCGTCGATTTCCAAATGCAAAATTTTGAATCCAGTCGGAAAATCCCGAATGAGAGGCATTGTTTTCTGTTTGGGGGCTTGAAAGGCTCAGAAGAGAGCCGCTCAAAGGTGCAGTTGGGGGAGCAGGCAGGGTTGGTTCTCCAGCAAAATTGTGTCGGTCAACCGAAGCGCTTGAGATCATTGATGAAGCGTTGCTAGGTGTATGTAATTCAAGCGGGCTGTATTGTATTGGAGAGTTTATTTCAATGGAAAGCGGGCCCGTGGCAAGGGTGCCGATACGAAGTGGATTTGACTGCAATGAGAGGGGAGATGATTGCCAAAGTTGCACCGATGCAAAGTCGTCAATTTCAATAGATGATGTTGTAAATATTGCAAATTCACTGAAATCGAAATCGTATTCTTCTTCATTTGGAATAATTGTTGCGAACGCTTGTGTTTTTTGTGTGACTTGGTTTACGGTTGAAGTGATTGTAATTTCTACTTCACTTGTTTCTTCAGTTGGTGGTAACTCTGTATTTGCATCAACGATGGAAATTGAAATAATACCTTCGCCAATTTGGAGTTCAGAGACAAGAATACCATCAATGTGTTCTGTTTGCCATTGGGTATCTGTTTCAAGAATTGCAATCGCAACTTCGAGGCCAGATTCAGCAACAGCGCGTGCTCGCGCTGCGGATTCGATGTTTGTACCAATTGCAACGGAGTTGTCTGTACTTCCGAAATATGCAATAGACATCGTGCCAGTTACAAGAATGGCAACCATGACAAGCATTAATGCGATTCCGCGTCGTTCATGCATTACTGTTGCTCCTGTGGTGGGAGATGTTGTCTAATTGATTCATCGACAAGTGCATCGCTCGAAGGACCAAAACTTGTGTTGAGTGAAAAACGTAGGCAGATTCTTTTTGCAGAGAGTGGTTCTAGATTGTCAGTCCAAATTGAGCATGACTCCATTGAATCTACAAGATCAAATTCACTAATCAGACTAGAAGATTCGAGGGTTGCAAGCAATGAATTGTAATTTGTCAATCCGTTACATTCTGTATCGGCAGCATCAATCATGGATTGTGACCACTCGTCTGGAAAATCGACAAATTTCACGACGAACGCATTGTTGGATTCATCATAAGTAAGCCAACGGATTTCAGAAGCGTGGACGGTTCCGCTTTCGCGTGCGTCATTTAACCAAATAGCAAAGGCAGTGTCGCTTTTGTCTAATAAACAGCGAGCTGGTGCGATGTATGCTGAGAGTCGAACTTGTGTTGTTGCAAGTTGAACTGCTGTACGACGACCATCATCCCTTGAAGTAAGACCATTTGAAACAGCTGCCATCATTGATGCAATGGCTGCGCCGATTGTTGCAGTGATACCAATCGCTAAGATCATTTCTAAAAGTGTAAGACCGCGGCGGTTCATGAATTTGGCTCCGCAATGAACCGTTTGAGGTTCGCTAATTCTCGATCGTTTTTTGTAAATGCAATGACATTGATTGTTTTACCCGTGATGTAAATTTGCAACGCATCGACGAAAATTTCAGTTTGTATGATTGTGACTTTTCTTCCAACTTGTTTCCAATCACCCTCAAGGCTAAGACCGGTTGGATCAGTTAACGAACCGATTTCTTCTTTGAATCCATGCCACGTGTCAAGGTTTTCCCAATTGGATTCGCCAATTTGTGAAAGGAGCGATTCCGCTGCGATGCTCGCAACGATTCGTTCGCGAACTTCAAGGTTTTGTTGCTGGGCAGCAACAATTGCTTGCGTGATCGAACTGACGGCAAGTGTGAGTAAGCCAACAGCAATCATGACTTCAAGCAGGGCGATCCCTTTCCTAGGAAGATGACGACGGGAATACATAGAAGATTCATCGAAATCTTTAAAGGGATCATCGATGTTAGTTCCGTTGATTGTTACATTTTCAGACTCTTAATTGCTGCGAGTGGCATTGGTTGCCTAAGTTGTCATCTTTATAGTCCTATAACACGTGCGAAAAGGGAGGCAAGGCGAGGTTCAGTGGGTTGCGGTTGTTGTGGCACACGTCATAATGCTCACACTATGCCGTGGCGGCTCTATCGATACATGCTCTTAGATATGCTTCGGCAATTCGCGCTCACCGCTGCCGTCTTGGTTATCGTGATTGCATTTGGTGCAGCGATTAAACCACTTTCTAATGACAGTCTGATTTCTCCCATTGATGCTGCGATATTTGTGGGGTACGCAATGATCCCAATGTTGCAGTTTGCGCTCCCATTCGCAGCAGCATTTGCAGTTACGTTGACCTTTCATCGCCTTTCACAAGATAATGAAATAATAGCGATGTCAGTCGCAGGTCAATCCTACACACGTATCTTGGCACCCTTGGCAGCGTTGGGACTTTCATTAACTATTTTGTTGGGATTGCTCACACAATGGGTGATCCCGAGTTTTATTGGAAAAATGACGGAATCTCTCGCAGCAGATATACCACGAATGTTAACAAGATCGATTCAACACCACTCTCCTTTTGTGCAAGGTGACCTAGTCATTTGGGCAGAAGAAGTTTTTCTTGGTGGAGAGAATGGTGACCGAATAGTTTTAGATAAAGCAGCTGTTGCAAAAGTGAATAAGCAAAACCGTCCAACGATGTATCTCACTTCTTCAGCAACTTCAATTGATACTGATAAGGAAAATGATGAATCATATTTGCATATTAAAAGTAAAAATACAGTGCAATGGACAGATGATGGCGGAGGTGCAGGTTCAACTCGCGGGGCGCTTGATAGCAAACTAACACACGCTATTGGAATTAATTCAAAAACAAATCGCAGGCCATCAGCGATGACTCGGAGAGAATTGTTAAACGCAGAAGAAAATCCGTCACTCTATCCGCCAGTAAGAGAGGCGATTGATGGTTTACGAGATAAACTTATTTTGCGAGAGTATTGGAGATCATTAACAGCATATTTCAGTGTAAATAACGAAATGAAGTTTGAATCTTCATATAATAATCAACAATTTATTGTGAAAGCAAAAAGTGTTTCAAATGGTGTTTTTAAAGGCATAATTGAAATTGAGTTGAAAAGAAGAAGCGGAGAAACTAGTTTGCTTATTCCAAAAAAAGCTCACTTGGAACCAGAACAAGGTGAAGATGGCACTATTTCATCTCTGACTCTTTCGCTAGTCGATGTTCGGGTTGACGTAGGAGAAACAGGCGAAAATCGGCGAACAGAATTACAGGTTCAGGCACTTCATGTAGACGCAGATATTGCAATGCCCATAATTGATAATAATATTCCTGAATTGCTCTCACGAGCAAGCGAAGTCGAAAGAGGATCAATTCCAAGAGCAGCAAAACATCTACTTGTCCAAATTGAGAATTTAAAAGAACAAGTCATCAGTAGAATTAACCAACGGTGGGCAATGAGTGCGAGTGCAGTATTGATTGTATTACTTGGCAGTATTACTGCAATTCGACTTCGAGACAAAACAACACTCGGCACGTTTACAAGAATTTTCTTTCCAACGGTTGTTGCTGTAATCCTGATTTTTGCAGGCGGTCAGATTGTACGTGATGGACGGATGGCTTTTGGATTTAGTGTGATGTGGTCAGGCAATTTTGGGATGCTTGTTCTTATCCTATTCTCGTGGAAGAAACTGAGGGTTCATTAGATGAGCAAATTGACAAAATCAATTGTGACACGAATGACGGTAAATTTCATCATCTTGTTCGTATTGCTTTTTGTCCTTGGTTCAATGATTGATCTCATTGTTAATCTTGAAGAATTTGATAAAGCCGCAGTAATGATGGCAGAAGGTGGAGGAATATTTGCAAGAATCTACGCTATCATTTACGTCGCATTTGGTTTTGAAGGACCAAGAGTTTTTCAAGTGTACGCTTATTTTCACGGACTTATTGCAATTGGAGCAATGGGTTTTACCGCTGCACAAATGTGGAAATCAAGTGAATTTGTTGCCATGATGGCTGCAGGTATCTCACTTCGAAGAGTTGCTACACCATTTGTTGCTGTTGCATGTTCCATTAGTGGTGTTGCACTTTTAAATCAAGAATTTATGTTGCCAAACGTTGCACCACTCCTGCTTCGTTCACACAGTGATGTTGCAAATGATTCTGTACAAGCGTTTCCTGTACCGTTTACACCTGATCGAAATAACACACTTTTAATTGCTTCATCTCTTGATCCAGCAACTGGGAACCTTTCCTACCCAACCTTTTTAATTCGCAACAAAGATGGGCAAATGATCCAGCGGGTCTATGCAAATAACGCGACTTGGGATGGCATAAACGTAGGTTGGTTATTAGAGGGTGGAAAATCAGCTCAAATTACAACAGGAGATGAAGTGAATCGTGTGACTGCCTATGCACCAGAAGATGTAGAGTTTTTTGAAACAGATCTTTCTCCTCATTTACTTACTTTGCATAGATACGGTCAATATCTTGGGTTCCTTGGTATTTCTCAACTGAATCAAATGTTGAATACGGTGGGTACTTTTGATATTGAATTACTAAAACGCCACTGGTATGCAAGATTCTCAACAATTGCAATGAATATTTTTGCAATGCTGATCGTGATACCACTCTTCGTTACAAAAGAACAGATTCCAATTGTTCGACAGTCCGTTCGATGCGCTGCTATATCAATCACGATTTTATTTGGCGGTTCTTTTATAATGCTTATGGCAATGCCTGGGATTCCAACAATCGCTAGCGTATTTTTCCCGGCTATTCTGTTGTTTCCATTTGCGTTGGCGCGAATGGCAGCAATGAAAACGTAACTATCGTTGTAAAGCTCGTTTTATGTTTGGATCAATAATATTTGATTTTGTCGTAGATCGGAGACGCTTGGATAATTGATCCATCTCAAGTTGTTCCATTGCAAGTCTGCTTAATTGTTGCATTTCTTCTCGGACATCGGGAAGGGTAACAACTTGTAATGTTGGAAGATCTGTCACAGTAATGAGCAACCACCGATCTTCGATTAAAATTGGAGGCGAACACTCACCAACATCTAATTTTTGAATCAGTTCTCGAACAGAAGTCGGCCAAAGTGGATCCCCAGGGCTAATTGGATCAACTATACCACCTCTCACTGCGCTCGGATCTATGGACATCGTCGCAGCAACAGTAGTGAAACGTTCACCACTGCGAATTTTTTTTAATGCTTGGGAAGCTTGGTCGAGTGTTGATGTGACAATGATTTGCACTGGAAACTTTGGACCATGAATTAGAGCGAACATTCTCAAAATAGATGCTTCTGTGACGTTGATTTTTTGTTGGACAAGTTTTCTTAATCCAGCATTTCTTTGACATAGCGCATGAAGGCGTGTTTCACCGTACCCGCGTTCTGCTAACAAAAGTTCAAGATTAGATGCGGTATTGTTTTGCAACGTGCGTAGGAGTACATTTCTCTCGAAATCGATTTCTTCTTGGGTAATTTCTGTCAACTTTTCTTGGCTGATCGTATGTTGAATCGCAAGGCCGAGTAAGAGCTCTTGAAAAATTTCAGAACCACTCGATTCAACTAAATGAACCCACATATCTTGACGAGAGATAGGTTGTCCTGAAACAATCGCAACCACTCTTGAAGGCGATTTTCTGCTTAATTTGAGTTCATTCTGAAGTGGTTTCGTCGTTTTTTCCCCGCATCCAAGGAAAATAGTTAATACAATCGAGACAAAGAAGTAAAGGTTGAGTATTCTGTTGGACATGGCTAAGCAAAGGATACTCGCGTGCCCACTTTGTGGGGAGACTCAATATGAACAATCCGTGTGTAAGCAATGCTCAGGAAAGTTAGATCCAGACGGCCTTTTGTTGGCTGAAGCCTCATTTGGTCCTTGGTACATTCGCGACGAGGATAATCCATTTGCGCCTGGGATGACGTATGACCTCCTTATTCAGAAAATAGGAGAAGACACACTTCACAGATTTTCCCTTGTCAGGGGTCCAACAACAAGGCAGTTATGGATCGTAGCAAAACGAGTTCCTGGAATCGCGCATCTACTTGGTCGCTGTCACCGATGTGATGAACACGTAGACCCTGCTTCGTTAGCGTGCCCTATGTGTGAAGTTGCATTCGGTGGGTACCGAGATCGGGATTCACTTGGGCTCGAGGGAATCAAATCTAAAAAAGTGGAGGCGAATGGAGTTTCCTCTTTTTTAGGGGACACTGCGATTTTTGAAACGTGTTCGAAGCCTCTCACAGCACCAACTCGAGTGCAAGTCAGTAAAGAGACGGCCCATAACGATAGTGCAGTGAGCGACGAGCCGGGAAGCCCCGCTTTCCGAGCCCTTCAACGCCACGTAGATGGTGTGAAGCGAACCAATCAAATTTTGATGGTGGCGTTAGGTGTCGTGTGCATTATCTTGGTTTTAATCTTGATGAATTGGTAGGGCACTAGGGGGTTACCGGACTTGGACAAAAGAGATTATCGAAGGAGGTGCCATCATGCCGATGGCTTCTTGACTGCCATTTGGCAGTGGGATCAGCGCGGCGGCTCTCGCTGTTTCCCCTCGGACAGGATGTTCGCTCGCTTAGTTTGCGAGGACCGAAGGATTGAGTCAGAGCGCAAGGATTGCGATATACATGAAAGTGCAGACAACAAGATTTGGATCGGTCGAGGTTGATGCGACTAGAATCATTGAGTTCCCATCAGGTTTACTTGGTTTTTCAAGTTATACAACATATGCACTCTTACAACCTGATGACGACGGGCTCTTTTATTGGCTTCAATCAACTGAAGCTCCAGAATTAGCATTTGTTGTAACAGATCCATCTACGTGGGTGCCAGAATATCAAGCCAATGTTCGCAAAGAACAAATGGATGGGTTAGAACTCAGTGATTTAGATGCTGCTCAAACATTTGTGATAGTAAACAAGTACGATCTAGCCTTGACAGTGAATTTACAAGGTCCAATAATCGTCAATTTAGCAAGTCGAAAAGCGATGCAACTTGTTCTGGTGGATAAGCGCTGGACAACTCGACACGAGATTGTTCGTATTGCTTCGGAGCAACGCATTTCTGCTTAATTTGAATTTATACCACTGGGAAAGTCCAGGGAAGGACTCCCACGTGCTTTATTGCACAAAACCCTTGAGGAAGGACCCTTACTATGCTAGTTCTATCACGCCATCGGGACGAAACTATTATGATCGGTGATGACATTGAATTGACCATTGTGGATATCCGCGGCGACAAAGTTCGAATTGGGGTGAAGGCGCCGTCGAATATTCCAGTGCATCGTAAAGAAGTATACGATGCGATTCGACTTGAAAATGAAGGTGCTTCAGAGTTTAAACAGAATGATCTGAAAGAAGTCCGGCCCCCTCGTATTGCTGGAATGTGAGCATTATCGCAACTTATTAGCAGTTAGCATTTTTCCAAGTTCGACGCCGGGTTGGTCGTATGGATTCACCTTGAGTAATCCGCCTGCGATTGCGGTTGTTATTTCCCAAAGTGCAAAGAACTGTCCAATAGTATGTGCATCCACTTGCGAGAGAGTGAGTGTCCAAGTTGGTTGAGCCGCATCAGAAACAGCTTGAGTAGTTGCTTCGAGTTCTGCATGGAGCACCTCACGCATGGTTTTGTTGCAAAGCAAGTTAATATTTTGTGAAATTGTTTTATCGCCTAGAGAAATATCATCCCCACGTTCAACTCTAATGAAGCCAATTACTTTATCTGCAGGGCCTTCTCGCCATAGTTGTAGCATGGAGTGTTGATCAGTTGCACCAACAGCAACGATGGGTGTTGGTCCGACGCGAACGCCATGTTCATTAATTTTTCCAAGGGACTCCGACCAAAGTTGTACCCACCAATGCGAAAGATTTGTTAAACCCACACAGTATGGCATCATGACTTGGGTCGTTTTGTTTTCAACGGCATGTCCAATAAGATACGTTGCCAGAGCAGCGGCTATGTTGGATGTTGATTCGCAATCTGCCGACATTTGTTTTGCTCCATCTAGCAAAGCAACAATATCAACACCGCACATTGCAGCTGGAAATAATCCGACAGGGGATAAGACACTAAAACGTCCGCCGACACCATTAGGAATCAGGAGCGTTTTCCAGCTATTTTCATTTGCAAAATTTATGAGCGAACCTGATTCGCCTGTGATTGCAACGAAAGTTGCCGTCGATAATTCCCGCAATGCAACCATGAGATTTGCTGCAATTTCGATGGTTTCGCCTGATTTTGAAATCACGCAAACAACGGTGTGTTTTAGATGAGGGTCATCTGTTTTAATAAGGTCGAAAGTAGAAGAGGTAATTGCAGGATCGATGTTGTCGAGCACAAACAATCGAGGACCATTTCGTTTGTCGTGTGGAAGGAAGTTCCAATTTGAGTCAAGCAGCGCATTTTGAATCGCTTTTATCCCAAGTGACGATCCTCCGATTCCAATGACCAGTAAATTTTTACATTCTGGTCGCAATGTGGCAACGAGATCATTCACATTAGTTACATTCTCATTTCGAAGTGGTCCGTCCCAAAGATCTCGCCACTGCTCATTTTTGCCAGTATCAAGTTCAACTGCATCAAGTTGTTGCGGAGGAGCACCAAGTGTAAGTTTGATTTTATTCATTATATTTGTAATGCTTGTTCTAGATCTTCAAGTAAGTCATCGCAATCTTCAATACCGACACTTAGGCGAACAAGCCCATCTTTAATACCAAGCGTTGCGCGCATTTCTTGAGGAACAGAAGCGTGCGTCATAATTGCAGGATGTTCTACGAGTGATTCAACGCCGCCAAGTGATTCGGCAAGTGCAAAAATACGGAGTTTTTCTAGGAATTTTCGGCTTGCATCAAGCCCACCGTGAAGAATGCATGAGATCATGCCACCTCCAGTAACTGTGTTGTCAATCTTCATCTGTTTTAACGTCACTTCAAATTGTGGGTGACTTGGGAGACCGGGATAAATGACGCGGTCAATTGCATCGTGCTGTTCAAGCCAATTTGCTATACGAAGAGCGCTTTCACAATGCCGACGCATCCGAAGACCCAGTGTTTTAATGCCTCGGAGTGCGAGATAAGAGTCAAAGGGTCCCAATACAGAACCAACGGAGTTTTGAATGAACCGAATTCTTTCAGCTAATTCTTTTTGTGCAGTGACAAGAATGCCACAGACAACGTCGCTGTGACCACCTAGATATTTTGTACCAGAATGCATGACAACATCAAAACCGTGAGAAAGCGGCCGTTGAATTGCAGGAGTTGCAAACGTGTTGTCGCAAGCAAGTAAGATCCCTCGGTCTTTTGCAATTGCTGCAATTGCATCAAGGTCAACTAATTTTAACGTTGGATTCGTTGGTGTTTCTATCCAAATAAGTTTCGTGTTTTCTTGGATTGCATCCGCAAGTGTGTTTGCATTGGTGAGGTCGACGTGCGTAAATTGCAGACCAGCAGATCGTTCTCTCACTTGTGAAAAGAGTCGATGCGTTCCTCCATAAAGGTCGTCCATAGCAACCACGTGATCTCCTGTGTCGAGTAATTCAAGAAGTGTTCCAATCGCAGCCATTCCACTAGCAAATGCAAATCCACCGTAGGAAGCATCGTCATCTTCTGTGAGTTCTGAGCCTTCAAGCCTCGCGATACATCTCTCTAAGGCATAACGTGTTGGGTTGTGGCTTCTTGTGTACTCGAAACCTTTGTGCACACCAGGGGATTCTTGTACGTACGTAGATGTGAGAAAAACTGGTGGCATAACGGCACCTGTTATAGGTTCAGGTGACTGTCCTGCATGGACAACTTTTGAATCAAATCGTTTGGAGTGGGTCAACGTGGTAACTGCCTACGTAAGTGGTTGATGAGATCTATTTTTGTAATAAGACCAAGAAAGTTATTGTTGTCATCTAGTACGATCGCAACTTTATCTTGAGCAAACAGTGGGGCGAGTTCGTCTATAGAAGCGCTTGAATTGATGGTGTCGAGTTCGGATGTCATAAAATCACAACATGAACTAGAGAAGTTTTCAGCATTTTTAGTGACCGCAAGGAGAATATCAGATTCGTCAATAATGCCAATGACAGATCCTTGTTCATCCACAACCGCCAATTGACTTATGTCATAAAGCCGCATTGTTTTGATTGCTTGAATCAGTGGCATACTTGGTGAAAGTGTGTGATCTTCTTTTCGTTGATGTCTTCGGCTGATGAGATCTTTGAGGTTGCCATATGTTTTACGATCTTGGAATCCTTGATCGAGCATCCAGTAGTCGTTGAACATTTTGCCTAAATACTTTGACCCATGATCGCACACAAAAGTAGCAACGCGCTTTGGCTCTGTTTGTTGTCTACACCAGCGAAGTGCCGCAGCAACAAGCGTTCCTGTTGATGAGCCCGCAAGAATACCTTCAGCTTTGAGTAAATCTCTTGCGGTTTCGAATGATTCTTTGTCACTAATTGAAATTGCATTCGTTACGACGTCAAGATCAGTAATGGGTGGAACGAAATCTTCTCCGATTCCTTCGACAAGCCAAGTCCCCGGTGTTACGTGAGTTCCATCGTTGACAAGAGGGGCAACAATTGAGCCATCAGGATCGGCAAGTATGATTTCAATTTCAGGATTTTGTTCTTGGAGGTATCGGCCCAAGCCAGTAATTGTTCCACCTGAGCCAATCCCAGCAATCACTGCATCTATTTTCTCATCCATCTGTTCCCAAAGTTCTGGCGCAGTTGATGTGTAGTGTGCGTCTACGTTGGCTTCATTTTCGAATTGATTAATGTAGAACCAGCCGTTTTCCTCTCCAAGTCGTTTCGCAACATCTTGATAGTATTCGGGGTCCCCCTTTTCAACATCACTTCGGGCCATCACAACGGTTGCCCCCATCGCTCGAAGGTGATCAATTTTCGCTTCGCTCATTTTGTCTGGGACGACAACGGTGATTTCATATCCTTTTTGGGAAGCCACAAGTGCAAGGGCAATCCCGGTATTCCCTGCAGTTGCTTCAATGATGCGTGTGCCTTTTTTCAGAAGTCCATCACGTTCTGCTTTTTCGATCATTGTGATGGCGATGCGATCTTTGATAGATTGACCGGGGTTTTGAGATTCCATTTTGAGGAATAGTTCACACGTGCCTGTGTCGAGGGTGTGTACTTTCAGAAGGGGGGTATTGCCAACGAGATCGAGAATTGATTCAACAGCAGTGGGAAGGCGTTCTTGTGTTTGAGGCATTCTTGCATTGTACCAAGACCGCTATGAAATTTATCGGTTATGGATGGAACTCTACGATGACACACCTAGTTACAGTGAATGTAAAGTCCGAAATAGAAAATCAACTTTGCAAAAAGAAAACCGCGTCAAAGACGCGGTTTTCTCATGTAAACGCAAAAGTGTTAGGTATTATTTGCCTAGGATATCTCTACCCTTGATACCACCGGTTGTGTGCGTGTGACCAGACCAGTCGACCCAGTCAGAACCACGACCGTTGAAGTAACCATTCCCACCGTCACCAGTTTCTCTGTGCCAAAGACCCATGCCATTTGATTGTGCTACGAGTGCATCGTCACGATCTGCTTGTGCAACTTCGAATGTTCCAACATGGCCATCACTAAATGCTGTGATAGGAGCAGATTTGTATGAGTTGTTAAAGTGGAAGGGCTCACAACCGTCCCAACATCCACCCTCGTTGGTAAACCAACTTCCTTCCCAGTTCAAACCACAGTCAGTAACTGGGTTTTGTAGCCAGTAATGTTCCATGAGCCAAGATTTAAGGTTTGGAAATTGAGCTTGATCAATTGTACTTGGTCGGAAACCAGTATTAATATCCATTGGATCTGTGAATGTAATGTCAGCATCTTCATCCCAAGCGTACACTTGAGCGTTGTACATCATTGCTGGAGAGATGCAGTAACTAGATGGAGCCAAAATCATATTGGAGTTCCATTCTGATGCCCAACCCCAAATACTTGCACCGGTACTAGATACACAATATGAACCATTAAGTGATTCGCAGCCTTCAAGAGTTCGAAGTGCGATCGTATCTTTTGGTGCAAAATATGCTTTATGTAGGGGTAATCCATTCATATACTCCGCACATTGGAGTGCGTTTGGGTATCGCCATGTGCCAAAGCCTGGCATTGCTGGTCTATTCCCAGAACCGGTTGCTCCAGTATTACCACTGTAAAAGAGGTAGGGTGCAACACCTTCTTGGTTATTGAGGAAGAATACGTATGTTTGATCACCTTGTGAGTGTTCACCTAAACGTATGCCTAGTGGCGTTGAACCACCAGCCACTTGACCAATGGCAGTTCCAACAGCTAGACCGCGGCGTGCACCTGAAGATAAGTTCGGTGGTGCAGTGGTGTAGAAATCACCATTCCAGTCAGCTGAATAGTTGGACAGTGCAATGGTGACTTGGTGAAGATTACTCTTCGACTGTGTCATTTTTGCTGTGTCTCTTGCTTTGTTCACTGCTGGGACAAGAATGCCCACAAGCAATGCGATGATCGAAATTACCACCAAGAGTTCAACGATGGTAAAACCATACTTGTTTTTTTGTTTTTTGTTCATTGCACGATTCCTTTTTTGCGCTACGTAATGTATACGGTATGCCCTACGTGGGAGTTCCTTTTTGTCACAACATAGATACGCAATAGAGCGTAATTAAAGTGGTGATAATACTATATGGTAGGTTAAAATACCCACCGCGGGGTGCAGATCGGAGACGTGTGATCGAGATCTGCCAAACCACCTCAGACTGCGCTAGCCTGATCGATCAACCATAGCATTGTCGATAATTGGTCAAATGCCAAGTAGAAAACAAAGAAAAAAGCAATTTTCTTTCTCTAAAGCGCTTTTTTATGGGCAGAAGTTGGCATTTAACCCAATGTAGAATATAGAGTTACGCGCTATTATTGCCCTTATTAAGCCACTCGTGGCCTTTTGAAGTTATTTGCCTTCCTTGGCGAGTTCTTGCGAGAAAACCAGCTTGAAGGAGATACGGCTCAACTACGTCTTGCAAGGTCCCTGCATCTTCACCCATCGATGCGGCGACTGCCTCGACACCGACTGGGCCGCCTTCATAAATATTTGCAATCGTCTCCATATACGTACGATCAAGCGAGTCCATGCCTACGTTATCGATACCCTCGAGTGTGAGCGCAGCGTTTACAACTTCGTCGCTGAAATCACCATTGCAACGAACTTCTGCATAATCACGAACCCGGCGGAGCAGACGTAATGCAATTCGAGGCGTACCCCGACTGCGTGAAGCAATCGTGTGGAGTGCGCTTCTGTGTATGCAAACTCCTTCAAGTTTTTTTGCAGCTTGTTCAATGATGTCTGTGAGTTCATCCACATCGTAAAAGCGTAGATTGTGCACAATTCCAAATCGACTTCGTAATGCCCCTGTAAGTAGACCCGCTCGTGTTGTCGCCCCGATTAATGTAAACGGTTTTAGTGAATAAGAAACAACACGAGCGTGCATGCCTGTGTCTAATGTAAAATCAATTTTGTAATCTTCCATTGCTGGGTAAATATATTCTTCAACTGACGCGGGAAGCCTATGAATCTCATCTATAAATAGAACATCATTTGCTTCCATGCGCGTTAACGTGCCGACAAGATCGCTTCCTTTTGTTAGCGCAGGTCCGGATGTTACCCATGCACGAGTGCCCAATTCATTTGCAATGACATGCGCGAGCGTAGTTTTGCCAAGACCTGGAGGCCCATACAGCAAAACGTGCTCCATAGGGTCGTCCCTTTTTTTTGCTGCGTCAAGTGCAATGCCAAGCCGCTGTAAAAGTTCAGATTGACCGAGATACTCGTCTAAACATGTTGGTCTGACATTAATAGGGGATCCAGAAAAGAGATTGCTAGCTTCAGAAGTAACATCTTCTTTTACTTCGTTTGGTGTGATGATTCGTTCGCGAGCCATGAGTAGTTGCAGCGTACCAAATAATCAGCATCAGACCGAATCTGCATGTGTGATTGCTTCTTCTATTTGTTTCCATGGTTACTCGATGCCACTAGTTAAGCCGATTGGAAATCGAACGAGTCCGGGTGAAATACCTGCTTCTTGCAGGGCTTCTTTAGATAACTCACTTGAAGTAGACGCGGCTGAGCAAGACATGAGCGTATCAAAATAACCAAGGCTGACAGCCATGTATCCAAATTGTCCTTCGTTTTGCAAGTGATTCAAAAGCGCGAAGGCTTTCTTTTCACTGCCCATATCCAAAGTGAAAAGCCCGCCGTGTTCACCGAACTCATGCGGTGCGTCTGCCATTGCTTGTTGTGGATCAAACGGCGTAGTATTATTTTTTAGCCTTCGCAATGAAGGTTGCATCTCTGGAAAATTGAAGTTCTTCTTTACCGTGCATAAATGCAGAAAATGGTTGCATAACCTGTGAACGCCAACCAGTTGTAAGTGGAGAGATCGGTGGTTGTGTATCTGTTCGGACAGGGAGACACCAATCTGTAAAAGTTGCTCTGCTTGCAACGAGGTTAGAAGAAAGTTCGTTGCCGACACACCAAGCACAAAATAGGGACCAAAGTCCATCAAGTTCTTGCCTTGTTTTTGCTTCTTTTTCAATAGGATTTGGTTTTCGCAAAGTAAGACTTGAAAGTTCTTGCGCATCAACAATAGATTGAAGAATTTGTTTGCCAAATTTCATCGCAATTTTTTTTGGGAAGCCCTTCATAGAAGCAATCTGTTCTGGTGTGTCTGCAGGTTTTCTTGCGATAGCGGTCAAACAATCATCAGGGATAATAGATCGCGGTGGTTCATTTTCTTGTTGCGCGATGGAATCACGCAACGTCAAGAGTGATTGAATTCGAAGGAGTTCTTTTTTTCGTGGAATTTTATTTTTACAAATTCGCTTGACAGAAGTTTGTAGATCGAATCCAAATGCACTCGGGGATGTAAGAGACTGACATTCTTCCTCAACCCATGCCAGTCTTCCAAGCATATTTAATTTTGTTTGAATAATGTCATGGATTGCAAGCAAATACCTAACATCGTCGGCTGCGTAAAATTTTTGTCTCTCAGTTAGTGGTCTTGCATCCCATTGGGTGAGCGTGAAGTGTCCACCTACATCGTGGTGTAGGAGCGCCTCAATTAGTTTTGTGAGTGAAATGGGCCATGGGAATCCAATAAGACCAGCAGCGAGTTGCGTGTCAAAAACATTTTTGGGTGGTTTTCCAAATAGACGAGAAACCGGTTCAAAATCTTGTTTGCCAGCGTGAACAACCTTCGTACACTCAGGATCGCAGAGTAAAGCATAGAGAGGTGTAAGATCGTCTGCAGCGAATGGGTCGATAAGTGCGACAGTTTTTGCAGTGCCAACTTGGATGAGGCAAGTTTTTGCAAAATACGAATCCTCACCTATAAATTCGGTGTCGTAAGTAAATATCTTTGCTGCTTTGAGTTATTCGCAGATTCCAACGACGCCTTCGTTTGTGTCGATCCACCGAGCTTCGTCAGTTGGCACAAGTGCATTATCTTGAAGAATAGGAGTGATTTTCCCATTTTCGTGCGATTCTTGGTGGCTCTGCTGTCGGTAATTACCGCGGTGTGATCTTTTTTTTGCCATCTTTCACGTAGTGTATCGGAACCGCATCTAGCGATGTGGCGAATATCTTTTTGGAAGAGAAGGTGCGCAGCGATGATCGAGGGGATCACCGGTGCAAATTACAACAGGGGAGCATCTTTTATTGATGCTCCCCTGTGTATTTTTTTTCGAGTCGGACTTGCTTCTTTTGCGTGGATTAGCCAAGCTATGAGGGTGCGTCCTAAGACTTTCTTAAATGGTAAAGTCTACACCTGATTTTTATATATTATTCAATAGCCCATATCATCCATGCCGCCGCCTGCTGCAGGTTTTTTATCAGCGATATCGGTAATTGCACAATCTGTAGTCAATAGTAAACCGCTAATAGATGCTGCATTTTGCAGGGCAACACGCTCAACTTTAGTTGGCACAATCACACCTGCTTTGACAAGATCTTCGTATTCGCCGGAGAGACCATTGAAGCCAAATGCATCATCAGTTGCATCTTCAACTTTTTGAGCAACTATTGAGCCATCAAGACCACAATTTACTGCGATTTGCTTGATTGGTGCACTAAGTGCTCGACCAAGAATATCGATGCCTAGTTTTTCATCGCCTTTTGCCTTCTTGCGTGCAGCGACAAGAGCTCGCCTTGCTCTGATGACGGCAACGCCACCACCGGGCAAGATGCCTTCTTCTACTGCAGCTCGGCAAGCATGAAGTGCATCTTCAACACGAGCCTTCTTTTCCTTCATTTCAACTTCGGTAGCTGCACCGACGTTAATTTGCGCAACACCACCTGCAAGTTTTGCAAGACGTTCCTGTAATTTTTCTGCATCGTAGTCAGATGAAGTATTCTCAATTTGAGCTCGGATTTGATCGATGCGACCCTTAATGTCACTAGATTTACCAGCACCTTCGATGATGGTTGTAGCATCTTTATCAATTGTGATTTTCTTGGCGCGACCAAGGTTTGAAAGATCGATGTTTTCAATGTTGATTCCGAGTTCTTCCATAATTGGATCGGCACCTGTAAGAATAGCGATGTCTTGCAACATTGCTTTTCGGCGGTCACCAAAACCGGGAGCCTTTACTGCAGCAATTTTGAGCACACTTCGAAGTTTATTTACAACCAATGTTGCGAGTGCTTCGCCGTCAATGTCTTCTGCAATAATTAGCAATGATTTTCCGCTTTCAGCAACTTTGCCAAGTATTGGTAGAAGATCTTTTGCAGAATTAATTTTCTTTTCATGAACAAGCACGTAGCAATCTTCAAGGACTGCTTCCATTGCTGTAGTGTCAGTTACGAAGTGAGGACTGAGGTAGCCCTTGTCGAATTGCATGCCTTCAACAAGTTCAACGTTTGTTTCAAGACTTTGACCTTCTTCAACAGTAATGACGCCATCTTTGCCAACTTTGTCCATTGCTTTTGCAATGATGCGACCAATTTCTTGATCTTGGTTTGCAGCACACATGCCTACTTGCGCAATTTCGCTCGAATTTTTTACGTCGTTTGACATTTTCTCTAATTCAGCAACGATTGCTCCAACGGCTTGGTCGATTCCGCGGCGAACTTGGTTTGCGTGTGCGCCGGCAGTAATATTCTTTAAGCCTTCAGAAAAGATTGCTTCTGCGTACACAGTTGCTGTAGTCGTACCATCGCCAGCATCTTTCGAACACTTTGCAGCAACTTCCTTGACCATTTGCGCACCCATGTTTTCCCATGCATCTTCTAGTTCAATTTCTTTTGCGACAGTGACGCCGTCCTTAGTAATCGTAGGAGCGCCGAATGTTTTCTCAAGAATAACAACACGGCCTGATGGCCCAAGTGTTGTTTTTACGGCTCTAGCTAGTTTCTGAATGCCTCGGAGCATTTGCTCACGGGCTTCAACATCAAAAGCAATTTGTTTTGCAGTCATTTGTATTATTTTCCTTTGTATTAGTTGATGTCAGATCGTACTTGCCATGCCGCTGAGACATGTGAGCTGTCGATCCAAATTTTATTTGCGTTAGTCGTAACACGAATTCCTTGAGAACTATTTAGTTCTTCAACTTGTTCAACGTTACGAATTTCTAGTGGGGAATCTTCTCCCCAAAATATAAGAGAGAGTTCTTTGTCTGTGCCGATCATTTCGATCAAGCATTCAATAAGTGGTCCGCGTTCCATTAAAAATTCCTTAGTCGACAATCCCGAGGATGTCATCTTCAGTCATGATGAGATAATCGTTGTCATCGATTTTAATTTCTGTTCCAGCGTATGAAGTGAAGATTACGCGATCGCCTTTGCTCACTGTGAAGGGGATTCTTTCGCCACTGTCGTGGTTGAGCCTTCCGTCACCAACTGCGATGACCGTACCTTCTTTTGGTTTGTCAGTTGCAGATTCTGGAAGATAGATTCCGCTGTCTGTTTGTGTTTGAGCTTCTGCTCTCTGGACAATCAACTTGTCTCCGAGTGGTTTTACGTTCATTTTTTGGACTCCTGTTTCTCTCTATGACCGCGGTGGTCGTTTCTTAGCATGCCTCGTGATATTACGATGGCCATTCATTTCGATAGTAGCGTCGCAACACGCGACGCAAAGCGTCAAGTAGGGTTTCAAGCCTCGCTGGGCGGTCAACCACCGTAAATGCTCCTTCTTGCATGGATCGTGCCAAACTACGAGCGGCAACTCTTTGGTTCGCTTGTTTTGGGCGAAGGACGATGGTCGGTGGTGGTGAATCTAGCCTCCTGAGCAATTGGAGGATCCGTTCGCCTGCAGGTGTGCCCTTTGTGCATCCTGCACGAAGTGGCAGTGAAAGATCAACAAGTGCGATGTGTATCGTGTTATTTTCGATCACATTCGTGGCTTCTTCGCCGCTATTTGCTGTCAAACTGCGTATTCCCATGGGTTCAAGTAGGCTCGGCAGTTGCACAACGGTTGCATCTTCCCGCCATCCACCGCGGGTGAGCAGTAAATTAAGGCGGTGATGCTCTCGATTGAGGTTGGAAACATGTTTCACTTCATGAGAATGCATTTCAGTGATATATGGTGCAAAAACTGTACCGTTTTGACGGTGGTATGGCGTGTCAAAGATCGTTATTTTAAGTCCTCATCTGCCGTCTTGGCAGGGGGTTGCCTGTTACTATTTCCCGACCCATACAGGAGACTACAAAATGGCTTTCGACCTTGGCACAACAACCCTTAATAATATTCTTCTTGCACCAAACTCTGAGAAAGTGATTGGCACATCAGTTTCAGTCAGCGGCTGGGTTCGCTCTCGCCGTGACTCAAAGGCTGGGTTATCTTTTATTCAACTTTCCGACGGCACGTGTTTTGATTTATTACAAATCGTTGCACCCAATGATTTAAAAAATTATGAATCGGAAGTATTGCAATTGACAACAGGTGCTTCGATTGTTGCAACAGGTGAACTTGTTGCTTCGCAAGGTAAAGGGCAGGCAGTTGAAATGCAAGCGAAAGAAATTAGAGTATTTGGACTTGTTGAAGATCCAGATACGTATCCTGTTTCAGCAAAGAGACACACGTTCGAATATTTACGAACTGTGTCACATCTTCGGCAACGAACAAACACGTTTGCTGCAATCGCGCGAGTGCGAGATTGTTTGTCGCAAGCGGTGCATAGATATTTTTCAAGCAATCAATTTCTTTGGGTACACACGCCAATCATTACAGCAAGTGATTGCGAGGGAGCAGGCGAAATGTTTCGAGTGTCAACGCTTGATCAAATGAACGTTCCAAAGAACGACGAAGGCGGAGTTGATTTTGATCAAGACTTCTTCGGCAAGGAATCATTTTTAACAGTTTCTGGTCAAATGAATGTAGAAACGTACGCGTGCGCATTGAGCCGAGTCTATACATTTGGACCAACGTTTCGTGCAGAAAATTCCAATACTTCGCGGCATCTGTCTGAATTTTGGATGATTGAACCTGAAATTGCATTTGCCGATTTGAACGATGATGCTGATCTTGCTGAAGATTTTTTGAAGGCAATTTTCACTGACTTATTGAACGAGCGTGGTGATGACATGGCGTTTTTTCAACAACGCATTTACAAGGGATGTATCGAGCTGTTGGAAAATTTCATCTCAGCAAGTTTTGAACGGATGGAATATGCCGATGCAATCATTGCACTGAAAAATGCACAAGACGGCGGAAAGAAATTTAATTTTAATGTCGAGTGGGGATGTGATTTGCAATCGGAACATGAAAGATGGCTGACGGAAGAACATGTTGGTAGACCAGTTGTATTGATGAATTATCCTAAAGATATCAAAGCGTTTTACATGCGATTAAATGATGATGAAAAAACTGTAGCTGCTATGGATGTGCTAGCTCCCGGAATAGGCGAGATTATTGGTGGGGCACAGCGTGAGGAGCGCCTTGATGTGCTCGATCGACGTATTGCCGAATGTGGTCTTGATCCTGAACCATATTGGTGGTATCGAGATTTGCGAAAATATGGAACTGTACCTCACGCCGGTTTTGGCCTTGGCTTTGAGCGGACAATTCTCTACGCAACAGGCATGACTAATATTCGAGATGTGATACCGTTTCCACGTGCACCGAGATCATGTGATTTCTGAGAAATACCGTTGGCCTTCAGCAGCGTACGTCCGATAACAACCACCAATGCATTCGCTGTTTCAATATATTTAGACAGTTATCACTGTTTTAGGAAACTAAACCTCGCTTTTATCCGAACATTTATATACAGTTATTCCTGATTGTTATTACAAGAAACTTGGAGCAAGATTTGATGATTCGATATATGAGTACCTTATTAGTCGTTGTATGTACGATTTTTGCCGTTAGTGGATTTGCGGCAAAACCAACTAAGCAACAACAATATGATTACGCTCTGACTCTTGGCGAGCAATCTTTTGATCCTCTTGTTCAAATGACTCCAATGCCCCTCGAATGGGGATACACAGATCAAATTGGAAATGATCTTCGTCTTGTTCAATTCGATGGTCCAATTCAAGAATCATGGGTAGATGCAATGCAAGATGCTGGATTGAAGCCAATTCAATACATTCATCCATTCACATACATCACTTGGGCAACACCTAGCAGTAGGGATGGTGTGTTTCAAGTCCCACACACACGGTGGTCTGGAGATTTTGTTAATGGCTACCGCGTGCTACCAAAGTGGCGGAATCTAAATGCGACACCAATAGATGCTCGAGTTATGGTGTACAAAGAAGTTGATATCGAGACAGTGATCGCACAACTACAAATTGCTGGTGCAACACGTATTGATCACCGTGGACTTGATTCGCGTTTTGAAATAATTTCTTTCGTAACTCCAGGAAATGCATTCAATGAAATTTCAAAAATACGAGGTGTTTTCACGGTGCAACCCACACCAAAAGATGGTGGTTTGCGAAGTGAGATGAGTAACCAAGTGAATGCAGGCAATGTTGATGCAGGAAACAATGCGTTTCCGGGATATCGATATTGGCTTCAAGAAGTTGGCGTTGATGGTGATGGTGTAACTATCGCTATCGTCGATGGTGGCAGTGATGAATCTCATGCAGATCTCTCGGGTCAATTTGTTTCGTGTGCAGGTCAATCTTGCGGAGGAAGTGCATCAAGTTCTCACGGCACACACACAGCTGGAACAATTGGTGCAACTGGCGCATCAGGAACTACTGACAGTTACGGATTTTTACGTGGTCAAGGTGTCGCGCCCGGTGTTTCACTCGTCGAACAAGTATATTCCCCATTGTATTTACAACCCGGTGGTATGACATTGCTTATGACGGAGTCTTTTCGAAACGGAGCATCTGCCTCGAGCAACAGTTGGGGTCCTGCAGGATCACCGCAAGGTTATGACGTTAACACGCTTGAAGTAGATATTGCAGTTCGTGATGCAGAACCAGATGAAGTAGGCAATCAACAATTCACCTATGTTTTGGCAATCATGAACGGGAATGGTGGCACAAGCAGTCAAGGATCACCTGACGAAGCAAAAAATATTATTACTGTAGGCTCAACTAAAATGCGTACATCGGGCGGTTCGCAATATACAGAAATAAATGATATTTCAAGCAATTCTGCGCATGGACCTTGCCTTGATGGAAGAACAATTCCGCACATCGTTGCGCCCGGTTGTTCTGTTGATTCAACAACTCCCGGCTCATATAGTCTCATGTGTGGTACAAGCATGGCTTGTCCTCAGGTAGCGGGAGGAGTTGCATTGTTTATTGAGCAGTACAGAGGTGCCTACGGGGAAGATCCATCACCAGCGTTAATCAAAGCTGCAATTACTGCTGTTGCTACAGATTTAGCAGGAAACGATGATGCAGATGGTGGAACACTTGGACATCCCTTCGATTCAAAACAGGGGTGGGGCCGAATGGACTTGTCTGCAGTTCTTATCAACGATGAAGCATCCGTTCGTTATTACGATGCACCTGTAGTGCTTGAACAAACTGGCGACCAATGGTCAGCGACAGTTTCCCCTGTTGATCCTTCTAAACCAATGCGAATCATGTTAGTTTGGACTGATGCACTTGGCCACGGTCTTGGTGGAAGCACGCCTGCATGGAATAACGATTTGGACTTAACAGTATCAACTGGATTAAGTTTGTATAAGGGAAATAATATTGGTTCCCTAGGATGGTCAACACCTGGTGGAAACGCTGACGAACGAAATAATACAGAAGGTGTTTTCCTTGGTCCTGCAGCGCCAAGCCAAGCTACGATTACTGTAACTGCTTCTAATCTTAACTCTGATGGGATTCCCAACGAAGGCGATCTAATTGATCAGGACTTTTCTGTTGTTTGCTACAACTGCGCAGCAGAACCGGGATTCTCAATTTCAGTTACTCCAAGTACACAATCTGTTTGCGCACCAACTAGTGTTGATTACACAATTTCTGTTGGGCAATTGATGGGATACGATTTACCAATTACATTGTCCGCTGAAGCAGCATTTGGAATTACAGCATCATTTTCCCAAAACCCTGTGATTCCACCTGCTACTGTAACGATGTCAGTTTCAGTGAACGAGCTAGTTGGCGATGGAACACATGCGATTGTGATCGTAGGGTCTTCTACAGATGGGACAGCGCACGATGCAACTGCAACAATTGGTGTTTCAAGTGGATTGCCTGCAGTTGTAGCACTCTCCCAACCATCAAATGGTGCAACAGATGAGGCAGTTTCACCCACGTTTTTCTGGCAACCGGCAGTTGGCGTGAATACATGGCGGTTCCAACTTTCAACCAGTGATTCCCAAGGTGGAATTATTCACGACGCTTCCAACATTGACATTTCATCTTACAACGTGCCGTTTATTCTTGAATCAAATACCTCGTATTACTGGCGAGTCAATGGATCAAATAATTGTGGAGACGGTGAGTGGGCATCTTGGTGGTCATTTACTACGAGTGATGCGATGACTGTGTTACTTGTAGATGATGATGACAATAGCCCTGACGTACGTTCGTACTATATAGATATGATCACAGCGGCAGGATTGCTTTATGAAGTTTACGATACTCAAAATTCGAACAATGAGCCTGATGCGGAAACATTGCAGGGATACCCTTTAGTTATTTGGTTTACTGGTGACGAATGGGGCGGTTTTGCAGGTCCCGGTTCTGCTGGTGAAGCTGCACTTGCTACATATATAGATGCAGGTGGACACCTGGTACTTTCTAGCCAAGATTATTTGTATGACAATGGTCTAACAGGATTTGGCAATACACATCTTGGAATTGAAAGTTTCACCAGTGATGTCAATCAATCCACCGTAACAGGAACAGGTAAAATCTTTGGTGATCTTGGTTCAGTTTTACTTGATTATCCCTTTACGAATTACAGCGATATTGTTTCACCTTCTCCTGCCGGTGAACTTGCCTTCAGCGGCAATATGGGTGATGCTGGTATAAACAAAGAGGGTGTTCTTGGCGGTACGGTTTTCCTTGGTTTCCCAATAGAAGCAATGAGTACATCTGATCAGCAGAGTCTCATTGGTGCACTATTGAGTTGGCTCGGTGATCCAAACTCTAATTGCTCTGCAGATTGCAATGGTGATGCTGTTGTGGACATAGCAGATATTCTTAGCATTATTGATGGTTGGGGATCAACCGGTGGCTGTGACACGAATGGTGACGGTCTCACCAATATCATTGATCTGCTTGATGTTGTGGGGGGTTGGGGCGAATGCCCGTAAGTCCGAGAATATCCCCAGTTACAGCAAGATAATAAGGTTATAGTCGATAAACACCCTCTGATGCCCGAGGGTGTTGTCGTCCGATATCGCAACTTTTGCACGATGTTTGACATTTGTCGAGCGCACAAGGGGTGATACACGATTATCAAAATGTCGACGGTTAAGTTACCAACGTGGGTAACCCCAAGACGCTGCTACGACAAAAAGTCAATGGCAGTTTGGTACGCCTCGTGGATAAGAGGCATTTATTACGCAAAAGGGGTTTTGCCGTGAAGACTGATACTTTCCTAGAACAAATTTTCCCACTCTTGATTACTGGCGATCGCCCAAAAGCGCGAGCTCTTGTTGGTGAAGCAATCACAAGTGGATGGACACCTGAAGAAGTTGCAGAGAATGGTTTCTGGCCAGCTCTCGAAACAATTCAATCACTTTACAGAAGCGATCAAATTACAAACCTTGCACATCATTACGCAACACGTTTGCTTCGTTCGCTCGTTGACCAAGTACAAGCTGGTTATCACAAACAACAAACAAATGGCAAATCAATTCTCATGTTCTGCGGACCAAGCGAAGGTGATGACCTTGCTGCACAAATCGTTGCAGACCTGTGCGAAGCAGATGGTTGGCAAGTTAAGTTTGGTGGCGGTGGTGTTGCAGCAGATGAAATTCTTGCTGAAACAAATGAATATAAACCAGATGCACTCTGCATGTTCTCGTCAGCGGCTTGTGATGCACCGCATATTCGTGGCATTATTGACACGATTAAAGAAATTGGTGCGTGCCCAAACACTCAAATCGTTGTAGGTGGCGGTCTCTTTAACAGAGTCGAAGGTCTTGCCGAAGAAATCGGCGCAGACCTCTGGGCAAGTTCACCCTCAGAACTTAAAGAGAAAATAATTACTGAATCTAGCCGACGCGCAACTGAAGATCAACGCACAGTTGGACGGAATATTCGACCAAGCAAAGCTGCGTAAAAGTTCATAAACCTCTTTTCCGAGAATCCAACGAACCCTGAAGGGTTCGTTGGATTTTTTCATTATGCAGGCGTGTTTTTCGCAGATCTATTGTTAGAATATGTGTTCAATGAAAAAATCACTTATTACTGTACTTATTGTTCTTTTTACAAGTTATCTTTTTTCAAGCAGGGCAACTGCGCAAGCAATGCCATTACTGTCTGATCCAATAAAGATTAAAGAATTAGAACGTATGACAGAGAAACTTGATTTGACATTGCTGCAACAAGAAGCGGCAATAGAAGTGTATGATAGATACCTTGATAATTTTTCAAGAGTTCGGCAAGGGGAAATACAAGTGTTTGAAGATAGCATTGCAGATGCATCAGAGACTTTTGAATTTATGCAGTTTTCGATTCCAGAACGAAATTTAGTTGAAGAACTTATTCGAAAAGCGAAGCGCGCAATTAAAGCAATACATCGATCAGATTCTTCTTTCTTTGAAGAAGTCTCTGGAATGTTGACAGAAAAACAACGGGTAGTCCTTGGCCGAATTCAAATTGCTCGTGAGCTTGAAGCCTATAACTTGTTTATTCAATATATGATTGGTCAATTGAACGAAGGTGCGGGTGCTCAAATAAGGAGATATTACAATTCGCTTCAACTTGTTTCAAATGATGAACTTGATGAAGTAATGGATCAATATGATCACCGATATCTTAAGGAAGTCAAACTAGGATTTGATGCTGTTGTTGAGACTGTCGAGTTGGTGCTTGACATGATCGATGAAATGGGCATTCGCGGACAAGATCAACAAGCGTTAATGATGAAATATATGATGGATCAGGGCGCAATGGAAGACTTGAAACAGCGTGGGGATCTACTGTTGAAACCATTAGTAGATCAGGCATATGCGATCAGTCAGTTGAATTGGAAAACATGGAAAAAGATAGACCAGTTGCTTGATAGTGAAGATGCAAGAATTTTTCAAAATAAATATTTCAACTCATCTTTTAATAAAGCAATGCGTGGAGGCTCAAAAATTGAGAAGTATATTGATAGCGCGCTCAAGCATGATGATCTTCTCGAAAGTCAGCGAATTGACATTGAAGCATTACAGAGTTCTTTTTTAGCCAAGTGGAAAAAGAAAACTAAAATGTATGCTGATACTCTCGAAAAATCCAGACAGATTCAAACTGTTGCAACGATGACTGGTGAATACACGACACCATTCGTTGCAAAACTTTCAACACTTGAAGAGGACCGAGAAACTTACATTCAAACGATGGAAGACAGAATTGATTCTGTTCTAGGAACGGCTCTCGCGAAAGCATTGAATAAAAGTAATGCGACACCGACGCAGATGTTTTTTAATCAAGCGATGGCCGAAAATGTTGAAGGGGGTAGAAATGGAAGTGTTCAAATTAAGGTTGGGTCAACATCATCAGGAGAGGTTGAATTGACAGATGAACAAATTGAAGCCATGCTTGCATCTGGTGAATTTGAAACTTTAGATGGTTCTAGTTCAGTGTTTGTTTCAAATAGTGTTTCTATTGGTGAACCGATTGAAACTGTACAGTCAGAAAATATGGAAGTCGATGCCGTAACTGGTCCGACCCCCGCCTACGCCTCTGTTGATCGAGGTTTTGGAAACGATGGTGCAATCCCTAAACCGATCGCACCATCGTTTCCAAATAGAGCATCTACTGTTCTGGGGTTAGATGATAATGGTGAGATCATTATTAGTGCAGTTTATGATGAATACAGAGAAAAATACGCAGTGGCAGATAAAGAAATAAAAGCGAAGTCCGAAATTATTTCATCTAATAAAGATTTAACTGTTGCCTTGCGAAAAAAGGAAACGAAAGATTTAAGCAATACGGCTGCAACCTTAGTTGCCGAGCTCGATTTAGTTTTTTTTGGTGACCTTTCAACTATTACAAATTTGGAACGAGATGATGTTAATTTGAAAATGCTAGAAGATCATCGACGGCGACAACGTGAGTCAGTCCCTGAAGATCCATTTAACTGGCGAGGTGGGGATGGAGATATAATTGATTTAGTTGGCTTATATGTAATGTCTCAAGATTCAGACGAACTGCAAGCAGGTATTTCAGAAGAATCAGTTCATGAAATTAGGTCTGCGATGCAAAAATATCATTTCAACGTAGCGAATGAACATGAAGAGTATCTCGAAGCTCAAATTGAATTGACTCGCCTAGAAGATGCAATGTGGTTCATGGATGAATCTGGTTCTAATTCGAATTTAGCGGAATCAATACAAGGTAGATGGGCTGTTGCTTTCACTAATGTTCGTAATTCTAAGCGGGCGTACATGCGTGTAAATCAAGGTGTAATGGATTCGTTGCTCAAAGCAGTTCCTGAGTCTGATTTTTGGAAGGTGAGAATGGAGTTTGTTGAAAAAGCATACCCAGATGTGTTTAAGAAAAGTTCTGATGTATCAACGATGTTGAAAGCAGCAATCGCCATTCAAAATTTAAATCCTACTCAGAAGGTGCACCTAGAATCGATTGCTACTTCATATCGGTTCGATTATTGGAACTTATGCGAAGCGATGATAGAAAATCACAAATCAAATGCATTAGCGAAGAGTAGTAACCGATTGATGAGCAAAGAAGATATGCATAGACAACTACACTTAGAAACATTGCGATTTGATCGAAAGGAATTGAACGATCGAATCCAAATGCGACTACGGATGGTTCTTGATGATGATCAAATCAAGCTAGTCCCTGGTTTGCGCCAGGCGGTGACTGCGAGAGCTGAAGTAAATTAACCCACCTTAGAGTCGCACTGAGGAATGTGTAAGGTCTTGTCTCCAGAACAAATTGAGTAGTGATTACCTTGAAGTAAATTAATTGCGTTTACTCATTCTTGTTTGTTTAGCATAGTCGTCGCAATCAACTACCTACGAGGAAATTACCTCAAGCGGGTGGCGAAGTGAAAGTTGCTCAATGCGACTTGCTTGGGAGTGGCATGAATATCCAGTAGTGAGAGAATCAGATGTACTTGGTACATGCCGTGACCACGATTGGTTCCAAATTTTGATTGATTGTTTTTTATGTTCTTTTTCGTGCCCAAACAACCCACCCATTCCACAACATGATGTATTGATAATTTCAAGTCTAGAACCAATACGATCAAAAATTTGTTGCCATAGTGCGTTGCTATTTTTAACAAGTGCTTGCTCAATACAGTGTGGGAACAGACGCCAATTTTCTTGTATTTGCAATGGGGATAAATCTTGTTTAATGAGCCACTCTTGAGGAAGGTGCACTTTGACAGGGTCCAAATTGAGTATTTGTGGGTATTCATCGCGCCATAATAAAGTTGCTGCAGGATCAATGCCAATAATTGGGATGTTCGTATCTTTTAGTTGCTCAAGCCATCGAACGTTCGCATGTGCAACAGCATGAAAAGCACGCAATTTTCCACGCACATGTAAAGCTTTCCCACATGGTCTAACTGGTAGCACTGCGATCTGGAATCCAAGCGTGCGTGCGATCTGCAAAAAGCTCGTCATGGGTTGATGTCGGAAGTACGTTGTAAATGAATCTTGAAGTAGAACGACATCAGGACGGTTCTTGATGATTTCATCTACACTTGATGTTTTGATTTTTAATTTGCTTGAAATTTTTGGTGCATCAACAATCCCTACAGTTTTCGATAACCAAGTAGGAGTAAGAATATTTCCGATGGTTGTAGATTTAAAAGGGAGTAATCCCTCCATTCTGCTCCAAATATAATCCCGTATAGGTCGAGGATATCTGCTGTAATAATAGGAGAGAAATTCAGAACGCATCTGTGGGATATCTATTTCCATTGGGCAATCACTTACGCATGCTTTACAACCGATACATCCATGCAGTGCCTCGTAAACATCTTGTGAATAATCATCACTGACGAATCGGTTGAAAAATCGGCCAACCAAAGAGCTTTTTGTAGAAACTTTTCGCCCTCCAATTCTTTTAAGCCAGTGACGCAGCAATTCTGCTCGTCCCCTTGGGCTGTGCATCGGGTCCCCGTTGATTCGATACGTTGGACACATTGCTTCATCGAGTTCTATACTTTGGCATTGACTGTTTCCATCACACCGGAGCGAATTTGTAATGATTGGTAGTCGAGCAGTTTTGTTATTTGTTGATCCTCGAGTCTGAGAATCGATCGACGCAAGCGGGTGGTTTTTGCTTATTGCTGCAACTTTTTCCGGATTGAATTGATTTGTTGGATCAAATGCAGCCTTTACTCGGCAAATTTGCTCCCACAATCCATCGCCAAATACTTGCGGTCCGTACTCGCTGCGAAATCCTTTGCCATGTTCACCCCAAAGGATGCCTCCATAAGAATGCACTAGCGATACAACTTGATCAGTCAATGTCCGAATCAACGATTGATCATGTTCATCACAAAGGTCAAGTGCAGGACGAACGTGTATAACACCAGCATCTACATGTCCAAACATGCCTGCACGGAGGTTGTGTGTATCTAACAATGAACGAAAATCACAAATAAAATCAGCAAGTTTTTCTGGTGGAACTGCGCAATCTTCAACAAAAGGAACTGGCCGTTTGTTTGTTCCCGTTGATGAGAGCAACCCAACACTTTGGTTTCGAAACCGCCAAACTTTTTGCATCTCTTCATTTGTATCTAGCAAGGTTGATGAAAGTACACCTTCCATTTGTGCCACAGTAGAAAGTACTTGCTGCCCATTTTTTGATTCAATACACAACATCGCGTTGGAACACTTGTCAATAAAGGAAGGCGTGTTTTCTTTTGCAGCCGTTAAAACTAATTCATCAATAACTTCGACAGCGGCGGGTTTTAGCTTTGCAATTGTTGCACCGCAGCGGAGTGCGGCATCAAAACTTGAGAATCCAACAACAACAAGTTCTAGCCCCGTTGGAATATCAACACATTGCAATGTCGCTTCAGTTACAACGCCAAGTGTTCCTTCGCTTCCACAAATGATTCTATTGAGATTAAAGGATACATCGTCCCACGCCATTGGAAGGTTGTACCCAGAGACGAAGCGGGGGAGATCAGGCCAATGTTTCTTATGATATTCTCGTGCGTCCTCGCATGCTCGCTTGACTTCGCAATGTATATCACCAACAACACCGGAAGTGTTTTCAAATTGTTTTAATTCTTCGCTGCAAATTGTTTTTGAATCCCACACTTTTCCTCCCCGCAGCACATTCCGCAAAGAAACTACGCAGTCACTCATTTTTCCATAGATAAGTGAGCCCTTTCCTGCAGAATCATTGCCAATCATTCCGCCAATCGTTGCGCGGTCGGCGGTTGCTACCATTGGACCGATCATCACGCCATGTTTCGCTAATTCTTTGTTGAGTGTTGATAGTACGACGCCGCATTCGACGGTGACTTGTTTTTTCCCTTCATCAAATGTTTTAATTCGGTTTAAGTATCGTTTACAATCAAGTGAGATGCCATCAGTAAGTGTTTGACCAGACGTACTTGTTCCCCCACCACGCGGAGTTATTTTTACTGATTGGAATTTTTTAGTGTTAAGCAGAGATAATAAAATTGAAACATCGTGAGTTGAACGAGGTGCAATAACTGCATTTGGCATTTGTTCCCAAATAGAGTTATCATTTGATGCAAGAACTCTTGTAGATTCCCTTGTTGTAAGCTTGCCTTTAAAACCTTCCTCTTGAAGATTTTTGAATAGTCTAGTGAGAAGATTAGAACATGTTTGATCTCTCGGAAGTTGCGGGATCATTTTGTAGGTTCTTTGATGACTGTTTTGCCTTGTTCAATCGATGGAATTGTTGTGGTTTTCCCAGAGGCCCAGTTGATTATGATGTTAGTAATAGTCGCGTGTTTTCCTAGCCCAATATGGATATCTGGTGACATTGATGAAAAATAACTTCTCGAACAACGCACGCGATGTCGGTGAGAAGTTTCACCAAGATTGAACGTAACAATTGTTCCAATGGCTGGTGAACCATTCGTATTCCTCAGATCAAGTACGACCGCTTTCTCACTTTGTGTGATATTGTGCAATACGTATGCAGGGGCGTCTCTATTGACTACGACAATGTCGAGTTTTCCATCGCCGTCAATATCACCAGTTGCTGCGCCACGGCTCGTATGAAGTGGTGATACCTTTGTGCCTCCGCGAAAGTTTGTTCGTGACATGATTCCGTTGTGGTCACCTGAAAACAAGATATTCTGTTCAGCGTAGACATCCTCAACAACGGGTTCAAACAAACGCGAGATTCTTCCATTTGCAACATACAAATCGCTGTTTCCATCATTGTTGAAATCTTCTCGAAGTACACCGAATCTTGTGTTTAATCTCGACAATCCAACAAGCCCAGTTGAGCCTGTTGCGTCTACGAAATAACCGTTTCCATCGTTGAGAAAAAATGAGTCAGATTGGTTTTCCATATTTACTACAAGAATGTCAGGGTCGCCATCAAAATCAGCATCAAAAATTTCTGTTCCCATTCCTGCTTTTTTGTTTCCAGAGTTATCAATTGCACACCCTCTAATATTTGCTTCATTGATAAAACGACCGTTTCCTTGATTTATCCAAAGATGATGTTCACTCATATCATTTGCAACGAAAATATCTTCTAGTCCATCAGCGTTAAAATCATCAATGCCGATGCCTAAACCAAAGCCTGTTGCAGTATAGATTCCTGAATCTTTTGATACATCGCTGAACGTTCCATCTCCGTTATTGTTGTACAAGATGTCTGGAAGGGGTGATTTGTAAACAACTGGAGAACAATAATCGTGCTTTCCAAAAAATAACACTCCGCAATCCGATTCTCTACTCAGATCCCATGTTAGATATCTAGTTACAAAAAGGTCGAGATCTCCATCGTTGTCATAATCAAAAAAAACTGTCCCAGTGGTCCACGTATCATCAGTAAAACCAGCAACTTTTGTAACATCTCTAAAAGTTCCGTTTCCATTGTTTTGTAACAAAGTGTCTTTTCCAAAATTTGTCACGTACATATCGGGGTCACCATCATTGTCATAATCGCCTACAGCGACGCCCATTCCAAAGCCCATATCTCCTGCACCAGAAGTTGATGTAGTATTTTGAAATGTGCCGTTTTCATTGATGAATAATTGGTTTGCATTTTGTTGATCTCCGATTGTGAACATTGAGCCACCTTGTACAAAGTACAAATCGAGATCATCATCATTATCAATATCAATCACTGCAACCCCACCGCCAATAATTTCAGGCATATGGTGTTTCCCCTTTGCTCCACTCTTCCATTGAAACTGTACGCCACGCATAATTGCTTCATCCACAAACCAAGGTTTCGTTTGTATTACGTCAGGGATAGCGATTGGCAGTGGCGGTGGCGGATCTGAGCAGTGGCAAAGGAAGCATGCCAAACTTAGTGCGAAACTGTTGCAGCTCTAGTCGACTGAGCTCGTGGATGTCGCCGCCGTCGACGAGCACCG
>JABABS010000031.1 GCA_014238125.1 Phycisphaerales bacterium
CATCAAAGTCGCGAACAAAAATGAGGTTGCTGATTCCATCACCAT
Source organism: Phycisphaerales bacterium (assembly GCA_014238125.1). Classification (GTDB taxonomy): domain Bacteria; phylum Planctomycetota; class Phycisphaerae; order Phycisphaerales; family SM1A02. The sequence goes on from JABABS010000031.1 coordinate 46, forward strand.
TATTTCAAAAGGTGAAGAAGTCGTATTAGGTCTTGCAGCAGCAGGGAGAATAGAAGTTGAATATGCTTAAATACACAGTCATTTTCTTTCTCATTTGTTGCACTGCTTGCAGTTCAAAAACACCATCACCAGTTGATTCTATTACCGAGCAAAACATTATTCGTGATGTTACTTGGCTTGCCTCAGATGCATTGCAAGGAAGGCACTACCGTTCCATTGAAGCAAGAAAAGCCGCAAACTATATAGCAACTGCATGGAAGGAAGCGGGCCTTACACCACTTCCATCTCAAAATTCTATGTATTTACCAACAGATGATCTTCGCGATTCACCAAACGTTGCAGCAATCTATAAAGGAACCGGCGATACGTTCGTATGCATTACTGCACATTACGACCACTTAAAACCAAAACGAAATGGCGACGATCGCATTTACAATGGCGCAGACGACAACGCTTCAGGAGTTGCCGCTCTCATTTCCATCGGGAACGCCCTTTCAAAAGTAACATCAAAAATAGAATCTTCCATCGTTCTCATTGCATTCACTGGTGAAGAGGCTGGTTTTGTTGGTTCTCAACACTTCGCGAATAATGCACCAATAGCACTGAACAAAATTCGTGGTTTGTTGAACCTTGACATGATTAGTCGAGGAGAACCAAATACTATTTTTCTTGAAGGGGCCCCAGATGCTCCTCGGATAAATATGGCGATCGTTCGTGCAAATGCTCAAATAGATTTACATATCATTCGAAACGCACACCCAGATTGGCTTTACAGGAGTGACCAAGCACCGTTTATAGAAAAAAACGTGCCTGCTGTTTTCTTCAGCGTTGAAGATCATGAGGATTATCATAGAGTTTCCGATCATGCAGACAAAATACTGCCTGAACTCGCCACAAAAACTACGCAACTTGTCTTCCTCACTGCAATTGACCTAGCTCGTCCTGTACCCTAATAGGATATGAAACTAATAGCATTCGTAACATTTTATCTGGTACTCATTGCAGGTTGTAACGACGCATCGCAACCGCAAGAAATCGCTGTAGAAAAAGCTCCAACTGAGCAAACTGGGGAAAACACGTACTTGATGTACTGCGCGCAATGCCACGGTGCTTCTGGCGACGGTATGGGATTGCTTAAACTTGATAGACCCGCAAGAAGTTTCATAGATAGCGGATTCTCGTTTGGCAATACTGTGCATGCAATTTCCAAGACCACAAGTTCAGGAATCCCAGGCACGCCAATGCCGCCCTTCTCGGATGTGCTTACTAAAAAACAAATCGAAGATGTTGCAACGTATGTACGCTCATTTGTAAAAACATTAAATGAAGTTTCAGCCAGTGAAACAGAAATGATTGTCGAAGAAAGACCTCTTGTTGCAAGGGGTATGATTCCGCCAATTAATGACGCGTGTGCCTTGCACCCAAGAGGATTAATCATCGGAAATCCAGACGGTTTTAGTTATGAATATCGCGTTGACGACGTTCGCCTTCTTGCGATTCGACAAGGAAGGTTTATTGAACGGGCTGACTGGGGGGCAAGGGGTGGTTCGCCACTTACGATTCTTGGAAAAATTTCCGTTCTAGTTGAAGAAGGAAATCCTAATTCAATGTTCACAACCCAAGATGGCATACCATTGCGGGCACAACTTACATC
>JABABS010000094.1 GCA_014238125.1 Phycisphaerales bacterium
AATGCGTCTGATAAGCACAGTGTTTAGTGCGTTTCCAAGGCTTCTAAACGCCATAATTTGAATATCTGCTTGACTTGCATGGTTCGTCGCTTTATATTTGACTTGTGATTTCTTCGCTTACTATCATTACTTCTACTGTGTTACTACTTAGTGGTTATGAAAATAATCAAACATCTATGGGGCTCGAAAATATGGCGCAAACTCTTCGCGGTGATGTCCGCCTCGTCGTATTAGGAGATTCGTTTAGTGCACCGTATTTTGCTCGTGTTCCCCCAGCGGGGCTTCTGTGTTGGCCGATTCCAAATATTTCAGCACTTGGCGGAGGAGCAACAATAAATAGCAGCGTCATTACCACCACACCACTATGCAGTCCCGTTTCAAAAATAATATCTTCAGATACACTTGGGTATAAAGTTGAGCGAAGTACATCTAGTAATAGTTATTTCACTCTTCCAACATTTGGGTTACAAGAGATTTACACTTCGGATACTTTTAATGATTTAGGTAATAATCGACTTTTTTCATTTCAGCAACCGCCGACAGGAAAATTGCTTTTAGGTAGCGGTCTGCATGGACATTTTGCCCGTGAAGGCGATAACTTACTATTCCGTTTTTTATATCGATGTCCTTCAGATCCATTAACACAAGTTGAAGAAGTTAATATACTTGACTCATATCAGAATGTAGGAACAATCCAACTGCGAAACGGTGCTCGTCCGCTTTGGCATTTAGGAGAAGATCCAAATAATGGAACCAGAGATGCTGTCCCGAGACAAATTAACGCTTCAGCCGTTGATTTTCCAGCAAATAACTCTACGACTGGCTATCTCTCGATGATACTTGAGCAAGTATCCCCTTTGGCATCTACAAATCTATATTTTGAGCCCGCTGGAGGAGTTTATTACCACATCGACGAAGAAGATAATCGTAAACCAGGATTGTACTACAATCAAATTGCAGATGGAAGTTGGTCCTTTTTTGGATTTGGCTGTGACACAGAAGGTGCAGGCACGCATGATAAAAAGTTTTCGCTAGAGCAATTCACATACTGGCTAGATGTGGGCACGCTTGAGAGAACACAACCTACAGTTTTTATGTGGTATTTAGCGCCAGAAAATTTAAGTTACAGCAATGCAACATTGCAATTTACAAATATGATCGAGCAAGCAGACGAAGCTGCGAATCTAGTAGGTCTTACATCTGTAGAACATTTCATAGTCATTTCTCATCTGATTGAAATGTGGCAACACGATAGCGAGAGTGTTCATCAACTTTTCATGAATCAACAAAATGCGGCTTACGATCTTGCTGCAATGCACTCAAACATCTCGGCAGCATCAATCTATGCAGCTACAGATAAGACGTTGTTCAATGGTGCCAAAGCTGTGCCTTGGCTTATTGAGCATGGATTTGATAATTTTGAATACGGCAATAACTATCTTGACTTGCCAGATTTTTCAAATGGAGATCTTCTTGACTTATCTAATGTTCATCCAAAAGGAGTTGAATCTGCGGCATTCTACGCTGCAATACTAGGAGATATCATTCGAGATGCTGGTTGCCCCGCAGATTTAAAACCAGATGGACTGATAGACATTGAGGACTTATTGTTATTAATTAATGGGTGGGGCGCGGATGGTATAGGTGACATCAATAATGATGGAACCACCGATATTACAGATTTACTTTTTCTTTTTAACGATTGGGGTGAATGCTGGCCAGTCCAAGCACCGTTCAATACGCCTGCGTTTCGCGGTCCATAGCCTAAATTATTTTACGATCTGATTTGGGGTGCTTGGTTGTGCCAAAAAAACTCGAAGCCATCACTTCGTAGGCACCTGTAATTTTTGTACATCAATTGACCAGATCTTTGGATCCGGTGTTGCAATGTTGAGGAACGATGCCTCTTCGTCACTGAGAATATCAATCTGCATGTTTGAAAGCCGACTTACTCGCTTTGTCCCATCGATTTCAACGCTTTCCACGCCAACTGGCAACCATGTTTTGATGTCATAAAACAAATTGATATATTCCCATTCATCATTTGTTTTTGGAATGAGATGCAAGCCCACAACCGTGTTGTCAAGCTTTTCGAGTGGACCCTCTGTTGGTTTTTCAATTAGCGTCACAACAAACTTCTTCAATACTGATTCTTTTGATTGACCAATTGGTAGTGGTATTGGACCGCTCCCCAATTCAAATGGATCAATGTTATCTTGATCGGGGCGTACGAGTTCTCGTTTTATGAATTGTTTTTTATCATGATCAACTTCTGCCATCCAACGACCTGAAAATATGTAGTGTTTTTGTTTTGTTTCACGGCGGCGGCCAATAATGAGCGTGTCAAATAAAATTGCCGCTTCGCGATTTCCTTCACTTTTCTGAAAAAGCAAACGACCTGTTCGTATTTCTCTCCGGTCGAGAATTGGATCTGTTCGAGTGTAAAAAATATTCGCCGTAAGCGAAGTAATTTGTACAGATTCAATCTGATCGAGTGCACCCTCTGCTGTCATCTTCGTATTCTCTGGACACGATGAAATCGCTGAAATAACCAGAGTTAGAAAAAATTGAATCAGCATGGAGCCAACTCACACAGGAGCTCGCGAAGTTGCTCGCGAGCATCTTGTAATTGTTCATCATTTTCGGTGAGAAAAAGAATTCGATCAGCTTTTTCCATAAACTTTTTTCGTTTTTTAGGAAGAGTGTCTGTTAGATTATCGAAGACATCCGCAAGTTTGATGAGCCTACCCTGCCATGGACCATCGGCGAGTTGCATGTCATACTTCGTTTCTCTTTCTTCTTCTTCGAGCCGCATGTCCTTAGTCATCGCAGCAACATAATTTGCAACGTTTCGTCCAAACTCTTCTAAGATTTCATCGTAATCAACATCGCAATCTTCAATTGTGTCGTGCAATAGAGCGCCAGCAATTATTTCTGGGTCATCAAAACCAAAAACAATACTCGCTGTCATTGCTACTCGAAAACAATGTGAAACGTATGGTCGCCCATCGTTTCTTGTTTGATGTTTGTGTGCCTCACCTGCAAATGCAGCGGCGTTTTGCCAAAGTTCTTTACTCATGTTTATTTCCTCTCTGTAATAACGCAACGACATGAACTTCAATTGCCCCACATCTGTCAGTTCCTTCGTGCGTTTTTCCCTTTATGTTTACAGGGGCAACAATATACCTACGCAGATTCTCGCAAATTTGTTCTCGTAAAGAACCAATTTTTGGCTGATCGCACACAACTGTAATGTCTACATTGCAAATTGCCCAACCACCTACATTTACACGATCCATTGCCTCAATTAGAAATTCTCCTGAATCGCGGTTTTCGTTCTTAGGGTCATTGTCAGGAAATAGCGTACCAATATCCGGTTCACCAATTGCAGAAAGCAAGGCATCCGTGACAGCATGCATGAGAGCATCCCCATCGCTGTGTGCTATAGCTTGTAGACCACAATGCACTCCAAATCCGCCTATCATCAATATTGCATCGTTCTCCTTTGAGATTTCGAGGCGATGAAGGTCGTACCCATGTCCAATTCTCATTTCCATACTTCGTATTGTACCCCCCCGACTGCATTTGCCGATGTACCATAGACGCATGCGAAATTTATCTATTATTGCTTTATCAATAGTTCTATCTATTCCCGCTATTTCGGGGTGCAAAATGTATTCTCCTGGTGGAAATGCGTTTTTTAATGGACCTGACAGTGCTGCCACGTGGGAATCTACTGAGGAATTTCCAAAAACCATTACATTGATCGATACTCGAAGTGGTGAGAACATTTTTATCATGGAAATTCCAGTTGGAAAACAACTTGTAATTGATTTTGAAACCGGTGGTGGAAATGGTGCTGTTGAAACACCTGATTTAATGCGTTGGGAAGTTTTCGACTTGGGAACCGGCTGGGGAGCTCTTAATAATGCCATGACAGTTCCAAATCGTTGGTCAAGGCGTCTAGATATAGCAATTCGACCCTCAAGTGAATATGCAACCCAGAGTGAAGATCAAGCGATGCGTGTTGATACCCTTGAAGATCAACCCGATTGGTGGTCCTCCCAAGGCGGTGAAATCGATGTATATGATCCTGTTGATGGGTACGAGCAGTAACGAGCACTCTGAATTGAGGGTGGAAAAGTCACAACAGTGACATTGGTTCATGCTTGCTAAAGCAAGCCGAAACTCTCAATCAACGGACTTTAGAGCAAAGCGAACAACTCACGGGGCTGAATAAACGAACCAGGGGTGAATTTTTTGTAATATCTCAATTCACCGTACAATACGGCGATGGGCACTGCGAACAAAGTGAAAACTGAAATTAATCCTGACACTGTATCGCTTTCGGGATATGTTATTGACCCGCTCTACGAGCCTGCAGGTGGCCAAACTGATCCAACAATTGGGCAACCGGGAGAGTTTCCCTACACAAGAGGTGTACATGAAACAATGTATCGCTCGCGGCTTTGGACGATGCGGCAGTTTGCTGGTTTCGGTTCAGCAGACGATACAAACGCAAGGTTTAAATATCTCCTCGAAAACGCAAAGGGGACAAAGGCAAACACTGGGCTTTCCACTGCCTTTGATTTACCAACATTAATGGGTCGCGATTCAAACGACCCCCTTTCGATTGGTGAAGTTGGCCGCTGCGGTGTTGCCATTGACACCATCGAGGATATGCACAGGCTCTACGCTGACATTCCAATTGACGAAGTAACCGTGAGCCAAACCATCAACGGACCCGCATGTGTTATCTGGGCAATGTATCTCGCAATGGCGACTGAGCGCGACATTGATTGGAATTCACTTGGTGGAACGTTACAAAACGATATTCTCAAAGAGTTTCACAGCCAAAACGAATTTATTTATCCACCCGAAGCTTCAGTAAAACTAGTTGTTGACACGATTGAATTTGCAACAAATAACACCAAACGGTGGAACAGCGTTTCCATTAGTGGTTACCACATTCGCGAAGCTGGTTCAACTGCAACGCAAGAACTGGCATTCACGCTTCGTGACGGAATGGAATATGTTGAAGCATGTATAAAGCGTGGTCTTGATGTTGATACGTTTGCGCCTAGACTCTCTTTCTTCTTTAACAGCCACAACGAGTTCTTTGAAGAAATTTGCAAATTACGCGCTGCTAGAAGAATATGGTCCAACGCGATGCGCGATCGGTATGGTGCAGAGAATGATCGATCATTGCTCATGCGTACCCACGTGCAAACTGCCGGCTGTTCGCTTACCGAGCAACAACCTCTAAACAACATCGTTCGGGTTGCGTATCAAGCAATGGCTGGTGTTCTTGGTGGATGTCAATCTCTGCATACAGATTCAATGGATGAAACGCTTGGGCTTCCAACTGAAACTGCCGTTCGCGTTGCACTCCGAACGCAACAAGTGCTCGCACACGAAACGGGCGTACACCGAACAGTAGATCCACTTGCTGGAAGTTACTATGTCGAATCACTCACAAATCAAATGGAAAAAGATGCAAATCTAATCATCAAGGAAGTTGATGGCATGGGTGGCGTTGTGCAGGGAATTCACAAGGGGTACTTCAGACGATCAATTGCCGAAGCCTCTTACAGATTCGGACAAGAGATGGAAGCGCGTGATCGCATCATCGTAGGTGTCAATGCTTATCCAGATGGAAATGAAGATGCGCAAGTTGAATTATTGCAAATACCTCATGCAGTTGAAACGCAACAATGCGAACGGCTCGACAAAGTTATTTCTACTCGTGATAATGACGAAGCAATGTTGGCACTTGATGTAATCCGAAAAGTTGCGCGCAATGACGAAAATGTGATGCAGTCACTCGTTGATGCTTCACTTGCTCGTTGCACTCTTGGGGAAATGGTTCAAGCGATGGCGGATGTTTTTGGTCGATACAGCGGCGGGCCCGAGTGGTAAATACTGATGGCGTGGCAATCACCAAAAGGAACTCGTGATTTTTTCCCAGCCGATTTATCGGCGTTACAACATGTTGAAAAATCTTGGCGGAGCGCATCCATCAACGCGGGATTCGATGAAATAGAAGGTCCTATGTTTGAACACCTTGATCTTTACACTGTAAAAAGTGGAGATGGCATTGTGAGCGAACTTTTTAGTTTTCGCCGTGATAATGGGGACACGGACTACGCGCTACGCCCAGAGTTTACGCCAACACTTGCACGCATGGCGGCTGCGAAGGGACGTTCGCTAGCCGTACCAACGAAGTGGTTTGGCATCCCTAACCACTTTCGTGCTGAACGACCGCAACGGGGAAGATTGCGTGAATTTAAACAATGGAACGTAGACATGCTCGGTATTGACTCACCTTCTGCAGATGCAGAAGTAATTGCAACTGCAATTCGAGCTCTTGCCGACCTTGGCCTTACATCTGAGGATATTGTCGTGCGTATTAGCCATCGAGATGTTGTTGCAAAAATGTTACTCGATGGTGGACTCAAAGAAGCGCAACTACAAGTTGCGCTTGGCTTGCTCGACAAACGAGAAAAAATGCCTGCAGATGTCTTTACAGAAAAAGTTTCGGCCGCTGGAATTGACCCGAGCGTATTCGCACCTTTCGATAACGATACAGAAGCTTCACACGAAGACCTCTCAACACTGCTGCACGAGTTAAAACAATGGAATATTGACAAGTGGTGCAAGTTCGATTTTAGTATTGTTCGCGGACTTGCCTATTACACCGGCATTGTGTTTGAAATTCACGAGTCAGGTGGAAACGAACGAGCGATTGCTGGTGGAGGTCGGTATGACCGACTCATAGAAATGTTTGGAGGACCTTCAATTCCTGCCGTCGGTTTCGGGATGGGGGATGTTGTACTTTCTCTTGTATTGCGCGACAAAGGACTACTTGGAGATGGAAACGACTTACTTCCAACACCAGAGGTGTTTGTCATCAGTGCAAGCGATGAAGGCGATAGCGCAATCAGTGAAACCGTTGCACTTCTTCGCAATGCGAACTTACACACACGAAGAAGTTACAAAGCAACAAAAAATGTTGGCAAGTTGCTCACTGAAGCAGCAAATTCAAATGCTAGGTTCGCAATCATTCTTGGCGAAGAACTTTCTCGCGGCGAATATGTTGTAAAAAATCTTGACACTAAAGATCAAGTGACGCTACAACGAGCAAATTTGATTGAACACTTAAAATCATAAATGTCTCGTCGAATTCTCATCGTAACAGCAGTGCAATCTGAAGCAAAAGCGATTGGTAAACCAGCGGATACATTCGTTGTTGCAGGTGGTATTGGTAAGACAAATGCAGCAATCACTACCACAACTTCTATCCTCACAGATGGACCGTTTGAATGGATCATCAATGCTGGCGTTGCAGGCGCTCTACCAGATAGCAATCTAAAAATTGGTGATGCTGTCATTGCAAACAAATGTGTGTATGCAGAAGAGGGACTCATTACTCCAGATGGATTTCAAACAATGGATGAAATTGGTTTTGATCTTGGTAACTTTAAACAAAACGAAGTCCCTGTAGATCCTTGGATGTTAAATCGATTACGCGCCATAGGCACCGTAGGTGGAATTGCGACAGTTGCAACATGCAGCGGCACAGACGAACACTCACAACTTAATCAGAAGCGCACGGGTTGTATTTGCGAAGCGATGGAAGGCGCAGCTGTTGTACACACTGCGAATCGCCTCGGTGCAAAGGCGATTGAACTTCGCGTCATATCAAATACAACTGGAGATCGAGATTCACAGCAGTGGAATATTGAACTTGCACTCAAAAATTTAGGGGTTGCAGTGCAAGGTGCAATCACTGCCTTGTGGGCGAAGTAGCCAGTTTTCTTCTTAACATTGGAAGTTGATTTTGAGCATGCCGCAACTTCTCAATAAACTGGTGTTCATTTTCGAACTCCGCAACGAGTAGTGCCTCTGACATATTTTGGGTCACTGCAGCTAGAACTACTGTGTCATCGTCTGGAACTCCAAAAGTTGCAATCAATTTAACCCAACAATCTTCGCACACCCCATCAACCTTCTGTTCCTTAGCCAACGTAATTGTTGCAGCAAGCAACGCCATCGGGGTTGGGCTCCATCCTTCTTCAGTGAACATCCATTTTTCGAATCGTATTTGTTCTTTCGCAGTTGTCGCTAAAATCATATATGCATCTGCTGCAGGAATTCTCCGTGTGGCTTCAAGCAAGAGTGATGATTCTTTTTCTGTTATTCGTGGAAGTGAAACAAACACCGCTTCAATTATCATCGAAGCTGCCAACGATGCTGCAAACCTATCTTGTTGACTGAGGTGTGCTGCAACTCGAATTGCAGTCACAAAATCATCTATTGTGCCGCGTGCTAGGGAGTCTGACGTCATTGCAAATATTGGGGCGAGCCACGGCGGGGTTTGTGGATCGTCTGCAAGTGTAATTTTTGATGGTTGCATTTCGGCGGCTTTTGCAAGTTTTGAAAGTGACAAATTTAATGTATTAAACTCCCCGCTTTCTACAGCTGCAATCCTTTCTTCGGCATCGATCGCACAATATGCGTCGACGGCTTGTAAAAAATATACTGCCGCATCTGGAGTTCGAAGTGTATCAATACGTTGTTGCAAAATGGATTTCAGTTCAACAACATCTTTGCTTGCGCTAAAAGCTGTTTTCAATAGATTGTTACCTGAAACAAATAACACCTTTGTTAACTCCCCAAATTCTCCAGATTCAATTTCATCTTGCAGTGCATCCATTGCTGCTACTGCTTTAGATTCATCTTTCATTTGAAACACTTCAACCAAACGATCCATCGCTTCGCCGTATCGAGACACCTCAAGTTCCATATTCAATTCTGGGTCGAGTTCTTCATTAATGAACCCACCCAAGTCTAGATCTACAACCTCTTTTTCGCTTAACCAATCTCCTAAGTATTGTTGTTCACCAGCAACACCGGCTCGAATTCCAAATGGATCGAACTCATTGAGGTGTTGAACTGAATCAAGAAATGATTCCAGTTTTGCTGGATCTTGGATGTTTTTAAAAAGTGAAGTGTTATCTTTCAATATAGAGAACACTGAATAAGAAACGAGTGATCCTATAATAAGGTCGTCATCGGACAAGTGACTCGAAATTCCTACGAGAGATTCCATACCCATAATTGCTGAGTCAAAATTTTCAGACTGTGTATCACCTTGTATTGAAAAACTAACAAGCATTGCTGCTTGTCTGATGTCACTGACATGAGGAATGAGCAAGTCAAGACCCTTGGAATAATCAAGATTCCAATCACAGGTAGGTATTATTGCAATTTCTTTTGCCCGAATAATAAGTGGTTGGAGGTCTTCATATTGCGAAAGTTCCACTGTCGTCCACTCACTTTGCGTACCTTGTGGAATTTCTACCCCTTCCATTTGACCGAAAAATTCTCTCCAAGCATCCGCTGCGTTTTCTGGTGCAAAAAAAGTTACATTCAAGACACAAAATAAAATCGTTGCGGGTACCATCACGTGTAATAGTTGCATAACTATTCCCAAACATCAAGTAAGGAACCTTATGGATTGGATTACTATTATTGTTATCGTGCTTTTTGCCACTGTTGCGGCGGTTTGCGTCTTGCTAGCACTGCTTGGACTCGCTGGCACGTGGATAATGATTGCTATTGCCATTGGTATTGAGTTCCTCGATACATATTGGGGTGACGGCGAAACGTGGGGTTGGACAACGCTTGGCATTTGTGTTGGGCTTGCTATCGTTGGCGAAATCATGGAAATGGGCGCGGGTGCCCTTGGCGTCAAAGTTGGCGGTGGTTCACGGCGAGGCATGATCGGAGCAATTATCGGTGGTATAGCAGGCGGGGTCATCTGCACACCATTTATTCCTGTTCCAGTTATTGGCACGTTGATTGGAGCTGTCATTGGTACTTTTACTGGCGCAGTGATAGGTGAACTCTCACACAAAGATCCTGCAACCGTTGGCGAAGTTGCCAAATCAGCAACTGGTGCAACCATTGGTCGTATCCTAGGCGTGCTCGGTAAAACCGGGGTCGCCGCAGTGTGTTGGTGCATTTTAGTTGTTACACCTTTTGTGTAAACAACCAACCCCGCATGTTGTTTAATTATGTGAGGCGAAGGATTTCATCGAGTGTTGTGAGACCTTCAGACATTTTAGAAAAACCGTCAACACGGAGGTTTTGCATACCGTTTTCTACACAGAGGTTTCGAAATGTAGTGATCGTTGGGTTACTCGCAATCAAATCGCGAAGTTCGTCATTCATCAGCAACAATTCATAAATGCCAAGTCTCCCACTATAACCGCTTCCTCTACATTGACTACAACCAACAGCATGAGGAATTTCTTTTGGCGCATGACCACCAAGGAGTTCTACTTCTTCGGGAGTGGGTTCTTGAAACTTAACACACTTTTGGCAAACGCGACGTGCAAGACGCTGTGCAAGCACTGCGTTCACAGCAGATGCAACCAGAAATGGCTCGACACCTATATTAATTAATCGTGTCATCGAAGATGGGGCATCGTTCGTGTGCAGCGTTGATAGCACTAAATGTCCAGTCATTGCTGCTTGTATTGCAACACCTGCAGTTTCCTTGTCACGAATCTCGCCAAGCAGTACAACATCTGGATCTTGCCGGAGCAAAGCTCGGAGCGCGCGAGAGAAAGTCATGTCAATTTTATCGTGCACCTGTATCTGGGTGATGCCATCCAATTCGTATTCAACTGGATCTTCGACAGTAGAAATATTCAAACTCTTGCGATCCATCGATTGCAATGACGAATAAAGCGTCGTGGTTTTACCACAACCGGTTGGTCCAGTCACAAGAATAATACCGTTTGCCGCAGTAATCTCTTCCTGCCAAGCATCGAGAACTTCTTTACGAAACCCTAACTCATCAAGACCAACACGAATGTTCCTGTCATCAAGTAATCGCATGACAATTTTTTCTCCCTTCGGTGTTGGTACAGTTGAGACACGTAAATCAAGCGACCTTCCTAAAATCGTCGCTCGAATTCGACCATCCTGTGGTAACCGCCGTTCTGCAATATCTAAGTTTGCGAGAATTTTTATTCGGCTCACTACTGCTGCATGCAACCTTTTAGGCGCATCATCTAAATCATGCAACACGCCATCAATTCGATATCGAACACGAGAACGTTCATCGCATGGTTCATAATGAATATCGGATGCGTTTTCTCGAAGCGCAGTTGCAATCATATTGTTTACGAAACTAACTACTGGGGATGAGTCCGCTTCTGCAGATGCATTTTCTAGGTCAATTGAAAATTCGTCACACGTGGTTTCTTGATGCATTTCTGGTTCAATTTTTCTAGTTTCTACATCAAACAAATCAATTGCACTTTCCAAATCTCGCCTGAGTGCAATTGCCTGCCCAACTTTTAGAAACTTCCCGCAGTAAATATCCTCCGATAAAAATACTGCGTCTGGTGAATGCGCTGCTAAATACTTGTTTCCTTCAAAGATGATTGGTACTATTTCGTGTTCTCTACACCAAGAACTTCCAATTTTTTCGACAAATTCAAAATCTATGTTATCACTATCAACATGAACAAATATCATTCCAGATAATTCCGCAACTGTTTTTTGCACACTCTCCTCAGAAATGCCGGTGTCTATAAGAGTTTGCGCAACAGACTGCCCGGGGTTATTACTTTGAAATCGCTCTACAACATGCTGTTGTTCCGCATCAAGCACTCCTTGTGAACGCAGAGAATTCATTAGTTTGTTTGCATAAGAAATTGCCGGTTGTTTTAGTGTGTTTAATTGCTTCATCTAATATCTCCAGCATCGACAAGCGTATTATCCGTGCTTCCAAAAATGTGAATAGTTCGTTCAATTTCACCAAACTCATCAAGTATTGCTTGGTCATCAATGGACAACCGAAGGAGAACTGAACTACCATGAACTTCAGCCACAATAAACGAGCCGTTCGCATTTGGCAAAAGCAATGTATCGCCTTTCTGATAAATACTGCCGTTAATATTTGCCAGAGAACTTTTCCCGTTCATAACAGAGTTTAATTCTAAACTTAATATCGCTCGGTCCGCAATTTCTAATAAAAACTGATGCGCTATCCATGTGTCAGAGGGTTTTTCTACAATAGGTTTTTTTGAGTGTTCTGCAATTTGTTTTTGGCAAGGATTTAATACAACTAATGCTTGTTGCCAACTCGCTGGATCGTTATCAAGCTTGTTTGAAATTGCGCGTGTCTCAACTATGATTTCAGTAACCTCACTCGATGCCTTGGCTATACCGTATTCACTTAAAAAAGTATCCATGAGCATATCTTGTTGTGTCGATTGAACATTCCCTGCGGCAGGCACGACCATCCACATCACTGTAAGTTCAGAGATAGCAAACAACGCGGTAAATATGACAAACATCGGTGCTGCACCATACATTTCAGTCGCTCGCTTCATAAAATTCATTTGGAGCCACCATCTTCAGTAAATAACAAATGAAGCACCAACGTTGCATCAACTGTTGCACCTTTTCCCTTGCGAATATCCAACCTGCTTATTGGAATAATGCGTTCCATTCGCTCAAACCTTTGTAAAAGTGCGTATACGCCAGCAAACGAGCCGTTCACTTCCATATTGACTGGAAGCACACCAAGATCACTATCAGTACGTTTACCCGTAATTGTGACACTGCGTACAGTAAGACCTGATTTTTCCGCAGCAATTGAAGCTTCCCCGAGCCACTGTTCCGCTTTGTGCTGTGCAGGAATTTTAGAAATAGCAACGTTTGAAGCGATTGCAAGTTGATCAATTGCGTGTTGCATTTGACGATATTGTGCATTTACTTCTGAAAAATTACTCAATTGTTTTGTTCGAGTTCTAATTTCACTTGCAACATTTTCAACAGCCAGATTTGTCGGACGGTAAACGGTCTGCCATGTCAAAACTGGTGTTGCTACTAGAACAAGTGAAAGTACAAAATACCTTAAGGGTATATTCATGGGTGAACTTCCGCTAACATGTTTGCGCGTTTACTTTCCACAACCATGGAGATTGCAAACCCTCGTGCAATACCGCCTTGTTTTTGTTGGGAATATTGCAAAGATACATTTTCAAAACAAGAAGATTTCATCAAACTCTCTACAAATAAAGACACCGTTGCGTCATCGGTTGCTTCTCCAGAAATTTGCACTTTATCAAAAGGTATTGAAACACCGTTTTCATTTGTTCGAGTTCTGCTATCTATTCGTATCGAATTCATAAATGCTTGTTCTGGCAAAACAGATGTTAATTCCGATAGCAAAAGAGACTTTGGAACAACGTCTAGTAATACACTGATGGTCTTGGCTTCTTCTAGTTTTTTTCGCAACGTACGTTCGGATTTTAAGTAACCATGCACGCGCTGCTGCGCATCCTCCCACTTGGCAGTTACTGCATGTTGATTTTGAAAAACACTCCGCCAATGCGTCATTGTTGTTGCAAACGCAGAAAAAGTAGTAATGACGACCAGTCCAACCAATACCAATCCATACCGAAATATTCTTCGATCACGTTTTTGGTCATGCCAATGATGCGAGAGAAAATCATCAAATGGATGGTTCATATTGCCTCTCCCGAGTAAGCAAAACACAATCCTGCAACAGTTGTCCAGATTGGCCCACTTGCCAATTCCTCTGCTCCACTAATCCACGCCGAAGGGTCTGCAATATATCCTTGCAAACCCAAGTCAGTCGCAACTGATGAACACATTTCTTTTTGCAAAGCTCCGCAACCACTAAAAACTATGCGGTCAATTGCTCTTTCTGGAAACAGTGAACTGTGGTGCCCAATACAACCACGAAGCTCTTCAACAAACGTATTGTCACCGCAAATCGTTGAAACGTGGGTTGGCTCAGCAAAACCTCGTGGCAATACATCTCCTCGCCTTTCAAATTCATTGCCGCTACTGACTGTGGGAATCAATGCTGGTACCGAAGAGCATTCTTGTTTAGGACTCTGTTGGGTTTTGTGCTGCAATATGCTTGCTACAACAAGATTCATACCATGCGCTATCATTGCAATGGTTTGCTTTTTATCCATCTCAACGACCATTGAGGTGATAGTCTCATCACCTTCGCGGCGATACAACTTATCAAATGCTCGAAGTGTTGCGTGAACTGGAACCGTAACTCTACGTACATCCATGCCTGCGCGTTCAACAATCGATACGCACCGGTCAATCACTCCATGAGAAATTCCTATGCAAAGAAGTTCCTGTTGCATTTGCGAATGAGATCCACGTCGGATACTGGTAAGAATCGGAAGTTGCCTGATAGAAGCGTGACTCCACGCATCATTTTGTTCACAAAGTTTTTGTACAACCTCATCATCTCTTGCATTGCAATCCACTCGTATATGTCTGAGGAGTATTTCTGAAGAAGGAACTGAGACAACTGCCCTGCGTGAGCGAAAACATGACGTTGCTTCTTTTAATCCAACATCATCGGATGCTGAAACCTCAAATGAAGCCTCAAGCTCTGGTTCACTTTGCCCGTTAATTTGCATCAAACGCACAACATCATCATTGCCGAAATGAAACGCGACTGGTGGCTTGGTGGATCCAAGAGAGAACCGTTTTTGAAATTCCATAAACACTGCAATCGGCAACTGCGACGTAGTCCTAGAGTCTTAAACAAATAACAGGGTTGGGTTGTATGGGTTGGAGTAGTTCATCCACTGCGCAGATGAAACTACCGAATAAAACGAACTGCACCAAAATCTGGAATGATCGGAAAGTTTCCTACTCGGAACGCTGATGGCCAATACACGCACCAAGCTTTGCCGATGAGCAAATCACGATTCACCAAAAATGGCGCTGTGTCTATTTGCGCTGCAACAAATTCGTCTGGATTTCCCCAGAGCCGGCCATCAAGAGAGTATGCACTATTATCACCTGCCATCATAAATTGATCGGGACCCAACACTGCAAGCTTGTCGGGGTGCGTACCAAATGCTGGCGAGTCGATTTCAACAAGTTTTTCATTCCCGGGTGTTGTTGGATTTTTGGTTGCACGGGATCGAAGACGGCCGCTTTGATAATATAAATCATGGTCAACAGTTACCTTACTCATCGTAAATGGAGCATTTTTAAATTTCCAAGATAGCAATGGAGCGGTGCCACCCCGACCAGCAATTTCTTCGATAGGTACAGATTGATCAGCACCTGTTACTAAACGAAGCCGACCTTCTGGTCCATAGTCATACAGCATTTCGCCAACTCGTTGATCATTAATGTACAAAGCAAGTAACTGATCAACATGCCAAAACTCTACTTTTGTTAGTTCACCCGCTTGTAGTGGATCAATATCAAATTCAAGAGTTGTGAGCGAAGATGGATCGCTAACTATTTGCTTTGTCAACTTTGCCGTGGAACCTTCAATAGTCCAGCCAAAAATATGTCCAACTGCTTGCAACTCAAAACTAACAACCAATGCATCGTTGCTTGGAATAATCGTTGCTCCAACTCGAATGTCAGATATTGGTTCCTTTCGCGACATTGGCATTAACATGTTGTACGAAAGTCCATCATCAATTGACATCTTGTTATGGTCCCAAGTAAGGGTTGCATTTCCGCCAGTACATTGCCAAGTTCGACTATCAAGTGTCCAATTTGCTCTGGGAGTCGCGCGCCACGGTGGACCTTGCCAAGGCCGTGTTAACGCAAGACTGTCTGTTGGAATTGCATCGCTATTTGAAACAGGTCTCCATAACAATTTCTGTATATGTTCAGGTTTGCGTTGAATCAAAAATGAACCATCGCCTCTTTTTGCGAAAATTTCTCCGTCTGCTATCCACAACGTTTCGTTTGGCAAACCAATCAGCCGTTTAATGTAATTCGCTGCAACCCCTTGTGTATCTGTAGGATTTTTGAAGACAACAACATCGAACCGCTCAGGTTCAAAGAAGGGGTACAACATTTTTAATACCAACACACGATCTCCACTCCGAGGAGTAATTTTCTTTGCTTCAGCCAAGGGCAATGGCATCGCTTTTCCCAGCAAGGGATCAACAAATCTCTCTGGGCCTATGTTCCTTTGAATATCAAATCCAACAGGAAAATATTCGCCCGTTTGATCGCTGTGTTTCAACAAGTGTTGCCCAAGCAATGTTGGAGCCATTGATCCCGTTGGTATTACAAATCCCTCAACGACAAATCCTCGAAACACCATCGCAAGTACAAACGCTACCACCAACGATTGGATCGTTTTTATTACGCCTGTATCTTCACTGTGTTCATTTGGATGCATGTACTGTGCAGTTTAGTCGGAACCTCCGGAACCACCACCTCCGGTATTAGGTCCGTCGTTCCCGCCCTTCTTTCGACGTCTTCGACGTCGGCGTTTTTTCTTCTTCGGTCCAGATCCTTCGACTTTTTCTTGCGACTGAGTGGGTTCTTGCTTTGCATCACCTTGTTTTGAATCGCCCTTTTTCCCGCGGCCTCTGCGAGATTTTTTGTTTTTACCTGTTTTTTCTCTTTTCTCGTATACCGGCTTCTCAATTTCCTCCCAAGGTCGAGGGCAAGTATCTGGATCGCTGAGTTCCTCAACTGGCACTGCAATTTGCCTGTTGTCGTGCTCAAGAGCGACAAGAACAAGTTGGGTTAAAATTTTTCCATCGAGGACAATACCTGGTCCTTCAGCGGTGCCAACCCTTGTTTTTCGATGTGGCAAATTCTTTTTCAACTCACGATATGTTTGATCTTCATACCGCAGGCAACACATAAGCCGGCCACAGCGACCTGAAATTTTCTTTGGGTCGAGCGTTTGCTTCTGTTGTTTTGCTGCACGCATTGAAACAGGTGAGAGAACTTTCAAAAAACTCTTACAACAACAGTGTTGACCACATTTTTCGTAATCTCCAACAAGCCTTGCTTCATCTCGCGCGCCAACCTGCCTCATTTCAATTCTGGTTTTAAATTCTTTCGCAAGTGCTTGAACAAGGGATCTGAAATCAACCCTGTCTTCTGATTGATAATAAATCGTAAAAAGTTCTTCTCCAAGAATTGGTTCTACATCAACAATTTTCATAGGAAGTTGATGCTCTTCTACCAACTTTTTAACCAGTTTTTTATGATCTCTCACTCCGCCCTTGAGTAAACTCATCCGGCCTAAATCCTCTGCTGTTGCAATCCGAAGGACTCGACCATTTGTATGGAATGGGAATTTTTTTCCACCCGAGTTATCGATGTACTCGAGCATCTCTGAGCGAGAAATGGATTTGCCACAGCCTGCATTTGAACAAGTCGTGGTGAGAAGGTCAACCAATTCTGTTCCTCGATGCGTACGAGCTACAAGTTTCGAACCACAGCCAGCTCGAATTTCGCCTGCCTGCTTATACTCTCCAACTTCAAACATTGCTCCAAAACGCACAACCATCGTCGTTGGCGCTTCAAGTGCTTCTAGTTGCTCTTCAAGTGTTAATGAATCTCGGTTTGAAGGATCTGCATCCTCTTCAAAAACCGGTAATGGAAAAATAGACATGCTTAGGTACCGCGTTAGAAAATTACGAAACTACATCAGTTGAGTTCGTAATCAATTATTAAAACTGTCGTCAGGAAGGGTTTCATCTCCATCAATCACCTGACCAACTGATGGGTTTGTACGCGTAAGCGATTCTATTGTAGCGGTTCGGCCGTCCTGTTTGAGTTCTTCGAGCGTTTTTCGTTGACGTTTTGTAAAGAGAAGCCTAATTGGCACTTCACTAAATGGCAGTTCCTCGCGAAGACGATTCATCAAATATCGCTCATATTGCCCCTCGAACATGTCTGGTTCATTTACTACGATCGCAATCGTTGGTGGTGAAACGGCTATTTGAGATACATACAAAAGCTTTGCCACCGATCCTAGTCGTGATGATGGTCCGCGATCTTTCAATATTTCCCGCATCACACTATTCAATTTACCCGTTGGTTCTCGGTGAATAGATTGCGCTTTTAGATTAAACGCCATCGCGACTGCATCTTCAATTCCCTCTCCTTCGTGGGCGCTGATAAATACAATTGGCGCGTAATCTAAACCTCGCAATTCTTTAGTTAAGTACTCGAGGTAATCTTCTGGCGTTACACTTTCATCAACAAGATCCCATTTATTTACTACGATGACCGTTGGCTTAAACTGTCTTTGAAGTTCGGTTGAAAGTTTTTTGTCTACTTGAGAAATTCTTTTAGTTGCATCAATCAACAGCATCGCAACATCAGATCGACGAATAGAATTCAACATGCGACGGTAGGCATAATATTCAATATCATCCGAGAAACTTTTTTGTTTCCGAACACCGGCAGTATCAATCGCTGTTAATATTTTGCCATTAATTTCAAACTGCACATCGACTGCATCTCGAGTTGTTCCTGCAATTTCAGAAACAATCACTCGGTTTTCTCCAGCAAGAGCATTAATAAACGATGATTTTCCTGCATTTCGTTTACCAACGATCGACAATCGCATTTCGTCTTGTTGTTGCTCAACCTCACCGACTTCACCGAGTCGTTCCCAAAGTGTATTTGAAAGTGAAATAATTCCATGTCCACTCTTTGATGAAACGCAAAGCACTTCGCCTAATCCTAGCGCGGCCGCTTCGTGCCCATGAGATTCCCAACTTCGTGAATCTACCTTATTTGCAACAACAATTGTTTTATCCGCAGCTCCTGACCGCCGCAACAATTTTGCTACGGTTTCATCAAGCGGCGTAACTCCAGATTGTGCATCAATCACAAGAAGAATGAGTTCAGAACGATCCATTGCTTCTCTAATTTGGGATTCTATGTCTTGGGTTAAATCGCGAAGATCACAACCAGCATCGTCGATGTGTTGCCCCTCAACGACGTAGACTCCCCAGCCGCCCGTATCATGAATTTCTGCAAAACGAGGAGGTGTGTCTTTTGGGGTTTTCTTAGGGGGGTCAATCTCAAGAACGACACTCACACGATCACGCGTGACCCCTGGCGTTGGATCTACGATAGAAATACGCTTGCGTGCAAGACGGTTCATAAGGCTAGATTTGCCAACATTTGGCCTTCCAACAATGGCTACTCTTGGTAGTGACATTCCGTCATTGTATCAGAGCAAGTGAGTTCGATGCACATCGGTTTGTGGGTGTATCTTCAGCCAAACTGCGATACACTCTCCAAATGCTCACCACGCGTCCACAAGGTGCTTTGATCGTCATTTCTGGTCCATCAGGAGTTGGGAAGACGACCATTGTACACAAGGTACGAGAAGAATTAAATGCTATTTTTAGCATCTCTGCAACTACTCGGCCAAAAAGCGATCCCGAAACCGATGGTGTGGATTACTATTTTATTTCACCAGAGCGATTTGAAGAAATGGTTCAAGAAAAATTATTTCTTGAACACGCTGAGGTATTTAGTTGTCATCGTTATGGCACTTTAAAAGAGCCTGTCGATAACGTGCTTGCAGCTGGCAATTTGATGCTTCTCGATATCGATGTGCAAGGCGGCATGCAGGTACACCGGAATATGCCAGAATCCTTACGGTTTTTTATTCTTCCTCCCAGTGAAGAAGAATTGCTCAGAAGATTAACAGCAAGGGGCCGCGATGATGCTGATTCAATTGAGCGAAGGTTTTCTGAAGCAAAACAAGAAATCAACTTTGCAAGAGAAAGTGGTGCTTATGACTTTTTTATTGTGAACGACAATCTTGATCTTGCAGTTGCAGAAACTGTAGCCATTATTAAAAAGCGTCAAAACACTGCACAATCGACACCATGAACTCTTTTTGCAAATGCTTCATTGTTATTGTTTTGCTGTGCTCATCGTCTCTTGCTTTTGCAATACCCGTTGATTCAATCGTTGCACAAAACACATTCCCAATTGCACCACGGGGAGGTATTCTCATGGTTCGCTTACTAAGCAGTGAACTTGGTGACGAATGGCCTTCAACAATACCGGTTGTTTTTGAAGATGGCTCGACCGGAAACGGCATAGTTGGTTGGATTGAGACAAAAGAGCTTTCAACGGGTTGGACCGATGAAAGTGTTTTCATTCGCCCAATTAAAATTACAGATTCTACTGAATCCATAAACCCAAGAGACACAACCACGGGACCTGTACTTTTATTAGAACTTCCAAAAGGCGGGGATGGTTCAATTTATTTCGGCGAGGGGAGCGTTGTACCAAAGTGGGTAAATTTACCTATTGAGTTTCCAAATTTTGATTTTTCACAACCAGAAATAAAAGGGGAGTTAACTTTTAAAGAAGCGAACGATTTGCCCCCGCCAAACGCCCTGCACTATTGGAGATGGGTGCTACTCTCATCGAGAAATAATCTAATTCCTCCTGCAATTCCAGAAACAAACCTCGTAGAAAAACTTGCTGCGCAACATGGAGAACAATTATGGCGCGTAGCATTTCACAATCTTGCTGTTGCAAGCCGAGGTGTTGGCTCCGAATGCCTTGGCCTACTTACAGACACGTCTATGGACGGAATCCATCCCTTTGCTTGTTGGGTTGAAAGCCAAAATACACTCGAAGAATTACTTAGTATTCTTTTTGATGAAACACTATCTAGCAAACAAATAGCAAACAGAGCGCTGCGGTGGTGCGATGCACAGTCCAAAACTTTGTTTTGGTTTACATCACTCTTCGGCTCATCGGTAACTATAAAAGTCTCGAACTGCAAACTAGAATCTAGTTTGTGTCAAATTGCATGGGATGTTGAAAATGAAGTGCCCCTTGCTTTTCAAATTTCACCACACGAAACCATGCCTATAAGTTTAGAAAGACCCAAAGTAATAGATCTTTCTGTTTTTGGCCCAATCGTAACCCCTCCCGTTGACAAACTCGTGCTTAGATTGCCTAGTGGCACCACTATTTTTCCTGTAGAAAATGGAATCATTGAAGCAAAGCCACCTCGTGTAAAGCTTCCTGCGCTTGTACCAACATGGACACTTTCATCACTTCGACATGGATATGCGAGACGTGCTTCTCAAAATCAAATGACTGAAGTTGAGGTACGATATGTCATGGAAAATTGGGAAATTTTTATAGTATGCCATGGAAACGGAAGTGATTCAGGTGTCGGAAAAGAGTCGATTTCCTTGTTTTTTACGGAGCTTGATGACACAATAGTAATTTTACCAACACCTAGCGTTGGTTCACCCTTTCCAATTTTTACACAAACAACCGACGTGGGGTGGAGCGCTCGAGTCGTCGTTCCGAATTCTTTGATTAAAGACGGAAAACTTTCATTCTCCGTAGTTCGCACACATGGAGAAAACAAAAATGTTGAAACTTCTCCACTTCCCTGCGTGCCATGGGACATTCGCCCCGCACCTGTTGTGATTGACACAACACACTGGAACACGATCGACAATATCCCCATTACTCCAGATTCAAATTAAATTAACTACCTACGAGGCAGTTTCTTAAGTTGTAATACACTGAGAAAATATTTACTTTACATTACTTTGTCATTCTATAAAATAGATGCCAAGTATCAAGTGACTTGAACAATTCAGAGAGGTGAATGTCCCTACTAAAATGTGATGCGTGCAAGAATGCCGATCGTGCCAGCTGATTCATAATTTTCTGTTTGCAATGTTGCTCCAACATTGTCAAATGCCGAGAGTTCACCGCTAAGTACTACGCCACCTAAAACAGTAATTGTTACATTTGACGATGGACGGTATGTGGCTCGCACGTGGAGTGGAAGCGAAGTTGCTTCACCAACGCCCCCGGGTGCATATCCAGAGTCATCCAAACGAAACCGGCTGTAATCGTAAGAAATACCTGCTCCAAGAGACCAATCGTCAAGTGGTTTCCATACAAGCTCCACGCCTAATTGGCTTCCATAGCGAGTTGTCAAATCGCTTGTCAATGTTAATTCATCTGACAATTTCCAATCAAGGACAAGAATTGGAAACAAACGATCATCATCTTCGAGTGTTTCAATCACACCTATTCCACCACCAAAAACAAGTGTATCGGAGTAGAGCTGTGTAAACCCAATTATCCCACCAAGGACTTTGGAATCTGATTGTGATGCGCCTGAATCACTGCTCCATTTAATAATTGGCCCACCAAAAATTTGTGTTTTCTCTCGAAGTTGGTGGGTCCACTGCAATGCAAGGTCGATCGTTGTCACTAGATCCCAAGGATCATCGCTGCCTAAACCTGTTGTCCCCGAAAAATTCCAATCATCGCGTTGATGTTGAAAACGTAATTGCAGATCATCATCTTCGGTCACGCCGTACTGAAGTCGTAACTCTGCACCATATCTTGACACCTCAACTTTGCCACCGTTGTCAATAGAACTGTCAAACTGTTTTGTGAGATGAAAATCTAGAATTGAATCAACTGAAGCCGCTTGAGCAACAGCAGTAATCAATACAAGAAAAGTAAAAACTATTTTTTTCATTATAAATCCGTTCAAGAAGTTGTCGTTGGAAGTGTATCTACGAGATTTGTCAAAATATCATCCGTTGTCACGCCTTCGGCTTCGGCTTCAAAATTAAGAATGCAACGGTGTCGTAAAGCCGGAAGAATCCCGCTTTGAATATCTTCGATTGCAACCGTTGTTCGACCAGCGAGCAACGCCTTCACCTTTCCCGCCAATGCTAACGTTTGAGCTGCTCTTGGCGACGCGCCAAAACGAAGGAACATTTTGACTTGAGGCGTTGCAAGCTCTGCTTCTGGATGGGTTGCAAGTACACAACGAACTGCGTAATCTTGCACATCCTTTTTCAACTCTACCTCTCTAATCAATGATTGGTATTTCACAATCTTATCAGTATCGAGAATTTTTTCAATTTTCGGTTGGAAGCCAGTTGTTGTTCGATCAATAATTTCCATCAGTTGATCTCGGTCTGAATAACCAACTCGTAACTTAAAGAAAAATCTATCGAGTTGCGCTTCGGGAAGAGGATACGTACCCTCTTGTTCAATTGGATTTTGGGTTGCCATTACAAAAAATGGCTGTTGTAAGTGGTGTGTTTCACCGCCAACTGTGACTGATTTTTCTTGCATCGCTTCAAGTAGTGCGGACTGTGTTTTTGGTGTTGCTCGATTTATTTCATCTGCAAGCACCATTTGAGCAAAAATGGGACCCTTTCGAAATTCAAAAGTTCTTCCTTGATCTGACTCCACAACTACAGTTGTTCCAGTGATATCGGCTGGCATTAAATCTGGTGTAAATTGAATCCGAGAAAAACATAAATCCAATGCCTCACTCAGCGTTCGGATCAACAGCGTTTTACCTAAGCCCGGAACACCTTCAAGAAGTGCGTGACCACCTGCAAATAAACACATGAGAACACCGTCAACGATTTCATCGTGGCCAACAACAGCTTTGGCTATTTCTTCTCGAGTTCGGTGATAATCAGTGCGAAACGAATCCCCCACGGCTTCAACTTGTGATGCTGTTTGCGTCATACGAGCACGATACCATTATCTGAGTACGATGACCGCGGGTTAAACAATCGTAAAATACGAAGAAGCGTTTTATAACGCGAACTGACATGATTAACTAACTTGGAGTTAATTTACTCAGCCTTTTCAATCATCCAATATTCGATCTCGATTTGTGTTTGTCGACCAAACACTGTTGCGAGTACACGAACAACACCTTTATCGGGATAGATTTGATCAACCGTACCTTCGTATCCCATAAACGGACCTTCTTTGATGTTGACGTGGTCGCCAACAGCAAATTCTAGTCGCACTTCAGTGACCTCATCGGGTGCTTGGGAGTCGAAGAGCATTTTGTCAACTTCATCTGTAGACATCGGAGTTGGTTTGCCAGCGGTGCCAACAAAATCGCCAACGCCTGTAGTTTCTTTGATGAGGAAAAAGATATCTTGTGAAATTCGTTGCTCTTCAAGTTTCATCTCAACGAAGATGTAACCGGGGTAGAGTTTCGTTTCAGTAATTTTTGCTTTACCAGTTTTAGACAGTGTTTTTGTTTTTTCAGTTGGAACCATGATACGTCCAACAAGGTGTTGCATTGCTTCTATTTCAACCTTGCGATCAAGCGCTGCTTTTACATAATCTTCCTTGTTCGATGCCACTCGGAGCACAAACCAATTCATACCCGCGCGAGTTTGTGGCTCTTCACCTTCGGCTTCACTCTCAACTGCTTGAATTGGAGTTGTTTCTTCGGCAATTTCTTGAGTAACCGCTTCGTTAACAGGAGTTTCTGGGGTCTCTACTGTTTCGGGAGTTTTAGTATTATTTTCAGTATCAGTCATAGTATTCATTGCGTCTTTCTTCAATGTCCCTCGTTAAGAAGATTGCAAAACATCTACCGCTTGGAAGAATGCGGAGAAACAGAGGTCAGCAAGTTGGCAAAACAGTGCGATAAAGGCGGTCAGCAAAATAACCAAAATTGTTGAACCCAAAATTTCTCGCTTTGTTGACCAATTTACTTTTTTCATTTCGCCTTCAGTGGCGATCATGAAGTCAACCATTCTTGGCTTGCGCCCAATAAGGTAATAGCCTATTGACCCGCTTGCGAGCATGACAACAATTGTCACAAATGCCGACACGAAGACTGGTTCAATGTCGCCAATTTGTATACCGTTGACTTGGTCCCACAACCACGCTACGCCCATCAATGACAAAAGTCCGAAGCCGATGGCAGACATCAACCGTACCCAATATCCTTGACCTTGTTTGTAGATTCCTGCAGCCATGTACATCCTCTTTGGTTACCGAAACCGTGTTCGATTTCGTAGTTGTTCTCAAAACACGCCGGGAGTGACTCGAACACTCAACCTGCGGATTTGGAATCCGCTGCTCTGCCAATTGAGCTACCGGCGTCTTGCGCCAATCGGCGCGGTTTACTTTCGCTTAATCTTATGAAGCGTGTGTTTACGTAGGCTTGGGCAATATTTTTTAAAACCCTCTTTGACTTTTTCGTCAATGCCACCTTTTACACGGATACTCGTGCGATAGTTTAAATCGCCACTTTCCGTGCATTGAAGCCATACGTATTCTCGATCTGTTGCCTTCTTAGCCATGATAAACCTCTTTCATGAAAGGGGGCTGGGGGAGCAAGTTGCTCCCCCAAATCCGATTCACATTTAAACATTACTCAATGATCTTGGTAACAACGCCGGAACCAACCGTGCGGCCACCTTCGCGAATCGCGAAACGAAGACCCAATTCCATAGCAATTGGTTTTTCTTCAAGATCGATTGACATGGTTACGTTGTCGCCAGGCATGCACATTTCAGCACCACCCATGAGTTCCAACTTACCAGTTACGTCAGTAGTTCGAAAGTAGAACTGAGGCTTATAACCTGTGAAGAATGGTGTGTGACGACCGCCTTCTTCCTTCGTAAGCACGTACACTTCACCTTCAAATTTAGTATGTGGTTTAATTGAGCCTGGCTTTGCAAGCACTTGACCACGTTCAATATCTTCCTTGTCAACGCCACGAAGGAGACAACCTACGTTATCACCAGCCTGTGCATCGTCAAGAATCTTTTGGAACATTTCAACACCAGTGACGGTTGTTTTTCGGCTTTCTTCTGAAAGACCAACGATTTCAACTTCATCACCAACTTTTACAATACCACGATCGATACGACCAGTTACAACAGTACCGCGGCCTTTGATTGAGAAGACATCTTCCACTGGCATCAAGAAGTCCTTGTCTGTTTCTCGTACTGGTTCGGGGATGTACGTATCGCATGCTTCGATGAGATCGTCGATTGGCTTGCAAATGTCGTCGTCACTGCCTTCTGCTTCGAGAGATTTAAGTGCTGAACCACGAATGATTGGAATGTCGTCACCAGGGAAATCGTACATACTGAGAAGTTCACGAATTTCCATTTCAACTAGTTCTAGCAGCTCTTCATCATCAACCATGTCACACTTGTTCATGAATACAACAATCTTTGGTACACCAACTTGGCGTGCTAGAAGAATGTGCTCACGGGTTTGTGGCATAGGACCGTCAGTTGCTGCAACAACAAGAATGGCACCGTCCATTTGGGCAGCACCTGTAATCATGTTCTTCACATAGTCAGCGTGACCTGGGCAGTCAACGTGTGCGTAGTGACGAATTTCACTTTCATACTCTTGGTGACTCGTAGCAATAGTAATACCACGTGCTTTTTCTTCGGGTGCGTTATCGATTTGATCGAACGCTTTCGCTTCGCCAAGACCCTTCGCTGCTTGCCGATTAGTAATCGCTGCAGTCAATGTTGTCTTACCGTGGTCAATGTGCCCAATCGTGCCTACATTCACGTGGGGCTTATTACGAACAAATGTCTCCTTGGCCATCGTGAAATCTCCTGTTCCGTAGGACTGTGCGGTGCACGTAGTCCTGATAGCTTTTCGTTCCTTCGTCGAGTTGGTTCACGCGAACCGTTCCGACATTTCTATTCAAATTGTTACAGACTACCTGCAACAAGGTTGTTTCAAGCCGCCGACGGGAGTTGAACCCGTGACCTCACCCTTACCAAGGGTGTGCTCTACCACTGAGCTACGGTGGCATTCCTAACTTGGGCATTTTCGCTTGCAGTCATCCTGACAAAACAATTGCCCACGCCCTATGAATCGTTCCCATCCTTGGAAAATCCGAGACCCCCTATTATAAAACCGCCCAGCGACGGGCGGAAGAGAGAGTGTAGCGAAATCACAAATAAAGGCAAGGGGTATTGGCTATTTTCTAACCTATGATTTTGTGTTTTTTGGTTACTTTCAAGTATAACGGCCAATAAAGCGCTATCTGACCTTCTTGGTCAGATTCCCAACTCGAATCCCACGGCCTTGGAGCGTTGATTTGTCGGGTGCGCCGTTGGCTTGCGGATTATCTAAACCAAGACGGACCCAAGGGGTTTCTTGGCTAACGTGCCCATCGAGGAGCAAAATGAGGCACGAACCATCTTCAGATCCGTACCGGTAATCGATTTGTCCAGTTGGATTGCTGTTCGTTTGCATTGAATCATTAAGCGAAATAGAACCCTTACCAAAATCGTGAAGCCAAGCAGATTCATCGTTCATGCCGGTAATTGTCTTGTGTGCAATCGTTTCGCCAGCAATAGAATCAACGAGATACAAAGATTTTGAGGGCGCATCAAGCATGCCGTATGAATAGTATCGATCCACCTTCGAGGGTTCTGCACCTTGAGAAGGAGCAGCATCGGGATGGCCGTCTGCATCACTCCGAGAATCAAAAAAATCATTCGCCGCAAAGTACCCTTGCATTTCAATTTCATTTGCACCATCACCAAAAGGTGTGGGGCGTGGCGTTTGTCCATTTGTGTTCCGAGAATTGGTCATCGTTGATCGAAACGGATTATTAAAAGATGATCTGACACTGTATATATCTGCGCCGGGCGAATCTGTTTTCCACCTCAAATGCTCATTATCCTCTAATTCGGTTTCATGCAAACCGTACGTTTTATACATTTCATTATCTGTCCAGAGAATATCAGTCCATGTTCCTATGTACTGATCATCCCTTAAATGTACATCACTTCGAATGCGGATCGCTGATCCCGCCGCTGCTTCGTCAGTGAAATTAAATTGACTTGGAAGTACGCGTCCATTGTTGCTTCCGCTCCACCCTTGCATCAATGTATGAATTTCACGCAATCGATTTTGTGCTTCCGCGGTTTTTGCTGCACTGAGCGACCTCGTCACAGCGGTAATCAGCAGCGCTGAAAGAATCGCGATAACAGAGATCACAACCATCAATTCAACGATTGTAAAACCTTTTGTTTTTTTGAAATTTTGCATGTGTTCTCCAAGAACTCTACGCACTAAGAGGGCTCGTGTCTATGTTTTATCCCAAGTTCATTGTCATCAGGAATTCGGCGTTTGATTTAGTCTTTACCATTCTCGTTCGCAACATCTCCATTGCCTCTACAGGACTCATATCGCTAACAACTTTGCGTAATCGACCAACAAGTTCATGTTCCTTGGGGTCAAGCAACAACTCTTCACGGCGAGTGCCAGACGCTGCAATATCAATTGCAGGCCAAATTCGCTTTTCAACCAACTTGCGGGTTAGGTGCAATTCAGAATTGCCTGTTCCCTTAAACTCTTCGAAAATAACTTCGTCTGCCTTAGACCCAGTGTCAACAAGTGCAGTGCCAATGATCGTGAGAGATCCACCATCTTCGATGTTACGAGCTGAACCAAAAAACTTCTTTGGACGAATCAGTGCTTTTGAATCAACACCACCTGTACCAATTTTGCCAGAAGATGGCATGCCGTTGTTATATCCACGAGCAAGTCTTGTAATCGAGTCCATAAGAATGACAACATTCTCGCCAAACTCAACCATGCGGCGAGCCTTTTCCATCACCATTTCTGCAACTTGAATATGCCGTGTTGCTTCTTCGTCGAACGTACTTGCGACAACTTCAACCGAATCTGGAGTAGAGCGTTTAAAATCCGTTACTTCTTCAGGTCGTTCATCAACAAGCAAAACAATTACGTGTACGTCGGGGTGGTTTGTTGCAATTGCTGATGTCAATTTTTGTAGCAACACTGTTTTACCCGTTCGCGGCGGTGCCACAATTAATGCTCGCTGGCCAAATCCCATTGGTGCAACCAAGTCGATTACACGCGTTTCAATAACTTCGCTTTCAGTTTCAAGATGAATTCGTTCGTCAGGATGAAGCGGTGTTAGATTTTCAAACGTAGAAAGATCGTGCACATCTTTTGGATCACGACCGTTAATTGCTTCAACTCGCAAGAGTGCAAAATATGTTTCAGTTTCTTTTGGAGGACGAATGAGCCCACGAATAACTTGTCCTTTTCGTAAACCAAAACGACGGATCTGTGACGGACTGACATAGACATCGTCTGCTGAGGCGACGTAGGAATACTCTGGACTTCTTAAAAATCCATAGCCGTCATTCATTACTTCTAGTGTGCCTTCACCTATCATCAAGCCTTGGCGATTAGCTTGCGCCTTTAGAATTTCAAAAACTAGTTTTTGACGAGGCATTTCCGCCCAATGTTCAACTTTTTCTTTCTTCGCAACAACACCGAGTTCTTTACTTTTCATGTGTTGCAAAGCGCGAAGGTCAAACCCTTCTTTTTTTGCTTCGTCGTATTTTTTCTGAGCAGCCTTGGTAAGTTTTTCATCAAGCGCCGCTACTTCGGCCTCGAGCTCTTCATCTGTTGGAACTTCACCTGGATTCAATGTAATTGAACTGGTGCCACCGTTTCCGCCACCTGGTTTTTTTCGTCGTCTTCGTTTCTTAGCCATATAATTCTAACTCGCTTTTAATGATTCAATATCTACTCAATGTGTACTGTGTTTTAAGAAAAACACATATTCAAAGTAAGAGGGGTTTAGTTTGTCTTAACGAATACCGTTTATTCGTCACTACTTCCGATTGAGTTTCGGATCAATGCAAGGACCAATCTCATTTGCTGTTCTAAATAAGCAATGTCCCCGTCATTGATGATGATATGGTCTGCGGAAGAGCGCTTCGTGTCAAGTCCTATTTGCACTACTTCTCTGTTTCTAAGTTGTTCTTCATTCCAACCACGACTATCAATCACCCGTTTTAGGCGTGTTTCAAAAGGGCAAGCTACGAAAATAATTACATCACACTGCTGATCTAAGCCTGATTCCATTAAAAGTGGTGCATCAATAACAAGTGCAATTGCATTATTTGGTACAGAATTAAATGCTTTTTCCTGTAATTCCTGCACAAGTGGGTGAATGAGGGATTCAAGTCGTTCACGAGCTTTTGCATCAGAAAACACAATCGAAGCAACAAACGATCGATTAATATCACCGCTGCTGTCAATTACCTTGTCGCCCCACCAATCAATCAAAAGTTGTTGTACTTCACCGCGTGCTAAAACTATTTTTGTATTGGCATCTGCATCTGCAACAACGCATCCGTTGTCTTGTAAGAAATTTGCAACGAGGCTTTTACCAGAACCGATGCCACCTGTGATACCAATAATTGGAAGATTGTTTCTCATTGCACAATTTTAGACCACGTTGTACCTTCAGAGTCATCTTTAATTGCAACGCCCATTCCAAGTAACTCATCTCTAATTTCATCTGCCAGACCCCACTTTTTTTCGTCGCGAGCTATCAATCTTGCCTCGATTAGCGAATCAATTTTTGGCACATCGAGATCACCCAAACTAGCCTTTGTTTCCAGATCAAACACACCAAGTAATTGATCCATTTCAAGCAGTGCTGAAAGTTCCTCCTGCAACGTGGAACTTCCATTTGCCTCGGGATCTGTATCAATTGTGTAATCATTCACCGCTTCGTTCAATACGCCAATTGCACCAGCAACATTAAGGTCGTCGCACAGAGCCGCCAAAAACTGTTCTTTTGCAATTACGAGGGGACCGTCTGGATTTGCAGCGACATCTTTGTGTTCTGTAAGCCAATCCTTTAATCGTCGCCACCTGTCTATTTGTCGTTGAGAATCTTTCAAACCCTGCATCGTGAAGTTTGCATTTGATCTGTAGTGTGTTTTGATTAATTCGAGGCGAACAGCCCCAGCAGTAGCACCCTTGTCAAGCAAGTCCCGAAGCGTATAAAAGTTGCCCTTGCTTTTACTCATCTTTGTGCCATCAACAAGCAAAAAACGTGTGTGAAACCAATACCGAGAAAACGCGCTACAACCAGTTGCACAACGCGACTGTGCTATTTCACATTCATGGTGTGGAAAAATATTATCTTCGCCACCACTATGTAGATCAATTACATTTCCCAAAAGTGTGTTTGCCATCACCGAACATTCGATGTGCCAGCCGGGATATCCCTCACCCCACGGACTTGGCCAACGCATTAAATGCGATGCGTCTGGTTTCCATAACATAAAGTCTGCGGGGTTTCGCTTCACCGCTTGGGTATCCATATCTACTCTACCACCCTCGCCACTTCGAAGTGTTTCAATAGTATTACCAGAAAGTTCACCATAATCATCAAACGATTGCACGGAAAAATACACAACACCATCGGATGCAACGTATGCGTGATCTTTTTCGATCAATGTTTCAATCATCGAAATCATTTCTTTGATGTACTGTGACGGACGTGGCATCAAAGAAGGATTTGCTTTTGCATCATCGACAATGCGCATGCCAAGTGCAGCGCTGTCTTCCATAAATGCTTTTGCATAAAATTCAGCAACAGCCATGGGATCACTTGGATCAACCGTTGAGCCTTCAGGCAACTTTCCAGATTTCTTTGCCTCCGCTAATCGGGTCGCGGCAACGCACATCTTGTCTTCGCCTCCGCCATCTGCGACTGCATCATCGGTCATGTGACCAACGTCGGTTATGTTCATCACTTGGTTAACTTTGTAGCCGAGTAACTCAAGGGTTCGACGCAAAACATCTGCATTGAGAAAAGCACGAAAATTTCCAATGTGTGCAAAATCATACACGGTTGGACCACACGAATAAAATGTAACGATCTTTTCGTTAGGATCTAGCGGGGTAAATCCTTCGGTTTGCTTTGTCAACGTATTATGAAGTTTTAGTTGCATAGTTTGAGCAGTATAGGATGGTAGAATAGTGGATTGTATGGAAACCCAAACGTACAACAACTTTTTTCGAGATTGCACAGTGCTCATCACAGGTGGTGCTGGGTTTATTGGTTCAACACTTGCAAGTAGGCTTGTTTCTCTAGGGGCCAACGTGCGAATTCTTGATGATTTCAGTACTGGGCATATATCCAATGTGGAAAAACTCGAAGTCGAGGTGTTTGAAGGGACTATCCTTGATGAAGAAATTCTACGTACATCGATTAGGGGTTGCGATTGTGTTTTTCATCATGCTGCTATGGTTTCCGTCCCGGCGAGTGTTGAAAATCCAGAGAGGTGTTTTGAAATCAATGCATACGGCACAAAATTAGTCCTGCAACTTGCAGCAGAAGTTGGTGTTCGTCGGGTAATGTTCGCCGCATCCTCTTCCGTGTATGGCCCCCATGCAGCGCTACCAAGTAATGAAGATATAACACCTGACCCCGCATCCCCCTACGCTGTAAGTAAACTTGAGGGCGAAAAAGCAATCCACACCTGCGCAACGAAAACCAACACCGATGCGGTTTCTTTGCGGTATTTCAATATCTTTGGACCCAACCAAGACCCAAGCTCACCGTACGCTGCTGTAGTTGCAGCTTTTATGCAAGCCCTGCTCAATAATCGGAATCCGCAAATCTACGGCGATGGTTCACAAACGCGTGACTTTACATTTATTGATAACGTTGTCCATGCAAATTTGTTAGCTGCGTCAAATAAGAAACCACTTGGTGGTGAAGTAT
This sequence comes from Phycisphaerales bacterium, assembly GCA_014238125.1. Classification (GTDB taxonomy): domain Bacteria; phylum Planctomycetota; class Phycisphaerae; order Phycisphaerales; family SM1A02. Next base: position 32,216 of record JABABS010000094.1, read on the forward strand.
TTAATATTGGCACTGGCAGTTCATTTAGTTTGTTGGAAATGCTTGAGTCCATGTCCATAATTTTGGGAGTACAACCAACGATCGATTTCCACGAATTACGTGTTGGTGATGTCCCCCACTCAAGAGCTGATATTTCTAAAGCGAGCGATGCTTTTGGTTACGAACCAGTTGTTTCGTTTGACGAGGGCATCTCTCGGCTCTTTACTGGTTTAGCAGGATTGCCCGCGTAAATTGTCCAAGCATCAAGCTGTTTCATTGCAACACCGCGAGCACCCAAAATAGCACCTTCGCCAACAACAACATTTGGACCCACAAATGCATCTGCAGCGATCCACACATCATCGTGAATTAAAATTGGTGGTCGAAGTAACGGTAAATCTGGTTTTGTGTAATTGTGTGAACCTGCACAAAGATGTGCGTGTTGTGAAATCGAAACACGTTTGCCAATAGTAATTGTTCCTAAACAGTACGCAAGCACGCTGTCACCTAAACAACTGTTGCTGCCCATAGAAAGATTCCATGGACACTCGACTCGAACTGTTCTTCGAATAATGCACGAATTGTCTATATTTGCACCAAACATGTTCAGTAAAAATATCCGCCATTTATTACACGTATGAAATGAATATCGAAAAACAGTTGCTTGTGTAATTGACCACAAAATACGGATAAATTTTTCCTTTGTGGAATAGGGGCTGAGATGTCTATCTTCAGGCTGCATCTTGTTTTGCTTCCTGCTCTTCTTGTAATAATTCTGTGGTTTTAAGTGAAATCAGTAATTCACGTGATGAGATAAACATGCAGAATCTAAAACCATTTCGGCCGTCAAGGAATCCAAATTGAAGTATATACATCCATAAAAATCTAAATAACCAACGGGCTGGAAGTTTCGGATAAATATGTCGCTTAATCCAACGTCGACGCTGAATTGTTGAACCAAAAAGAGTCATGCCAACAGGGTCATCGTTGGATCTACTTTCACGCAAAATTTCTTTGGCTTCAAGCATGCAATAGTTGTTGTGTTTTTCAATATAAATATCCAAACCGCGGCGATCAAAGTGCTCCATATTTCCAGTGAGATACCCCTGCTGACCATCGACGATCATGTGCTCGTGTACTTCTCGTTCTTCGTATTTCGCAACACCGCGTTTAAAGAACCGAACATTCCAACTCGGATAATAACCACAGTGCCGAATACGCTTGCCGAGGAATATAAAGTAACGATTGATGTTATAAGCAGAGATTGGGTTTTGATCTTGCGGTTCTGAAGCGATTTTCAGCATCTCATCTCGTAGATCGGGAAGGATTACTTCATCTGCGTCTAGAATAAAAACCCAATCAGATTCAATTGGCAAATTTTCGAGCGCCCAGTTTTTCTGCTTGGCATACCCAAGCCAAGGTTGCACGATCACTTCTGCGCCATATTTTTTTGCAATTTCTCGCGTCTTATCTGTTGATTCTGAATCTACTACCCAAATTTTATCTGCCCACTTGTAAATACTTTCCAGTGTATATGGCAAATTGATTTCTTCGTTTTTAACAGGAATAATTACTTCAATGTTTGATCCTTTTGCTTCTCCCCAAAGTATTCTCTCACCGCGAGAAACTGCTGGTTCACCAGTACAAATTGACCATTTGGGAAGATGCCCATCAACCATTCCCCTTGCACCAATAACAACGCCTTGTTCAATATGTGAATCCGGCATCACTAAAATATCCGTTGCAATCCAACAATCATCTTCGATTATAATTCCGCCAGTTCTATCAGTTTTTCCTCTTGTTTTTGGATCGCCCCCTTTTGTAATCAACATTGCATGCTGACTCACAACGCACCGTTTACCAACACTAATTAGTTGATCTGCATTGATGAATACATGATCTCCGAATAAACTTAAATCGTCTGCAGTCATATTCCATGGTTGGTCTATACGAACCGAACGTCGTACACGCACTGCTCGTCCACAACGCATTCCGAAACATCGGAGCAAAAAAATACGATAACGATAAGAATTATGGAAAGAGCATCGAATTAAATTTTGTCCAATGGTTTTCCACAAAACCCGGCGAAGTCCATTCATGCGACAACTCTCGCTGGGTTGCCTGATAACTCTAAATTATCGTCAACGTTTTTAAACACGCTTGTTCGCGGCCATATTGTGCAATTTGAACCAACTCGTACGTTCGGCGCGATGTACGAATCAATACCTATGAAAGTACCACTTCCTACAATAATGGGTGGTCGTAATAGTGGGAACGTTGTGTCTTTCATATCGTGTGTCCCAGCACAAAGATGCGCTCGCGTATCAATTCGAACATCATTACCAATTGTGATTCGTCCAAGTGAATAAAGAATGACATCCTCAGCGAAATGGCAGTTATTGCCTATATTCAGGTTCCAAGGGATGATGATGTCCACGGTTCGAGCAAACTTGCATTTTGCACCAATTCTGGCACCAAATAATCTAAGGAGCGAAGATCGAAGGGGTGGGAAGATTATCCAAATAATTCGGGCAAACGTGGACCAAATTATTCGAACCAAAAGCTCGAGCGGTGACCACACTGTTCGACGAGTTGGCGGTGCTGCTTCCATCGCCTTTGATTGAGCCGCACCACGGGATGCAGATCCACTCACTTGTTGTTCTGTATTTTTACTCATAGATGTTGCTAAGTATCGGACACCATGCCGTTGAAACTGAGCAGAATCAATGAACGAGTGTCAATAACGCACTTTTCTGTGTTATAGGGCTTCTCTCTTCCCTCAATACGCCTAACCAATCAAATTGTTCGCGGTACTTCCAATTCTGTTCAAAGCACGCTTTATAACAACGCAAAGCGTACCAGGTACGCTTTTTGACCACGTAAGGCGTACCAGATACGCTTTTTGGTGTGATTTTCGTTCTGTTTTGGTCAATCCCAAATAGGAACTGTTTCATTTTTAGTGAAAATAGTAGTATCGTTAGAAGTCACAATAACCCAATTGTCACCTGAAGCCATTGGGTTGTCGGGATCAACATCTCCAAATTCTGCAGAAAATAGAATATCTGGTCGGAGCGTAGAACCATCAAGTGGCGAGTAGGTCATATTGGTGTTTATATAAGATTGAATCATCTTCGCTGAACCATCTCCGGTCACTGCAGCACCCTCCCACTGCTCAGATGGACCATGAAAGCCAAACGTGTGGGTTTTTCTAATATCGTATGGGTCTTCGCTTCCGGTGTATTGATCCACAACCAATAAATCGGTTGCCGAAACCTCAAGTTCCGGTCCACGATTACAAATAATGACATCTGTCGCACTTGAACCCGAATGCCACTTCATGCGTGGACGTTGCCCAACAAGCGCTTGGTGAGCATATGAATTGTGAGTAACTCCTTGCGTAAAATCTGCATTAAAGTCTGGGTCCCAGTGAAAGAGAGAACCATCATAAATATCATAGTTATAGGGAAAATCACTATCAGTACCATTCGTTCCATCTCCACCAGAAATGACCCGAATGTTTGGGTTAGTTTCAACTGGGCTCACTGTGTTTGTAAAATCAAAAAATCGTTGCATCACCATCCATGACATTAATGCACTTGTAGTGTTGATGGCTGGATCAGGATTTTTCTCGTCAACAATCTCGCTGGGAAGCGGAAACTTTCCATCATTCCCAGTCGAGTACAAAACCATTGCTTGGTAAATTCCGCGCTGCTGAGTCAGGTCTTTCTTTGACCGAGCTGTTCTAAACGCTGCTGAAACCGTTGGTATCAGAATACTCGCGAGAATAATAAGGATTCCCACAACCACCATCAATTCAATAAGAGTAAAACCAGAGCAATGTCGTTTATCAATGGATGTTCGCATATGTTAAGGATACGCACTTCTCGTGCCTTTTGAACCAAAAATATTCGTTTTTTACCAATCTAACCACGAGAACCCCAAAGCCAATTTCGCTCTTCCATTTTAAGGAGGTGGGCAAACAGACCAAAAACTAAAATCCCCGCCCCCACAGTGGCTGCGAGCTTGGTGCAAGTTTGCAACCATGAAAACGTTGGCTCGTCAGGTAAAAAAACTAATGAAAGTGAAACGGCGAGTGACATCATGAGGGTTGCAACCACTGTCTTCATCCATGATGCCACAACGGTTTTGTCTGCGGGAACATCAACATGTTTTCTAATAACTCGCATCAATATCCCAACTTGAATAACTGCGCAAAAGGCAGTGGACCACGCAAGCCCAGCCGTACCAAGTGGCGTCCAAATTAATATCACGTTCAATGTCAAATTCAATGCAATCATACGTACAGCGATTCTCACCGGCGTTTTCATGTCATCTACTGCATAAAACGCACGAGTAAGTACTTGCGTCATTGAGTATGCCCAGATTGCAGTTCCATACCCAAGTAGAATAAAACCAACTTCAGCCGTATCTCCACTTGTAAACATTCCACCTTGAAACACCACGCCAGAAAGCAAATCACGCACAAGCATTAACCCTGCGCTTGCTGGTAATCCAATAAAAACAACTAATCGCAAGCCACGACGAACAGTGTCACCAAAGGCATCTCGTTTTGTTGCTTGTGATGCAAGCAATGGAAAAATAGCGGTTCCAACTGCAATGCCAAACACTCCAAGTGGAAATTGAAACAATCGAGAAGCAAAATTAAGCGAAGCGTTTGCGCCTTCGCCAAGTGGGTATGCAAATCCAAATATAGTTGAACCAATTAAAATGGGGTAACTTGCAATGAAACCGTCAAGGAGTGTGTTTAGTTGCATCGTCCCAAGGCCGATGATTGTTGGAATCAACTTACGTTTCATTTCGCGAAGATCTTGTTTGCCGCACTCACTTTCGCTTGTCCACCAAACAATATCCTTAAGCGCGTGTAAAGACCAAGCAACTTGCAACAATCCTGCAATTACAACTGCGATGCCCACCGCCACCATGTGGTTTTCAACAGAAGTGAAAACATCTGCAAACAAAAGTGTAGCCACAATCATGCATGCATTTAGAAGAATTGGTGCCGCGGCTGTTGGGCCAAACCTTCCGTGTGTTTGCAAAATGCCCCCTAGAACAGCAACGACACAAACTAGCGGCATATAGGGCAACATGGTCATCATTAATCCAAACGTGCCATCTGGTCGCGGCGCCCATGTCATGAGTGCCCACAACAATAATTCGCCAAGTACTACAACAACACCAAGAAACACGATGAGTTTTGCAATGGTGAGCGAAGCGAGAGCCTTTGCTCTAGCTGGATTTTCTTGTAACAACTTTGAATATGCAGGAAGAAAAGCCGCAGAAAGCGCACCTTCACCAAACAACCTGCGTGCCAAATTTGGAATCAAAAAAGCAAAGAAAAATGCAGAAGAAACAGCCCCCGCACCAAAAGTGCGACTGATAGCAGCATCTCTACCAAGTCCAGCAATGCGACTCAGCAAGGTGATCGACCAAACAGTGCGAGTGTTTTTTTCTAAATTGTCTTTGTGTGACACCGTTATTACATCGTCTCGCAAGTGGAATTGTCAATAATTGCTGCTCGCCAAATTCTTGCGCTTCCGATTGTAAAAACCGATAGACCTATCGTATACGAACCAACTTCAATTGCCGATGTTACAAAACCAGCGGCGAGGGCAAAGATGGCAAGGACTAATATTTTAGGTAATATTTTTTTTATTAGTTCATTTTCCAAACAACGTGCCCATTTCGAAACGATCGCCAATAACACTGCTGCAGTGATAAGCAAACCCAAACACAACGAAAGTGGTGCGTAACTTACAAGATAGGTTTTCCATAAAAACTTCCAGATAACAATACTAATGCTCACCGTTCCAACAATTGCAACTGGGCATAACACGATCCAAGTAAATGTTCTTGACAAGAGCATGTCAACTTTTTTTTGCATTACAAGTAATTTGGGTAGTGAAAGATTTCCCATCCAACTAGCTGCAGAAACGATACCGAGCATACTTGCCGTGAGATCGGCGGTGCTAAATGGGCGATCCAGTGGAAGCAGTGCTTGCGTGATTTCGTCAATAAGTGCCCAGAAAAGGAGCAAGCAAACAACAGTTCTTTTTTGTTTTATCCATCCCGTGGACCAAAACGTCATTGCTAAAACACCAAACGAAACAAAGTGGAACATTTTATCTGGTGATATAAATATAGGGTTTTCAGATTTCTGCATCGCCGGCACGTGCGTTGCTGTGGTCACAACAGCAAACCACAAACAAAACGCAATTTTCCAGTGCAGTTGGGTGCTTTTACTCATTACCAAGTGGTTGTGGTTCTGGCTCTTCTACTGGATTAGTGTTTTGCGATGCACAAGCCACTAGATTTACAGCAAGTTTCTTGTAATCATTTGCACCAGCGCAATCTGGTTCATAATCAAAAATTGTTTGGCCAAAACTAGGAGCTTCTGCAAGTTTTACATTTCTGCGAATTGGCGGGTCAAGAATAACGCAGTTTTTCCAAGGAACTTCTTGGTCGCGAGATGCATCAAAAAATTCTTGCAAATCATCGACTACTTCGCGAGCAAGTTTTGTATTTCGCTCGTGCATGCAAAGAACAATTCCTGTAACGCGAAGTTTTGGGTTGAGTCCGCCAACAAGAAGTGAAACTGTTTCGAACAACCGACTCACTCCTTGCAGTGCTAGGAAGTGCGTTTGCATTGGAACGATTAATTCTTCTGCTGCAGCAAGTGCGTTGATTGTTAATAGTCCAAGACTCGGCGGGCAGTCAATGATGACAAAATCATATTCGCAAAGAACGGGTGCTAATTTTTTGGATAGCAAATCATGGCGATCAGTTTTTGCGGCCAATTCAGATTCCGCCGCCGCAAGGTCGACTTCACTTGTGACAAGATCAATGTTTTCACGAGCTTTGATCCGAGCATCTGTGATTGGAACTTCGTCATCGATAAGTAAGTCATAAACAGATGTTGCTGCATCCTCGACACCAAAGTGTAAACCAAGGTGTGTTTGCGGATCTAGGTCGATCACTAAGATTTTGTTTCCCATTGCAGCCAAAGCCGCTGCAAGGTTTACAGTCGTGGTGGTTTTGCCTACACCACCCTTCTGGTTCAGAATTGCAATGATTCTTGTGCTGCTCACAGCGTAAAGTATACCTACCCCGCCAATAAACTACCTCGTAGGTAGTTTATTCAAATAAAAAACGCACTTTCTATAGAAGCGTATTTTTTATTCTCCCCACATCCAGCGCATGGCGGATGTTTCTTTGCCGATGAGGTCACGGAGATAATGTGCCAAGAGGCGATTTGCTCGTTCCATTGCATCAGGCTCAACAGGTTGCATATTTTGGTCATCACTGAGCATCTGCAACAAATCAATCGTTTCTCGGCGGACGCGGACACGATCAGCCTCGCCTGTGTCTAAAACAACCCCACCAATAGCAGAACTAAACGCAAGAATTTCATCGCCATCACAAGCGTGATTCACAAGTGTGGGCTTGTAACCTGTTTCTACAAGCAATGTCCATTGAAATTGTAATAGTGGCCAATCAATAGAATGTCCATCGTCTACGCGGTCTAGTGTCATACAAAGTGCATCAAAAACTTTCTGGTACGGATCATGATCGGTTATTAATCTACCAACAAGATCTATCGCATAAATTGCCGCCTTGTTCACTTGCAAATCATTTCTTACTTGCCACCAAACTTGCTCAAGCCGCCACTCGGTAAGCAACGCGAGATCCGTTGTTGGTTTTATTCGAGCTACAATATTTCCTCGCGTTGCGGGATCAAAACCACCCGAAAAAGGTCCTTTGTCGCGTTTGGAACCTTTTGCTAAACCGCGAATAATTCCCCGTTCCCTTGTCAATAAACTTACTGTTTGACTGGTTTCTGAAAAATCCCAGCACCGCAAACAAATTGCTGTGTCAGAAAGAATCGTCATTGTTAATGCTTCGTTGATGCAACAAAAAGTGGCTCCCACGGATATGCTTCTGCCGCGTCTTTCAAGTCACTCAATGTGAGTGATTCTAGTTTTCGTAGTTCATCTTCAAGCGAACAATACACACCCGTTGTAGTTAGTAAACTTCCGAGTCGTTGCATGCGACCTGCTGGAAGTTCTGAGCCAACAGCTGCTGCTGTTGCCGATTTGGCTACAACTCGGGTAAGATCTGATTGCGTGAGTGCTGATGTAATTTTAGAAAGTTCATCTTGCAATATTTCAGTCACTTGAACTGCATTCTCAGGTGCACACACTGCATACGCAAGTTGTTCGCCATATCCATCGTTTGGATCTACATTTGCACCAGCTTCTTCAGCAAGTCCTTTGTCAACAAGTGACCAATACAACCGAGAGCCATCGCCACCACCAAGAATCGATGCAAGTGCTGCAGAAGCGTATCGGAGATCATCTTGCGCTGTCACACCCTGCATCACCATAATGACATAGTGTTGACGCAAATCAGGAATCACAACTTCACGTGTTCCAGAATGTCTAACAACTTCCACGGGGCCTCGCGTTGCACCTGTTCTTTTCCAAGCCCCGCACTTACTTGCAATTGTGTCGACCATTGCATCGAAGTCGACGTTTCCAGCTAATGCAACGATTGTATTATCCGCGCTATAGCGGTCATCAAAATACTCTTGCATTGAGTCGCGCTGCATGCTGTTGATCGTTTCAGGTGTTCCCAAAACGCGAAAACCCAATGGGTGGTTTCCATAATATTGTTCCATCGCCTGTTCATACAAGACCCAAAACGGCTGATCATCATACATCGCTATTTCTTCAAGAATCACACTTTTTTCTGCATCAAAATCTACTTGTCGAAGCGCTGGTCTCAAAATATCAGCGAGAATATCATGCACTTCAACAATTGATTCTGGTAAAGACGCTCCCCAAAACGCTGTCATTTCACTAGATGTAAACGCGTTGTGCTTCGCCCCAAGATCGTCAAACGCCAAGTCAACTTGTTGGGCAGTTCTGGTATCGGTTCCCTTAAACATCATGTGTTCTAAAAAATGACTAACGCCCATCAGTGCTGCTTCTTCGTCACGCGCACCTGTCTTCACAAAGAAACCAATCGCAGCACTTGCTGCATCCGTTGAAGTTTCCGCGACAATACGCAAACCATTCTCTAATGTTGTTTCATTAAATCCAGAAGTCAATTGTGAATCATTCTTCCTTCCGTACCCATAGCAGCTTCGTGAATCGATTCTGCCATGGTCGGATGTGCGTGCATCGTGGAAATAATATCTTCTACGGTCGCTTCAAGACGAATAGCCAATCCAACCTCGGCTATCAATTCACTTGCATCTTTCCCAATAATATGTACACCCAAAATTTCGCCGTATTTTTTACTTGCAAGAAATTTAACAAAACCATCTGCTGCGTCTACGGCTATCGCTTTTCCATGTGCTTTCAAAGAATAAACGCCTTTTGTAAATTCAACACCCTCATCAATTAATTCCGCTTCTGTTTTACCGATCGAAGCAACTTGTGGGTTCGTATACGTACAAGCGGGTATAGAAGTGTAATCAACACCAAGTGTGTGATGACCAGCCATTCTCTCGACACAAGTAACTGCTTCTTCGGACGCAACGTGGGCAAGAAGCGGCGCGCCAATAATGTCACCAACTGCAAACACTCCTGGAACGTTTGTTTCATACGTCGGCTCAGCGACAAGTTTAGCGTCTGTCTTTATAAAACCACGATCCAATGCAAGTCCCAGCGAATCATCAAACAATCCGTCCGTTCGTGGGCCAACACCAATTGCAACTAACACTATTTGCGCCTGAACCGATGTTTCCTTGTCATTCTTTGTAAAGGTAACAGTTGCACCGTTTTCATTTCGTTCAACGGATTTCACTGCCGAAGAGGTGTGGATATTCATTCCCTGCTTTTTAAATGCACGATGCGCATGTTTACTAACTTCTTCATCTTCAACAGGAAGAATTCGATCTAGCATTTCAACTATAGTCACCTCCGCGCCAAATGCATTGTACACATATGCAAACTCCATACCGATCGCGCCTGATCCGATCACAACAACAGAGTCTGGCTTTTCATCAAGCGTCATCGCTTTGGAAGAGTTCACAATTACTTTGTGATCACATGGTGCAAATGGAAGTTCACGGGGCTTCGCGCCAGTTGCAACCATCACGCGGTCTGAAGTAATCGTTTCAACAACTTCGCTCCCAATACCACTGTAATAATCACCGCAGGGTGAAAGAATTTCAACTTTGCAAGGTGAACTATTTGTTGCTCCTGAAACAATATGTGCATGTCCTTGCACGTGCTCAATGCCATTCTTTTTGAATAAGTAGCCAACGCCATTGTTAAGTTGCTCGGTAATTTTCCGAGATCGTCCAATGTATTTTCCCCAATCAACTACCACTTCTTTTGCGGTAATTCCCCACGATTCTCCATGATTTACAAACTCACTGTACATCTCGGCGCCGTGCAACAAGGCTTTTGATGGAATACAACCCCAATTCAAGCACACCCCGCCGAGTTTGTCTCGGTCGATGCACGCAACTTTCATACCAAGTTGTGCCCCGCGGATCGCTCCAACATACCCGCCGGGCCCTGCACCAATCACAATTAAATCAAAATGTCGTTGATCGCTCACAAAAGCGTCCTTTCTATTGCTAGTGTTAAGTACGAGAAGTAGTTATTCTATCAAACCAAGATACGGCAAGGTTGCTCCGCTACGCGTATCATGTCCAAATTAGACTCTAGCGACAGGAAGATTTAGTGCGAACTGCAATTATTAGTGACATCCATGGAAACCTCGAAGCACTCACGACAGTGCTCGATGATATTGATCAGCGTTCGATAGATCAAATTATATCTTTGGGTGACATTCTGGGATATGGTCCTGATCCAAAACAGTGTGTTGACCTAGTAGCAAAACGGTGCGAGTGGTCTCTTCTTGGAAATCACGATTACGGTGCCCTATATGAACCAACCAACTTTAATAAAGCTGCTGAAGATGCTGCGTATTGGACTCGAGCACAGTTTGATGCTGAAGAGGATAAGGAAATCGCAGCAAAACGTTGGGAATTTCTTGGTGGACTTCGCGTTCGCACAAACTTGGGCGATTTTCTTTGCGTGCATGGAACGCCTCGCAGACCAATTAACGAATATCTTTTTCCTGATGACGCGATTAATTCACCCGTCAAAATGAAACTAATTTTCGATCGAATTCCAAAACACGCGATGTCTGGGCACACACACGTGCCGGGCATCTTTACGGACGAGCCAGATTTTTACCCACCAGATGATCTTAATGATTCTTCATTTAATTACAATCAAGATGACCACTTCATCATTAATCCAGGCTCGGTTGGGCAGCCTCGTGACCTCGATCCGCGAAGCAGTTATGCAATTCTTGACGACGAAGCCTCCATGGTCGAGTTTTTTAGGCTTGACTACGATATCGAAGCCGTCCGCGAAAAAATTCATGCAATACCAGAACTTAGCAACTGGCTCGGGGATCGGCTCCTTGAAGGACGGTAAACAAATCTCCCTTTATAGAAGAAACGCACTATGACGAAGCAAGCAAAACGTCGTTTGATTCCACTCATTGTATTGGTCGCCTCAGCAGGAGTCCTTGCTGCTATTATTTTTGGGCCAGAGAAGCCCAAACCCGCAATTGAGAAAGTCCCTTCTCCAACTGTAGAGGTGACTCCTGAGGCTAAAAAGCCTGCTCAGGACGCCAAAACGCCTGTTTCATCGGAATTAACACCCGTTGCTGAGCCCAAAACTGAGACAGAGGTAAAAAACAAGCCAATTGCAGGAAAACTATCACTCCTTCTATATAAAGATGATGCAACTCCTGCATCGCTTGGAACTTTGAACGATCCCTCAACCTCAAAAATGGAAATCGAGTTTACTCGAGCTGGCGCGGGCATTAGTTCAATCCGGTTTTCGGATATTTTTGAAACAGTTGACGGAAAACTTGCGTGGAATAAATATCGATCTGGTATTGGTGAGCAACCATCAATAGAAGAAATGTACCTGCTTTCGACAACGCACGAGCTTGCCTATAACACAGAGCAAGGTATGCAAACTGCAGATATCTCCGTTCTTGGGGCGAGTCAAATTACAATCAACGGCGAACTCCTTCACCTCACCTCGCCAACTGTTTGGAACATCACAGACACAGGTAGTTTTGAAGCAACCATTGTTGATGATAACCGCGAGGTGGTTGCAAAGATCACTCGTGTTTGGACACTTAACTCAGCGTATGGATTACAACTCGAACAACAAGTTCATAACCTTTCATCTTCAAAACTTGACGTTGAATGGTTGCAGTACGGACCGCCAAGTTTGCGTGTTGACCGATCGCGTTACATGGATCGTCGGCGATTTCGTTTTGGCTGGGAACTTAGTGATGAATATGATCCAAACCAAGCAGCTCCTATTCAGTCAAGTGATTTTTTGTATGAGTATGCAGATGCGACAAAAGTTGGAGACGAACCACTCTGGCCAACAACTGAAACTACAGAAGATGGTTTAAAACTTTCGTGGTTTGCCTCTACTAATAGATATTTCGCATTAGCTGTATTTCCTAATATTAACGATGATGGAGATGGCCCAAGACTTATCAAGAACACTGTTCAGGTTATTACTGCGCAAACAGTTGGTGTTGATGATCAAGAATTTATCTTGACTGCACTTTGGGCGCCAAAAACCTCCATTGCAGCAAACGCAGTGTTTGATTTAACGATGGGTGTGTATGCTGGTCCGCTTAAGCGATCTATTCTTGACAACGAACAGCCTTATGTTTCCCTGTCTATGCGCGGCATGGTGCTTTACCAGATGTCAAGCATGTGCGCAATTTGCACATTCCAATGGTTGGCTGACTTTTTAGCGGTGGTGCTCACAAGCCTTGACCAATACGTAGTGTTTGACTGGGGACTTGCAATTGTTTTATTGGTGTTGATCGTAAGAACTATATTGCATCCGATTACCAAGAAATCGCAAATCAACATGCAGCGCTTTGGGAAAGTGATGCAAAAACTGAAGCCAGAGATTGACAAACTAAAATCAAAGTATCCAAACGATCCTAAAAAAGTGCAAAGCGAACAAATGGGGTTAATGCAAAAGCACGGCGTGAACCCCTTTCAAATGCTTGGGTGTCTACCAATGTTTTTGCAAATGCCGATTTGGGTTGCGCTTTATGCTTTGTTGTATTTCATGTTTGACATCCGTCATGAACCCGCGTTTTTCGGTGTCTTTCAATTGTTTGGCGATTGGCCGTTTCTTGCAGATTTAAGTGCTTCCGACCACTTCTTCGGTGCATTTAAAGAACCAAAACAATTTCTCTTGTGGAACATGACTGGCATTAACCTGTTACCAATTCTCATGGGTGGTATTTTCTTTATTCAACAAAAATATATGTCTCCGCAAACTGGTTCAGCAATGACACCGGAGCAACAATCACAACAAAAAATCATGCGAATTATGATGGTCGTGTTATTCCCTGTGATGTTGTATAGTGCTCCTTCTGGTTTAACCTTGTACATTTTGACTTCAAGCACAGTCGGCATTCTTGAAAGCCGACACATTCGTAAACATGTCGATCAAATGGATGTGTCTCCCAGCGAAAAACCAGTAGATGCAACCGGAAAACGCAGCAAGCCCAAAGACAAACAAGGCCGCGCCTGGGCAGATGCAATGGAAGCACGACGAAAGAAAGTGAAAAACAAAACAAACAAGCGCTCGTTTAAGAAAAAGGATTAGGCTTACGGTCCGATGGATCTTGAATCAACAATTGTTGCAATAAGTTCTGCTCAAGGCTATGCAAAACGAGCGATGGTTCGTATTAGTGGATCAAAGGCGTTTAGTGGAATAGAAAAACTTGGAGTCAAACCAAAATTTGGTTCTGTTTTATCGAGCAAGCTTGACATTGGAGAAAATAAGTTGCCTGTTCTTGTTGGTGCCTTTCCAAAAAACTCATCGTACACAGGTGATCAACTTATTGAAATACAACTTGTAGGGAACCCGATACTTGCAAGAAGATTGGTTTCATTGTGTATTGAAGCAACAGGTGGACGCGAAGCAACTGCGGGAGAATTTACGGCGAGAGCTTTTTTCTCGGGACGCATTTCACTTGCACAAGCGGAAGGTGTTTCTGCAACTATCTCAGCATCAAACAACGCTGAACTTTCCGGAGCAGCACTACTTCGGGAAGGCGCTCTTTCAAAGCTTACCAAACCAGTGGTATCGGTACTGACCCGTACGCTCGCACTTATCGAAGCGGGAATTGATTTTACAGATGAAGAAGATGTAGAAGCAATTTCGAACTCCAATCTCAACTGTGAACTTAATTCTGCAAAGGAATCTCTTTCCTCAATCATACACCACTCGGTTCCAATGGCTTCACTTCGGTATTTACCAAAAGTTGTTCTTGCGGGGAAGCCAAATGCGGGGAAATCTACTTTATTTAATTACTTGATTGGAAAGCAAAGAGTTGTTGTGAACAAAATATCTGGTACAACACGAGACGCTATCGAAGAAGGGGTTATATTTGGTTCTGTTAAAGCGTTGCTTGTTGATATTGCTGGGTTAGAAAATAAACATGATAATATTTCTTATTCATCACAAATAACTGCTCAAAACGCTATTGCCAACGCAGATCTTGTATTGTGGTGTGTTGGACCAAATGACACTGCACCGTCAGCCAATGAGCAAACAATCGTCGTTAAAACAAAAGCTGATCTTCGAGACCAAAAAGAAGGCGCCATCTGTGCAACAACTGGTGTTGGCATTGAAAAACTAAAAATACAAATTGCAGAATTATTACAACTAAAAACAATCGTGAATCTAAATGCCATCGCCACCCTGCCAAGACACGAGGAACTGTTGAGCGTTGCATTTGGGGGTATTGAAGGTGCTGAAACAAATTCACAAACACCAGAATTGTGCGCTGCATGTATTCGTGATTCTTTACACGCGCTTGGAAAAATCACAGGTCGTATATCACCTGACGATGTACTCGAACATGTTTTTTCTTCTTTTTGCGTCGGAAAATAAAAAACTAGTTAGGCAGTTCTAACTTTTATTTTTTTCAGCGTCCCTTTGCTTACCCGTTGTAAATCACGAAGTAAACTTACTCGTATCAATCTGTTTAATTGATATGCAACTGCGGATCCATCTGTTGCGACTTCTAATATGCCCTTTCGCAAAGACACAATTGTCGCCTGTTTCGCAATATGTGACGGAACAAGTTCATCCCACGCTTCAACCAAAGAAGATGATTGACGGTTCCCTTTTCGTAGGCCTTTTCGCATAGCCTCAACAGTATCGCTAATACTAGTGTCTCGCAGTGGGCGTGCACGCCAGTTACGCAAGCGATCAAGTTGTGATTTTGGGTTTAACATCACTCACATCGTAC
Source organism: Phycisphaerales bacterium (assembly GCA_014238125.1). Taxonomy (GTDB): domain Bacteria; phylum Planctomycetota; class Phycisphaerae; order Phycisphaerales; family SM1A02. The sequence goes on from JABABS010000094.1 coordinate 47,558, forward strand.
ACTGCAAACTGATTTGAATCACATAATTTATTCTAAGATAAAAAGCCACGCGGTTCGGTGGTCTGTTATTGTCCGCAACTATGACGGCGATTTCACTGACCTGCTTAACCAAAAATTATGGCAAAACTCTTGCCGTAGACTCAATAGATTTAACCATCGGTTCTGGTGAGTTATTTTTTTTACTCGGGCCATCGGGCTGTGGAAAAACCACCCTGCTTCGAATGCTTGCTGGATTTATTGATCCTACTGCAGGCAAGATTCTTTTTGGTGATAAAGAAGTAACACACACTCCCCCAAACAAGCGAAATACTGGCATGGTTTTTCAAAGCTATGCCCTTTGGCCACATATGACAGTAGTTGAAAATGTCGCGTATGGCCTCAAAATACGTAAGAATTCCCCCACGGAACAGCGAAAAAAAGCTCTTGCGGCCTTAGAAACAGTTCATATGGGACATTTAGCAAATCGTAAGCCAAATGAACTCTCAGGTGGTCAGCAGCAGAGAGTTGCCCTAGCTCGAGCTATTGTCGTAGAACCAGATGTCCTCCTTTTGGATGAACCATTAAGCAATCTTGATGCAAAACTACGTCTTGAAATGAGAAGTGAAATACGTAGAATTTGCACTACTATCGGTATGACAACTGTTTACGTCACTCATGATCAAAAAGAAGCACTCTCTATTGCGGATCGCCTCGCTATTCTCAAAGATGGCAAAGTAATACAAGTTGGTAGCCCAAGAGAGGTATATCAAGCACCAAATTCACAGTTTGTTGCAGAGTTCATAGGTGAAACTAATTTTGTCCCTGCTACTCCTAGTCCGGGGGGCTTAAAAACTGCCTTTGGTCAACTCCGGACAAATATTTCATGCGAAGGAACAAGTGTTGTCTGTTCTCTGAGACCTGAAGCGATCAGGGTTATAGACTCCCCTGCAGCTCAAAATGGATTTTCTGGAAAAAGAGTAGAAACAATTTATCTTGGTGAAGTTGCGCAGCACAAAATCAAAGTAACTGACGATTTAGTTTTACGAGTTACCGAGGTCAACCCCAGACACTTAGGCGAAGTAGGGGATACCCTTCACATGACAATTGATCCTTGCGATGTTGTTCCCCTGTCCGTGTAAACTCTTGCTTTATGCAAATTAACAACATTTGCACACACTTTCGTGCTATTTAGCAACAGTTAGATCTTTTTCGGCAATTCAAAATTCTAGTGCAGAGACTACTGGCTGGTTATCGGACTTAATAAACCGAGTAATTCGCCCTCTTATTGGGGTTGACGGGCACCGAAATTCCTGAGATAAATTACACTGTAAGAAACAGGTGTTCCACGTGGAACATGTTGCGAAGCTAATTTGGTTGAAGGAGTAACCGTTGTGGCTAAAAATATTAAAAAGAAAAACGAACGGCGGTTGGGGAGGGGGCTTGGTGGCTTGCTGCACAAACCTGTCGAGGTCTTAAAGCCGGTAAGTAAAACATCCACGTCTTCTATATCCGGATCGGGGGTCACTGATGTTGTTCCTTTGGAGACCGGTGGTGGTCTCGTGCAATTACTGGTTGAAAAGGTGGTCCCGAATCCTAGGCAGCCTCGCCAAGTCTTTGACGATGACTCCCTGGGATCACTTGCTGATTCGATTAAAACTGCTGGATTGATGCAGCCGATTGTGGTTAGGGCCGCTGGCGAAGGATACGAAATTATTGCGGGGGAACGCAGGTGGAGAGCTGCCTCTATTGCTGGACTTACACATGTGCCAGCAATAATTAAAGATCTTGACGATCGCACTTCGGCAGAATGGGCTCTTATTGAAAATTTACAAAGAGAAGACCTAAACCCTATAGACCGAGCAGAAGCATTTGACCGCCTTGTTGTTGACTACAACGCAACCCAGCAAGATATTGCTTCTCAGCTTGGAATTGACCGCTCAAGTGTATCTAACTTTCTGCGATTAAACGACTTAGAGTTAACTGCTAAAGATGCCGTCCGAGATGGGCGCCTCTCTATGGGTCATGCAAAGGTGCTCTTGGGGATTCCAGAGATCACAAAATGCAAAGCAATCGCTCGAAAGTGCGCGGCCGAACAATGGTCGGTTCGAGAACTCGAGCGACAACTTAAAAAAGTAAATGCAAGTGCTAAAAGTTCGGGAGAAAAAGTCCAGCCATCAGCTCTAGAAATGTTTGCAGAAAATATGTCTACGCAACTTGGTGACCATTTAGGCACAAAGGTAAAGGTAATACTTGGACCCAAAAAGGGGGGCGGTAAGCTTATGATCGAATTTTTCGATAATGATCAACTCGAAGGTATTTTTGATCAACTTGGATTTAAGCCTAAAACCTGAGAGTTGACAATATTTGATAAGTAAAAGTGTCGATGAAAGTCGAATGTCCGCTTCGCCTATAAAAACCAAGGTTTCCCTACAACTTTCAACAGATCTAGAAGTAATGGAAGCAGAAGCAATTGCACGTTCAAAATTTATAAAAGTTTTGCAATCTTGGGCCAGCGATCGCCTCCTTGTAAAGGAACCGAGTTTTCAAACAATACAAACTAGAAAAGCGGCGTAAGGTGACTGGGGCAGTGTTATCGGACGTTCAGACTTAATCCAAAACAGACCAGTCTGTGCCATTCCTTTGAACTTTTCGATATAAAGTATCTCGTTCCACGGGAGTAAAACCTGCATCAATAATAGCTCGTTCCAAATCTTTCACTGTGCACTCTTGATGAGTTGAACTGGATGAAACTTTTGTAATGTCGTACCAAACAACAGTCCCGTCAATATCGTCGGCGCCACACTGCAACATGTGCTGTGCCATTTGTATAGTTTGCATAATCCAAAACGCCTTAACATGGGGGACGTTATCTAGCATAAGTCTTACGATTGCAATGGTACGCAAGTTTTCTAATCCACCTGGCCCAGGGAGATGCGAGAGTTCACTAACACCTGGTATAAACGGAAGGGGAATGATCGCTTGAAATTTCCCTTCAATACTGTCTTCGTTGGCGCGGTCTTGCTCTTCTCGCAATAAGGACATATGCCGTAACCGCTCTACCCTAGATTCAATGTGTCCGTACAGCATGGTTGCATTTGAATTAAGTCCAAGTTCGTGCGCAGCACGGTGGACATCCATCCATTGTTGTCCACGTATTTTTCCTCGAAATGCTTCGTCATGTACGCGGTCATCAAAAACTTCCGCACCACCACCAGGAAGAGAACCCAAGCCAGCATCAATTAAATCGTGTATTACTGAGGAAATTCCTGCATTTCCATCACGTCCACGTTTTGAGATTTTAGCAAGATGAACAATTTCTACCGCAGTAAATGCTTTGATATGAATGTCGGGTGCTATTTCCCTGATCGCACGAATTAGATCTGTGTAATATGAAAATGGAAGCCATGGATGCAAACCACCGACAATATGTATTTCAGTTGCGCCTGATTCTTTTGCACCCTGCGCTTCTTTTTTAATATCTTCAATTGAATATTCATACGCACCCTCTTGATCTTTCTTCCGATAGAAATCGCAAAACTTGCAACTTAGTGCGCATACATTTGAATAATTTATGTGACGGTTTATGTTGTAGTAGGCAATGTCGCCGTGCCATTTTCTTCGAACTTCATCTGCCAACGAGCAAAGTGTCCAGATGTCGTTCGTTTCATAGAGTTGCAAGCCTTCAGTTTCGGTGATACGCACACCAGCTCGAACTTTTTCTACGATTGGTTCAAGCAGTGGGTCTTTAATTCTAATCTCTGGATTTTGTAGGGGCGCAATTGGGGGTGTCATGAGCACCGTATCGTACCTTTACTTTTACCAATCAGAGCCTCGGGTTTCAGTATGTTCACACTTTGTTGTTAGACATTGGACCCTGTTAAACATTGGACCCGGTCCCGTACCCAGTGTTGTACCCGATCCTGTACCAGGTCCCGCGCTAATTGGTTGGGTCAACTGATTCATATGACAAAATGGGTAGTTTGGAGAATGTGTACTTGCAATATTAAAAATAGAGCATTTGCAAAATGAAGAATCACAAAACTCGGTGTATTTTTCCGCCGATTAACCAGAATCATGGAAAATCCAACACAATATCCAAATCCACATACAGGTCACGGTTTTCCAAATCCATCTGTACCAATCGACCCAATTATTCGCTCAAACCGCCTATCTCTTCCGTTTCCACGTGAAGCGGCAGAAATACTTGGCAATGAACGTGGTTTACATTGCAAATATGATGATGATGCAATCGCAGCAGCTCAAAAGCAAATTTATTTGACCGCATCAATAATGGGTATTTGGGATCATCGTAACGATGAACCTCCAACAGCTGCCTAGATCGTCACTGTTGAATATATATTTCTAAAACAAAAGAAGCGAGCCTTTGCCTTCTATATTGAGAGTCATCGAGAAATCTAATAGTGTGTAACGGCGCATGTGAAATTGTCGGCGGCGTAGGATTCCTAGCTGCAACTTGTTCATTCGAAACCTGTTCATTTTTAAGGGTTAATTCTCCACGGGCGATAACGCCGAGTTGATGCAACACATCCTGTGTGACTTCCCCGATGCAATAGATTGTACCCGCTGGGACTAGTGGAATTGACCCACCAATTGTTTCAAGATAATGCGGGTCACGAAACACTGCATGCAAAGAACCAGCTCGCCTTACATAAATTTCTGGGCTGCCTTTAACTCGAAACAGTTGTTCGAACGATTGATTGTCGCGCATATCAAATGGTTCTAATATCAGTGATTCACTCAAACCATTTACATCCTCAACTCCAGCATCAACTGGTGTAAGTTCAACAGACGTTGGTTGGATCAACAAGCAAAAAAGAGGTATTAATAGCGATACGAAATTCATGTTATGTAGAGTATAATTCGTTCATGCCAACTCTAGTATCTGTAAACGTTTCTACTGGTGGAATTCCTAAACTTCCTGTAAAAATTTGCTCAGTAACCCTAGATGGCCTACAAGGAGATGGGCGAGATCATGATAAGCATGTCAAAAAAGACAGGGCGATTAGCTTAATAGATATTGAAATCCTCAATCAGCTCATAAAAGAGGGGTACAAAGTTTATCCCGGCGCTGTAGGTGAAAATTTCACTGTTGAAAAACTCAATGTGCAATCCCTTGAGCCGGGTGATCAACTCTCGTTTTCAGGGGGCTTAGTGATCGAACTTGTTGAATCTAGAAGACCGTGCTTTGTACTTGATACCCTTGGCGAGCAACTTAAAACAGATATTGTTGGGCGATGTGGATTCCTTGCAAAGGTACTCGTAGAGAATAATGTGACTCCCGGCGAAGCAATTACAGTTCTCAACAATAACTAATCAAATGTGGCCACACACCATTGCAATTTTAGTGGGTGGAAAAAGCAAACGGATGGGGGCACCTAAACACAAAATACCGACATCAACTGGCAAAACAATGATGGAGGCAATGCTTGAATTTGCAACTTCCACTGCAGTTAACACGGTCATTGTTGGGGGTTCAATTAGTGGACAACGTTGTATAGATGACCGCCAACCTGGACTTGGACCAGTTGCTGGGCTTGAAGCGTTGCTCATATCAAACATCGATAAACGTTACTTAGTTGTTGGTTGCGACATGCCCTTGCTTAAAACAGAAACCGTGCAACCGCTCCTTATTACTGGAGATGCTGTAATTTTTTCTGGTAAAGAAGAGGATGACTTTCCAACACCGCTCCCTCTTGTCATCAGTTCAAATTGCAGAGCTAAATGCTCTGCATATTTAGAAAGCGGGGGGAGATCACTCCATGGTTTTCTTCGAGAACTTCGCACAACTCATATCAAAAGACCAAAAGGTATTGACCAACAACTAACAAGCATCAACACACCCGAACAACTCAACAATTGCGCCTTTGAATAATGGCGTTTTAGATTCGTGGTCAATTTTAGTCGAAAGAAGAACGTTTGCTTCTGGAAAATACATTGCACAATTTCCACGTTTAATATCAAACTCCCGAACAATTACTTTTAACTCTCCCGCATCTCCTCGTACGCAAACTAATTTGTTTTCTACAAATTCAAACTCAGCGATATCATCTGGATGCATTAAAACAATATCTCGCCTTGTTTGGTTTCGATAGACATCTTCTTCTTCATACACAACGGTGTTAAATTGCCCCTCACTACGAATTGTCATCAAACGTAACTGTTGTTTGGACAAAACATGGTGGGGCTTAGGGAGTACATCGTGCGCAATAACTTTGCCCGAGTTTGTAGCGAAAGTTGGCTTGTGGAAAGTTCTGCCTTCTATTTGGTGCTCTTCAACAGGGTCAAAGCCATCAACACACCTCGAAATCAATGTGCGGATTGAATCGTAGTTTTGAAATTGTTCCCATTGAATCCCGCCAATTGCCGTGTGTGCAAGTTCGGCTATCACCGAAACTTCGCTCCTTGGTCCAGAATGTCTCGGAACACCACCAGAACTTCGCCTAACAAAATTAAACATTGACTCTTGTGTGGTAATTTGTTCCTCTTCATCACGAGCTAACACAGGAAGCACAACCGTCTCCATCCCCTTTCCCAAAAAGTGGCCACTGTTAAGCGTTGTTGACATGTACGAAATAAACTTTATTTTTGACATGGCATCAATTGCAAAACGTGTGTCTGGGTTTGAACCAAGTAGATTACCTCCTAGACACATCGCATAATCAATTTCTCCTCGGTGCGACGCCTGCATGCAAGCCATTGTGTCGCCCCGAAAACCAGCCTTTTCCTTTGGAAGCGTTATTTTTAGTTCACTTTCAATTGCTTCGGCCATTTTTCCTTTAAGAATTGGAACAACACCAACTGTTCCCATACCCTGAACGTTTGAATGACCTCGAAGGGGTAACAAACCAGCACCTTCGCGACCAATCATGCCCCGGGCAATAGCGGTATTGGCAATCATTCTTACACTGTCAGCACCCCCCTCGACGTGTGTAATACCCATCGCCCAACAAAAAATTGTTCCTGAAGATTTCGAATAAATACCACTTGTTTTTTCGATTGTGTCTTGATCAACTCCACATTGTTCTACGATCGAAGACCACGATGTAACAGAAGCACGGCTAGCAACTGCATCAAAACCCTCTGTGTGCTCTTCTAAGAATTGGTCGTCAAACGTATCAGTTTCACCTAGGGATTTTATTATTCCTAAAAGAAATGCACTGTCGCCGCCAATATTTGGTTGCACGTACATATCAGAAATTGTTGATCCAAAAAGCAAACTGCGAAAATCACTTGGCACTTTAAATTTGCAAAGACCTTGCTCTTTCATTGGGTTAACGACGATGACTTTTCCACCTCGGCGACGTATATCAACGAGCGTTTTAAGCAATCTTGGATGATTTGACGCAGGGTTACATCCAATCAAAAACACAAGGTCGCATTTCTGTAAATCTTCTAAAACTACTGTCGCGGTTCCTGAACCAGTCACACTTGTTAGCCCAACACCACTAGCTTGGTGGCAGTAAAACGAACAATTATTGACTTTGTTTGTTCCACGAACACGCGCTGCAAGTTGCAATAAGAAACCTGCTTCAATACTAGACCGGCCACTTAAATAATAAAACGACCTGTTGGGTTCAATCTTTTTGATTGAATTAGAAGTTCGACCAAGTGCATCATCCCACGACATTGGTTTATAATGTGTATCGAGCGGTCCTGCAAAAATTGGGAAGACGAGTCTACCGCACGATTCAAGTTCACGAGGTGAAAATGCAGAAAGTTCTGCAATTGAATATCGTTCAAAAAATTCAGGCGTTATTGCTCCCTGCATATCCGCAGCCATAGCTTGCACGGATTTTTTACAAAACTCTGGAAATTTTCCCGTCTCATTCACCATGCCACCACGCTGGCCACCCATTCCAAGTCCGCATGTTTTACATGCATTTGGTGATCGCATCGCTTTCCACATTGCGAATAAACCGCCTGCGTTTAGAGACTTTCTTAGTACATACAAGATTGAACGAAAGCCACCTTGAGCTTTCATTCTGCGTGTTGATCCAATGCTACTTCTACTGCTTTCATCAAAGTACCCACCATCTGTGCAGTAAAATCAAACTGCAATCCAGTTGTTTCAAAAAGTTCAGGAAGCGGTTTACTTGCACCAAGTTTTAAACCTTCTTTGTATAAAGCGAGTGCTTCTTTTGGATTATTGCAATAGTTCAACCACAGTTGCAATGCGCCAAGTTGCGCAATGCCATATTCAATGTAATAAAAAGGAACTTCAAATGGGTGGAGTTGCCGATGCCACACCGCCTCTTGTTCTTCTTCAAGCCCAGACCAATCAATATTACCTCCGAATCGTTTGTCAATTTCTAGCCACTGAGCAGTTCGCTCTTCTCGTGTATGTTCTGGGTTTAAGTAAATCCAATGCTGAAATGCATCAATAGTTGCAACCCATGCAAGTGTTGAAACAATACCTTCTAGGTGTTTTCGTATAGCTCGTTTCGTTTCTTCTTTAGAATAAAACTCACCCAAGAATGGATATGCAAGCGATTCCATACTCATTGATGCAACTTCGGCAAATTCAAGTGGCGCACCACGATACCAAACTAGGTCGTCATGCCGACACAACATGTAATGAAATGCGTGACCTGCTTCATGCACCATCGTATCGAGATCACGCGGAAGACTCGCAGCATTCATAAATATAAATGGTTTTCGTTGTCTATCTCGGCTCGCCTGATATCCACCGGGCGCCTTCCCCTTACGAGAATCAAGGTCGAGGGAATAACCTCCATCTCGCATGGAATCAAACATAACACCGAGTTCACCATCCATTTTATAAAACAACTTTGAAGTTTTTTCAATGAGATCATCAGCGTTTTCAAATGGTTTAAGTGCAGAGTGACCATGCGGATCAACCGCTAAATCCCAGGGCCGAATCGAATCAACACCAAGCGCTACTTTGCGTTCTTCTGCAAGTTTTCGAACAATAGGCATGCATGTTTTTTCTATCGCATCGTGAAAAGCAATGCAATCTTCTGGTGTGTAATCAAAACGATGCTTCACTGCAAACATATATCCTCTGTAATCCTCAAAATCCGCGTTAGTTGCAGATGCGTGACGAATTTTTACCATCTTGTCAAATATGCCATCAATGTTTTCTCTATCTTGCAATCTTCTTTCAGCAACTGCACGCCAAGATGCTTCTCGAGTGGAACGATCTTGTTCTTGTTGGTACACACCCATTTGTGGCATGGTTTTTTCTTCGCCGTCGAATTCAACCATCATTGCCCCGCAAAGTTCTGCGTATTCCTGACCAAGTTTTGTGTCTTCGGTTTGAAGTGGAACATTTTTTTCTCGGAAAATTTCAACATCTGCAAACCAGTCTCGCAGTAATACGGCATACCGTTGTTTATCTAGGTCTTTGACGTGGGGGCACGAAACCACTTTTTTATTTAATTCAAACCCAACCTTTGTCAATTCAGGCTCTACGGTTTCAACAAAATGGAGGAAACTTGCTTTGGCTTCTTCGTCTTCTGTATTACATGTCATTGCAATGTAGAGATTTGACCCAGCCTCAGCGGCGGCTGCATCTAGTTCACTGCGATCAAGTAAGAACTGTTTTAAGCAGCCCGAACATTTAAACTCGCGATCAATGAGTTGTTGGTAATAAGGTTGCAAATTTTCCCATATTGATGCATCAATATCAGCAGGTACAAATTCGGTCATCATCATTGTTGTCATTCTGTTTTCTCCAGTTCCTTAGTTGGAACAAATGTTTGGGTCGTAATTGCGACAAGCCCAGTTTTTTCTTCAATTGCAAGAGCGAGTACTTTTGCATGCGTTGGATTATCGCAGATCACGAACATGCTTGAACCACTCCCTGATAAATGCACTTCGGTCTCTGCAATCTTATGCACTTGTTCCATATCAATGGCTAATTGTTCTGTGCTTGCTTTCGCAGCAGAGGTTAAATCATTAAAAATATCGCCATTACGGGCACGCTCAATATCAAGATATCCCTCTGAAAGATCATCAAACGCGTCGTAAACTTCGCCCGTTGCACAGCCGTAGGGGGGCAGAATCATAACAATTGCCAGATCAACATCTTCTAAGAGTTCAAGTTTCTCCCCAAAACCAGATACAAGCTGGGTTCCACCATCTAATAGAAATGGAACATCAGAACCGATGTCTGGGGCAATGGTCTGTAAATCAACATCAAGATCAAATAGTGCAACGGTTGCTCGAAGCATGGCTGCTGCATCAGAAGAACCGCCACCGAGCCCAGCACCAACGGGGATTCGTTTGTCTAGTTTTAATTGCACCGGCAGCGTTTTTCCAACCTTTGCTTCAAGGTGCCGATGCGCCCTAACCGCCAAATCACTCGTTATTGGCCAATCAATGGGGGTTTTGCGAGGTGCATCCTCATGCCAAAGGATGGCGTACCTTGACATATCGCCTTCGTCGAGCCGTGTTACGCTCAAATCGTCACAAAAATCAACTGTTGTCATCACCGATGCGATAGGGTGCATCATTGAAAAAGACGCATCAGGGGAACCCACTGATAAAGACATATTAATTTTTGCAGCTGCCTTTATTTCAATTTTCTTGCGCATAATTCGTTAAGGATACCAATCCCTCAAGTGTCAGGTGCTTAATTCAGGCCAAATGCAATGAATCAAACTTGACCTGGCCACAGGGGTCAGATCCAACGGCGGGTCCCCTGAGAACACGCAAACCGTTACGATTCACACTTCATGTCGAAGAAGAGAAAATTTCTGGTTTTCTGTGTTCTGGCGCTAGTAACAATCGGTATCGGTGCCTCTATTACCATTCCCATCTTTGCACAAAAAATGATCCGGCAAGCAGTTGAAGTTGATGGCACAACTGTGGAAAATATTTCTGTGGGGTGGACTGGTCCACAGGTGTTAACCGGAGTACATTTTGTTCATGATGACTCAACTGCCGATCTCAACATCGAAGTAGAAAACGGGCTTATTTCTTTACTGCTGAATTCAAAACCAATCAAAGCTGCGATCACCGGCGATGGGGTCGTTGTGATTCCAGTTGCAACAGAAAAAATCAAAATTGTCACTACAACACCTTCACCCAACTCGGCTTCACAAAAAAAAGAACCGTTTGTTTTTCCAAAAATTAATCTCACTTTGTCTCTTGATACATTGACTGTTGAATATGAAGAACCGCTCTTCTATAACAATGTCACCGCATCACTTGATATCGATCCGGGACATCACTTTGCAGCCGAAGTAAACGCTGAGACATTACTTGGTGGATTTATAGAAGCATCTTGTACATCGCCTTCCCTCATCAATGCAGCAGGTTTGATTGATCTCCAAGGAGGCGGTGCACTAACAATAGGAATTAGCAACGCACAACTTCCGACAATTAACGGTATACGCGGCTGGACCATCAAAAAGTTTATCGGTGCAATTTCCTCGCCCAACATGACTGAATCATTTAATGTTGGTATGAACGGCTCTCTTACAGAATACGATCAAGAGCGTGGAACTATGTTTTGCAAAACCCAATTTGTAAAATCAAACACAAAAGATGCGTTTACTTTTGGGGAGTGGGCAATCATAGGCACAGCAAACGTGTCAGATGTTCCAACATCAATCCTTGCCGCTTTCCTTGATTCGGTGCAAGTTAATACTTTTCGGGACCTTGGCCCTACCATGAGTGCAAAACTTAGTCGAAATGGTAAAGATGAACCAACGAGCGCAACATTTAGTGCTCGAGACCTACGCATCGCTGCCTCACTAAATGCAACCGACGGAACAATGACTGACGTTGACGTTAATGCAAACATCCACAGTGAATTTCTTGAAACACTCACGGAAGGAAGCGTGTCGGGCAATCCAACAATTACAATCCGCCTCGATACATTCAGTCCAACGGGCTTAACAAACGACGCATTAGTTGGCAACGTCGAAGTCAACGGTGAACTTTTACACCTTCCATCTAATACAACTGTGAATTTCATCAAGGCCACTTTACAAGCCGATGTTCTTGATCGCACACTTTCAACAAGTGGCACGGCAAAATTAAATGCAACCAATTCTGCATTTACGGCGAAACTATATTCTCCAAACAAAAACAAACTCGATGGAATTGATGACCTTTGGAAAACAATTATTGATCAGCTTCCCCGTGGTAAGGGCGAGATAACGCTGGCGAACATTCCCTCAACAATATTTGAATCCTACATCACAGATGATAGAATTGTTATAAAAAGGGATATTGGAAAAACGATACACACAACCGCAATACTGGATTGGAGTAGCATTGATCTATCAATGCATAGTTCAAAAATAAACGGTTCGTGCAATGTGGTTTTAGAAGGCGACCAAATCCACTCCTTAAAAAATATAGAATTAACCGCAGCAATCGATAAACAACTTGCAACATCATTTACAAAAACAAACATTGGATCAATTACAACCCTCCGTTTCAAAGCCCCAACAGTAGACATTGAAGGTAATGCAACTTTCGATCTAGTGTTTGATATTGGAAATCAACACACCGTTGTACGTGGAAAAACGAATAAAACAAGTGATGGATTAAATTTACATGTGGCAGCAACAGGTATTGACACCCACTTACTCGAAGCGTTCTGTAATACTGATGGTATTTTGTTTGATACGCTTGGATCACCAATTTCGGTAGAGGTTATTGGAGAGAATATCTTTGAAAAACCGCGATTTAAAGCAGGGGGAACTTCACCAAACGCTGCATTTGAAACGAATCTGACTTTTTTAAATGGAAAAATTGAAACGGTTGAAAAAACATATACAGACGCTGAATTACAACTTTCTAGAAATTTAACACAACATTTACTCAAAGACCTCGGCCCCGTGCTCTCGGACATTCGTTCTGTCAACAAGCCCATTCGGTTTCGGGTTGCAAACGCAAGTGTTCCATTAGACGGAAATCTTAGGGAACTCAACGCCGATATTACAATTGATATTGGTGAAGTTGCCCTCGATAGTGGCTCACTCACAATGCAACTTCTTCCACTGTTCAAATCCAGTCACGTTGATGTCATTCGGGGTTACTTTGAACCTATCGAAATGCGGATTCGAAATGGCGTCATTTCTTACAAAGAATTCAAACTTAAACTCGATAATAAATACAACATTCCATATTCTGGAACAATTAATTTAGTAAACAGAAAACTACATTTAAAATCTGCAATCCCTCTCACTGGTCTCGGTTATTCCATAAAAGAACTGCGAGGCCTTGCAACTGACATTGATGTACCCATTCTTATTACTGGGACGATTGAAAACCCAGTTGCAAAAGTGGATCCCGACTTTGACCTTGTACAAATATTACTTTCAAGCGGGGTAGGAAATCTTTTAGACAATGCACTTGGCGGGGATAGAGAAGTACCAAATCCTCTGGATTTGATTGAAGAGTTGTTTAAGTAATCATTGGTTGACTTATCTAAACATTCGTTCAAACATGCTATAAACCAACAGCACAAAGTACATTACAAGTGGATAAAAACCTGCAATCAGCAAAAACAATAGTGGCTTCTCCCAGCCAGACATGTTTGTGAGTGCCACTACCTCATCAGCCCGCCAGAGGTGATACAAGGCAATGCTTCCCTGAAGAACGCCTATCGCACTACAACTTGCTAGAACAAATGGGCTTAGGAGTAATCCCGCTTTGGCAACAAGGGCAACAAGTCCAAACGCTTCCTCTGTTGAAGTAACTGTTTCTATTTCAACATTTGTAATTGATGGGCTCAACACAAGCCCCGCAGCAAGAACAGTTGCAAGGAGCGCTAACACACCGTAAATAATTGTCCAAATAACACTTTCTGTTCCACCGGTGAGTAAAAATGCTGAGAGTATCGATCCAACCAACATCGCCAAACCAGCAGTTAAAATCATCAAACCAAGCATATCTAATGGTTGGTGACCTCGGACAGATGTGGGGGTACTTGCAACTAAACGTTGACCTGCATGCCGGCACTTTCCTGCTGCAATACTCCCAATAATAATCGCTGCTGCAAAGGAAGCCGCTGTTAGAAGCGGGTCTGGCGATTGAGGGTTTTTATATACGAGATAGGTAAAGACAGCCAAAATAACAACGGCGATGTATTGAAGGATGACTCCGTATTTTTGAATAGAGTCAGCGTTATTAATAAAAATACTACGACGCAAGTAATTTTGAGTAGCAAAAATTGTTGCCCGTTTAAGATCTGACCTTGCTTGATCTGGTTCTATCGAACTTAGATCTTCGTCCATGGAATCATCAACAGAATCAATATCGTCATCAAGCGTGTCGCTTTCGAGATCAACACTTGTATCATCGGGATTTTGTGCAACCGCGTTAAAACCTGTTTGATCAGCTGAATCCGGACTGATCACAAAAGAGACTTCTGTTGGTTCTTTTGTTCTTTTGGGTGTTGTGGCTGTCTCTTTTAGGTCTTCCGACAATTTAGAAACAGATCCAACAGGGTGCCATTCTCTTGTACCTGTTTGTCGCATTTCATCAGAAGGTTTCACTTCACCCGAACGGATTCCTTGCTTCAACTGGCGCTTTGTAAATACGCCAATTTCGTCACCTTCGCGCTGAATAACATATGTTTTCATATTTGATATTCCACCTAACTACTCCACCAGAGATTCACTTTATCTAAGAAGTGTATACTAGCAAATACTTATGACACGATGTACTTGGTGTGGAACTGATCCAATTTACGTGAATTACCATGACCAAGAGTGGGGAGTCCCTGAACACGATGACAAAGCGTTGTATGAAAAACTGTGCCTTGATGGATTTCAGGCTGGGCTGTCTTGGATTATTGTCTTGAAAAAACGAGATAATTTCAGGAACGCATTTGATGATTTTGATCCCGAAAAAATTGCAAAGTATGGAAAGCGAAAAGTAAACCGACTTCTAAAAGATGCTGGAATTATTCGTAGCCAATCAAAAATTAATGGGGCAATTGCCAATGCCAAAGCGTGGCTTAAAATTATGGAAAAAGGCAAAGGGTCATTTGATGATTTTTTATGGAAACATGTCGACTACAAACCGATTATCAATAGATGGAAAACGAGTGTGCAGATTCCTGTATCTACATCAATCAGTGAAATAATGACAAAAGATCTCAAAAAACAAAACTTTAAATTTGTTGGTCCGACAATCTGCTACGCCTTTATGCAAGCCGTAGGTATGGTGAATGATCATGTTGTGAGTTGTCCGCGGTATAAAGAAGTAATGCAGTAATTACCTATATACAACCAAACACTTTGCAGCCATGTCATGCAAGCCCTGTTTTTTTGATGAAAGTGCAACTACGAACAAGGTGATCGGCAAAAGAACGATGGATATGTACATACCAACATATCGAAGGCTTGCTCTCCAAAAACCAATTTTGTTTCCAGAGTAATCTACTACTTTCAAACCAAAAATTTGTTTACCGAGGGTTGCTTGGTTATGCGAACTGTCTAGCGCGGAGAAATAAATCCACCATACAACAAAAGTTATTATTGATTCATATACCGATAAATAAATAAATGTATCCGTAACTGTTTCTGTTGTATTTGGAATGATTGGCATTAGAAGTCCAAACAAGAATGAAAGGAATAACACTGCGATTAACTGAAGAATTAGGATCATAACGCAATCAACAAAAAATGCTAAACACCGAGTTATCAATCCTGCATATTTCATGTTGTGTATTCCTTAAAAATATGTCCAGAGTGGAGCGTCTGCTTTGCTCACCGAAATAACAACTTCGGGAAGTAGGGTGGTAAGTTGTTCTTTGAGTTTTGGCAAGAACCCTCGTTCGCTGTTGGTATGTCCAGTCAACACAACAGTACAGCCGCGCGCCGTTGCTGCAACAACATCATGATGTGTCATCTCGCCAGTAATGAATACTTCACATCCGTCATCTACTGCAAGGTCGCAAACTGAACCGCCAGCGCCTGCACATAATCCAATGGTTTGGACTTTAATCCGATCACCTTTGCCCGCCGCAGGGGCTACACGTACGTATCCAATTCCCAGGTGTTTTTTAAGTTTCCTAGCGAGTTCATCTAGTTGCATCGGTTTATCTAAATGTATACGTCGGCCTACACCTATTTCCCTTCGGGGGCGTTCGCCAAGTTCGTGCACTTCAAGGGCGGGTTCCTCATAGGGATGAAATTGTCGTAGTGCCTGAATTGCTAAGGATAGCGAAGCTTTTGAAACAACCATTTCGAATTTACACTCGATTACCTTTTGCAACACGCCAGATTCACCGTGCGTTGGATTTGTCCCCTCTTTGCCTATAAATGTTCCAACACCCTGTGTTGTAAACGAACACTGTTCGTACATCCCAATACGACCACACCCGACGCTTGAAAGCGCGGAACGTAATTCCTCTGCTTTTTCTTGGGGACAAAATGTAATCAGTTTGCATTCTTCGTCAGGAGGCAAATTCCCAAACGGACGCAGGGCACGTACATCACCTTTACCCAAACACTCCGCTATCCAATCATTCACGCCGCCAGTTGCAACATCAAGTGCGGTGTGTGGTGAATAAATAGCGATATGATTTGAGATCGCCTCAAGCACAACACGCTCTTTAAATGAATTGTCCGTAACTGATGTAAGTGGCTTAAATATCGGTGGATGATAAGAAACAATGATGTCAACGTTCATGTTGATAGCTTCTTTCATCACCGCTTCAGTTAAATCGATGGTTAGCAATATCGAATCTGCCGACCACGAACTTGACCCAACGAGCAGGCCAACATTGTCCCATTCGTTGGCGAGGTATGTTGGTGCAAATGATTCAAATGCTAAGATGAGGTCTTTTGTCTGCATAGGTGTATGCGGGTACAATACACCAGACCACAACGGAGGTTATCACAATGCGAATGAAACGAAACATGTTAGATACATCCAACCCTGTATTGAAAAATCCAGAAATTTGGGATGCCGGACTTTCTGCAGAAGGGGCTGAAACCGCCTCAATACAAGGCGTTGTCAATAAAACTGGCATGTTGACTGTCATTTGCCTCATCGGAGGAATGCTTGGCATTTGGATCACGCAAAATCAACCCGCACTTGCTTGGCCACTTGGAATCGCTGGGTTAATTGCGACAATTGTTGTGTATTTCATGATCTATCGAAATCCAATGCGAGCGAAACAAACGGCTTGGATTTATGCAATTGTGCAGGGTGCTTTTTTAGGTGTGCTTACCAATGCTCTCGATAGCACACTGGCAAACATGGGTTACGCTGCTGTTGGCGGGCTTGCACTCCAAGCGTTTGTGATCACAATGAGTGTTCTCGTTTCAATGCTCGCGTTGTATTATTTTAGAATTTTACAACCAACAAAAAAGTTTACTGCCGCGGTGCAAGTCCTCACTCTTGGTATTTTTGTAACCTATATGATCTCATTCGTCATGTCGATGTTCGGGACTCAAATGCCATTTTTGTCACTTGGGTCCGCAATGGAGGGTGGAACCTCGGCGCTCATTGGCATAGGACTCAATGTCCTTATTCTTGGAGTTGCTTCACTTTGGTTGATCATCGACTTTGGCATGGTTGAACAACAGGTGAAATCAGGCGCTCCAAAACAAATGGAGTGGTTCTGCGGTTTTATTCTCATGGTGACGCTCGTTTGGATTTACCTTGAAGCGGTCAAACTTTGCTTCCGCTTGGCAATTATGTTTGGAAATCGAGATTAGATAATTAAAACACTGGGCTACAGTTTATTTTTGGTATTTTAGAAGCCTCCACTTCGTTCCAAATTGTCCAAATGTCATTTAGTTCATATTTTTCATAGTAAATTTCTTTCAAAAAGTAATTCTGGCTATTGCTTCGTCAAATTTATCTGCATCCAGAAAGAGTGCACCTTCATTATTTAATATTGCAATATACAAATGGAATGGGATGATTTTCACGAAAGTCACCCCTTAAATTTCCTTGTTATTGTTGAGTGATCTTTTTAACGAACTGAATCCAATTCGATTGGAATCTGCTCCTCAATATCAATGCCAAAACCATGCAAAGCGGTGAGGCGCTTAGGATGATTCGTTAAAAGTTTGAGTTTTCTTAACCCAAGGTCGCGGATGATTTGAATGCCTGTTCCGTAATCCCTGCGATCCATTGGTTTTTCTGAAACTGTAAGGTCTCGTACATTGACGTCAGTTTCTGGTCGTTGAATTTTTTGTAGACGGTCGATAAATTCATCACCGTATTGCTCTGGGCGTAAATAGATGATTGCACCCCTGCCAGCATCAGTAATCATTTTCATCGAAGCGCGAAGTTCCTTGCCAGAAGGATGGTCAGCCACATCAAAAATATCACCAAGTAAATTGCGACGGTGAACACGTACAAGGATTGGTTCTTCAATTGGTTTAGCACTTCCGTATTCGTCAAGTTCTCCGACATCTCCAACAGTGAGCGCAAGATGTGGAACCGCGTCAATTGCACTGTGATATGCAATCAAATTAAATATCCCGTAAGGAGTCTCGATTGGCGTTCCGCACTTCGGATCTATTCGGTGGATAAGGCTTTCTCGTGCAAGGCGATACTCAATAATTTGCTCAACAGAACACATCTTAAAATTTTGTTCTTCGCAAATTTTTTCTAAATCTGGAACTCTCGCCATTTCGCCATCTTCTTTGACGATTTCAATAATAACTGCTGATGGTTTAAGCCCTGCAAGTTTACACAAATCAACTGAGCCTTCGGTTTGCCCAGTCCTAGCAAGTACACCACCAACGCGTGCGCGAAGAGGGTTGATATGACCTGGGCGAACAAAGTCGTCTGGTCTTGAATCTGTATCTACGAGAAGCTTTAGGGTTTTTACACGGTCTGCTGCTGAGATTCCAGTACTTACATTATGGCGAGGATGACCATCAACACTAATCGTAAAAGGTGTTCCTCGAACGCTAGTGTTCTCTGCAACTTGTGGACCAAGTTCTAGGCGATCACAGTCCTCACCGGACATCGCTACGCAGAGGTAACCTCCACCAACGCGTGTAAGAAAGTTGATCAACTCCACGTTGATGTGCTCCGTTGCGACAACAAAATCCCCTTCGTTTTCACGATTTTCGTCATCGATAAGCACGATGACTTTCCCGTCACGCAAATCTTCCAAAATCTCTTCTATCGTAGCAAGTGCCATCTCCGCATTGTATGGTGCCTTGATGCGAGGCACTATGATGCACACATGAAAAAACACTTGAAATGGTTGATGGAAATTACAGCAATCCCAACAGCGGCTGGGCAAGAGTGGCGAGTCATAGACTGGATTGAGAAATGGGTAATAAAGCAATCTGGCATCACTTTGAACAATGACCAGTTTGGCAATCTCCTTCTCACCCAAACTCGCAAATCCTCAAAGAAGCCCATTTATATCACAGCTCACCTCGATCACCCAGCGTTTGTGGTTCGAGAACAAATTGACGAAAAACATATTGAATTGGATTTTAGAGGTGGCGTAAATGACGCTTATTTTGTCGGAGCAAAAATTGAAGTCTTCGACAACAACGACAATAGTTATTTTGGAATAATCGAATCGCTCGATGCTAAAGCAAAACCATTTAAACGAGTTGTTGCCAAACTACAAAAAAGCGTTGCGGGTTTTTTGCTCAAGGGCGATGTTGCAAGGTGGCGTTTTAATCCACCCATTGTAAAAGGCGATTTGCTTCATGCACCCGCATGCGATGATCTCGCAGGCGTTGCCGCTGCGATTTCAGCGTTAGATAATATCAAATCCCTACGGGGTCTGGGTCATGTTGGTGTTTTGCTTACTCGCGCAGAAGAGATTGGATTTATCGGAGCAGTTGCTGCTGCAAAAAATAAAACCGTATCAAAATCATCAAGATTACTTTGCCTTGAAACATCACGGAGTTTTCCAGAATCTCCAATTGGGGCTGGTCCAATTCTTCGAGTTGGTGACAAAACAAGTGTCTTTGGTCCAGAGCTAACAAACGCAATAGCTGAAATCATGAACACGCAAAAGAATTTTCCGTGGCAACGCAAACTTATGCCCGGTGGCACGTGCGAATCTACTGCATTTTGTAACTACGGATACCTCTCAACATGTTTGTGTCTTGCGCTTGGTAATTATCATAATATGCTTGACATGGATGGAGTTTTGCAAAAAAATAAGCCCGCGAAAGTCGCGCCTGAAATTATTTCAGTGAACGACTATCACGGGCTTGTCAAAATGCTAACTGTTGTGTGCCGAGATCTCGATAAACCAAGACCAGCAACACTGCGACGCGGTTTAGAAAAACGACTCAACGCATACAGAAATATCCTTAATTAGAAACAACAAGTTCTATCATTAAATCTACGGCTTCTTCTTGCCTGTCAAGTTCTTGCAGTGTCTCGATTGAAACGATGAGTGCAGCATTTCTGGAAGGTGAACCTTCGTCAGTTTGACTGATAATTCTTTCTAACGCCTTAATTCTATCTTCTGGTTCAAGTTCATCTCTGATCATGCGAATACCAAACATTGACATTGAATGTGGTGTCATATAACTAGACACTTCATCAAGCATTGAAAGCTCTTCCATAAATTGATGTTCTTCAGAAATGTCGCGATCTTCTTTGTGTTCACGCCACTCACCACTCCATTCACCGTGTTCACCACCATCGTGCATCATGTGTTCACGCATGCCTTCAGGAGGACCATCGCCACCATGCATCATTACCATCTTCGGATGACCGCCGCCTTCGCCGCGATCGCCCATCATTTTCATCATGTGCTCGCGCGTACCTGCAGGTGGACCATCACCACCATGCATCATTACCATCTTCGGATGACCACCGCCTTCGCCGCGATCACCCATCATTTTCATCATGTGTTCACGCATACCTTCTGGTGGTCCCTCGCCGTCCATCATTTCCATCATGTACACGTGCGTGCCTTCGGGAAGACTACCTTCATCACCCATCATTTTCTCAATGTGTACTTCAATGGAATCGTCACCATCACCAAAATCTATATTGTGCATCAACTCGGAAAGATCACCGATTGATCGTTCTTCCCCGTTGACCACCACAACAATTTCGCCATTATCTACTTTTACACTTACGTCCATTTCAATTGGTTCGGATTGAGAGACTAAGGTTGCAGTTGTTTCAGTTGCTACTGTTTTGGTTTTTTTACATCCTCCAACAACAATAATGGAGCCAACGGCAAGCGTGGTTAATATCATTTTCATTTCATTTTTCCTTAATTTGGGTTAATAGAAGACAGAGCAATATAACAACAAAATGAAAAAATTATTTCGATTTATTCTTCGCGAAGTGAATACGCAATAGAAATGCGGTTTATCTGAGTTGCAGAAGCCTCAAGTGTCGTAAAACGCTTCGCGAATGCTTCAAGAACTTCACCCACTTCTGGAACATGACCGAGGTGAGCAAGGACAAAACCTGCGAGCGTGTCATACTCTTCGTCTTCAGGAAGTTCCCAAGAAAGTTCGTCATTCAAATCGTCTATGTTATACCGTCCATCAACTTCAACGAGACCGTCATTTACTCTCACGAGTTTCGGTTCATCCGGCTCAGCGTCATCGTGTTCATCTCGAATTTCACCGACAATTTCCTCAATGACATCTTCAATTGTCACAATGCCAGCAGTTCCGCCGTACTCGTCGATCACCACTGCCATGTGAACTTCGCTTCGTTGAAAGTCACCCAACAGTTCTTGCACAGGTTTTGTATCTGGAACAACAATTGGTTGACGTAAAATAGAAAGCAAGTTAAAACTTTCATCTTCCTCGCCAAAAAACGCAACCAAATCTTTCACGTATAAAATCCCAAGAATATGATCAATGTTTTCTTCATACACAGGAATTCGAGATCTACCTGACTCCAAAACAATTTTTCGGATCTCATGCAAATCATCTGTGTGTTCGATGCCTTCGACATCAGTTCTAGGAGTCATAATTTCACCAACATCAGTCGTGCGAAACTCGACTACATTTTCTAACATTTCTGCCGCTTTAGCTGGAATGCCACCTTCTCGCTGCGAGTGTTCAATCGATTTTAATAATTGTTCTTCAACATCTGTCGAACCATTTTGCTGTGCCAAATTTGCACCAGTTAAACGCCTTACGATTTCACCAATCACTGCAATTGGAACTCTCGCAAGTCCACCAAGAACCATTGACAATCGCACCAACCACCAACTCCTGCAAACTGTTCCAGCTGGGACAGCTGCAGCAATCGCACCGCCAATAACAGATGCACAAACCCATAAAATTACTCCAGAAATTGCCAACGCTCCAACAACCAACCAGTAATCAACCAACTCAAAACCACCGAGCAAGCCTGTTACTGATGCAATCACCATGAGAAAACAAAAACCTCTTGCAAATGCGACAGATTGTGTCACAGCTTCATATTGAGACGAAAGCCACAGTGCACGGTTTGGCATTCCGCGAACTTCCATTTCGTGCCGAAGGCCAACTTGTGATGACATCAGCAACGATCGTTCTATCGCAGCAAGCCACGAAGCAAGTAATACAAACAAAACTAAAAGTATCCAAAGTGTTAAGGTCATGTGCTATGACTCCAAACCACTCCTACACCAATTGCTTTTAATATTCGATCTTCTTCTTGATGCATTAGTTTGTGATCTTCTTCGTTGTGGTCATCAAACCCAGTGCAATGCAAAATGCCATGCACGATGTACAACAACAGTTCGTTTTGCACAGAATGGTTTCTGTTTTTCGATTCACGCATCGCAACATCGAAACAAACTGCTAAATCAGCACGCACTGATTGCTCGTCACTGCCATGATCAAAAGTTAACACATCAGTTGTACCTTCAACGCCAGAATGTTTAATATGCAATGTAGACATTTCTTCATCACAAACAACTCGCACTGACACTTCAGAATTTTGCCGATGTAAAAAATGCAAAACCTCCACCGTTTGCTCTTCAAGCCATTTGTATTCAATGTCAATATCACCGCCGACGGTGACAGTTGTCGGTGGAGGTTGGTCTATTTGTTCGTTTGACTCTTCCATTACGCTCCCAATATACCTTCAAAACATACAAAAACAAACTAAGAAGCAGTAAGTGGCGTTACCGGAACAATATACGGCTTACAACGCTCTTCAAACTCACTTCTGTACTTATTAATAATCGTGCGAACTGCCCAGTTATTCCCATCTGCGAGGCCGCAGATCGTCGTGCCGGGAATAATTCCCATCGAACCAGCAACCTCTAATACTTGATCAAGGTCCTTCATCGAACCATCGCCAGATTCAATTCGGCAAAGCAATTTATAAATCCAATCAGCGCCTTCGCGGCATGGTGTACATTGACCACATGATTCATTTTTGAAAAACCGTGCAACATTGCGGGCCACAGCAACCATGTCGGTACCTTCGTCAAAAATAGTTGGACAAGCAGTTCCAAGCCCCATGACGTCGTATTTCTTGCCAATGTCAAAATCCATTTCCGCATCAAACTGATCTGGTCCAAGAATCCCCATGCTTACACCCCCAGCAATCGCACCTTTAAAACGGCGACCATCTTTCATGCCACCTGCATACTGTTCGACAAGTGTTCGAAGCGTTGTTCCAAGTTCGATTTCAAAAACATCTGGGTTGTTAACATGACCAGAAACTCCCATAAGTTTTAGGCCAAAACTTGCCGGCCCACCAATAGAAGATGTACAACCAAACGACTTCCACCACTCCACTCCGTGTTCAATAATAAGGGGAATTGCTGCAAGTGTTTCAACATTGTTAATAATTGTTGGGCGCCCAAACAATCCTTTGACAGCGGGAAATGGTGGTTTAATTCTTGGCCAACCACGTTTACCTTCGACTGCTTCTAGGAGTGCAGTTTCCTCACCGCAGATATATGCACCAGCGCTGCGGTGCAGCGTGCACTCAACAGCAAAGTCGCTTGCCCCTCCCATTAGTCCTTGAGAACCAAAAATTCCGTTTGCATATGCTTCATCAATTGCGTTCTGCATAATCACAGCTTGTTCTGACCACTCGCCCCTTATAAAGAAATACACGGAGTCAAGTCTGCATGCGTAAGAAGCTATTGCCATTCCTTCTATGACTGAATGTGGATCGAAATCTACAAGTAATCTGTCTTTAAATGTGCCCGGTTCTGCTTCATCACAGTTCACACAAAGGTACCGCGTTTTTCCGTCTGGTTCGGGCAGGAACGTCCACTTTACACCGCATGGAAAGCCTGCGCCACCCCGACCGCGAAGTTCAGCATCTTTGACGATCGTCACGACTTCTTCTGGCGGCATCATCAATGCTTTCTTTAAAGCAGCGTATCCACCTCGTTCAACATACGTCTCATAGGAAACCGTTTGACGGTCTTCTCGTTTTGCAGGAATGTTTCTAGTTAAAAAACGTTCAGGCATGTGTATCCCCTGATTGAATTTCAACTTCATCAATCGTAGTTCGACGCAACGTGATTTGGTTGTTAGACTTTTCTTCCACCGAACGGTTAAGTTCGCGGGTATTTTTTTTGGGAGTTTGTTTCACAGCATTCACAATGTGGCCAACAAATTCGCCTAAACATCGCATCAATGGTTTGTCTGGAGTTGTTGCCATTATTCTTTGCTCAACTTATCAACTAGGTCATCCACCATAGAAACAGAAATGTTGTTGTATTGTTTGCCGTTAATAAGAGCACAAGGTGCCATGTCACACGCGCCAATACACTCCATGCCAAGCAAGGTAAACTTACCGTCCGCTGAAGTTTCATGCACTTCTACACCAAGTCGATCCTTGAGATGGTCAATCAATGCTTGGTGACCACACACTTCACAAGCGATGGATTGACAAATGCCAACTATGTTTTTTCCCATAGGTTCGCTGTGATAATCTTCATAGAACGAAACTACATCTGCGACTTCTGCCGCAGAAATAACTAACACTTTAGATATTTCGACCATCGCTTGCCATGGGATATATCCATATACGTGTTGCACTTCATGCAACGTGGTCATCAGGGCACCCTTATTCGTTGCATACCGAGGCATGATGTCTTTCGTGATCTTCTCGATAAGTGCTGGAGTCAAATATGGCTCATCTCGAATTTCAAGCTTTGTGTTTGCAGTTTGTTTTGTTTTCCAAGACATTTATCGATCAAGTTCCGCTGCAATAATGTTAAGTGAACCAAGAATTGCTACAAGGTCTGCAAGTTGATGACCTTCAAACATTTTTGCAAATACTTGGAAATTAATAAACGAACACGGGCGCGGTGCAACTCGCCAAGGATACACGCCACCGGCTGAAACTATAAAGAAACCCATCTCGCCATTTGCGCCTTCAATTGCACTGTAACTTTCACCAATTGGCGAATCAAACCCACAGTTTGGCATTACCATTTCAAATTGTTGAATGGTGCCTTCAATAGAATTATAAACAGCCTTTTTATCAGGCATACTGACATTTCCGCTCGGCGAAGTATTCACGGGACCTTCAGGAATATTATCAATCAACTGAGAAATGATATGGCATGATTGGCGAATTTCTTCGAGTCGCACGTGATATCTCGCAAGACAGTCACCAGTTGTTGCAATTGGCACTTTGAAATCAACAGCCCTTGCACCTTGTCCATCCCAGTTATCTGCAAAGCAAAGATATGGATCGTCTTTTCGAATGTCACGCTTGACACCAGAAGCGCGAGCCAAAGGACCCGTCAGTGACCATGCGGTAACTTCTTCTTTTGTAAGTGTTCCTACGCCTTCAACTCTATCTATAAAAATTCTATTTGTGTTGAGAAGCGTTTCAACATCACCAATTGCTTTTGGAATACGCACATCAATAAAATTATGCACCATTTTTTGAAACGTTTCTTCGCAAGGAAGATCGTTTTGCAAACCCCCAACCCGAGTGTAATCTGGATGGAACCGTTGACCGGCTACAAAATCCATAATGTCGTATATATGTTCTCGTTCGTTAAATCCATACAAAAATCCTGTGAACGCACCAAGGTCTAACGCCGCAGCTCCAACACAAAGCAAATGGTTTTGGATGCGACCAAGTTCCCCAAGAATAGTGCGAATAACTTTGCAGCGAGGCGTCAGATCAATGTCAAGCAATTTTTCAACTGCATGGTGCCATGCAATATTATTCATAATTGGGCTGACATAATCCATGCGACTCGTAGTACAAACCCATTGGTTGTAATCTTGATGTTCAGCAAGTTTTTCAAAACCACTGTGCAAGTAGCCAATATGTGGAGTTGCACGAACAATTCTTTCGCCATCAAGTTCCAACACCAAACGAAGTGTGGTGTGGGTTGCTGGGTGCTGCGGGCCGAAATTCAAAATCCAACGATCGGGAACATCGGCGCGGCCCTTGAGTTCATCGAGGGTTTCGATCTCAAGGTCGTACGTTTTTTCTAATGGAGTCAGTGTATATGGCATTGCGAACCGAACATTATAGTGATGCATTGGGGCTGAATTAGAGGGCTAAACACGGAAAATTGCACCCATTTTCTTGCCCATTAAAACACTTGCACCAATCAGGGTGACAGCTAAAAGTGCCATGCCCCAGACGCCCATCGCACTCGCCACATAGGGACCATCGCCGAGCCGCTCAAAGAGCGTGTAGATTGCCTTTGTGATTGGATAATGAGACTCTCTTTGAGCCAAAATAAGCGAGTCGGAGACCTCCAACATCGCAAAACTAAACGCCAACAGACCCCCAGCAATCAAATTAGCCATAATCAAAGGAATAATAATAGTTCGCACTGCCTTCACGCGTGTTGCCCCAAGATTCATCGCAGCCTCTTCAAGTTCACCAGATGTTTGCTCAAGACCAGCGACTGTTGAACGTACAACATATGGCAATCGCCGAACACCATAAGCAATGACGAGTAGCAACATTGGATTTGGATTTGCACCAAGCACATCGATCCATCCTTCAAGCGGGTCGCCTTCACCAAATGGCCAGCGCAACGACATCGCAACGTAACCAAACGCCATTACTAAACCTGGTACAGCGAGAGGTAACATAGATAGCGCATCAAGCAAACTGCGGCCGCGGAATTTTGTTCGTACAACAATGTAACCAATCAAAATTCCAATAAACAAATCAAGTATTACTGCAAGAGTTGAATATAACAAACTGTTCCCAATTGAACCAACGGCAAGTGTGTGGCTAAGCGCACCTTCATAATGTTCGCCTGTCCAAGCGGTTGGCAACACTGTTTTATACCACGAACCCTCAACTGCAAAACTAGTAAAAATTACAGAAATATGTGGCAAAACGGCGAGACCAATCACAATGGTAAATGCCAAGGTTGCAAGCAATCCCTTAAATCGACTGAGTGTTTGCACAGTCGATTGCACCGATGCTTTAGAATACATCGCATACGCCTTGCCGCCAAACACAAGTTTACCTAAAACATAAAACGAAATTGCCGCAAACAACATCACAGCGGTCAACGCGTAAGGTTGCTGTGATGTGTTCATTTCCTTGATGCCGTTAAAAATTTGCACTGGGGTTACGGTTTGATAATCAAACATAAGTGGAGTGCCAAGTTCGGTGAACGACCAAATGAAAACAATGGTTGCGCCCGCAAAAAGTCCCGGGCGAATCAGCGGCAAAACAATTTGTCTGAAACGTCTCCAAGGCGAAGCACCTAGGTTTTCAGCGGCTTCTTCAAGTGCGGGATCAAGGTTCGCAAGTGCAGCCGTCGCATTCAAATATAAAATTGGATATAAGTGCAACGCTTCGATAAACACGATCGCCCAAAATCCACCATTACCTATATAGTCATACCCCTCAGTGATCCAACCCATATCCATGAACAATGTATTAATCGCACCGTATTTTCCAAGAAGGTGATGCAAGCCAATTGCACCAACAAAAGGTGGGAGGATCAAGGGCACCAACACCAAAGCTGAAAAAACTGTCTTGCCTGGAAAATTACATCTCGCCGAAAGTGTTGCAAGGGGTAGTGAAATCACCAAGCAGGCAAGTGTGGTGCAAACAGCAATTCCTATGGCATTAAAAAACCCAGATCGGAGCACTGGATCGTCAAAAACTGACCAAATATGGTGGAGGGTAAACCCGCCCCCGCGACCTTCAAAACCGCCCTGTACGGTTAGCCAAATTGGATAAATCAAGAATGCGGCAAAAAACGCAAACAGCCCAAACATGATCAATTTTCCAATTTTATTACCTCGTTGCACCTAAGCAGTGTACACGCACTACCAATAGGAGAGGAGTTGTAATAAATCGCTAATATCTACCACGCCATCGCCAGTGATGTCTTCAGGACAATCGAAACTACATGGTCCCCAACCAGAAAGTAGCATCAGCAAATCTTCAACATTAACTAAGCCATCGCCATTTACATCGCCTAGCACAGCGTCGGATTCTGGCAATATCCAACCTACACTAAAAACCTTGGAACTGCCTGAAGAGGCACTGCGATTAACTTCAAGAACGTATTGTCCTATCGCAAGATTCTTTACATATAGATGCTCAACATTATCCACAGCACTCTCGCTTACAACGTTACCGTCAGAAAAAACGCTTAACCCTGAATTACCTGTAATGTCCACGAGTGAACTACCGTCAAATTTCCAGAGTAGTAAATCTAAATCAACTATTGAGTAACTTCCAAACCCACTATTCACGGTTTGATTCCAAGTAAGTACAACTGATACTTCATCTGCAGGAGATATGACATCAAACAAAATATATTTGCTTTGGTTATTAGCAATAATCCCTGTATCCCAACCAGCGTGCGGTGCTGAAATCAAGTCGCTTAACGAAGTGCTTGAAGCATGTTGCCCGCTACTCATCACTTGCCAAGAGTTGTCTATATTTACCGTTCCCACACCAAGCATAGAATCTATAGGTTGACTTGTTCGACCACGGTTTGGGCCGGTTATTTCTGCATTATTTGTCCAAGCTGCTTCGTGTTTTCCACCCGTTAGCAATACAGCCTTGATTGTTTCCGAAAGTGTTGCAAAGTAATTTCCCGCAGTATTTGGGTGCGTGTCCGCTGTTTCAATAATCATGGATGTTACACCAGAAACAATACCAGTTGCGTCACTTGTTGTGCCTTGTACAGCAACGATTAGTGGAATTTGGCAGCCCGACGTATCGTACCCGCTTGGAATTACTCCACCAATGTGACCTCCATCTGCTGTGCCAACACTCACACAATTAAAACCAAACGACATCAACGGCGAGTGTTCACCGCTGTTGGCAACACCGTTCAACATCATCGCATTGCTAGAATCGATTGACCAATCAGCGCGTCTTAAAGCTTGGCTGTCAAGCGAAACACTGCCAAAGGAACCTATCCAACTGTTATTAAAGAGTGCAACATTTCCGGGAGGGCTTGCTGGATTAGCGCTTGAGCCAACATTCAAAAAAGTATTTTGCGCCCAACCTGCAGCAGAATAAACAAAAATCGTATCGGTTCCGGGTGCAATCCCATAACTCCCTGTTCCATAGATACGTTTTGCTACGTTTGTTGCATGATATGAAACACCCGAACTCCCATTCATGAGTGTAAATGATTTACCTGTAAACTCTGGTTGGGTTGGATCGGGTGCATATCCACCCGCTTCATCTGCTTCAACTTGCGCGACTTCAACACCGGCACCCGTTGGTTCATTTCCAGCACCAAGCCTATCGATTAAATCAGTCAATCCGTGATTATCTTGTACAGGTCCAGCAAGTGCAGTAGTACAGACAAAACTGCTTACGACGATTGCACATATTTTTACGTGTGTTTTGAGCATACTTCTCAAACAAGAGAGTACTTATATTTACACAAATTGCAACGTTAAATTGTTCGGTTTTTTAAGGGTTGCCCGCACTACCCCATTATTGAGCCGATAACTGTGATAACACGCTTGCGAGAAGTGCTCGTTCGCGTGCAACATCGCGGGTCATGGGAACCCAAAACGTAGATGGGGTTTGTTCCCAGAGAGAATCCGCTGGCAATTCTTTCGTCACTGTCTCTGCACTCAGCGACCACGTGCCCCTGCGAATACCACGCTTGTATTGACGATCAACATACACCCATGCGCGAACTTCGATTGGACCTTCATAGGTAGTAAGATCAACGTCTAAACCAGTCAGAAGGGCGGGACCAGCAAGTTTACCCACATCGGTGTTTGGTAATTCTTCAACTCCAACTGGTCTAAATTCAAACCGGGCGGTGCGACGTTGTAGCGTCATTGTATTTTCAAGTGCTTGTCTTGGAGATGAAGCCCTTGGCTTCCATGGTTCAACGAGACTTCCAGCAGCGGCGGGATCGGTATGAATATATCCACCACGTCGATCCATCACTGCTGGTTTCATTCCATCGGCGCGGACAACGCTTGCCGCCGCATCAAATGCTGCAGCATAATTTGATGATTCAATTACAAGTACACCAGGGCCAGTGCTTGTTGAGGCGCAGCCTGTACATGCAGCAAAAGTGAAAACAAAAATGAAAAGCAAAAAC
Source organism: Phycisphaerales bacterium (assembly GCA_014238125.1). Lineage (GTDB taxonomy): Bacteria > Planctomycetota > Phycisphaerae > Phycisphaerales > SM1A02. Next base: position 77,955 of record JABABS010000094.1, read on the forward strand.
TTCATGTGAGCATTCTACATAAATAAACACCCCGACTGAATAGGTCGGGGTGCCTTGTTTATAATTAATAACACGTCCTTCTATCAAGGACAATCGCCAAACATATCGATCAAGATAAGTAGGTCACCAACATCAACAGTACCGCTCTGGTCAAGATCTGATTTACTTGCGGAAGTGCCCCAATCAGAAATCAGTGCAAGAATATCGTCAATTCCAACAGAGCCATCGCCATCAATATCTCCAAGGCAAGATGCTTCGATAATAATCCCAAGAACACCGTCGCCTGCAACGCAACCGCCGAGTTCACTTGTTGATGAACCAACTTGAATTAAGTACGAGTTGCCCTCGACAACCGGTAACATTGCAATGGACGATCCATCACTGCACGCCGACTCGTTACACGCGAGCAAATATTCCATTGTGCACCCATCATATACATTGACAATAGAATCAAAATTTGTTGCTCCGCCAATATCTTCGCACGTCCCAATTGAGGCAGTGCCAGTATCGGTGGCAACCCACTTGAACCAAACATCACAGCCAATTGGATTCCCAGAGCAATCGTGCGTACCACTTGTCGATGCGCCACGAGTTGTAAATGGAACAGTTGATACTTCAACCGACATCGATGAATCGCAACTGTTGTTGGTTTGGTTTGCAGTCTGCAACGAAACAGTGAGATCAAACTCTGGTTGATCAAATGGGTTAGCCAATACTTGGATGAGAAAGGTCATTCCTGCTTCGGTATCCCAATACACTGTGGATGTTTGCGTGTTACCACTTACACAAGACTCAACACTGTCATCATTACAGGTCACTGGAACAAGGCCTGGCGTAAACACGCCAATAATCGTATCGATGTCTCCACTGCCACACGTTGTTGCTTCCACTGTTCCACCGTACTTTGCGGTGTACACAAACCAACGGTCAATTAAATCGTCATTACCACCAACACACGGTCCTCCATCACCAAAGAACGATGTAGAGTTTGGAGGATACTTTGCAAAGGTAACGCCCTCGTCTACAGGTATTGCAATAGTTGGAGTATCTCCAACAAGGTCTGTTGGAAGAATCTTAAGCTGCGCCCAACCAGTAATTCTATTGTGATTAACGCCTCCTATACGAATATAATATCGCTCTCCTTTTGTAATATCTGCTACTGCTGGGCCTTCGTACGCCGTAGCACAAGCCGTTGCAACTGGTTGGTTACCGTTATCTGGGAACCCTCTATATATTTCAACAAAGTCAATATCTTTTGCTTGTAACCCTTGGCCATCGCCTGCTGGTTCTACGTTTGGAATTCCAATGGCAACTTCGCCGTCTATATCTGCATCAAAAAACCACCATAGATCACGTCCATACGTTCCGCAGATGCCTCCGCCGCCGTTGTCTTCATCGTCGTTGGCGCCAGAATTATCTACCCACCAGTTGGTATTAAGCCAGCCGTAAGGAACCAATTGAGCATTCATTATTACGTCATTAAATTCCCACACGCCGTCGTTTTCAACGTGAATTTGCTCAGGCATCCATGTTGCGTTATTCCCTGAATAATCGTCCCACCAATAATCGTCGCCATCGAGCGTAGCAATTAGTCCAACGTAGTAGTCACCAGTTGGTACTGTTTGTGGAATGGTCATCGATAAGTCGCCAGTCCAAAAAGAATCCTCAGACATTGAACTAAATGAGAAAGTAGATATTTTCTTGTCATTCTCACTAATAGTATTGTTTGTTGATAGATAGACTCGCAAACGAATATCTGACTGTGAATTACTCGAAACGTTTTCGACTGTCACGTTGTACAGTTCAAGAGTGTCGAGGTCGTTTAACCAGGTACTATTTGTAGATGCGTTTACCATGCCAGCATTGCCATAATAGGACTCCACACCAACATCTTCCAAGACAAGAATATCTGAATCGTAGATACCCCTAACTCCTACTGCATCTAAAGCGTGCAATCCCTTCCCATTCTCAACGATGTTTCGATACGCCGCAGTCATTGTTGTTGGTTGGTCATATAGATACGACTCATCACCACAACCAGTCTCATCTCCTGAGTCGTCTGTGTGCCCTCGTTCCAGCCCGACAGCGTGTCCTAGTTCGTGCGCTACAACTGGTCTGTAGAGAAAGGTGTCTGTGCCAAATGTATCATCCAAATCATATCCCCAAGACAAGGTACGATTAAAGATAATATCCGCTTCGGTTATTTGCCCACACCAACCAATCGAATTCGTAAAACATATTGCAACGGCTGACCCCCAGCCATCGAAACTTGAATACTCATCCGTTATTTCTGCATCCGTTGGCCATCCACAAAATTCATCATCACCGTTGTTTGCCCATGAGCCATCTGAGTCGATATAACGAAACAAATCTACGATTATGTTGTAGTTCGCCATCGCCCAGTTGTTGTGGTCAAAACTAGTCCAATCTTCGTGAACTTGTTGTATAACGACGTTAGTTGATTGGTAGCCACACCAACAAATAACGCCGCGAGATGGGTCGTACATTCTTTTTATTGCACCAAGGGGTGAGCGGGATTTAGGGGATTGCATTTTTGACAAAGCCTGTTTACTACCAAACGTTTGTGTAATGTATGAAGGAATAGATGTCTGCCTTGCAAGTTCAAGGTTTGTAACAAAATCCTCAAGAGAAATTATAGATTCTGGCGTTTCGATTCTTCTCGTATTTGAAGTTGCGCCCTCTGTCATTGCTCGGGGCGGTTCAACCGTACTTGCAAATTCTGGAGTCTCCCAATAAATTGGACTACCTTGCCATACCTGATTCACTGTGGGGGTTGGCGTAAAATCAAATGCTGATATTTTTTGAATACCGCGACCCTTGTACGTTACTGGGTACATCTCACCGCGATCATCTTGCAGAATTCGAAAGAGCCCTTGCGTACCGCCCGAGAACGGTGAGAGGTATGTGTTTCCGTCGAGCAGGGTACACACAAGATAATCTTCACCTACATCAAAGATAGGTTGGCAACAGGCAGATATATCGACTCCACCATACGATCCTCCAGCAAACCGAAGAGATACTTCCTCAGAGATAAACGCTCTCGCTGAAGGTCTAGTTGAAAGTGCGTCGATTTCAGCAAACACGACTTCGGTTCCGACCATTCCGCCTCCACCATCAAAACTGCGAATTTCAGAAACACGACCAATAAAAATCGCGTCTGACATGTGCACGACTTCGTTCAGTTGCATGTCTGGGCTGTGAGCTTGCGAGTGTTGGGCTACCACACATACGATGAGGCTTGTAAATACAGTAAGTAGTGTCTTTTTCATACAAACTATTGTAAAGAGTAAATCCCCCTAATCCTAATTGCCTATTTTTACTTTTGGTACAATCTGCATTCTATGGCGTGGAACGGAAGACATTTTTTAAGTTTGGCGGATTTGAACCATGAGGACATGGTGGGCTTGATGCAACGGGCGTCGCACTTTCTCGATGCTGGCGATCGGTTTGAACCAAGCGCACCCCTTGCTGAAAAAATTATTGCCAACCTCTTTATGGAAAACTCAACAAGGACTCGTTGCAGCTTCACGATTGCAACCAAACGCCTTGGCGGTGGTTGCTTCGACCTGCTTGGTGAAACATCGAGCGCATCCAAAGGTGAAACACTTGTGGATACTGCATTGAATCTTGAAGCAATGGGTGTTGCGGGAATTGTGGTCAGGTGTTCTCAAAATGATGGACCGAGTGAAATTAGCGCGTGTGTCGGTATTCCCGTCATCAACGCTGGCTCTGGGACTTGTGCCCATCCAACCCAAGCACTACTCGACGCTGTGACACTTACTCGTTATTTCGGAACGGATGATCTTTCGGGGCAACACATCGCAATCGTCGGCGACATTGCACACAGCATGGTTGCGAGATCAAATGTCATTGGTTTAACTAAACTTGGTGCAAAAGTAACGCTAGTTGGTCCCGCTGATTTATTACCAGACGATTTGAACTGTGACACTTCTTCTGATTTTGATGCTGTACTATCCAAAGTTTCTGGGGTCATGATGTTACGCGTGCAGTTTGAACGCAACGCACAAGTCGGCGAAAATTACCGCGAGAAGTTTGGCCTTACAGAAGGAAGGTTCGCTAACTTCCAAGGAGCTGTTATGCACCCCGGCCCTATGAACCGCGGTTTAGAAATTGACGACAACGTGGCGAACATTGAAAGTTCTTCGCACAACCTCATACTCTCACAAGTAACAAGTGGTGTTGCAACTCGCATGGCGATTCTTGAACACTTGATTGGATAAAAAGCATGGAATTCAAAACGATTATTGAACCCTTTCGTATTCGACAGGTACAACCAATTCACTCAACAACGAGAGAGGAACGTGTTACTGCACTTGAAAAAGCTGGCAACAACGTCTTCTTGTTAAAAGCAAAAGATGTCTTGATTGATTTACTTACTGATTCTGGCACTGGCGCCATGTCCAACGAACAATGGGCGGGCATGATGCGAAGCGATGAAAGTTATGCTGGTGCTGAGTCTTACTACCGTTTTGAGAAAGCAGTAAAAGATATCACCGGTTTTAAACACATTATTCCAACACATCAAGGTCGCGCAGCTGAGCGAATTTTATTCGGTGCTGCGGTTGAAGAAGGGCAAATTGTTCCAAACAACACGCACTTTGATACAACCCGCGCAAACATTGAAGTTCGTGGTGCAACAGCTGTGGACATCCCAAACAAAGATGCGTCTGACACGCAAACCTTTTTGCCATTCAAGGGCAATATGAATATTGATGAGTTAAAATCAATCCTTGATCAGTGGCCAGACAAAGTACCAATGGTCATGATGACCATTACAAATAACTCGAACGGTGGGCAACCCGTTAGCTTAGATAACATACGAGCTGCAAGTAAACTTTGTAAAGAACGCGGCGTGCCTTTCTTTATCGACGCGTGCCGTTTTGCGGAAAACTCTTGGTTTATTAAATTGCGAGAAGAGGGTAATAAAGATAGAACGCCAATTGACATCGCGCAAGAAATTTTCTCGCTCGCAGATGGTGCAACTATGAGTGCAAAAAAAGACGGCATGGCAAACATGGGTGGTTTTCTAGCGCTGAACGATGATGCACTTGCTGAACAGTGTCGCACGATGTTAATTTTGACAGAAGGGTTTCCCACGTACGGCGGGCTAGCTGGGTATGACCTAGAGACTATTGCAGTTGGTTTGTACGAAGCATTGCGAGAAGATTATTTAGCATATCGAATTCGAACCATTGCCTATGTAGGTGAGCGATTAACAAAAATGGGAATTCCAATTCTGCAACCACCTGGCGGTCACGCCATTTATCTTGATGCGAAAGCGTGGTTGCCACATATTCCACAAAAAGAATATCCAGGTTGGGCGCTTGCAAATGTGTTGTACAGAGAAGGTGGTATTCGAACGAGTGAAATTGGCAGTGTCATGTTCGGGCAACAGCCAGATGGAAGTGAGAAATTTGCAGACAAAGAGTTGGTGCGGCTTGCGTTTCCAAGGCGTGTCTACACACAAAGCCACATTGATTATGTTGTAGAGGTTTTGGAATACATCAACACCATGAAAGATTCCATCAAGGGTGTTCGCATTACAAAACAACAATCTAGACTTCGACACTTCACAGCAAAATTTGAAATTGCTGACTAACTATACTTCAGATAACGGCATGTCTGTTTCAACACGGTTAGTATTTTTTGGCAACTCAACTTCGTGCATACCCGCAACACCTGCCTCAGCCATTCTTCTTCTCACAGTTGCCGCGTTAAACACAGTTGTTTCCATATCATTAACTATTGCTTGCAAGTTCATTGCAATTTGACCCTCCGCCTGCGAATCACCAATTGGTTGAATTGCACGTTCAAATATTTGCAACACGTTGTTGCAGTTTTCAAATGTGCCTGCTTTTTCTGCCCAGGTTGCACCCGGCAAAAACACATCGCATCGGTCTGTTAGATCGTTTAAAAGTGTGTCGATAAGAATCAATGTCTGCGAATCGGAAATTTCTGGAGTTTGCCATTGTTCTGGATAATTTCCGGTTACAACAACAGTGTCTGCGTTTGACATTTGGTTTTTCCAATCGTCGTACGCAAGCGAATCGCCAAGTGCTCTGCGAATGCCTCTGACATTGGGTGCTTTCTCTGCTCGAACCGTAAACCCACTTGGAAAAGTTTTATCTTTTCCATTAATTTCAACGGGACCAATACCAATGATAGCATTTGCATCTATCGATAGAACAAGTTGGCCAAGAAGCCACGCGTCTTCACAGCTGATCATTGGACTGACAAGCAGTGCAATTTTTGTTGCTTGTTGAAGTTTGTCAGCTGCAATTAATTCTGCATCTTCATTCATTTCTATCGCTCGATTATCGCTGTGAACAAACTTCCACCCGTATCGCACTTCATCGGTTATCCAATATTGATTTAACAGGTGATTTTCACGGGGTTTTACTCTGTAAATTTTACCGTCGGTGTGTTCGATGTTAATGTTGTCACCGCTTGCAGTAAGCGGATCTATTGAGGGAACTTTATCTAAAAACCAAACACGCTGTTGGAACATAAAGTCTTTGTCAAGAAACGCGCCAACTGGGCAAATATCAACAACATTTCCACTCAATTCGTTATTCAGCCCTTCACCGGGAAATACATCTATCTCTTCAACTGCGCCGCGTCCATTAATATAAAGTTCCGAAGTGCCTGTAATTTCTTGGGTAAAACGCACGCAACGAGTGCACATAATGCAGCGGTCCCCATACAGCATGATGTTGTTGCCAACATCTTTCTTAGACTGTGTAATTTTTTCAGTATCACATCGCCGCTCTCCACGACCGTACTCGTATGCGTAATCTTGCAAATCACATTCGCCCGCTTGATCGCACACAGGGCAATCGATCGGGTGGTTTGTAAGTAAAAATTCCATCACGGCTTTTTGATTTGCCGTTGCTTTTGGGGAAGATGTATAGACAACTTGCCCATCACCTGCGGGTGTCTGGCACGTTGGCAATAGTTTAGGCATTGGTTCTAGTTTGTTATCGTTACGTGGGTTTGGAGCCCAGACTTCTGCCAAGCAAATACGGCAATTTGCAACTACGCTCAATGAGGGGTGGTAGCAGTAGTGTGGGATTTCAATACCGTTGTCGTGTGCAACATCAAGAATTGATTGACCCTGCTCAAAGGCAAGGGGTTTTCCGTCTATCGTAATCGTAGGCATAGGTCGCGTATTGTAACAATTGACCGCGGGTCAACCTGACCCGCGGTCAATTAGGGAGTTTGGTCGTACAAGTTAGGATGATGGCCCCGTTTTCGAGTGCGATATGTTGCACAACAACAATTCGATCATCTAACAGTGGAATTTCGGCGTTAGCATCCGAGAATTGCACGTGAAATTTTGCTATTTGTTTATCAAACAGCGCGATTGGAAGCGGAAGTTTTCCAAGGCGAACCGCGATTGGTTCAATAAACAACCTCTCCGCATCAACCCAAATCCACCATTTGATGCCAAGTGGTCTTGGCGATTTTTGAATAATCTCAACGTTCGCATACGTCCAAACTCCACCATCAGTTACATGAATCTGCGGGTCGTGAATTTCTGGAGGTAGTTCGATATTCTGATCATGTGACAGCCATCCCTCAAGCCTTCCCGCAAGCCACGCGTTCATCGCATTATCACCAAGACGAATTCTCCACACTTCATCTTTGGGTCGAATTTTATGAAGTTCCTCATTGAAACGATACTCTGCTCGATCTGCAAGTACAGCGACTTCGGGATTAGTAAAATCTAGCGGGGAATACCAGTGTGGAGATTGGAAACTAAACCACACAAGCACGGCTACAGTGATGGCAATAATTCCAATTGCAACAATAAGACTAATAAATAAACGCTTCACGGGTGGTCAGCGTACCGAAATTGGGATCTTCCGAAGGACACCAAGCAAAACAAAATTCACAATGATGAATAAAACACCCGCAATGGGAAACATTATTGATAGGAGTGTTCCCGCCGGCAATGCAACAGCACTCACAATCCAGGCGCCGCCAAGGACGCCAACTGCAAATCCCGCTTGGCCAGCAGTTTGAAGCGAACTAAAAACAAGGTTTGACGCATCTGAGCGGACAGCAACAGAAAATGCGGATGGCATGAGCCCCGCCGCACCGGCACCATAGACCAGTAAACATGGTGGTAATACAACAATTGGTGGCAACCACGCCATGAGACCCAAACCAGCCAATGCGAATCCGCAAAGCAGCGAGGAAATCAACCTGATTTTTTCACCACCGTGGCGATCGGCGAGAATGCCAACAGGTGCAGAAAATGAAGCTAGCGCAAGAAACATTCCACCAAGTGCAAGCCCAAGGGTCATTTTTCCAATATTAAACCCTGAAGCCAGTAAAAGTGGAAGAGATGTTGCAACAAGGGCTGCAAGTCCCCTATCAATTGCTAGAAAACCAGCACCTAGCCATTCTCTTGGAATAAGAGGACAACTATGAGGCTTAGGAAACGGAGAAGCCGGCATGTTATCAACAGTATGACGCACAATCACAACAATTGGCGTAAGTACAGCCATTATCACCACGCCGGTCCAAAGCACTGCTACTGGGGACTCGCGTCCGATGAAACCACCTAATCCAACGCCAAGGGCCAAGGCGACCATCATGACCGTAAAACCACCGCCCATTCTACCGCCGTAACGCTCCCTTTTTCCTGCTCCTGCAATCAGTCGAAACGAGACGGAAAGAAGTACCAAATCAGCACCACCTTCAAGACAACGAAACGCCAACATCGCCCACCACGTAGTCGAAATGGCCATTCCTGCCAGAAATAATGCCGACAGGACTGCTGAAGCGAGAAGCAGGACCGAAGAAGGAAACCGCCTTTTAAAAATATACAGCAGCCCTACAGCAAGAATTGCTCCAAGTAAATTCACCGCCATCAATAAATGAGCCGCGCTCTGAGAAACTCCAAACCGTACCACTGTTAGGTCGTGCAAGACTGGCACGATCAGAGCATCTGGAATTGCGGCAAGTCCAAGCAACAGGCACCCGACAGCAAGCGGGTGTTTGCTTCGAATTTGCGTGGTTTTATCGCTAACTTCTAGGATCATGTTTATTGACCCGAGGTCAAATTTTTAGTCGGTAACGCTGATGAGCTCGACGTCGAAAACGAGGGTTGCTCCGCCTGGAATCACAGGAGGCATACCATTTGGTCCATAACCGAGAGTTGATGGAATGATCAATTTACGTTTTCCGCCAACCTTCATTGAACCAACACCCTCCGTCCAACCAGCGATCACGCCGTTGAGTGGAAATGAGATCGTCTGACCACGGTCAACACTACTGTCAAATTTAGTGCCGTCAGTCAACCAACCCGTGTAATGCACTTCAACAGTACTTGAAGCACCCGCAGGTTGTGGGCCATTGCCCTCTGTCATGTCGTACCAAGAAAGACCACTATCGCTGGTCGCCGCTTCGCCTGTTACAGGATTACCTGGTAATTGTTCCATAGAAGGTACCTTTCCATAATCAATGATGTCTAACAATTCGACATCGAAAATAAGAGTTGAGTCCGGTGGAATACTAGGCCGTCCACGCGAACCATACGCCAAGTTTGCCGGAATTCTAAATTTACGTTTTTCGCCAACCTGCATGTCAGCAACGCCCTCTGTCCATCCCCGAATGACTCGATTAAGTGGAAATGTCGCGGGCGCACCACGCTTTACGCTGCTATCAAACATTGTGCCCTCTTCAAGCCACCCAGAATAATGCACCTTGACCGTGTCGGTGACACACGGTGTCGTGTCACCCTTTCCCTCTTGAATCACCCACCACTCCAAGCCAGAAACAGATGTCGATGGTTCACCGAAAACTTCGTCACCCGGGACATCTACAGCAACTCTGGCTTCAACTTCCAAGCCAAGTGATTCTAAGAATGCATCCATGCTTGGCTCGCGACCAAGATACTCACGAACAAGATCCAAACTGTCCTCTGTTCCACCCATCGACAAAATCTTCTCTCGATAATACGCGCCCGCTTCAGGATTTAGCATGCCCAGTTCCCTAAACCGCTGGAACATGTCTTGTGCATACACAAGTGACCACATATATCCGTAATAGCCCGCTTGGTAACCAGTGAGGTGCCCAAAACTGCTTTGAAAATGAGAGCCCGGGGTGTGCGGATACATTCGCGTCATATCATGAACGTCATACGCAACTTGCGTCGTATCAACAACGCCATCTTCATCGGTATGGTACGCCTGATCAACCATGCCCAAGAAAATTTGGCCTTCGGCTTTTACTCCACTTTGCAAATTCTTTGCAGCAATCATACCTTCAATAAGTTCGTCTGGCATTGGTTCATTGGTTTCATAGTGTCGAGCAAAAAGTTTCAATGTCTCGGGTGTCCATACCCACTCTTCAAACATTTGTGAGGGTGCTTCGACAAAATCACGCTCAACACTGGTGCCAGCAAAGCCCGCCATTTCTGCTTCACTTAACAATGTATGTAAACAGTGACCAAATTCGTGGAAAAAAGTTTCTGTTTCGTCATGTGTCATTAACGATGGTTTGTTTGCGGTTGGTTTTGTAAAGTTACACACAAGCGCAGCGACTGGAAGTTGTACCGTTCCATCTGCCCACACTTTATGTTGTACCAAGCCCCACTGCGCGGCGTGTGAATATTTATTGTCACGCGGATGCAAGTCAATATAAAACTCACCAAGCTGCTTGCCAGAGTTCTTATCCCACACTTCAAACAATCTAACGTCACCGTGCCACAGCGGCGTTCCTCGTTCAGTGGCCAAATCTGTAACTTCGCGATACTCAATGCTGTATAAATTTTGTGTGATTTCAAACAATCCGTCCATCACGTTTTGCAGTGGTAAATACTCCTGGACTTTTTGTGAATCAACTGCGAACTTGTCGTTTTTAATTTTTTCGTAGTAATAACTAAAGTCGTAAGGATAAAACTCAGCAGTAGGATTGCCCGTATCTTCACGTTTTGCTTCAACGAGCTCAGCCCAGTCTTTTTCTGCTTTTTTGCGGACAACTGGGCGTAGTTTTTCGTAAAATGCAGCAACTGTAGCGGCGCTTTTTGACATTTTTAATTCGGTTTCATAATCTGCTGTTGTTGCGTACCCGAGTAAATCAGATGCTTCGTCTCGCAACTTAATAATGCGTTCGAGCAATTCAACGTTCTGTAATCCAGCACGTTTTGAATATGCAAACCGAACTTTCTTTCGTGTTTCTGATACCGAACAATAGTCCAAAATTGGACCGAAGGTTGGATAGTCAAGTGTGACCTGATAATTACCATCCACTACATCAAGACCATCAACAACATCTTGAGGAACACCGGTCAGCCCATCGGGCGGGATCGGAACGATCGTTTTATCTTCGCGAATGTTTGTGTCGAAATCAAGTGTCAATGTGCCTAGCTCTTTTTGGATTGTTTTTAATTTTTCGCGATCTTCTACAGTAAGAGACATGCCACTTCTTCGATAATCACGCATCGTGTGTTCAAGCATGCGTTCTTGTTCACCTGATAGTTCTGGGTTTGTATCTGCGTAAGTTTTAATCGCGTTGTACAAATCAACATTAGTTGCAAAGTCAATTGACCAATCTGACCAAAGTTGTGCTGCACCTTGTGCGGCTTCTCGTATGTCAGGGTTCGTGTGCACATACGCCATGAACGCTGGAATATTTGATGCCCCATCAAGACGAACCATCATGTCGTCAAGCGCACCAACCGTATTTTCAAATGTTCTTTCATCATCTGAAACAGCAATGATTGCTGCAATTTCAATGTCCGCGTTTGCAAATGCCGTTTCAACGGTTGTTGTTAATTCTTCAGGAGTCTGTGGAATTGGGCGGTCAGCGATAAAGTTAGATGTGATCAATAGTACTGTTGTTAAAAACATAAGTGTTCCTTTATTTGAGCAACGTAGTGTATAAGGAAACAGGGCTCACAACGTATGTTGTGAGCCCTGTGATTTGAGGGTTTACTGAGTTATACCGCTTGAGCCATTGATTCCGCTTTTGCTTTCGCCTCTTCGAGGGTGCCAACATACATAAATGCTGATTCAGGAAGATCGTCGCCTTCTCCGTCACAAAGACGTTCAAATGAATCAATTGTTTCTTCGAGCGACGAGTTCACGCCGGGGAATCCTGTAAATTGTTCTGCAACGTGGAATGGTTGACTGAGGAATCGTTCAATTCGACGCGCTCTTGAAACAGTCAGTTTGTCACCTTCAGACAATTCGTCAACACCGAGAATTGCGATGATGTCTTGCAAGTCAGCATATCGCTGTAAAATTGTTTGCACTCGACGAGAAACGTCGTAGTGATGTTGACCAACAACTTGAGGGTCAAGAATTCTTGAGGATGAAGCAATTGGGTCAATTGCTGGATAAATACCTTTTTCAGCAATCTTTCGTTCAAGGACGACAAACGCATCCAAGTGAGCAAATGTTGTTGCCGGCGCTGGATCGGTCAAGTCATCTGCGGGAACATAAATTGCTTGCACTGAAGTAATCGCGCCTTTGTTTGTTGAGGTAATTCTTTCTTGCAACTCACCCATTTCTGTGGAGAGTGTTGGCTGATAGCCCACTGCTGAAGGCATTCGACCAAGCAACGCGGAAACTTCTGAACCTGCTTGAGTGAAGCGGAAAACGTTGTCAACAAAAATAAGTGTTTCTTTACCGGAAGAATCACGGAAATCTTCTGCCATTGTGAGTGCTGAAAGTGCAACGCGAAGGCGTGCGCCGGGCGGTTCGTTCATTTGACCGAAAACCATCGCAACCTTGTCGAGAACCGAAACAGTTTCACCTGCTTCGTTTGTGAATTCAGCTTCTTGCATTTCAAGCCAAAGGTCATTGCCTTCACGGGTTCGTTCGCCAACTCCAGCAAATACCGAGTAACCATCGAAGTCACGAGCAACGCGAGCAATCATTTCCTGAATAATTATGGTCTTACCAACACCAGCACCACCAAACAGACCGATCTTGCCGCCACGAACAAAAGGACAAAGAAGGTCAATAACCTTAATTCCTGTTTCAAGGATTTCAGAGTTGGGGTTCAGGTCTGAAATTTTTGGTGGAGTTGCATGAATGGGCATTCGCTTTTCATACGAAACTGGGCCACGTTCGTCGACCGGTTCACCAAAGAGGTTGAACACGCGACCAAGTACACCCGCACCAACTGGAACCATAACCGGTGCACCTGTATCGTCACATGTTTGACCACGACGAAGACCATCGGTACTACCAAGTGAAACGCAGCGGACTCGTCCGCCACCCAAGTGCTTGTTAACTTCGCCAACGAGCTTTATTTTTTCGCCTGCATTGTCTACGTCCACTTCAATTGCGTTGTAGATTTCTGGCAAATTTTCAAGTGGAAATTGAGCATCGAAAGTTGAACCGATGACTTGTGTAATTGTTCCTGTTTTGGACATAAGTAATTCCATTTTTCCAATAAATTTGAATGTTTTCTGAGAATGGCAGAAACGCCTGAGAAACGACGTAGGATACTCGTTTTTTAGTCTTTTGCCAAGCCGTTTTCCGCACCAAGGCGCCCCCGGTGTCAATCATCGCAGAGGTGCGGTATACTTCGCCGCCTATGAAGTTTGATCTTATAGATCAGGTGCTCGAACAAGAAGAAGGGCGAATTGTGGCCATCAAGCAAGTCACGCTTGCTGAGGAATATCTCGCCGACCATTTTCCGAGTTTTCCAATTCTACCGGGTGTTCTTATGCTTGAAGCAATGGTGCAAGCGGCCTCAAAATTGCTCCCACCAAAAGGCCGCCGGCTCGTCCTTGGCGAGGTAAAGGCCGTAAAATACGGAGCCATGGTTCGCCCCGGAGATACGCTCAGGGTGGAAGTTATTGCAGGTGCCACAAACGAGGATGGCGCCACCCCTTGTAAAGGGACGGGGACTGTTCTTCGAAGAGACAGTAGCGAAACGACGATAGCAGTGGCAGGACGTTTTACGATGCGGCCTGCTCGAATTGAATAACACGAAATAGGAGACGGTTATGAACCGCGATGATATTTTCTCAAAAATCCAAGGAGTTCTCGATGATGCCCTCGGCGTAGACGAAGACGAGGTAACTCCAGAAGCAAGCCTAACAGCCGATCTCGGAGCTGAATCCATCGACTTCCTCGACATTGTTTTTCGAATTGAAAAAACGTTTGGTCTCAAAATTTCACAAGGTGAACTTTTTCCAGAAAACCTTGCAGATAACGCTGATTGGGTTGCTGATGGCAAACTCACAGACATGGGTCTTGAAATGCTCAAGGGACGCATGGCACACGTTGATTTTGCGGTATTTGAGGGCGGAGATCGCTCCGTCTCGAAACTAGGTGATGCCATTACTGTCGATTCCCTCGTCAATTTTGTTGAAATCAAACTCGCCGGATAACACCTTATGCGTTGGTTGTGGATAGATCGAATCATAAATCACGAACCGAACAAGCGGCTCGTTGCAATCAAAAATGTCTCGCTTGCCGAGGAACACCTTCACGATTGCATCGTGGATGGTCAAGTTGTAATGCCTGCATCCCTTCTTATTGAGGGTATGGCTCAAACCGCTGGCATTCTTGTGGGGACCACTTCAAACTTCAAAGAGAAGGTAATACTCGCAAAAATAACAAAGGCCTCGTTCGATAGCGATGTGACGGCGGGGGATACCGTCCGTTATGACGCAACGATTGATCGAATCGACGATGCGGGAGCTGCAACAAGTGGCACAGTGGACAAACGCGTTGCCGGCGGTGATGCTTGGGAACGTATCGGTAGAATTGAGTTAATGTTCAGTCATATTGATAACAACATGGCCGGAACAGAATTTCCCGAGCACAATTTTGTCTTTTCCGACAACTTCAAGATGATCTTAGATGCCGCTGGTCTTGGAAATTATGTTTGCAACCAAGACGCTTAATGTTACAATGATATATCGAGTTATTTCTATACTTTACTAAGGAGGCACTTCCATGCCAAGATTAAAAAACATTGACCCAGCAACCGATACTGGTGCGGGCGCTGACCTTCTCAACGGTCCACTCAAGGAAAAACAAATTAACATTTTCAAGGGACTCGCCGCACATCCGTCTGTCCTAGAAGGGTATATGGGCTGGGCTGGT
The DNA here is from genome assembly GCA_014238125.1 of Phycisphaerales bacterium. Taxonomy (GTDB): domain Bacteria; phylum Planctomycetota; class Phycisphaerae; order Phycisphaerales; family SM1A02. The sequence continues at coordinate 93,077 of JABABS010000094.1, forward strand.
GCTTCAAAAGGGGGCGCTTTGACAGCCGCCGAATGTGAAGTTGTTCAATTGCTTGCTGCAGAAAAATTCCACTGTGCGTATTGCACTGCCGCGCACACAATGATTGCTGCTGGTACAGGATTCAACGAGGAAGATTGTGCAAATATCCGCCGCCGCATTTCAAGTGATCCAAAAACCCAAGCACTCATCAATTTCACCGCTGAAGCACTAGACACAATTGGAAATGTCAGCGATGAAACCCTCGCCGCGTTTATGGATGCTGGATATAACACTGAAGCGGCTATTGAGGTAACGGCAGGTATTTCGGTCATGACTTTCACGAGTTATTACAACCATATCAATAACACTGTTGTTGATCTCCCAGAGCCAGCCACCGTGTAATTCAGACTATCCCAAAAAATAGGCTCCTCGCCGTAAAGCGAGGAGCCTGTTTTCATATGATCGACTGGAGGATCGATCAAGGAGAGGAGTGTCCCGCCAAGGCGGGCTCTAAGTAGGAGGAGAGAAAAGAGAGCAATTTATTGTTCACCTGAACAGTCGAATATCTCTACGGTGAATGCAAGTCGTTGTGGAAATATAAACATCGATTTCTGATTCCGTGGGTTGCTTTGTAACGGTTATGTCAATTACGCCGTACAATCGCGGGTATGAAGGAACACGTAGCCATGTACGCAGGGTCATTTGATCCAATTACATCTGGACATTTAGATGTTGTTGCACGATCACGGCACCTTTTTGATCGAATAGTGGTTGGCATTGGTTTCAATCCAGACAAGGAAGCGCTTTTTCCCGTCGAGGAAAGAGTCGAGATGGCAACCACTCTCATCGATGCGCTTGTTGCGAATGACCCAAATGCAGCAAGTGTTTCCGTTGAGCGATATTCTGGTCTCACTGTTGATTTTGCCAAAAAAGCTGGTGCATCAGCACTTGTTCGTGGCATTCGCAACGTCACAGATCTTGCTACCGAAACACAACTCGCAATTACAAACAGGCAAGTTGCAGACATCGAAACTGTTTTTATAATTACTGGCGAAGCGTATGCTTTCACATCTTCAAGTTTGATTCGACAAATTGCCGCACTCGGTGGCAATTTAGATCGACTTGATAGCATCATCCCACCCCTCGTCATTGAACGGCTCAAAATATTGCAAGCAGACCCAAGTGGTTTGCTTAAGGCGATGGCAAATGATGCGAATATGGAATAACTGATGTATCCCAGAGTTGTATCCATCGGAACGCTTGCAAATAACCCGCTTTGGAATGAACGTGGAAACTCTAGAATTAGTCATTCAACGACGACTGTTATCAAAACGGGAGATGCAATTATTCTCGTTGATCCATCGCTCCCCCCAACGCTAATGGATGCGAGATTAGACGAAAGGTGGGGATTAAAACTTTCAAACATTACGCATGTTTTTCTCACGAGTTTCGATCCAGATAGACGCCGCACACTTCCTGGGATTGAACATGCAAACTGGCTCATGCACGAACCAGAAATACAATCTGCTTCTGCAGCAATTCAAGATGAAATACTCAGAGCTGAAAACGATCCTGCGGTAGTCAATATCCTAGAAGAACATTTGGGATTACTTGCAAGTTTCACATCACCAGAAGACAATCCTTTTCCTTCTGTGGATTTGTTTCCCATTCCCGGATTCACGCCCGGAAGTTGTGGTCTCTTGCTACCTCTTCCAAAACAAACTGTTTTAATTACAGGCGACACTGTCGCAACACTGGAACATCTTCAAAACGGATCCGTTCTTCAAAATTGTGCAAACATTGAATTAGCTAAAGAGTCATTCGTTGAGTGTGTAGAAATCGCAGATATTATTATTCCCGGAAGAGACAATATTATTCTTAATCCAGCGCGATCACAATGATTGTTATTCACAACATACTACTTGCCCTCATTTTGCAAACACCAACACCTGCGGACGTAGAGTTCCAAACCGCTGCAACCGCTGGTCAACAAGCGGTGCAATTGCAACATTCTTTACCGCTAATAAACCAAGTTGTACTTGTTCCTGATGAAGCAACATATCTTGACGAACTTTCAAAGTGGTCGCCAGATGCACGGTGGCCAATTCTGTTTGATGACAACCAACTTGCACCTATGTTTATACGAAAATTTCGTCCGCAAAAAGTTTGGAGAAGATTGTCTGTTGGCAAACGCATTGAAGATTTTGAAACAACATCACAGAACGTCATCGCAAGGGCGTGGGGCGGTACAGCTTCGCCAAACATCGCGTTCGCCAACAACAACATCGATCCCATCGGTCTTGTAATTACAAACAAGGACGACCATGCAAGAGTTGCCGCTGTTGCCCTTGCGGCAGGAAGAGGGCAACGGCTCCGCTTTGTTGAAAAATGGGGAGGAGAAGATGTCTTGTGGAGCGTTGATGAAACGTTACAACGCATGCAAAAAGTGCAAACGCTAGTTCAAGAAACGAACGACAACGTTGTGGCCATTACGCTCTGCATGTCCATGTCACCACGAGCACAGTACGCGAATGCAAAAGAAAACCCTGTTGCAACGACAGACCTAATTGGTCGTGATAAAAACGGAAACCGATTTGCGTGGTGTGGCTGGATTTTTGGCTCAAAAAAACATTCTGCATATGTCGCCGCGTGCAGTCTATTCTTGCCGCGAGATCATTATTGGTTTTGCAACACATATCCAGATTCTGGAATTTGGAGTAACTATGGTATTGGAAACGTAGATGAAGTGTTACCAAAACTTGGAATTACACTGGGAATATCAGATGGGACACTTGCGTCGCTGTATGAAATTAATCATGGCGGAGTCAGTGCAGATGTTATTTTTTTCACATCAAAGGGTAACCAAGATTTTTTTGATCTTGCTGATACTCGAATCGCTCCAACGTGGGTACCAATTCTAAATACACCAGCGGCACTTTATTTTCTGCACAGTTGGTCGCTTAAAAAACCTGCAAACAGAATGACTGTTGGCGGGACGTGGCTGGAGCGAGGTGTATATGCCTACGTTGGCTCATCGCATGAACCAATGTTGCAAGCGTTCGTTCCACCCATGGAAACAATGCGGAGAACGATGAGTCATGTCCCTTTCCTAATCGCATCAAGGTGGTTTGAAGGTCAGGGGGAGCAATCTAAACCCTGGAGAATCAATACAATTGGTGACCCACTTATGGTGTGTGGTCCAAGCCCAGTTACCAACAGAAAAAGAGTTGATGCAAGCGAACGTACTGGTTGTACAGATGTTGTTGCAGAAGCAAGATTGTTTTTACAACAAGCAAGCGAAAATCCAAGCGATTCTTCGTTTGCAAAAGCAATTGAAACAGTATCGCTTCTAGGAAGAGACCGCGTCGTTATACAACTTTGGCATGCGGCAAATGAACAGGGGGTTGCGAAAAAACGTACCGCCAAAAGCGCGTTACCATCGCTTTTTAGGGCAAAAGCGGTTGACGCTTTTTTATGGGCATATCGTTTATTAGAAACCCCCCATCGGAATGAACGTGACATGCTGTGGCAACTCGCGACACTGTTTCCAAACTCTGCGTCCCCGCTTCTTGTAGATAACATTCGGAGTGTTTATGCTTGTGATGACATTCGTCTTATCGCACCAACAGTTATGAAAAATCGAGGCAAACATGCCGTTTTGTCTATCATAAACACACACCTTCCAAAAGCGAGGGGTAGAAACGAACGCGAACTTAAGCGGTTGCTCAAACAATATGGAAAATAAACAAAAACCAGCTGTACTTATTATCCGTGACGGCTGGGGTCAAAACCCAGACACGAAAATGGATGAGTACAACGCAATTTTGCAAGCCAACACGCCATTTGCCGATTCTTTACACAGGGATTGGCCAACGACACTTGTTGGAACATCGGGTTTACAAGTTGGTCTTCCGGATCAAATAATGGGGAATAGTGAAGTTGGTCACCAAAACATTGGTGCGGGAAGAATTGTTCCGCAAGAACTTGTGCGACTTAACAAAGCAGTTGAATCGGGCTTGTTTAAAACCAACCCTGTGTTTGCAAAGGCGTTTGACCGAGGCTGCAACGGACATTTATTACATATCATTGGGCTTGTCAGCGAAGGTAGGGTGCATAGTGACATTAAACATTTATTTGCATTGCTTGATGCAGCACCAAGCGATTGCAACATTTGTATTCACGTGATTACAGATGGTCGCGACTGCTCCCCAACAATCGGCCTTGGGTTTGTTGAATCAGTTGAGAAAAAAATCAAGGGAACAAATGCAAAAATTGCATCCGTCATGGGTAGATATTATGCAATGGATAGAGACAACCGGTGGGATCGCATTGCGCTTGCATGGAGCGTTTTAACAAGTAAAGCACGTAGTGCTAAGTCGGCTGTTGAAGTTGTCAGAAACTATTACAACTCCCCAACAAAAGCCAACATGGCGGGTGATGAATTTGTTTTTCCAACACAAATCGTAGATGCAGCAAACAAACCAGTTGGTATTGTAAATGAGGGCGATGCAATAATTTTCTTCAATTATCGGGGTGACCGACCTCGCGAATTATCCCGGGCTTTCGTTCTTGACGAAGACGCGTGGAGCAATGTCGATCGTGGTGGTTTTAATCGAGGAAAACAATACAAAGATTTGTTTTATGTCACCATGACCAACTACGAATCCGACCTTCCGGTTTCTGCTGTTGCGTTTGAAAAACCAAAACCTATGCAAAATATTCTAGGCGCGGTAATTGCAGAAAAAGGTCTCGCTCAATTTAGGTGTGCAGAAACAGAAAAATTTCCGCACGTCACATTCTTTTTTAACGACTATCGCGAAGAACCTTTCGCCCGCGAAACAAGATTGCTGATTCCAAGCCCAACAGACGTTGCAACATATGATTTAAAACCAGAAATGTCCGCCGAAGGTGTTTGCTGTGGTGTTCTTGAACAATTGGCAAGCGAAAACTGCCCCGCTCTACTTATTGTAAACTTTGCAAACGGAGACATGGTTGGTCACACAGGAAATTTGCCGGCTATTATTAAAGCGGTAGAAGTTGTTGATGATTGCACCAAGAGAATTACCGAAGCAACGCTTGCAGTTGGTGGTTCTCTTGTAATCACCGCTGATCACGGGAACGCAGAACGCACGTGGGATGTTGAGACGAATGGTCCAGACACCTCGCACACCACTTACGATGTTCCGCTTCATGTTGTCGGGGAACGGTGGAAAAATAAACAACTACGTGGCGGGGGAATTCTTGCAGACATTGCGCCAACGCTTCTTGCTTTTTTAGATATAAAAAAACCGAAAGAGATGCGAGGAAACAGTTTGGTGTAATTCAAGCAACTGTTTTGCAAACTTGCAGAGCTAATAACTCGACACCCCTGCGAGGGTTGAGTTTTCCGGAACGCATTTTGGCATCCATCGCAACGGCGTGGGTAAATAAATCGGCTAATTCTTTTGGTTTACGCCGCTTGGCTACTGCAATAACTCGGTCACCACTGTTTCCAAAAAGTTTAAGCGACCTGCGAATATCCCCGGAAGTTGAACCTGTTGCGTGCATTGCTGATGCTGCGGCAAGCCTGCGCGACAAATCAACAACAGACCACACCACTAGCTCCCTTGGTTGTCTTGAAATATCAATGAGCTCGCCAATTTTTGTCATAACCTCGCCAGAATTTCCAGATAACAAAACAGATTGGATTTCCCACGCCTGTTCTTCGCGGCTAAGCCCAACCATTTCAACTACATCTTCGTACCCAATGGATGTTTCAGGTGCCACTTTTGCAGCAAGTTTTGCTAGCTCGGTGTCAAGCCTTGTAAGTATTGTGCCAATTCTTTTGACGAGCAGTTGAGCTGCTCGTGAATCAAGCTCACAACCATGCTCTTTTGCACAACGACCGGTGCACCACCGAACAGAATCGTGTTCGTTCAGTTCTTGAAGTTTAAACACCAGGCCTTTTTTGTTTACAATTTTGTCAAGGTTTCCTTTTCGCCACGACGTTGCGCGAAGCAACAATGTTGCTGAATCAACTGGTGACTCTGCATACCGTTCCAGCACTTTTCGAGTTGACGTTGCCGCGGAATCTTTTGCAGCAATAAATGCATCTGCATGGTCGACGACTACGAGTTTGTGCCGCATGAGCATGTCATACGTTCTGAGTTCATCAAGAACGGTAGCTAGGCCCACTGTATCACCATCAAAAACTACTCGATCAACTTCGCCGTGCTCGGCCTTCAAAGTGTCTTCAAGATCCGAAGTGTACCTTTTCATCAAAAAAGAGTCCTTACCGTGCAGGATGATTACGCCCATTTTCGAATCAAATTTCGGTTGACCTGCCATCAACACATCATAGTGAACATTCCCAAGATCATTCAATCTGTTTGTGTACGATTTTTGATGCTGATGGGGGACCGACCCAACTGTCTGGTACAGTGATGTTGGTATGTTGGTATTAGAAGTCATTGATGGACCAGATTTAGGAAGTACGTTTCCATTGCCACAGGGTGAACCGCAGCTAATTGGACGTTCTTCAGAAGCGTTGCCTCTAACAGATCCAACCGTAAGCCGAAGGCACGCAGAATTAACGCCCGATGGAGATAAATGGTTTCTCAGAGATCTTGACTCTTCAAACGGAACTTTTTTAAACGGCAGGAGACTTGTTGATCGCGTGGCACTTCGCCCAAGTGATGAGGTTGGGTGTGGTTCAACTTTATTTTTTATCTCCGAACGTACCTCACTTCCAACCGAAACTGTTCTCTCTTCAACGAACCTTGATACCAGTGCCGAGTCCATCATCGTCACTTCTCCACACTCTTTCCAAGCAGCAAAAAATCATTTGAGAATGGTGTACCGACTCACCGCTGCTACTGCTGGCACAATCGATTCAACAGCAATTTTACAGAGACTCGTTGCGGTCGTTGCAGATGAATTCAAACCCGATCGTGCCATCGGCGTACTGTTTAATGACGAGGGTCACATCGCAACATCTATCGAAGCAATTGACGGCCACTTGCTCGACAAAGCACAACCTTTCTGCGAATCCCTCGTGTTACATGTTTGCCAAGAAAGACGTGGATTACTTATTGCTGACATCACCGACGATATACGTTTTTCTGGAGACACTTCTGTCAAAACATTGAGTGTCCGTGGTTGTATTTGCGTACCACTGATTGCCCACGATCAAGTGCTCGGCGCGATATTGCTCGAATCACATTCAGTTTCAAGACATTGGACGGATGAAGAATTTCAACTTCTCACCGCCGCGACTGAACACACTGGGCTTGCAATTTTAACCGCGAACCTCGTTCGTACGCGTCTTCACCATGAACGCCTCGCCGCGATGGGCGAAACTGTTGCATCAATCAGTCACAGTGTAAAAAATATTCTCCAAGGGCTGCGTAGCGGAGCTGGGGCAATTGAACTCGCCCTTCGCCGAGGTGATCTCGAACTTGCACGTGAAGGTTGGCCAATTCTCGCACGAAATCTAGATCGCGTGTACGCGCTCACCTTCAACATGCTTGCGTGGTCAAGAGCTGGGCATCCTGAAATTTCGCTCGTCAATTTGTCCATGGTTATCGAGGATGCAATTTCACTTGTTCGGGGCGCGGCTGAACGGAAAAAGGTTTCCATACGCGTCGATGTTGAACAGGATATGCCGCCAATTCCAGTAGACCAAACAGCAATTTTGCAAGTACTGCTCAACATTCTCAACAACGCGGTTGAGGCCGCCCCATCCAAAACCGGCATCGTTGCAATTCTCGCTTCAATTCCCCGATCTGGAGATTTGATAAAAATTGCGATCGAAGACAATGGACCGGGAATCGAAGCGTCACAGCGAGAAGCCGTTTTCCGTGCATTTCACTCAACGAAGGGACAACGAGGTACTGGTCTTGGGCTCGCGGTTTCACGAAAAATTATCATCGAACACCAGGGCACAATTAGTATTCTTGATGCACCGCACGGCGGAACACTTTTCAACATTTATCTACCATTAGGTCGAGAAGATGACCCTGGAGATACGAGAGGTCCAGCAACCATTGATGATCCAAATAGTTTTCTGTAGTACAGGCTTTGCGGAGAAGGTTACAATAGGGTGACTTCGGAAGAAACGATAATAAATATGACACAAAATGAACAAGAACAATTTAACGGCATCGACCTAGCAAGAGTAGCGGGATCAAACGTAACTCCACAGCCTATGGCGATGAGTAACTACCAACGAACAAGAGAGATGTCTCTCGATGAGTTGATGCTCGAAAACCGAGTGATCTTCCTCATTGGTGAAATTAATCAGGCATCTGCTGCACGAATCATGATGCAAATGTTGTATCTCGAAGACCAAAAGAAAGGTCAACAGGTCAACCTCTACATCAACAGTCCAGGTGGCGCGGTCGATGACACCCTTGCGATGTATGACACCATGCAATTCATCAGTTCCGACGTTGCAACGTACTGCGTTGGTAAGGCATATAGTGGCGCGGCCGTCCTGCTTTGTGCGGGTGAAAAAGGTAAACGGCATATTCTTCCACACGCCAAGGTCATGATTCACCAACCTTACGGTGGCATCACTGGTCAAACTACTGATGTACAAATTCAAGCAGAACAAATCGTTGGCGCAAAGAAAACGTTGAATGAAATTATCTCAGCCCATACCGGTCAATCGTTTGAAACCGTTGCTGCAGATGGTGAACGTGATAAATATTTCTCGGCTGATGAAGCCAAAGCGTATGGACTTGTTGATGAAGTCTTTAAACTCCAAGACGACAAGAAGAAGGGCTAACGCATGTCAACACTTGTACCTATCGTGATTGAAAAAACTGGTCGTGGCGAACGAGCATACGACATTTTTTCCCGCCTCCTCAATGACCGAATTATTTTTCTCGGCGGCCCTGTAATGGACGAATCAGCAAATTTGATCGTCGCACAATTGCTCTACCTTGCAAACGACGATCCAAAGAGTGATATCAATTTGTATGTCAATTCCCCAGGCGGTTCAGTGACCGCCGGTTTGGGCGTTGTCGACACAATGAACTTCATTCCGTGCAATGTTTCAACATATATCATTGGTCAAGCTGCATCGATGGGTTCAGTCATTGCTTCAAGTGGTGCAAGGGGACAGCGGTTCGCTTTACCACACGCAAAAAACCTTATGCACCAACCACTCTTGAGTGGAGTTCTAGAAGGCCAAGCAACTGACCTTGAAATCGAAGCCCGTGAAATGCTTCGATTACGCGACATACTGTTTGCAATTTACGCAAACGCAACCGGAAAAGACCAGAAGATTATTCACGAAGATTGCGAACGAAATAAGTGGCTCGATCCAGAAGAAATGAAGGAATATGGTCTTATTGACGAAGTTCTTTCACACCTTCAAGCGAGCGAGTAGGTATTATCAAACCATGTCTCGACGATTGCTACTCGCAATTCTGCTTCTTGCTCTCTTCACAACCATGTGTGGGTGCAACCGAACATTATTTTCGGAAAGCAACAAGGATAAAACTCAGTTTGATTCCTATGACATGATTCGACACGGCCCAAAGATTAACGAACAGCCAAACGAGTATGGATTACCAGAACCTGCAATTCGTAATCGTTTGGGTCGGCACCGCCGGTAGCAAAAAACTACCTACGGGGTAGGTTTTTCTCCACACAGAATTTAAGGTCTTTTTTCGTCCGATATCCCGCATTGTAAAGTCCACAGGGGGGTTTTGCCCGATAGACTACTAACGAGCGCGTTTGTAGCTCGACAAGGATATACCGACACCAATGACCAATGATTTTGCATGGATGCACTCAAAACGAACCCAAATAGTTTGGGGGTCGTTTTTTGTTGTCATGTCGGCAATGCTTGTTCTATTACAAGCTGGTGGGGGTGATATCCAAGGTGGCGTTCTCTTCACAAACATCTCGTCCATGAATGAGCTCCCTGAAGTTGATCCTATTTTTAACGAAGACATGCCTGTCAATACAACAAAATGGTCAAGCATTGTCATCCAACACCTAGGCGAACCCGCGGGTTCCATTAAATCAATTCAGCGATCGCACCTCTCTGGTGGATTAAATGGTATTGGCTTCCACTTCATTATTGGAAATGGCAATGGTCTTGGCGACGGTGTCGTTCACGGTAGTGAACGTTGGGTGCATCAAACTAGAGCAGCTCGTCCAATCTCCGTTGATCCTGAAAGCTGGGACGAAAACGTCATCACAATCTGCTTAATTGGAAATGGAAACCGTCGGTCATTCACGGAAAAACAAATCCTACACCTTTCAAGACTGGTGCAACGGCTTCAGAATAAACTCTCAATCGAATCGAGCGATGTTTACTTGGCATCTGACCTTGATAATTCCTCGAATGTGGCGCCATCACCAGGTAAATTCTTCGCCGAAGCAATGTTTCGGAGCCAATTGCTTGATATCGCTCACTGATTCTAGTTGAATCAAACCCTTAAAAAGAGTACTCTTAGCGTTCATTTCTACCGCGCTGCATGAGAAACAGCACAGGCTAACACCCACACATCGATTCTATGAGTACAAAACCGGCACAACCTCGAAAAATAGGTACATACAACGTTCTTGCTAAATTAGGCGAGGGTGCTGCATCCATGTTGTACGCCGTGCAAAACCCGAAAACCAAACAAGTATCTGCACTTAAACACGTTAATAAAACGGATGAAAAATCCCAACGATTTCTCGATCAAGTTGAACAAGAATATGCCATTGGTTCAAAACTAGAACACGAATCTATTAGAAAACTAACAAAAATTATCCGTCACCTGAAAATGTTCAAAATTACTGCCGTCTCAATGATTATGGAACTCGTTGACGCAATGACTCTCGATCAACAGTTACCAAAAAATCACGCACAAGCAGTTGAAATATTTAGCCAAATCGCCCGCGGACTCGCGCACATGCACGAACGTGGGTTTGTGCACGCTGATATCAAACCAAACAATGTATTGATTGGTGAAAACAACGCTGTAAAAATTATCGATCTTGGTCAAGCATGTGCAATTGGCACTGTGAAAAAAAGAATTCAGGGCACGCCCGGTTATATGGCTCCCGAACAAGCACACCGTGGTGAAATCACACCCAAGACAGACATCTACAATTTTGGTGCAATGATGTACTGGGTTCTTGTTGGTGAAGTCATTCCCACAGCAATGCCTCCCAAAAATTCTCAAGAGGGACTGCTCACCGGCGCTGTTGAAACCGAAAACATTGCATTGCCAGATCCTCCACATGACCGCAATCCACGTATCCACCCTCTCTTGTCCAAACAAATTATGGATTGCATACAACCACTCGAAAAAAATCGGCCAGAATCTATG
>JABABS010000095.1 GCA_014238125.1 Phycisphaerales bacterium
AATTAGCACCAGCACTTGTTTCAGGTTTCATCGCATCTTGATGCGCAATATTGTCGAGCACTTGCATTTCAGGACCACCAAGCCACACGTAATCATGATCTTCATTCACATGGAAGAAAATACCACTATTTCCACCCTCTGAAATTTTCCAATCGAGTTCGAGGATGAAGTCTTGGTACTGTTTGTCAGTGACAATATCACCGCCACCTTTGGTGTGTGTGAGGACACCTTTGTCGCTCATTTTCCAACCACTTGGGAGTGTTTCTTTTTTGAATCCACGCCAAGTAGGAGTCACTGATTTTGTTGGTGTTGCCGCTTTTTGAGGTACACAACTAAGCACAAATACACTCATAACAATTAATAGTAGATATTTCATTCCCGAAGGATAACAATACTTACTCGGTTTTGTGAATAGTGGTTGTGCTGCCTGCGGAAACATTATCGATAACTCGTTTTTTTCCATCAGACCAAGTGATTTCAACATTTGAAACGCCATCGGCAGCACCGAGGCCGATGTGCAATGTAGGAGCATGCGCAGAGCAATACCCCCCTCCGGAACGCACTTCGCGTCTAACATTACGGTCGCCTAATGTAAATCGAACCACAGCATCTTGTGCAGGAGCACCGTGCTCGTCGAGTAAACGCAGTTTTACAAAACCTCCATCTTCAAGGTTCTGGTTGATAAGCAAATACGCAGGAGCGTCTCGGTTCAACACAACAATATCAACCGCGCCATCGCCATTCACGTCCCCATATGCAATCCCGCGACTTGTATGTACCGCGCTATCAAATTCAACTTCTTCAAACTTTCCATGTGGAAGCCCCCTAATCAAAACATTCCGCTCAGCGTACGGGTCAACAGAATGTTCGCCGTCTGGAATTTGCACTTTTCCATTGGACATATACAAATCTAGAAATCCATCGTTGTTCAAATCACGAAACCCAGTGCCAAACCGCGTGTATTGTCTTGTGATTGATGCAAGCCCGCTTCTTGGTGTTCCATCTTTGAACCAGCCACCTTCATTGATAAACAACGAATCTGTTTCGCCAGACAAATTCACCACAAGCAAATCGAGCAACCCATCATCGTTCACATCTGCAAAATCGGTTCCCATGCCCGCTTTGGGTTCACCATTGGCGTCAACTGCAACACCTGAAACAATTGCGTCATCAATAAATGTCCCGTCGCCTTTGTTCATCCAAAGTTGGTTGTTCATCTTGTCGTTCGCTACAAAAACATCTAAAAAACCATCGTCATTCACATCGCCAACAGTAACACCTAGACCATTCCCCCAAACTGCGTGAATGCCTGCTCTTTCTGAAACATCTGTAAATGTACCATCACCATTATTTTCGTAGAGCACATCTTTTGACGGCGCTCGGTACGCCTGCGGATGGCAGTAATCGAGCTGCCCAGTTTTTGCGGGGCATTCTCGTTCCGTTTCTGGGCTCCAATCAATGTAATTCGCCACGAACAAATCAAGGTCGCCGTCCTTGTCCATATCAAAAAAAGCTGAACTTGCACTCCACTTTGTACTTCCCACGCCGGCAATGTGAGTGACATCTGTAAAGTGACCAGCTCCGTCGTTTTGCAACAACACATTCGCATCGACATTTGTTATGTAAATGTCAACATCACCATCGTTGTCGAAATCACCCGTTGTTACACCAGTGCCAAACTGCGTATCGCCAGCACCAGAATCAGCAGTTGCATTCGTAAAATTACCAGAGCCATCGTTGAGAAAAAGTTGGTTTTGGAACTCTGTTTGTGAATAGTTCGCGACCGAACCACCTTGCACCATATATATATCAAGATCATCGTCACCATCGACATCAAGCATCGCGCAACCACCCATCGTAATTTCTGGGTTATATGGAAAATCGCCCGCGCCGGATTCCCAAACAAAATCAAAACCGCGTTCTTTTGCTTCATTCACAAACCATGGCTTCTGTTGTTCTGCTCGTTCAGATTTCTCTGAGCAGTAAGCGAGGAGTACTATTAAAAGCAAAAAGGGGATTGACCGTTTCATTCTTTGGATAAAGTACCAAGAAGTATTTTTGCTTGCTCGTGGTCTGGTCTAATAGACAAGACTGCTTCAAGTAATTTTTGTGTAACCAACAATTCTTCTTGTGTTTGAAGTTGCGTGATCTGTATCCTTAGTTTTGCAAGCAATACCATGGATGCCACATCCTTAAAATCTTCCTGAATAAGGAGATTGTATTTTTTCAATGCTATGATGAATTTTCCCTCTAGCGAATTGCATTTAGCATCAAGACGGCGAATAACTCTATTTTCTTTATCATACATCACATACTCATCAATTCGTTTTCTCGCTTCACTCACGTTGACATTCCGTAGTAGTTGCATTATTTCTTGGCGCATCGCATTCAATCCAACGACGTGATTGACGACAATGTGTGTCCACGGGTCTGCCCAGACGGGTTTTTTTTGGCCCGCTCGACTCCATGCTTCTCGAGATTTTTCTTCATCTCCAAGCGATCGATAAGCACGCCCGAGTAGTTGGTATACATAGCCATCAGGGACAGAGGCAATCAACCGATTGTCGTTTAGTATTTCGATTGCTATTTCTGGTTTGTCCTCTGCAAGAGCAATACGCCCCTTAGCGATTTTGACTTGCATCGTATTTGGTTTTTTTGTTTCTGCAAGAGCAATTTGCGCTGTTGCTTTCGAAAGATTTCCTAATTCGATATACCAAAATGCGAGCTGCCAATGCGGCGCATCCATTTTCTCAGGAGCTAGTTCAGTTGCGCGTTCAAGAGAATTAATTGCCTCATCTATCTTACCTTGCTTTTGTTGCACGATAGCAAGGCGGTACCACCCGATTACGCGATCTGGAAATAAACCAACGTATTGTGCATACGTTTCTTCGGCGAGTTCGTTCATGCCTGCACCTTCGTACGTCATCCCTAATTCCATTCGGGGCTTGGGCGCACCTGGACTATCATCAACTGCATCTGCAAACTTTTCTATCACAGGCAACAATATAGGATCGGTCACTTTGCCTTCATGAGGACGAATCGCGGGTTCACCCTTACCAACAAAGACAAACACATATCCAACGTAAATCAAGGTCGCAACAGATAAAATGAAAATGATTTTTTTCATCCAAGAACCCTAATCGCTTCAGCGTGTGTCGGTTTTATCTTAATAATATTACTCGCAACCTGTTTTGCTTGATCTGTAAGTTGCAATGCAACAAGCGTGCGCAGCCGAAGTTCCTGCCATGATATCTCGCCGCCAATTCCTACTCGAGCGAGTGTCTTTAACGCTTTTTCAAATTCATCTCTTTTTGCAAAATAATTAGCAAGCTGTGCACGATCTGCAGGAATTACCGTCCGTTTCTTAATCGCTAGTTCAATTGCCTCAATGCCTTTTTCTTCCAAACCAACGATCAAACACATTCTTCCAAATATTCCAAGTGTGTGAAAAACCGCTATTTTCGTTGGGTCGATATCCTTAAGCAACTCCAAAGCTTCATCTGGTTTTACTTTATACAAGAGTAAACTTCTTGCAATAGAAGTAATAAACTTCTTGGGGAATTTTTCTTCAAGTTTTTCGATTACATTACCAAGCGCTTCTTGATTACCGAGTTGATGCAATGCCAAAATTTGTAGCCAACATTCCAATGGCTTGCCACGAAGTTGTATCAAACATTCGCTACTGAAAGCGAGCTTATTCCACAACCTATTTTTGAAGGAAACCGACATGAGTGTTGTAAAACGTTGTGTTAGAACAGCAATGCCTTGTTTATTTTCCGAAGCGGTGGCATCCTTGCAGATTTGAAACCAATCCACTTCATCTTTACTAGGATTGTGTGGAAATGAACGAGTTTCATTTTGGGAGAATCTTTCCATGAAAGACCATTTGGGAAGTTGAACACCTACCGGACAAGGTATGCCAGCAAGCAAATAGATTGTTCCACCGATCACTTCAATAAATGTAGCAAATGAAGATTCGTAATCGCTTCCTTCAACGAGCAGCGTTGTACCGAGAGTATTAAATGTTTTGAGGATATTGCCCTTTTCATCCGTCCTTCTATACACAAGAAGTACTTGGGTTTCACTTGTAAGCGAGGAAAGGTACGCTTCTAGTTCCGCTTGTTGCAGTCGTACTTTTTCGGGGCTACTCTTGTCTAGTATATTTATTGGTAAAACAATTCCAACAATATCTGAACACTGAAATTCTTTTGCTTTCTCAAACGCATCATCGCAATCTACGTTCGACACATCCGAATCGCCCTCTGTCGCCGGCCAATTAATGAGTGAAATGTTCAATCCACTTTTTGTCCAAAATGCTTGAAATTTTCGATCGCTTGCAACCGTATCTCTAACTTGATGCGACACACAATCCACGGATGCTGATGTAACAATGCCGTGTATGGTTAAGTTTACACCTGTCGCAATCGTTGTGGCAATCGCTGCAAGAGGAATAGGTGGCGTTGCGAGTGGAATATTGATGGCTGGACGACCCGCAAGTAGTTCCTGCTTTCCAATCATTAACGGTCCATTTGAAATGATTATTACCAAACGAGGCGTCTTATTAGAGAGCATAGATGTGTACCTTATTCGGCATGTTGAATGGTGTGTATTTTGTTTTTGCTTGGCTTTTCAAGTACAAGTTGCGTGCCGTCCTGCCATTTTATGGTTGCTATTTGCACTTTTTTCAAGCCGATCCCAAAATGGATTGTTGGATCATGCCCAGATGCATATCCACGAGCAGTCTGAACCTGAGAAAAAAGTAATGACCCATCGTCTAACATAAGTGCAACCTGAGAACCGATTGCTGGAGCGCCATATGTATTGTGCAACGTAAAAGCAATCCAGTTACCTCGATCAGGAAGCACATTTTTCAAAATGTTCACTGGTTTGTTGCTGTTTACAACCACCAAGTCAATACCGCCGTCACCATCGATATCTCCCGCAGCAACTCCATGAGAACTACCAATAAGAAGTTCCCGTGTACCACCCTGTGGTATTACTTTTGAGAACCTTCCGTTTTCATCTTGTTCAAACAGCAAGTTTGGTTCGGCAAGCGGATCGTCAACCGAGTAAGAATTGGGACCAGATACAACGCCACCAGTTGTCTCGTATAAATCAAGCAAACCGTCGTTATTAAAATCAACAAATGCAATACCCCAACGTGTGTACGCCCGAGTTTCAGCAGATAAGCCAGTC
>JABABS010000027.1 GCA_014238125.1 Phycisphaerales bacterium
CGAAAGTTTGTACTGCGCTGGAAAAGCTATTGTGTATCAAAAAACAAACTGGGTTTTTGTTAGCGCATTTATCGCAAACACAACGTATGCAATGATGAACTATGCGTGGAATGCAGTAGCGGGCGAAACGCTTGTCACCTCGGTATCCAAAAGCAATCCTGAAATTGGTGCACGCCTTGGGCATATAGATATAGAAACAGTTTCTTGTAATTCAAATACTTCAATTGAGGCAAGTCAATTACAACTAGGCTCAACAGTTGCAAGTGAGTCTGCTGCACTTGGTGCAACCTTGGTCAAGATCACGCCAGATGCGAAGCCAACACCTCCTAGCCCAGCTCCAGCTCCAATAGCAGCCGCTGGAATGGATTGGACAACGACCGCGCTTATCATTGGTGGCGGCGCTGGTGTAGCAATTGCTGCAGGTGGCAGTAGCGGAGGCGGCGGAGGTGGTAGTGCATGCGCTGGCAATGGTCTTGTTGATTCATATACCGCAACAGTATCTTCATCTTGCATGGGAACTTCGATTCCTGCTGCTGATATTAGTTTTGCTTTGAATTTGTTGAGTAACTGCTCATTGACAGGTACTGCAGATGTGTATGGCACGTCTTTGAGTACCACCACAACAACGTGGTCATATAATGATGGCGCTGGAACTCTAACGATAGGGAGTTATACCGGTGCAGTTGCTGAAGGGGCGCCTACATTTACAACTCCACTTGAACAAATATTTCCTGCAGTCGCAGCACAAATAGAAGCAGCTATTGACCTCCTTCCTTTGGAACAGCGAGAGGCTATCGAGCTTGCTTGTGGAACCATTCCTGCGTATATCTCGGACTTGCAAATGACTTGGGCAAGGTAGTAGCACGCGGAGGGCATGGCGAATACCATTGCCACTTGATGGTACGAACAGGTGTAACTATTTTTTTGATTGGGTGTATTGCAAGCTGCACGCAGAATCAACTAACTGTTGTGGATGCAGACAACAACCCACTCATTGGCTCATCATTTCAACACACGCAGTTACTAACCGAAGATGTCTTAGTTGTGATAGACGAGGTATTAGTTTTAACGCTTGATCGAGCAATCGATCGCGCACTCGTTGCAAATCGAGGGTTGATTGCAGCCGGAGATCAAGTTGATTCTTCAAGATTATCACTCGTCGCTGCTGAAAGCCAGTTCGAGTTAAAGTTTAGACCAAACGCGAACGTTGGGTTTGGTAAGCACAGCAGCAACGGCACGAACGAAGAATATGGCGCTGGGTTAACGATAGACAAACGTTTTGAAACTGGGACTTCGGTTGCCGTGACACCAAGGCTCGACAAAGTGTCAGGTGGATATCAAAGCGGGGTTGATGTGACATTATCACAACCACTTCTTCTTGGTACAGATCGCGAGTACAACATGGCTGGAGTTGACTCGGCGGAATTTTCTGGTCGTTCAGCAAACCGTTCATTGTTTTTGACAAGAGTGAACACGGTTGTTTCAACGGTGATGCTTATGTATCGAGTAGTACAACAAAGAGAAGTTGTTGCACTCAATATTGAATCAACAAAACGATTGAAACATCTTGTCGTTGGCACTCTCGCAAAAGAAAAGATAGGCCTTGCAACTTCGATTGACACATTGCGGGGCGAGCTCCAACTTCGTCACGCACAGGACGCACTCGCAGGGGCAAAGGAATCGTTTGGAGATGCGCTTGATGATTTACGAGTGCAACTTTCTCTGCCAATGGATCAGCCCATTCAAGTTGAAGCGCCACTTGTCTATACCCTAGTTGAAATGGATGAAAACACGGCGGTGCAAATTGCAATGGAAAGCAGGGTAGAACTTGCACAAGCCGCAGACAACTTTGAAGAAAGCCAGCGTTTTTCTCGAATTGCAAAACACCGTACACTACCTTCGTTAGACTTGGTATTTGGATATTCACAAGCTGGCGTGAATGAAAACTTGCTTAACGATTTTGGTTTGGACGATCATGTTTGGAATGTGAATTTGGTGACGAGTACAGATTTTGCAAGGACGGCAGAGAAAGCAGCGTATGAACAGAGTTTGCTTGGAATTCGCTCTGCTCAACGATCAATGGAATTACAGCGAGATGATATTGCAAGGCAAGTGAAACGTGATTTAAGAAATTTACGTCGCGCTCAAAAGCAAATTACAATCCAAGAAGAACAGATCATCAACAGCGAAAAGCAAATGCGACTGGCAAAAATTAAGTTTGATCATGGTCTCGCAGGAAATTTCGATCTTGTTGAAGCAGAGGCAGATCTTCGCCAGGCGGAAACAAAACTAGTTTCATCAGTAGTTAATTATATTGTAGGCACGTATCAAATTCGTCAATCACTTGGGACACTATTGCAAGAACCAGAGTTTATACAATGAAAAAGCGTGCGTTTTTATTTTTAATTCTTACAAGTTGCGGTAATTCCTCACATAATGATGTGCCTACCGAGATGGTTGTGCGAAAAAATTTCGATGTCGTCGTAGAGACTATCGGATCACTTGACGCTGCGCGTTCCACAATTGTTTCTTCAACTATCGGCGGTGACAAGGGTACGATTATTTGGATGATTGACGAAGGCAGTCGCGTTAGCGCCGGCGATTCGCTCGTGCTATTAGATCCTACGCCATTTGAAGAAAAAGTAATGCGGGCAACATCAGATCTTGCTGAAGCAGAAGCAGTTGCGTCGACTTTTGAGCAAGCCCTTGGATGGGAAAATATACAAACTCAGCGACAAGTGACTTCTGCAGAGTTTGATTTACGTGTTGCCGAGTTAGATTTGTTAAAGTTTGAAAAAGGTGACGGTCCCCTCGAACTTTCGCGATTAGAAGCAGCGGTACAAGGGGCAAGACAAAGTAACTCGCAGTTTGCCGGATATTTGCACGACCTTCAAGAACTTGTGGAAGAAGGAATTATTACTGAAAACGAATTGTTGCAAGGACGACGAAAAGCAGAAGAAACAGCAAAATCGCTAGCTACGGCTGAACAACAATTTGAAATATACAAAGATTTTGTATTTCCTTCTTCACTTGAAAAAGCAAAAGGAAAAGTCTCAAGAGCAAAACTTGAATTAGAGCAAACTCGAAAGAGCAGTGGCTTTCAAATAGGAAAAGCAAAAGCATCGATGAATCAAGCGTTTCAACTCGTGAAAGATGCGAGGGCATCTCTAAAGCGAGCTGTAGAAGAACAACAGGCAACAACAATAGTTGCACCCATTCCGGGGATGGTGGTATACCGAGTTGAATTTAGAAGCGGTGAGCGAAGGAAACCGCGAGTTGGCGACTCTGTTTGGCAGAATCAACCTCTTTTATATTTACCAGACATTTCATCCATGATTGTGAATACATATATTCGTGAAGTTGATGTTCACAAAGTGCAAATAGGAACAAATACAACAACTCGCGTTGATGCGTTTCCAGATGTAGCACTTGTTGGCAAGGTGGCCTCGATAGGCGTGCTTGCAGAAAACGGAACCTCGCGAAGCGATGGTTCCAAAGTGTTTCAACTTATGATTGAACTACAAAATGGATCGGACAATTTGCGACCGGGCATGACGGCAAGATCGACAATTCTTGCAGGAACGATTAATGATGCGATTTGTATTCCTGTTACAGCAGTATTCATTGAGAATGGCGAAGCACATTGCTTCGTAGAAAGAAGCGGCGGGTTTGTTAGGGTGCCCGTTGTTCTTGGGTCACAAAACGAAGTAGTCATTGAAATACGCAATGGTTTGTCTGCGGGCGAGCGCGTAGCACTCGTTGCACCTTAATGAAGGAGCAACCGTTAATTGTTAATGTTCGCGATCTTCGCAAGGTCTATTGCGAAACTGAATCACCAGTTGTTGCATTAGACAACGTTTCATTTTCTGTAAGCAAAGGCGAATTCATTGCAATTGTTGGCGCCTCTGGTTCTGGGAAATCTACGTTGTTGCATTTGTTGGGGGCACTCGATACGCCAACTTCTGGCGTTTACGAAATTCTCCGGAAAAACATTGCAACGATGAACGATGACGAACTGTCAATCGTTCGAAGAACAGAAATTGGTTTTGTGTTTCAGGTTTTTAATTTGATTGGACAACTATCTGTTTTAGAAAATGTTGTTTTACCACTTAAATATGCTAATGTTCTTGACTGTAGAGCTGTAAATAGAGCGAAGGAAGCGCTATCTCGTGTGGGTCTTTCGCATCGATTATCTCATTTGCCATCCCAACTCTCAGGTGGTGAAAAACAACGTGTTGCGATTGCTAGAGCATTGGTGATTGGTCCGTCCTTATTACTTGCAGATGAACCGACTGGGAATTTAGATTCTAAAACTACCAGTACTATTCTTGAACTTTTTGAAGCACTTCATCAAGAAGGGCACACGATTATTGTTGTGACCCATGATGAAAATGTTGCAAGCCGTGCAGATCGAGTGATAACAATACATGATGGAAATATTGTTGAAGCAGTGGTAGAAGCGTGAAATACAAAATGGTATTCGTTGAAGGATTGCAAAGTGTTCTTGCTAACCGCGTTCGCAGCGCTTTGAGTGTTCTTGGTATTGTGTTTGGAGTTGCGGCAGTTGTAGCGATGCTTGCAGTGGTTGAGGGTGCAAGAAACGATGTGCTTGAGAGACTTTCACGACTTGGTACAAACGTGTTGTTTGTTCTTGATAGAGAGGAGGAAACTTCTACGTTAAGACATCTGCAGTATGGAGATGCACTGCGACTTTCCCATGCTTCTTCATTGATTAGCGCACTCGCTCCTGCAGTTGTAGTAGAGAGCCGAACATTAGAAACGGTAATTGGAGTGACTCCTACTTACGTGCAAGTCCGCCAGTTGACAATTCAATCCGGTCGAGGATTCAGTGATGTAGACCTTCAGAATCGAGCGAGAGTTTGTTTGATCGGGAGAGATGTTGTAGGTGATGACGGAAACCAAATTGGGTTGGGGGATGTAGTTCATATTGAAAAACAGATGTATAAAGTTGTTGGGATCATTGCATCTGAGAAATCAACGAAGGATCAATCGCTTGGTTCTTTGATACGTAATCACAATACAACAATCCTGGTTCCTATGACAGCGTTGCCAAAAGATAGAGGAGTTGTTGATGATGTAATTGGCATTAGTGAAATTACAATTCGTACCTTAAAGGCGGAAGATCTTATTTCGATGAGCCAGATTGTGAACCGTGCGATCGTACATGGGCAAAGGCCTGAGCCGGCTGTGGAAATTATCATTCCGCATCAACTATTGAGGGAAGAGCAGCATGCACAAAGGGTATTTGCTGCGGTTGTTGGCTGTGTGGCATTCATTGGTGTGCTTGTTGGCGGAATTGGAGTGATGAACATCATGCTTGCCAATGTTGCCGAGCGGTGTAAAGAAATTGGCATCCGGCGAGCGATTGGTGCAACGAAAAAACAAATCGCAATGTTATTTCTTATGGAATCAATTTTGCTGACACTATTTGGCGGCGTTGGGGGTTTAATTCTTGGTGCTATTGCTTCTTATGGGATCGCCCGCTTCGGTGGATGGTCCGTGTCAATTTCGATTTGGTCGATCTTATTGGCATTTGGTACTGCAGGGATTGTGGGGCTTTTGGCATGGTGGTATCCAGCAAAAAGAGCTGCAAATCTAGATCCGGTAGATGCTATGCGGAGGGAGTAGAAAC
Organism: Phycisphaerales bacterium; assembly: GCA_014238125.1. Lineage (GTDB taxonomy): Bacteria > Planctomycetota > Phycisphaerae > Phycisphaerales > SM1A02. The sequence goes on from JABABS010000027.1 coordinate 5,654, forward strand.
CCCCTGTCAAATGGTTGCTACGTGTAGAAGCCTAGGACAAGCTATAAATACAGGTAAAATTTGCAGTCTAGTGCAACCTTGGCTCAATGCGAGCGTTTACCAATCCGATATAAATAGTGTTAGAGATCATTTATTGCGTCCGATAACACAGGATATATACCTTCTTGATAAGGTGTATTGATTAGTAACACAAACCCATGTCTATGATCAAGCGTAGACTTTAAGGGGATGTTAGATATAGAAGGTAGATTGACCTACCAAGGAAGTGCATGCAGAATAACGTCCGCTCAATTTTCAATCTCTCTCAACGGAAAATAGCAACTGCAATGAGCATTGCGGTTATTTTTTTGAATGGAGTAACACTCGCGCAAGATGTTCGCGGTGGTTGTGTTGATATACCCGCAGATATTGCAACCAACCTGTCTCCAGCAGATGGTGCTACGCCTTTGATTTCTACGGAACTATCTTGGACAACGGGTGCTTGTACAACATCAAGTCAACTTTATTTTGGCACTTCGCCAACACTGGGTTTAGCAGAATATCAAGGTGAACAGGAGAGTCCTTGGACGCCGTCGGAAGAATTAGAAATTTCAACTACGTATTTTTGGCAAGTTGTTTCGTTCAATGCTGATGGGCCAGATACAGCTGGACCTGTTCTTTCTTTTACTACACAACTTTCTGGTGCGTGTTGTGCGTTTATTGTTGATGCGAACTATTGTTTTCAAGCGCAACAAGAAGCCTGCGAAGTACTAGGTGATTATCAGGGCGATGGTTCGGTGTGTGGTGACATTGCATGCCCAGCACCAATTGGTGCTTGTTGCGTAGGCACCTTCTGTGTTGATAATTCTACTGTTTCTCAATGCGAAGCTTTTAGCGGGACATTTTATGGAGATGGCGTCACGTGTTCTGAAGGAACATGTGACGCTGCTCCAACGGGCGCATGCTGCATTGGGGAAACATGTTCAATTCTAAGTGAAGCCGACTGTGTTTCTGGAGGTGGAACATATCAAGGCAGCGCTATAACTTGCAGTGTAGATTCATGTGCAAGCCAAGCCGGTGCATGTTGCAACGGAGAAACTTGTACGGTTGTCATAAGAGAAGATTGTGACACAGTGGGCGGAACATTTCTTGGAATAGGTATTGATTGTTCTGGATCTCCTTGTACTCTCGGTTCCTGTTGTGTCACAGAAGTCTGCGTTGAAGTACCTGAACAAAAATGCATAGATTTTAATGGCGTCTTTAATGGCGCTGGAACTTTGTGCGCAGATGACCCATGCTCACCATTTGGTGCATGCTGCGTTGGTGAAGCATGTTCAATTGACACAATGAGTTTGTGTGAAGATGCGGGTGGCACATACCTAGGTGATGACACAACGTGCGACGATGACCCATGTGATATTCCAGATCCAACAGGTGCGTGCTGTATTAATGAAACCTGTTCTATTGTTACCCAAGCGAACTGTACTTCAGGAGGCGGCACATACCTAGGTGATGACACAACGTGCGACGATGACCCATGTGCTATTCCAGATCCAACAGGTGCGTGCTGCGCTTCAG
>JABABS010000096.1 GCA_014238125.1 Phycisphaerales bacterium
ATTACTGGTCACAGTTACATTATTTACGGCGTGATGCAAAACCGCGTTCCAACGGTTATGTATGAAGGCGCACCAAACTTTCCAGAATCAGATAGATTTTGGGATATTGTAGAGCGACATAAAGTTACACAGTTTTACACTGCGCCAACTGCAATTCGCGCATTTATGAAATGGGGAGATGAATTTCCTGTAAAACACGATTTAAGTTCATTAGTGCTATTGGGAACTGTTGGAGAACCCATTAATCCAGAAGCATGGATGTGGTATCGAGAAGTAATCGGCGGTAACAATTGCCCGATTGTTGATACGTGGTGGCAAACTGAAACCGGCGGTCATATGCTCACGCCAATTCCAGGAGCAACGTCGACAACTCCAGGTTCTTGCACAACGCCTTTTTTTGGTGTTGATGCAGCGGTCGTTAATGAAGATGGTTCTGAAGTAGAAGCGAACTCAGGCGGGTTGCTTGTCATCAGAAAACCATGGCCAGGAATTTTGCGAGGCATCTACGGCGACCGTGAACGATTTATAGAAACCTATTTTAGTCGAGTGGATGGAATGTATCTTGCTGGAGATAGTGCACGGCGAGATGAGAATGGGAACTTTTGGATAATGGGTCGAATAGATGATGTGATAAATGTTTCTGGTCATCGATTAGGAACGATGGAAGTAGAATCATCTTTAGTAAGCCACGAATCAATTGTTGAAGCAGCAGTTGTTGGTGTTCCGCATGAAATTAAAGGCACTGGCATAGCAGCATTTTGCACATTGGCGAGAGGGTTTGAAGCGAGTGAAGAATTAAAAAAAACACTGATCGCGCATGTTGCAAATGTAATTGGCGCTATCGCTAAGCCGGATGTTTTGAAATTTACAGACGCACTTCCAAAAACACGCAGTGGAAAAATAATGCGTAGATTACTTCGTGATGTAGCGGCTGGAACAGATTCGAAACAGGACGTAACAACGCTAGAAGATTTTACGGTGCTCGCAAAACTACGTGCTGAGGATTGATGTAACTGCAGGAATAGCGGTTCCGCAATTACAAGCACGACTAACCAGCCCTTCTGCACCAATTACAGAAATCTTCATTTCCTTATTTTTATAAGGGCCTAACCCCAAGGGGCCAGACCCCATTCGGTGTTGACCCGTTGTAGAATGTGTCCATGGCAAATTACACAACAGTTGAAAATGCAAAAATTGGGATTTTGATGGGGAGCGCTTCGGATTGGCCTACGATGAAGCGAGCAAGCGACACACTGGATTCTTTTGGTGTTGCACATGAGTGCAACGCACTTTCCGCTCATAGAAACGCTGGAATTCTTCAAAAATACCTAATTGACGCCGAAAAACGAGGGATTTCGCTTTTTATCTGTGCAGCAGGGGGTGCAGCACATCTCGCCGGCGTAGTTGCAGCACACACTGCAAAGCCAGTGCTAGGTTGCCCAATGCAGGCATGGTCGCTCGATGGGTTAGATTCATTGCTTTCAACTGTTCAAATGCCCAAAGGTATGCCAGTTGCGACCTTCGCGATCGGTGGTGCAGGCGCTATGAATGCGGCACTCTTTGCTATTCAAATGCTCTCAATGTCTGATTCTGACCTATCAGCACGTTTTCTAGCATTTCGCAAGGAACAAGCAGAGACTGTAACTTCTTTGGATTAATTGCAACTTTTTAATTGCAATTGGAAGGTCCGAGAACCACAATAATACGGTTACGGGTTCGTTGTTTAGAGGCACACAGTTCATGGTGCCGATGCTGTTGCGAAGCCGTGAATTTATTTGAACAAAATCGCTACGTATGTGCGTAATGATAGAGAAGAACACTGGAGCAATAATTAATGTTAGCAATATTTAAAACAACAATACTCATCGGGCTCATTGGTGGGATCTCATCTACCGCCCTTGCAAAACCAAAGAAATTTGAAGAAGTAAATCAGGGTTACACCAAAGTTGTTTCCACAATTGATGGCGCAACCCCTCTATTTGGGCTTTGGAAGAATGCAAAAGAACAACAACTCCTTGCAGAGTTGCCGCGAGGCTGGGAACGTAAGAAATTTTTCATAGCAGTAACACCTTCTGCAGGCGTAATATTCGCTGGCTTGCAAGGTAATGAAGCATACATTTATCTTCGCAAATACAACGATCGAATAGCATTTATTAAACCAGAAATTTCAGTTCGTTCAACAGGCGACAAATCATCAAAAGACTCCGTGGCTACAATTTTTACAGACACAGTAATGTTAGATGTTCCAATCATCGCTACAGGTCCAAACGGACAACCAGTGATTGACTTAGATTATTTACTTGTGAATAACGCATCAAAAGTTGCAGGTCCTGTAGCAAGCGGTGCAAACAGCAAGCTTGTTTCAATTGTCAAAGCAAAATCATTTCCGAACAACTTAGAAGTTGCATTTGAAATGCCAACCTCTGGTGGTTTGTTTAAAACGATTCACTATTCAATAAGCGAAGTTCCAGAGCGCGGAAGCTACAAGCCAAGAAAAGCAGACGAACGCGTTGGCTACTTCGGAACTGCATTCCGCGATCTTGGTCAATTCCACGACGAA
>JABABS010000023.1 GCA_014238125.1 Phycisphaerales bacterium
AGAAATTTTTAATGACCGCGGGCTATCCACTGTTGACGCAGTTGGGATTTCCGTAACACGAAACACGTTCAAGCCATCCGTCGCTCCGACATCTGGTTCAAGGTTTAATTTCAAAGTTCAACAGTTTGGTATTCCTGCCGGCGATTTTGACTTTACAAAAACAGAATTTAAGTACACCACCTATCTTGCAATGGATAGAGATTTTCTGCGCCGCGTGTCTACGTTACGATTAGACGCTCGGTTTGGTTACATTTTTAATGGCGTATCATCAACATATAACCGCTTCTATCAAGGCGGTAGAAATTTCCGTGGTTTTGACTACCGAACAATTTCGCCAAAAGGTACGCCAAGAGTTGTCGGCGGTGACCCAGACGTCTCAATTGGTGGCGACTGGGAGATTTTCCTTGGCGCCCAGTATGAATTCCCTATAGTCGATCGTTTTCTTTCAGCAGTTATTTTCTGCGATAGTGGCACAGTTTCAGAAAATCCAGGGTTTGACAATTATCGTGTAAGCGTTGGAGCAGGCATTCGAATGCATATCCCTGCACTTGGACAAGCGCCGTTAGCTTTTGATTTTGGTTTTCCAGTTGTAAAACAAGAATCTGATAAAAAGAGAGCATTTAGTTTTAGTGTTCAACTTCCGTTTTGATACAAAATATAGTTCAAATAATTCTCTTAGAAGGAATAAAAAATATGCGTACTAACCAATTACAAAAACTAACAATGGCGTTTGCGATGACAACAGTCATAGCAATCGTCGTCGGGTATGCTGCAGTTGCAGCATCATCGCAAATGCGACCGCCAACGGTTGTTGTCACTTTTAATATAGAACAAGTAACCGCAGATTTGACAGAGCGAGGCGATTCAGAAGTTAAACTTCGTAAACTCTTAACAAGCATTGAAGACGAAAAGAACCTAAAGTTTAAAGCGATTGAAGAATTGAACGTTGCAATAGAATCTGCTGCGGATGCTGACCGAGGCGTTCTTCTCGAAAACCTGGATAAGTTAAAGTTGTCCGCAATTAGTTTTCAGCGATACGCTGTTTCTCAGATTGATATTGAGCGGTCTTTGATGTTTCGGGACCTGTATCTAAAGATTAAAAAATCAGTCGCAGAAGTTGCTGATGAAAATGGTTATGACCTCGTTCTCATTAGCGATAACACGCGGGAAATTTTAGTAAACCCAAACGCAAAAGTGTCTAGAGAATTTCAAGTTCGCGAACAAATCGAAGTAAAAAGAATTATGTTTGCTAGCAATCAAATAGACATCACCGAGCAAATTGTGACACATATGAACCTAGAATGGGAAAAGAACTCAAACTGAGCCAAGAGGAATAACATGAAACAAACAACACAAAAACAATGGAACACAGTAGCAATTGTTGCTCTCCTTGTAGTCGGTTCGATGGCTTTGCAGTCACAAGCACTGAGAAGAATTGAAACAGCAAAACCAGCAGTTTCAGTCTCGGTCGATTTTGGTCGAGTTTTCAATTCGCTTGAAGAACGTTCATTTGAGCAGGAAAAAGCGCAAGCGCTAATCAACACAATTGATGAAGATCTTTTGCGCCGTCGAAAACATATTGAAGATTATGAACAAGAATTTGAACTGTACACGGCAGGCTCAGAAAAATGGGAAGACCTAGTTAAGCAACAACAACTTGAATTAGTTGAGTACGAATCCATTGGCGAATATAGAAACCTTCGTGCAGCTCGTGAAGAGTCCAAGGGACTTCGTTCAATTTATAAGAACATACGCAAAGCATGCGCCGAGTTATCAAAGCAAAATGGCTGGGATTATGTTTTTGTAAACGACCTGATTGCACCGCTGCCAGAAGGAGACGACGTTGATATGGATTCCGTTATTAGTTCTAGAAGAATGTTGTATGCAAACCCAACAATGGATGTCACAGACGCATTAATTGAACACATGAACGCTTCATTTGATGAGATGGCAGTTCGCTGAATTCTCCCATGGCTCCTATGCAACATACTGCAGGTTCAATTGCCGAGTTGATCGGCGCAAGACTTGATGGCCTTGCAACTATTGTATGCACAGGTGTTTCAACGTTGAGTGAAGGCAAACAAGGCGACATCACTTTTATGGTGAGTGAGAAGTACTCGCGAGATTGGAAGCAATCAAATACATCTATCGCTGTCGTATCAAATGGAATTGAAGTCCCAGATCACGATGGTGAAACTAGGGCATTGCTTTGGGTTGAAGATGCAGATGTATCAATTGCAGAAGTGCTCTCTTTATTTGAAACTGAAGTAGATCAACCTGCGCTGGGTATACATGATTCGGTCGAGCTAGCACCGTCTGCAAAAATTGGCAAAGATGTTCGAATTGGTCCCTTCACAATCATAGAAAAAGATGCAGTCATTGGTGATGGTGTATGCATTCACGGCAATGCTCGCCTCGCTCGAGGCAGTCATGTTGGGGCGGGCACGATTCTTCATTCAGGCGTCGTGATTGGCCATGATTGCACGGTTGGCGAAAACTGTATTCTGTTTGGGAATGTTGTCATTGGCGCAGATGGTTTTGGCTATTGTGCCTCATTAGACAAAACACACCTTATGAAAATTCCGCATATTGGGAATGTTGAACTGGGGGACAATGTTGAGATTGGGGCTAATTCCTGTGTTGATCGAGGTAAGTTTTCATCAACAATTGTCGGTTCTGGGACAAAACTTGAT
>JABABS010000099.1 GCA_014238125.1 Phycisphaerales bacterium
GTCGAAAAAAATAGGTGATATAAAATTTTGGCCTGAAGAATGGTGTAGAAGTTTCAAATTCCACTCTATTCCCAGGGGGATTAATAGATTCTTTAAAGTACCCTCTATTCCTGACGGGTGTCGAATATTAGTTTTTCATGGTGATCCTAACCCAGACCAAGGAATAATTGGTGACTATGGAACTAAACTCAGAAAATATTTCAAGCCTGCTGAATGGATTTCTAAGTATTGGAAAGAATAATCAGGTCACTTGTAATAATTACTAAGTGTTTGATCGCACATTGAATCAAGTGTAAAATTTAAATTATTACTTGGCTTTGGTGGATTCGATAGCCATTCTTGTACTTTTACAACTGCCTCGCCAAACTTCCCTACTTGAATCTCACCTTCTGGGAACAACCGTTCTAATTGCTCTTTCACGCCGCCGTGATTGTAGCCGATCACAGGAGTCCCCAAACTAAGCGCCTCGATTGTTGTTCTGCCAAATGCTTCTGGCTCGGTTGAAAGGGAAAAAACAATGCTCGATAATGAAAGGATTTCCTTTAGGTCGCTTCTATGTCCACACATTGTAATGTGGTTTTGTAAATCTTTTGAATTAATCAAATTCCGTAATTCTTCAGCATATTCTTGCTTTTTTGGATGTGCACTTCCAACAATTACGCCATGCACATTTTGGCCATCCACTATAAGTGCTTGCATAATTTCAATAAAATCCTCTTGACCTTTCCAGCGGGTAAGCCTTGCTGGAATAGTAAGGAGTTGCTTTTCAAGCATTTGGGGATACTCTGCATACCAATTTGTTTTCCAACCTTCACTGGGTTCAAACTCTGGGAAATATTCTTTCGTATCAACTCCGCGATGAATAACAGTGATACTTTCTGGATCAACAAAAGAATAGTTCTGAATAATGTACGCACGAATCATCTCAGAAACAGCAATAATTTTTTCGCCGCGCATCATTACACTCGAATATTTTCCAACTGTGTATGGTCCATGCACTGTTGTCACTAATTTTGGGCGATCATTTTTTGGCAATTTCTTCCAAGCGAGATACCCGATCCATGCTGGAAGTCGAGAACGTAGATGCAAAATGTCAGGTTTTGTTTCTCTTAAAAATTTTCTTACTTTTCTGATATAACGAAGTGTTGAAAGCGATTTCTTTCCAACCTCCCAGTTGATATGCTCGCTGCCCTCTTCCTTCAACTGCGCAACCATACGACCGCCCCCCGAAATCACGATTGAGCGGCACCCTTGATTGACGAGATATTTCCCTATTTCAAGTGTCCCTCGCTCAACACCGCCACTTTCTAATTCTGGAAGCATTTGCACAATTGTTAATGTTTTTGTCATAACAAATGCTCCAAAATAAAATCTGCTACTCTCGAAGACTCATTAAAAAAACGAGGAGTTTGTTTTTTTGTTGGATCTTGTTTCCATTTTTCAAATGTAATTATTGAATCATTTTTGAGTAACGCCTCTAATCCTCTTCTCACCCTTGACTCTCTCATTGTTGGCTCAAGTGAAAATATTTTAGTTGATGCCCCAGAGGATAAAGATTCGTAGATCATCGAAACACTATCGGGTGTCACCCACACTTGCCCTGAAGATGCAAATTGTGCTTGCATCCATTTTTGATCTGTCTCTTCAACTGGGACGATTTCAACAGGGGCTTCCCTTACATATTGTAAAAAACTTTCAGGGGTTCTCCGCGAAGTTGTGAGAGTCCACTGCAGTTGTGGATCATGATCAGCAATGTGCAAAATTTGATTTGCAATGCGTGCATCGTCCCATACAAAATGTGATGATTCACCACCGATAAGCATCAGGCCTTTGTGTTGATTTTTGTTTTCTACAAATTGCACTGGGTTAAGTACACCAATAGTTTCGATTACTTGTTCATTTTTGGAAACGTTGTCGTGTTCCGGTGCAACAATAAGATCAAATAATTTGAATGGGATTGACGGACGCATGAGGACTATCGATTTACCACCACACTGTGATTTCGCAACCACCATCGGAATATGCGTTGCCCTGCCAGCTCCAATAATCAAGTCAGGTTTCTCAGAAGGGAAGTCGAGGATTTTTCTTCGAAACAACGCCCGAAGTAAAAGTTTTGGAGAACTTGGCAAGGAAGCTATTGGTACGTCTATCACCCTACTATCTCGTTTCAATCCCAACGCTGCAACAAGACCACTTGTTTGGTTCTCATGCCCGAGTTTGCCGTCTGTAAATCTCCAAATGATCATAGTTTGTTCCATCTGGTGTGAGGTGCAGTATAGCCAGAGAAGAAGGCATTGAACCTCTTTCGAGGGTATCATTGGCGATTGGAAGAAAATACGGGCTGTAGCGCAGCTTGGTTAGCGCGCCTGACTGGGGGTCAGGAGGTCGGAGGTTCAAATCCTCTCAGCCCGATTAATAGAGTGGTCGAAGAACGACGTACATATTATCGCTCAAGGGAAAATGATCTAGAAACCCTGATTTTATTGAATATCCTGCTTCCCGAGCTAGAATTTTCATCGTTTTAGGAGTGAAATAGTTGACATGATCGGGATATCTAAAACCACACCATTTTGAACCTCTGAAATGGCGATTCCAACAGGCAAAGTTAGGAACTTTGATAATAATTGACCCCTCCTGCGTGAGTGCGGGTTTGAGCTTTTGAAGGAGTTCTAAAGGTCTACGCTCATGTTCAAGGAACGAACGCATCACAACTAAGTCAAAACTGTTTTCCTCGCACTGTGATGCACCGTCCACAGCACTCGCATGAATAATATTTCCCCCTAATGATCGAAGAACTTCTCCAGCAACTTTAGATAAGTGGTCCGATATTTCAAGACCAGAGGGGAGAACCATCAGGTTGTCAATCTGAAAACGTTCATATAATTGCTGTACTAATTTTCCTGTTCCGCAACCAATATCAATCATTGCATACGGTTGAGAACCTTTTGATTGTGCAAGTATTTTTTTACCAATTGAATAAAACTTGTTTCGTTTTGGTGGTGTAAAAAATCTTCGAATCCTTTTTGAAAATTCTGAAATTCCAATATAAATCGGTTGTTCTTTTTTTCTTCTTTCCCTTTCCTCGTAGTAAGATTTATCCCACTCATATTCTGACTCAAGTAGTTCGTACTCCGGGGGATCGGCGAGAAAGTAGAACCCAGTTTCAACACACTTTACTACTTTCCATTGATCTCGTTTGTATGGAGTTGGTTCTGTAGATGTTTCTCGACCCAAGATTGGACAAAATAATTTCATGTTTTTGAGTATAGTCTGTCTGAACAATTGACACCGCTGCAAGTCGATCACAAATTATTTCTGATCTCGCTGAATGCGAATTTCTTCAATTGGTACGAATTTGCCAGAATCCATACCAGCGCATGGAGTCTCTCTTTTTGCTCGTGCCCACGCCTCGGGAGATTCCAAATTTTCTTTCCAAAACGGCCATGTTCGGCACTGTAACGGTCTAGAACCATACAACTTACAACTGGGGTTCTTTGTTGTTCGATCAAGAAAAACACAATCAAATTTGCCTTTAATTTCATTTTCACGGAGTGACCAACGGCTACCAATTTTGTGAGCATACAATTCATAAAATGTGCCAACTTCAATACCAAGCTGCTTTGCCATCGCCTTGCCTTCAGAATCATCGAACCAGACAGCACCCTCGGGTCCAGTACAGCAATTACCACATTGTTGGCATGTAAATTTCAGCCCATCTTCATACCACTCATGCATGTGCTGTATCGTATACCATCAGATATCTTTAAAACACGATCCGACCACTAAGAAATAGGTACTAACCATGGAATTTACAATTAACGATGTCGTCAATGCAATTACAGGAATTTTATTCCATGATTATGTTGTCTATGCACTACTAGCCACAGGATTGCTCTTCACCTTGTGGAGTGGATTCGGTCAATACCGAGCACTTACCCATGGCGTTTCGGTTATTCGTGGTAAGTTCGATAAGGAAGATGATCCAGGCGCAATAAGCCACTTCCAAGCACTCTCTGCAGCACTCTCTGCAACTGTTGGACTTGGCAACATTGCAGGTGTTGCCCTCGCTGTTGCAATTGGCGGCCCCGGTGCTGTCTTCTGGATGTGGGTGATTGGCATCCTTGGCATGGCACTCAAGATGACTGAAGTCACGCAGTCGATGCTTACACGTGACACGTCAGACCCAAAAAACCCACATGGCGGTCCGATGTACGTCGTTGATAGCCTCTTCAAAGCAGCTGGCGGGCGTCTTGGCGCAACCATCGGCGGCGTCTTCTGCTTCACTCTCGTACTCTCAGCAATTACTGGCGGAAACATGTTCCAAGCGTGGAACGTTGCTGCAGTGACTACACAATACTTCGACGTTCCGGGTATTTCAAATATTGAAAAAACTGCAAACTTCAACCCAGAAACATTTGCCATCGGCATCATCCTGGCAATCATCGTCGGTTGTGTCATTGTTGGTGGTATCAAACGAATCGGTTCTGTTGCAGGAAAACTTGTCCCGTTTATGTGCTTGCTATATCTCGCCGCAGGCTTGCTTGTGCTTCTTCTGAACATCACCCAAATTCCAGAACTGCTCATGTTGATTGTGAAGCACGGTGTTGGGATTGGCGATGCATCAGCAAGCGGTGCCTTCCTTGGAGGCTCGTTTGCCTACGCAATGATGTGGGGTGTAAAAAGAGCGCTCTTTTCCTCTGAAGCAGGTCAGGGTTCTGCGCCAATTGCCCATGCAGCGGCGAAGTGCAATGAACCAGTACGCGAAGGTGTTGTTGCAGGTCTTGAGCCATTCATCGATACCCTTGTTGTCTGCACAGTGACTGCTTTGATCATTCTTTCAACCGGCGCGTGGAACCGCGGACCTGAAGCAACGTTCGCTGAGCAAGCAACAATCTCCCTCGCACTTGATGATGATGAATGGAAACTTGCTACGCCGCCGCTTCCAGAAAAGAACGAAGAAGCAAAACGCATCAACCAAGTTGATGCAGATGAAGCTGGTTGGTCTCTCAACGATTCCGTCTTCATGCTAGTACGGGCGGGCAACAACGACGATACGGGTGACAATCTTCATCGCGTTTCGGGAAGCGTTGTACATCATGACGATGGTGGATTCGCAGTCAATTGGGATTCCATCGATGTGCAGCAAGACGATGATGGGAACACCGTCCCCGTAACATTGGAAGGCTCTGGTGTATGGGTAAATTATCCGGGGGCAAGTCTGACGGCACATGCATTTGATCGAACCATACCGGGTCTGGGCAAATGGCTTGTCGTGATTGCCGCATGGCTCTTTGCAATTTCAACCATGATCTCGTGGAGTTATTACGGGGAGCAAGGCGTAATCTACGTCTTTGGCAAGGAAGGTATGGTTTCAGTTTTTGCGGTCACCCTCTATCGCATGGCGTACACGATCCTTGTTGCAGTCTCGACAATTGGTTTTATTACAACCGACGCTGAACTTGATATGTGGACAACACTTGGGTTGGGCGCGATGCTTGTTGCCAACATCCCGATTATGTGGATCTATGGACCAAAAGCAATGAAAGCGTATCACGAGTATATTGGCAAACTTAAACGTGGTGAATTTGATTCTTAAAGGAGGAAATCAAAATGGGTAATGCAATCGTCAGTGGAGTGATTGGTGGAATTATATGTTTAATTTGTACGTGGCTTCTGTTTGACATGTTTAATCTACCGCTTGTAATGACCAATGTATATATTGGTATTGGCATTGGAGGATTCTTCAGTTCATTCTTTGCAATCGTTTTTTCTGGAAAATCCTGCAACAAGAGTTAGTTGTTGCTGGCAAATGACAGGATGATCTCAGCCGCTTCTCTGCTCGGATCGTGCGTGACATAGACCGCTGCTTCTTTTTGAAGCTGTGATCGCATTTCATTCATTTCAGCTTCATCACCCAGAAGCGCAACTGCAA
>JABABS010000038.1 GCA_014238125.1 Phycisphaerales bacterium
ACCACCAAGTTGGACTTGTAGCATGTTGTCATGTGGACGACTACAACAATAACCTTATTCGTAAACATGAAAAAACACGCCAAGTAAAAGAAGACGACCGAACAAACCATGTCTTAGGTTTAAATGCAAACTCTGGTCCTGTATTTTTAACATACCGAGGCACTAAAAATATAGATGTAATTATTGAAGAGGGAATGAATAAAAGACCTATGTTTCATTTCAAGGCAGATGACGGTGTAACACACACCGGCTGGCGTGTTGAAAATGAAGAAGCACTTCTCGCAGCTTGCAGTGAAATTAAACTCGCATATGTTGCGGACGGACATCACCGAAGCGCTAGCGCTGCACGTTCAGCAGTTGCGCTCAAAGAGAAAAACCCAAACCATGATGGAAGCGAAGAATACAATTGGTTCTTAACTGTTTTATTCCCAGCAGATCAACTAAATGTTTTACCGTACAACCGTATTGCCATTGACTTGCATGGCAATACAGAAGAAGAATTACTTAAGAAACTTACATCTATAGGAACACTGACAAAGACTGACAATCCAACACCAAGCGCTTCTGGATCTTGTTGTATTTACTTAGGCAAAGCATTTGGTTGGTACAAATTTGATTTCCCAGATATTGATATGTCAGACCCAATAGCGTCCTTAGATGTTGATTTACTCCAACAACGAATCCTCGCGCCACTACTTGGCATTGGCGACCCAAGAAGCGACACTCGTATTGATTTTGTTGGTGGCATCCGTGGAACAACTGAATTAGAAAACCGCGTAGACGAGGGTAACGCTGCGATCGCTTTCTCAATGTACCACACAACTATCAAACAACTGCTCGATGTAGCAGATGCGAATTTAATAATGCCACCTAAGTCTACCTGGTTTGAACCAAAATTACGCAGTGGGCTATTCGTGCACGAACTTCGTTAATGCGAACTAGCAAATGATTGAATAAATTCTGCGAACCTAGCGCAACCTTCTTCGGGGAAAGCGTTGTAAATCGAAGCACGCAATCCGCCAAGATCCCGATGCCCCTTCAACCCTGACATACCTTGCTTTGCAGATTCTTCAAGGAACATCGCATCGAGTTCGGGCGATTTTGTTTTAAACGAAATATTCATTTGTGACCTACTACCGTCACGAGCAAACGTCGTGTAAAAATCTGGGATGGAATCAAGCGCATCGTAAATCAAACCAGATTTGTGTTCGTTTTTCTTTTCGATGGCTTGCAATCCGCCCTCATTTAAAATCCATTTGAATACTTGGCCCATCAAGTAAATGCCAAAAGTTGGAGGAGTATTCAAGCGCGATCCTTTAGTGGCAACCATTTTATAATTTAATGTAGATGGTAATCCGTCTGGACATTTTTCAAGCATTGATTTTCGGATGATGACCAACACTGTGCCGGCAGGTCCAAGATTCTTTTGCGCGCCAGCATAGACCATGTCGAATTTCGACCAGTCAACTTGACGCGAAAAAATGTCGGAGCTCATATCGCAAATTAATGGCGCTTCACTTGCTGGGATGTTTGAAAAGCGTGTGCCGTATATTGTGTTATTCGTGCAGTAGTGCATATACGCAACGTTCTCTAACGCATCTATTTCATCATCTGTTGGGCAATGGTCGTAGTTGCACTTAGAACCATCAAAAGCAAGATGAACGTTTCCGATTTTCTTCGCTTCTTTGATTGCTTTGCTCGCCCAAACACCAGTGTCAAGATAAGTCGCAGTTTCTCCTTCGCTAAGGAAATTCATTGCAATCATTGCAAATTGAAGTGTCGCGCCACCTTGCAAAAACAATACTTCAAATTCGTCTGGGATGTTTCCAATTACTCGGCAATCCGCAATCGCCTCTTCAAGAATAGTATCGAAAATTTCACCACGATGACTGTGTTCGCAAATTCCAATGCCACTTTCGGCGATATTTAACAAATCGCTTTGAGCTTGTCGAAGTACCGAAACAGGCATAGTAGCTGGGCCGGCAGAGAAGTTTAAAATTCGGTCAGTTGTTGTAGTTGGCATATTTTCTCTTTATGAGTTAATGGTTGAGACCGTAACGGATAGTACGTTTGCGTTATTCCGAATTTGTTCGATTTGTTCTTGTGTCGGCATTTCGTCAAGTTGTATTTTTGCACACGCAGCTTCCGCGCCTTCGTAAATAATATTTTCCATTTCTTCTACATTGACGCCAGCATGACTTAACAATTCAAAAACGGCTGCTAAGACGCCTGGCAAGTTCAAGTGTCGAACCGAAAGCATTGCTTGTGCTGGCGTTGACTTTGCTAAATTCACACAGTTCTTTACTTCGCCAGTTTCTATGTAGGTTCTAATTACACGGACGGCTTCAGTAGAAATTGCTTGTTGCGCTTGCGAGGTCGACGCGCCAACATGGTGGGTTCCATACACCGATTTTTTATTTATAATTGATGGAGAAAATTCAGAGTCTCCAGAAGAGGGTTCGTTTTGATACACATCGAGACCCACTAAAAGATTTTTGTCTCGAATTGCCTGTTCAAGCGCTAGTTCATCAACTACATTTCCTCGGCTCGTATTAACAAATGTTGCGCCATCACGTATTGATGACAAAAATTCTTTATTGATTATGTTTGCAGTTTCAGGAGTTGAAGAAAGATGAACAGTAATTACATCTGACATCTTCGCCACATTTAACAAACTTTCACAACGTTCGATTCCAAGTTCTTCAGCGCCTTCATCAGTTAGCGATCTCGACCATGCAACAATATGCATTCCAAATGCTTTGCCGCGAAGTACGACTTCCTTGCC
>JABABS010000019.1 GCA_014238125.1 Phycisphaerales bacterium
CAATCCATTCTTTAAATGCTGATAGCGATGAATCGGTACCATCGTATGTAACTTTACGGCTTCTATCTGGATCGTATAAATCTAGAATAGCCGCTTGTGTAAACGCATCTGTTTTGCCTCGACTATCGGGGTGTTCGGGGTTACCCTCAATTTTTGTCGGGCGACCATCATTGCTTGTGACAAGAACTCCTTGAGAAAATCCACCAAAGTCAAAACAACTTGCATATTGTTCAGGGATGCCAGGCATTGTATTTTCGGGTCGGTGTGCGTAAGGAACAATGTTTTCCTTTGGCCATCGGCGACAGCCAGCAACACCAAGCCCTGCGAATGCCATTGAAGCGCCCATTATTTTTAAGAAATGCCGACGATCCTCTCCTGTTGCAAGCAATTCGCTTGAACCTTCTGGAAATTCGTCCTGCACTTTCGATTGAAATGCTTCGGTTGCGACAACTTCATCCAGTGATCGCCACCATGTTCTGCCGTTACTTTTTGATTCATTTAACGATGACATGTAGAGCAATCCTGTGATGGGTTCAAGTTATTAATTTCACGCCAGCTAATACTGTTAGCAATTTTTTCTGCATCAGACATATCGATGCCCCACTCAAGTTGCGTAACAAGGTCTGGATTTCGTACGTGTGGATCTGGGTTACGGTGGCAATTCAAACACCAACCCATACTCAATGTTTCATGTTGATAGACAACTTCCATTGTGTCAACTCTACCGTGGCATTCGACGCAACTAACACCACGCGTTACGTGTGCACTGTGATTGAAATATGCATATTGAGGAAGGTCATGAACGCGGACCCACTCGATTGGCATTCCAGTTTCATAACTTTCAAACAATGGTTTTAGTTTGTCGCTTGTTGGATGAATTTGCGAGTGGCAATTCATGCAAGTTTGGGTTGGAGGAAGCGCCGCATGTTGCGTACTTTCTACGGTGTTGTGGCAATACCGGCAATCAACACCAAGTTCGCCTGCGTGTAATTTATGACTAAATGGAATTGGTTGTTCTGGCATGTAACCAACATCTGTTGACTGCGGGCTAAACCCATACGCTACAACGATTGCGACATACAAAGGAGCAGTTGACCCTGCCACAAGCATGAATGGCAACACTAGATTTGTCCAGCGAGGGAATATGAATCGTTGTTGTGTCATAGTGTTGTCTGGCCTTTTTAAGGGGCTGGCTTTTCCATAATTCAAACGTAACCTTCACGTGTATTAATGAAGATTCATAACCTAAATTTAGATACAAAAACTAGACCCCATAGTGAGGCTAGAAAACGATGAAGTAGGGTATGATAGTAGGACTGAGCGTATCATCAAGCCCGATTACTTCCCAATTCACAAAGTAATTTGCATTATAAAAACAATTATTTTTTGCTATTTTAGAGTTGTGTTAGGCGAAAAAAACGTTCTGCATTTGCATCGACTCTCTTTTCAAATTCAAGCAACTCAATCGACTTCAATTGCGCAATAAAAGCCGCCGTATGCATAACATTTTTGGGCTCATTCGGTCGCATCTTTCGAACTGGCTCAGGCGAAAGATATGGAGCATCTGTTTCGACCATCATTCGCTCAATTGGGACAAGTTCTGCAGCAGCAACAACTTCTGATGCATTTTTATAGGTTACAACGCCCGTAAAACTAATCATGGCGCCAATTTCAAGGATTTTTCGTGCATCGTCGGGTGTCTCAGTAAAACAATGAAAGACAAATCGTTGCGAATCTATCGCGCTTGCCTTAAAAATGGGCAATAAGTCATCTACAGCCCGTCTACAGTGGACAATTATAGGACGTTCGTCCCCTTCTGAACCCTCAATCAGTGCCAAATGCTCTTCTAATAACTTTTGTTGTAACGAAAAAGGAGGGTCATCGTAATGACGATCAAGGCCCAGTTCGCCCCAAGCAACACAGCGCTCATCTTCGGCGGCGGACTTAACATACTCCCATTTCCATTCGCCTTCTGCGTGCAGTGGGTGTATGCCAGAAGAGAAAAATACTCGCGAATCGCGATTTGCGAGTTCTCGAGCGGCAAGTGCATCATCACCATCAGTAGAAACGGTAATCATACGATGCACGCCAGCCGCCACCGCATCATCGATTACCGCATCAACCCGTTCTGATAATTGTTTACTTGTGAGATGACAATGTGTATCAATCAAAACCAATTCTCCCAGTTGCTTTGGTTTCTTCAAGAAGAATGGGCACCTCCAGCACTGGCATATTGGGCATCGTCACTGTAAATACTTGGTTGGTTTTCATGGAGGCCTCTTCCAAGGCAAGTCGTAACCGAATCGTCCATATTTCTGGAATTCCTTTGTGCGAGTCTGCGGAAGTTGCAAATCGCCAAGCATCAAACTCGCCTTCAATACCTTCAGGAAATTGAAAAATAGGATTCTCAGGCCGTTCTTCACCATCCCATTCCAAACGGATTACGCCTTTTGCACCACCCAGTGGCCCCATCGAAAGAGGCAATTGAGGTGGAGAAATACGCATTTGCTGTGTAAATCTACCTACGCCTTCAATTCGCAAAATAACCATTTCACCAGTGTCAAACTCCAACCGAATTCGCGATTTTCGCAGTTGGCTCTTTCGCAATTTTAAATGCACAGGAATAACAAGCGCATCTCCAACAGAAACGGAGCTCTCTGGCCACTCTGTTGTCGTACAACCACAAGACGGGGTCGCTGATTTCAAGCGAAGTGCATGGTCCGTATTATTTTTTAATGTAAAAACATGCTCTACGATTGTGTATGGTTGCTCAATAGGGACAGTTCCAAAATCATGCGACAATTTGCCCAGCAATGGTCTCCCAAAGTAGAAATCCAGCATCGCCCACGCAAGGCCAGCAATTGCAATCAAAACCAAAAGAAAGATATATGTTTTTTTCTTATCCATCACTATTTATCCTAACCTAAACAACAAGCAAATGCGACAACGGTCATGGAACAAACGTACCTAGCACTAGTGTTGACTTTCATAACACAATAATGGATCGTACCTAGATGGTGATACCAGAGAAGATGGCGTCAAAGATGGCGATTTACCCTTTGCGACCGCATAAAAACCTTTCACGCGTAACGACGAACTGCAACTACGAGGTACAATCAGTGGCATGACACTAACTTGTAAGACTGCTGGAGAATCGCACGGTCCTTGTGGCGTTGCATTCATAGAAGGTTTACCCGCTGGGCTTTCACTCGATACGACCTTTATAAATAACGAACTAAAACGAAGACAGGGCGGTTATGGTCGTGGAGCACGGCAAGGAATTGAAGAAGACAAAGTTACTTTTCTTTCAGGTGTTCGCCTGGGAGTAACGACTGGCGCACCTCTTGTTGTGCAAATTGTTAACAAAGACAACCGTCTTGACGATCTTGAAGCAACTCCACCAATTCACAAACCAAGGCCTGGGCATGCCGACCTAGCGGGTTCCCTCAAATGGTTATCAAACGATTGTCGCAATACACTTGAGCGCGCAAGCGCACGCGAAACTGCCGCAAGAACAGCCGCTGGCGCAATCGCTCGATGTCTTTTGCATCAATTTGATATCAATGTATTCGGTTTTGTTCGCGGTATGCTCGATGTCACCGCACCAACTGAAGTAACTCCTGAAAACTGGAAAACTATTCGTGACGCACGCGATGATTCATCAACGTACTGTCCAGATGATGCATCGTGCAAGGCAATCATTGCTCATATTCGCAACGCAAAAGAAAACAAAGACACTGTCGGTGGGCTGTGCGAAACACATGTGTTTGGTTGCTCTCCAGGCTTGGGCTCCTGTGTTCAATGGAATGAAAAATTAGACTCAAAACTTGCGGGCGCCGTGATGGGAATTCAAGCATTTAAGTCTGTCGAAATTGGACTTGGCGCAAAATGTGGTCAACTAAACGGCTCGCAAGTACATGACCCCATCGTATATGACAAAAATAATCGAGAAACTTGCCACTTCGGATTTACTCGCCCAACAAATCACGCGGGTGGAATCGAAGGTGGAATGAGCAACGGCATGCCGATTATTGTAAAAGGCACGATGAAACCAATAGCAACCTTGTTGCAAGGCATGGACAGTGTTGATTTGCAAACTGGAGAATCTGCACGCAGTGATTATGAACGTTCAGATGTTTGTGCGCTCCCCGCAGCGAGCGTAGTTATGGAAAATGCAGTTGGTTTTGAAATCGCAACCGCTTTCTTAGATACATTTGGTGGTGCAACGATGGAGATGGTCCGAGCATCCCACGACGCATACGCTGATGCGGTTCGAAAGATTACTCCGTAATGAGTTTGCTTATTGCTTCTGTGCACGGACATGTGCCAGAACGCCTTGATGGAGTTGATCTTCTTGAAATTCGCATCGACGCGATGGAAAATGCAGACGCTATTGAACAACTTCCTACGCTTCTCGCTTCATCACCTATTCCTACAATCGTTACGTGTCGAAGCATTTCTGAAGGCGGGATGTTCGAAGGCAACGAAGAAGAACGAGTCGCAATGTACCGTGCAGCATTAGATTGCGAGAACCCCCCCCGGTACATTGATGTTGAACATGAAGTGCTTACGAGGCATCCACTTTTACTAGACGCACTTGCAAGCGAGCACACTGACATTATTCTTTCGTGGCACTCGACAGAAGGAAGACCGGCCGACTTAGTACAGCGAGCAGCAGCTATGCAAGATGTAAACGGAGTTGCTATTGTAAAAATGGTTTGGAGAGCACGGTCCATTCGAGATAATGTAGAAGCATTCCAACTTTTGCAATCAAGGCAACAACCAATGATTGTGATTTGCATGGGAGAGTACGGATTGATGAGCCGAATTCTTGCACCAAAATTTGGCGGGTTCGCTGTGTATGCTTCGGTTCCTGGTTGCGAACAAACTGCATCGGGGCAAGCGACCACAAAAGAGCTACGCTCGCTTTACCGTTTTAATGAGATCAACAGCAATACACTCGTGTATGGAGTTATTGGAAATAATGTAGAGCACTCCGCAAGCCCTGCTTTTCATAACGCAGCATTCGAAGTCGCCGGCAAAAACGCAGTCTATATTCCGTTAGCAATTCCAGAAGGCTGGGAACATCTAAAAGCTACAGTACTTGAATTGTGCAATGCTCCTTCACTTGATTTTTCTGGCGCAAGCGTAACTATCCCACACAAGACCAATATGTTAAAACTTATCGATGAAGCTGATGCAAATTGCAAAAATGCTGGCGCTACAAATACTGTTACATTTAATGACGGCACTTCATCGGGATACAACACCGACATTGTTGCGCTTGCTTCCTTAATTTCGGGCGCAAAACGTGTTGTTGTTCTTGGGGGCGGCGGTGTTGCCAGAGCAGCAATAGTTGCGTCGCAGTCTGTTGGCGCTTCAGTATATATTGCAACTAGAAATACAGAACAAGCTGAATCTTTAGCAACAATATTTTCATGTAACGTTGCCACAGACAATATGGGGAAAATTGACGCTGTGATTAATTGCACGCCTGTTGGGATGGAGGGCGGAAACTCCGAAGAAGGCAATCCTGCGCAAGCTTTATTGCCATCGCTAGACATCGTTCCATCTATGACTGTTATCGACACGGTTTACAAACCAAAAGAAACACCGCTTATTAAACAAGCCAATGAAATAGGGTGCACCACCATCACAGGCGATGTTATGTTCCGCTTACAAGCAGTTGAACAACAAAAAATTTGGAACCCCTAAAGCTATTGGGCTAGCATCGCGTAGACATCGTTCACCGATGTAAGGTCTGTGTTTGCTGTGACACGGATAATGCCAAACGATGCGCGCACATCTAATCCAAGCGAGTCAACACCGACCACGACTGGGTCAACTACATCGACTGATGTATTTTCTGAACACAGATTTCGGACCGCATCTTTATATGTTGCGTTAAGTTCTTTGCAAAGCGCGGGCTCAATTTCAGCAAGACAATTCTCTCTGCACAAAGATTCGCCATCTATAAACATATCATGAAATCGAGCAGCATCAATGTCCACCATTGCCCATTGAACATCTGGCGATTCGCCGTGGTAAACATTC
>JABABS010000083.1 GCA_014238125.1 Phycisphaerales bacterium
GATTCCTATTGTTTAGTGGTAGTGATCACTTGGTGATTTATGAAGATTCCACAAGGGTGATTTCGGGTATCACGACAGGCGCGTGCTGTGTGGATACTTCTTGTATTGAATTGACACCTGCTGATTGTTTTACAACTGGTGGATCATATCTAGGCGATGACGTGTTATGTGGGGTTGGCAGTTGCGCACCACCATGTCCAGCAGATTTAAATGGAAACGGCGAAGTTGATATCGATGACCTTCTTTCATTTATAGGTGTATGGGGTCCTTGTGATGTTCCTTGTCCTGCAGATTTTGACGGGAACGGAGAAATTGGAATTGACGATCTACTCATTCTGATCTCTGCGTGGGGACCGTGCTAATTTTGGTATGATGCCAACCTTCTAAGAAACCACTCTTTTTAGTAGGAATACACCGTGTCAAATACATTCCCCTGTAAAATCGTAACTCCAAGCCAAGAAGCCTTTTGTGGTGAAGCGACCTATGTCTCATTCCCAGCATGGGATGGACAATATGGCATGCAAAAAGGGCTCGCTCCACTTCTTTCTACCCTTGCTCCGGGCAGCCTACGAATCGACTCGACCGACGGTGAAAGCCGTAGGTACCTTATCGAAGGTGGCGTTGCCCACGTAGATAGTGAGGGGCTTACACTTGTGACTGAGGGCGCCATACCTGCTGAACAACTTCAACTTGAAGAGGCTGAAGCTGAACTCGCGGAAGCAAATGCACGCGTGACTTCAGAGGATAAAGATCGCGAAAAAATTGAACGAGACCAGCGAATTGCGATGGCAAAGGTCGCGCTTGCGAAATCCGTAGCAGTTACAGGTCACGCTGTATGACCACGCCCGATATACCTTGCTCAAGTATTTCGTTTGAACAGCGTGTTGAAGCACTTATATTCTCAAGTGAACGTCCAATTTCTGAATCTAGAATGAAAACCGTCCTGGGCATCGAGGATGAAGATGCAACGAAACAAATCAAAGCATCGATCGAATCACTCAACGAATCGTACGATAAAAATGCCTGTTCTTTTCGAATTGAACGAGTGGCAGGTGGGTATCGCCCCCTTACCCGCGAAGAATTTGCGCCACTAGTTACAAGATTGCATGCTGAACGTCAACAGCAGAAACTATCACAAGCAGCGCTTGAAACTCTTTCAATAATCGCGTATCGCCAACCTGTTATGCGTGCTGAAATCGAAGTGATTCGCGGTGTTGCTTGTGGAGAAGTATTGCGCTCTGTTATGGAAAAACGGCTTGTAAAGATTGTCGGGCGAGCGGAAGAACTTGGCCGCCCAATGCTCTATGGCACAACTCGCGATTTCCTCAATATCTTCGGACTCGCCTCTCTTGATGATCTTCCAGATGTTCAGGGTCTTGTCCGCGAAGCTTCATGGAAACCTGCCGCCCCTCCAGAGCCGAAAGTTGATTCTGATTCAAGCAACGAAATACCTTCAGGAACCGAATTAACTTCAGATTCAGAAGTTTCCTCTGAAAACCACTCATAACTCGAATAAAAATAATCCTCGACCGTTTTTTTCAAAGACCGTTGGCGAGTTGATTTTTCCTAGATTTGATCTTCTGGATTCTCATCCACGGAGCTGACCCTTGGGGTCAGGTCAAATTACTCCACAAATCGTTGGACCCGAACCTGACCCCAAAAGGGGGCAGGTCCATTTGAAGTCGTGCAATATGTCCACAAGTGGTATTTTGCGGTCATAATCCACATATGGCGAAGAGTCCTGTCCCCGTCCACCCGTTGATTGTCGTTTTCGTATTGCTTTCCCTTCTGGTTCCCACAGCAATTCGCCAAGGCAATAATTTATCAATTTGGCTCCTTGGCACAATGATCATTGCAACCATCTTGACATTTGTGTGGACAAGACTCACGATTCGCAGTATTGCAATAGGTCGAGTCCACACTGGTCAAGCGAGAGTAGGTCAGCCATTCTCAGTTGGATATGAAGTTCAAAACACCACCCGTTTTCAGCCTGCTTTTAGTCTTTGGATTCAAGAACTTGATTCTAAGAATACGTGGTCTGAGCAATTTCGTAATGCAACAGCTTGGGTAATGGAAGTGGGTCCGAAAGAACAAGTCCGAACTGATACAATTTTTTGGCCAAAAAAACGCGGGGTTGCGAAGTTCGATCAAGTTCGCATAAAAACATCATTTCCCTTTGGCTTAATTCACGCATCAAAAGTAATTCGCCAACCTTGGCAAGTTTTTGTTCACCCAGAATTACATCAGCTTCGACCAGATGTTTTGCAATCAATAGTTTCCGATGGTCCAATGGGTCAAACAAGTATGCGTCGGGGAAGAGGTGGAGAAGAGTTTTATGGGATTCGTGAATTTCAAAGTGGGGACAGTCTTGGAGACGTTGCTTGGAAAGCATCTTCAAGGCGTGAGGCACTCATTTGCATTGAACGCTCTCGGCCATCCCCACCTAGATTGAGAGTAATTCTTGATCTCACAACACCGACTGACGCATTGCAATGTGATGAAGATGCAAGAACTGTGGAAGAGAAGTCAATTAGTCTCGCAGCTTCATTACTCGCCGAAGCTCTTCGTCAAGGACATGAATTTGCGCTGACTGTTCTGTGAATTTCAACTCAACGAGACGTCGGACTGCGATCTGGAACTCGGCATCTCGACCGCCTCTTAGGGGTACTTGCATGTATTGACCTTGATGAAAAGCGCGTTGTTTCATCTGATCGTATTGTTCGTAATTCTGAACGTGTCGGTCGAGTCGTAGTTCGACCAGATCATTCACAAACACTTGGACTTTCTGGAAACACGTGGTTTTTTACTGGTTCTCAGTTTGATGACTTAAAAATGTCCCCAAACAAGGTTTTGTTATGAGGGTTTTGAAGCATTATCGATTACTTCGGCTTGTCCTTGTGCTATTTGCTGTCGTTGCGCAATGTGTCGCCCTCGATAATTTATGGATACTTTTAGTTTCCTCCACTTTGGTGTTACTTAGTTGGTACTTCACCGAAGGTCCTCGCTCGTACGTACTTCCAACTTGGGTATCACGGATAGCAGTAGTTGTAGCGTTAGCAGTAACGCTGTACAACTCTCAACTCACAGTGAATAACCTCATACAAGTAGTAGGACAGTTTTTTGTTTGGCTCACAGTAATTAAACTTTATGGGGCAAAATCTGTACAAAATGATGCGCAAGAATTAATACTAAGTATTGTTCTGATGACACTCGCGGGTTTGTATGCAACTGATCTACTCTTCGGTATTTTGCTTGTGCTTTGGGCTGGTCTTGCGACGTGGGTATTCATGTTGTATCAACTTTATTACGGCGTTGAAACAATGAGACTAGAGAGGTACGCAGCAGTTCCTAAATCGTACGGTGTCCCTTGGACTCGGCCAGTGACTGGACGAAGAGTACGTGCTGCGTTTAGGCGGACCGCTCTGGGCTTACTTTTCGTTGGATTGGTACTTTCAATTGTTTCTTTCTTTTTTATACCCCGTGGTTTTACTGATGATTCGCGTCATCTTGGTAAAATTAATACTGGTGTTTCCCGTCTAGAACTATCCCCCGATATTGATTTAACGGTACGCAGGGAACAAGTAATGGTTGTGCAACTTGTTGATCGTGATGGTGTTGTATTTCAATTACCAGAGCCATTGCGATTGCGAGGAGCTGTTCTTGAAAGGTATGAAGGCGAAGGTGTTTGGGTTGCAGGAAGTCGCATTCACTCAAAAAAAATACAAGTAGATTCAGATTCTTACTCTTCGCTTATTAAAGGTAAAAAGCAAAATTACTTCACCATGCATGTCGCACTTCAGCGCCCTTCAATTAACATTTATTCACTCTATGAACCAATCGCAATCGAGTCCGATGAACCGGTTATGGTGATGCATGACAGATCTCTGCACACAATGACTTTTAATCCTATCTCATTATTTCCAAAACGATATAGTGTCCAGGTTGATCTTCAAAGGTATATTTCATCTGATTCAACAAAATTACAAACAGGGCGGTATAAAAATGAAGCAGTTGCAGAACTCGCCGTAAATATTCTTCAAGAAAACGAAATTGCAAGTGAATTCATTTTTAATGAGGATGAGGAGACAAGAACAAAAATTTCGCAGTTATTTGTTGATTATTTGACATCGAATGCGTTTCAATATTCAACTGATCAATCGCTACTTGCGCCCGAAGAATATGCTTTTATGAATAACCACAAAGATCCAACGGAAGCATTTTTGTTGACGTTGCAATCGGGACATTGTGAATATTTTGCAGCATCAATGGTCGCAATGTGTGACACAGTGGGATTACCGGCAAGAATTGTGACGGGGTATTTGACAGACCGATGGGATCCAACCACAAAGCAATACATTGTTTTGGACAGCGATGCACACGCGTGGGTTGAAACTGAAGTTGCAGAGGGGTTATGGCGAGCGTTCGATCCAACACCACCAACAACAGGGTCGCCAACTGCACATCAGTCGCTTGGTTGGCTAGAAGGTTTGCGTCTTGCTTGGATTCGCCTAGATAGGGAATGGAAACTTGGTGTCTTAAATTTTGATGCAGATACTCAGCATCATCTTATGGATACTTTCTTTCCACTATGGCGAGAAAAAACAAGTGCGGCTTGGGAAAAGGCGACAACAAATGGTGCAAAAATAGTGAATTGGTTTGATATCGGTTCAGGTGGCTTGTTATGGATTGTGCTTGTCGCTGGCTCAGTTGTTGGAGCAACAATTGTCATTGTAGTTGTGAATGGTCGACGTAAAAGAGTCCGTAAAACTCTTTTGTTACATTCAACTGTTTCGGCATCAACTGTTATAAGCATAGAATTTTACGCAGAAGTCTTGCGTATTCTTTCTGCAGAAGGTCATAAAAAACCTCCTTGGCAACCTGCAAAAACATGGATAGATTCGCTTCCGCTTTCAATCGAAGCAAAAAATTTATTGCGTTCATTGACGCATAAATATTATCAGATTAGATTCGGCGGGGTTCAATTAGGTAGAAATCAACGGTTAGTAATGTTGAAAACTGTTTCCGATTTTTCAAATGCGCTGCGAAAGGATTAATTATGAATGAGTGGATGCCTATGGAAGAAGAAATATCTGAGGTTCAAATAAAAGAGGTCTTGTCTTTACTAGGCGACTCGCCTAATCGGGTTCTTGATGTTGGGTGTGGAAATGGCCGACTGTTAGTTCCAGCAGCACTTGCCGGACATGAAGTAACTGGAATAGATATAGATCCAGAAGCAATAAACGCATGCGCTGCAATATGTGCAGAGGCAGGAGTTGATGCAACCTTGATAGATAGCGACGTGTTTGAAGCATTGCCAACTGAAAAAACATTTGATGCGATTATTTGTTGCGGTAATACACTTATGCTTTTTGCAGATATTCACCAAGGCGTCCGTTTGTTACAAGTTTGTAGGGAATCACTAGGAAAAGATGGCATTTTAATCATTGATGATATTCCCCGTGATCTTTGGCCGGAAATCGCTGAGGGGCGTTGGTGTAATGGAGTGAATGATGAGGAAACACTGCAACTCGTATGGTCTAAGAATGATCCTGTTTTTGCAATCCGTGAAGGTAATGATGTGCAACCTAATAACTGGGAATTTGGGAAAGATGATCGGTTAATGCGGCTCTGGACAATGGGCGAACTCCGACTTGCCGCACGACTGAGCGACTTATCGCCCCCCGAGAGTCCGCGGGTTATGCCGGTTGGTGGGGGAGTGTTGGTCATGCGGGTACCAAGAACTTGAATTCACGATCGAGTATGCATCGTGTTGCGAACTCAGCCGATTGATTGGTTAGCGGCGACATCTCGTCGTACTTTCCTAAAGGCTAATCCCACGGAGTTTTTAAACATGCCAGCACAAAGATCTCGAACATCAGGATGGCGTCGATGCCTACAACAACTTGTCGATCACAAAGGTTCATTGCAAATCGCATTGGCGCCAGCTGGACCGACAGGAAGTGATTTTGTTTGGCGGGCAAAGTTGCTTGGTATGACAGAAAATGAAATACTTGTTGAGATGCCTACGGCTGCAGGCGAGCCATTGCCGTTGACTAGAGGTGTGCAACTGTTAGGTATTATGGCTATTGGTCAAAACCGTTGGATGTGTAGGACAAGTTGCGTGGGTACAACAACAGTTAGATCAAGAGGAAGGGAAATCGTGGGATTGAAACTTGCAATGCCCTCGACAATGGAACGGTGTCAGCGTCGTCGTGATTTTAGAATTAGTACAGATTCACTCGTACTACCAGAAGTTTCAGTTTGGCCGCTACTTGATCCAAGATCAGTTGTGCTTGCAGAGAGACTTTGTCAATTACGAATTGAGCGAATGCTCAGTGGGTGTACTGAACCAGAATCAATCGATTCAAAAGACACAATGCCTGATGTTGGGCCGATGTTGCCTGCAACGCTTGTAAATATTGGCGGTGGTGGCGTGGGTCTGCAAATATCTGGAGCTGACGCCAGTGGCATAGGAAGGCACCGTCTCTTTTGGTTGAGATTTCCACTTCCTGGTGTAGAGGGATATCCTCTCTGTGTGACTGCGAAGCAGATGCACTGGCATCTAGAAGCAGGTGGCGCTACTTATATGGGTATGGCGTTCGATTTTTCGTTTAATCCATCTCATCGCAGATTTGTTGTTCAACAAATTACCCGTGCGGTTGCAATTCAACAACGTGAACAATTCCGCGCATCAGCGTAATACGATATTTCGCGCATTAAGCGTAATCGGCCTGTGACCCCTAGAGTCAAAAATTCATATAAACGAAATATTGTGGATATGTCAGAAATGAATTGGGAATTAACCGATTCACTCTCATATTGGAGTTACCGATGAAAAATCGGAGATGATCGCAACACTTCTGTTTTGACATGTGATTCTTCGCACTCTTCTGATACAACTGAATCAGCAACAATACCACAGCCGGTCCCATAAGCAAGCGAACCTTGAAACTCACATGGAGTTCCACTTCCATGAAACGTTGCTGTTCGAATAGCAACATTGAGCAGGATGGAGCCACCTATAATTCCAATTGAACCGCAATATGGTCCGCGCGAAGTTGCTTCAAGTTCATCTATTATTTGCATCGCACGAATTTTAGGTGCACCAGTAATCGATCCCGCAGGAAATGTTGCCGCAAGTAAATTGTAATTCGTTGTTTCATCACGGAGTTTTCCTTGCACTTCTCCAATGCACTGCCACACTGTTGGATGTTGTTCAATCGCGCGTGATTCAGACACTTTCATAGATCCGTATTCACAAACACGCCCCAAATCATTGCGCATTAAATCGATAATCATATGAAGTTCAGCCGCATCTTTGACAGAGTTCATCAATGTTTCAGGAGAGTCAGCAATCGGACGAGTTCCTTTCATTGGCCTCGAAATTACTTCGCGAGTTACACCGTCGAATTGTAAAAATAATTCTGGGCTCAAAGATAAAATTGAGCGTTGGTCTTGATCGATGAATTCAATCCAAGCACCGAACCAGCCACCCGGCGCTTCAAGAGCATCGAGTGATGTATTTCGAACGTCTCCAGATACTTTTGCAGAAAAACGGCGAGTGATATTCGCTTGAAAAATATCACCTTCATGTATGTATAGTTTCGCACTTGATACCGAATTCTTGAATTGCACATCACCATCTTCATCCAGCAATTCACTGCAATGCATTACACTTCGTTCGTCCTGAAATTCTGGTAATTCAATACCTCCAACTGACCACCAACTATTGTCTTCAGCATCATGCACAAGGCACTTGTCGCACCAGATAAAATCTGCCAATGGCCAGATGCTATTTTTATTTTTCGAACCACTCGCTTCTGATTCGAAACAACCACCCAATTCATAGCCAAGATATCCAATCCATCCTGGAATCAAGGACGTGTGTTTGATTGATTCAAGATTTTCCCGAAAGAGTTCTAAATCTTCTTTGCATTTAACGGTGAGCCGTTTTCCAGTTGCTGGTGAGATGATTGACCATCTTGACCAACGCCCTGTACCGTTTCCTGCAATCAACGCAACTAATGGCTCATTTTTTGGCCAAGATCGGGCAACTTCAACTGGTGTTTTGGAACAATCCTTCAATTTTATTGCGTCGTGGGGGAGTACTGAGCATTGAATAGAGGTTAGAGAGTTCATAGAGTGATGATGATGAGCGTATGCGGTATCATTCGCGATCTTGCGCTCAACCAAGGAGAATAACACATGGCTACTGCCACTGCAAAAAAGAAAAAACGAACAAAAAAAGTTAAAATGACCTATTGCTGGGGATCTCTCAAAACTGAGGGCGGAGCAACGCAGAAGAAATTACTCGGTGGCAAGGGCGCAAACCTTGCTGAGATGACCTCAATTGGTTTACCAGTTCCTTCCGGTTTTACAATTCCCACGACAATGTGCGAAGCGTACTACAAGCAAGGTTCCAAAATGCCTACTGGTCTCATTGATGCAACGAACAAGGCAATCAAGCAACTTGAAAAAGAAACTGGTAAAAAGTTTGGTTCTAAAACGGAACCGCTGCTTGTTTCAGTTCGTTCTGGCGCAGCCGTTTCAATGCCGGGAATGATGGACACGGTTCTAAACCTTGGTCTTACTGATGATGCTGTGTTAGGCATGATTGAACTCACAGGAAACGAACGGTTTGGCTGGGATGCATATCGACGATTAATCAACATGTTCGGAGATGTCGTCATGGGAATGGATCACGAGTCATTTGAAAAAGAATTCGAAAAAGTAAAGTCAAAACACAACGTAAAACTAGATACTGAATTGTCAGCAAAAGGTTTAAAAGAAGTTTGCGATAGATATAAAAAAGTGTACCGCCTTCATGTTGGAAGTGATTTTCCTCAAGATCCGATTAAGCAACTTTCCCTTTCGATTGAAGCAGTGTTCCGATCTTGGAATACGCATCGTGCAAAAAGCTATAGACAAATTAATGATATAACAGGCTTGCGGGGCACAGCAGTAAATGTGCAAACGATGGTTTTTGGAAACATGGGAGCCGATTGCGGAACAGGTGTTGCGTTTACTCGAAACCCATCAACAGGCGAAGATAAATTTTTTGGAGAATTCTTGATTGACGCGCAAGGCGAAGATGTTGTTGCAGGTATTCGAACACCAAAACCAGTTTCTGAAATGAAGAAGTGGAACAATCGCATTTATAACGAACTTCTTAAAGTAAAGAAGACACTTGAAAAACATTACAGCGAGATGCAAGACATCGAGTTTACAATTGAACGCGATAAACTCTGGATGTTACAAACAAGAACGGGTAAACGAACCGCGGCTGCTGCAGTGAAAATAGCTGTAGATATGGTTCAAAGGCGCATGATCAAAATAGATGAGGCTTTACTTCGTATTCCAGCAGGCGATCTTGTCCAACTTTTGCTGCCAAGTTTTACCGTGAAGAGTAAACATAAAGTAAAAATGCTTGCAAAGGGATTGCCTGCCTCTCCTGGTGCGGCAACTGGCACGCTCGCGTTTTCTGCAGACGATGCTGTGGAACGTGCCGAAGCAGGCGAAAACGTACTGCTTGTTCGAAAAGAAACTTCCCCTGAAGACATCGATGGCATGCACCACGCAGTTGGTATTTTGACTTCAACTGGTGGTATGACTAGTCACGCAGCAGTAGTCGCGCGAGGCTGGGGAAAATGTTGTGTTGCTGGTGTATCATCGCTGGAGATTAATGCTGCAAAAAAATGTGTAACTATCAACGGTAAAAAGTATACAGAAAAATCTGTACTTTCAATTGATGGTGGTACCGGTGAAGTTATGTTCGGATCTGTTGAAAGGCATGAACCAAAACTGAGCGGTGATTTTGACATCATCATGAAGTGGGCTGATCAGCGGAGACGGATGAATGTTCGTACAAATGCTGATTCACCAACAGATGCAAAACGTGCTCGATCTTTTGGCGCAGAAGGCATTGGCCTTACTCGGACTGAACACATGTTCTTCGAAGGCGATCGGATTCTAGCGATGAGAAGAATGATTCTTGCTGAAACAAAAGGTAAACGCGAAGAGGCACTTGCTCGATTGATGCCCTATCAGCGGGATGACTTTGTGGGCATCTTTACTGCAATGAAAGGTCTTCCTGTAACAGTGCGATTACTCGACCCGCCTTTGCACGAATTTTTACCACACGATAGTGCTGGGCAGAAAGAAGTTGCGGTTGCAATGGGCATTAAAACTTCGATTGTGAAACGGCGTGTAGAGCAATTGCACGAGTTCAATCCAATGCTGGGGCACCGTGGTTGCCGGCTTGCTGTGACGTATCCTGAAATTTTAGTGATGCAAGTGACAGCAATTGCAGAAGCAGTAATTGCATGCAAACGTAAACGAATTGATGCGCGTCCTGAAATAATGATTCCACTTGTTGGGATTCAAGAGGAATTGAAGCAACTACGCGAACTTGCTATCGAAACGATAGGCCGAGTGGCTAAAAAAGAACGATACAAAGGTAAATTAAGCATTCCAATTGGTACGATGATTGAAATTCCTCGAGCGGCTATTGTTGCTGAACAGATTGCACAACACGCGGACTTCTTCAGTTTTGGTACAAATGACTTGACACAACTTACGTATGGTTTTAGCCGTGATGATATTAATTCGTTTTTGCCACATTATTTAGACAACGATGTACTTGAACGCGATCCATTCCAAACTTTAGATCGCGAAGGTGTTGGTAAACTTGTTTCCATGGGTTGTAGTGGTGGTCGAAAGACAAAACCAAAATTGAAAATTGGTATTTGTGGCGAACATGGCGGTGATCCTTCTTCAGTTGAATTTTGTCATGAGGTCGGATTAGATTACGTGAGTTGCTCGCCATTTCGAGTTCCAACGGCAAGATTAGCAGCAGCGCAGGCGTCGATTAAAGAATCGTTGGTATGACAACCTTATTTGAGAAAATAATTCATGGTGATATTCCTTGCCATAAAGTGTATGAAGATGAATATGTTTTCGCATTTTTAGATGTGGCACCTCTGAGCAATGGTCACACGCTTGTGATTCCGAAGGAGCCAGTTGCACATCTACATGAACTGAGCGATAAATCTGCGGCGGCCCTTGGGAGTGCGCTTGTAAAAGTTGCTGCTGCTGTAGTGGAAGCAACGGGTGTGACTGCGTATAACATTCTGCAAAATAATGGTGAAGAAGCACATCAAGCAGTAGACCATGTGCATTTTCATATTATTCCCAAGGTTGGCGACAAGGGTCTTGCTCTGAAATGGAATCCCGAAGAACTTCTTGATGGCCAAGCGTTGGCAAGTGAAATCACGGCATACCTCTAACCGCGGGTCAACTTGACCTCTGGTCAGGTATCATGAAGGCACATGGCTGATGAACCAATTACAGAATCAGGCGAAACGGATCCCCTTGCGGAAACATTTGACGGAGAAACTGCAGATTCCGCGTGGCTAGATTCCAAAGTTGGCGCTCGAGGCGACGAATGGATCGGTAGTGTTATTGGCCAGTTCGAAATTATTCGTGTCATTGGAACGGGCGGTATGGGAAATGTTTACGAAGCACGTCAAACTAATCCGCATCGTTCAGTAGCATTGAAAATAGTAAAATCTGCAGGAGCATCTGACACGACTTTGCAGCGATTCGAGATGGAAAGCGAAATGCTCGCTCGTTTGCAACATCCCGGTATTGCGCAAGTGTATGAATCAGGTCATCAAGTCTACGATGGGAAACCACTCCCGTTTTTTGCAATGGAGTACGTGGCGGGGAGTCAGTCAATTACAGAATATGCTGACGAATCTGAATTAAACATACAGCAACGCCTCGAACTTTTTTTGTTAGTGTGCGAAGCTGTTCAGTACGGACACGGACGAGGTGTAATTCACCGAGATCTTAAACCTTCGAATCTTTTAATCAATATTGCTGGCAGACCAAAGGTGATTGATTTTGGCGTTGCGCTATTTGCAGGTTCTGATGAAGAGCAATCCACGATGACCGCAGATGGCCGATTCGTTGGTACGTTACAGTGGTCTAGTCCAGAGCAATGCGGAGATGATCCACATGATGTGGATGTGAGAACTGATGTGTATTCACTCGGTGTTGTTTTGTATCAGCTTTTGCTTGGCCAGTTGCCTTATGAATTAAAGGGGATTCCACTTTACAAGGCACCTGAAGTTATTCGCGATACCCCTCCTGTAAAACCAACTTCTATCAACACACATATTGCGATTGAATTAGAATTTATTTTGCTGAAATCATTAGCAAAAGAAAGACAAAATCGATATGCATCAGTTGCAGATTTTGGTGCTGATATTCGAAGGTTTTTATCTGATGAGCCAATTCTTGCAACGCGAGCATCAACTGTATCAATTATTCGCCTATATGCACGTAGAAATAGACTTAAATTTCAAGCTGGGTTAATCGTATTCGCAGCGATTATCATCGGGATGATCGGACTATTGTGGGGTTACATTGAGGCCGAAATTGGCCAGAAGGGCTTAGAAGAAGCACTCAAAATAAAAGAAGAAGCTTTGCTAATCACACAGCAGAATACATACTCTGCTCAGCTGGGAACTGCACAAGTTGCCATGAGCAATGGTTCGTGGTCAATGGCAAACGACCAACTATCTCGTACAAAGGAATCTCAGCGGGGTTGGGAGTGGTATTTTTTCAAGGCTGAAATGGATCAATCATCTTTGAAATGGAAAATTGGTGATCGGCCCAGAACAATTGGTGTATTTAATTCTGGCGAGTCAGTTGTCGTTGGTGCTGAAGATGGTCGAACTCTCATTCTAAATGAAACGTCTGGCACTTCTGTTGAAATGTATATGCCAAGTAAGGTACAAACCATTGCTCTTGTGAAAGATGATTCAGAGATCTTCCTTGGGACTGATGGTGGCCAACTTGGAATATTGAATATATTGGATAACAATTTATCAATAAAACAAACAAATCTTCCACCATTTTCAACGTCAGTTATTATTTAAGAAGACAAATTGATTTCTGGACATATGGATGGTTCTTTGCGACTTTGGTCGTCAAAAGGTGAAATAATTAAAAATATTTTCCAATTCGACACTATGATCATGTGCATTGATTGGAATGATTCAATGCAGTTGGGAGCTGTTGGGTTAGTTGACGGGAGTGTGTATTTATTTAGTTTGGATGACCAAAAAGTTGAACTTTTTACGACACATAGAGAAAATATTTTTGGTGTGGAGTTTATTGACGATTCAACTCTTGTTACGGCAGGTGGTGTTGATGTCAAAATCTGGAACATTGAAAACAAAGAACAAATTGCATTAATTGTTTCCTCGCACGGCGATCCAGTTGGAGTTGCAGTAGTCGGAGAGTATTTACTTATTGCTCATGAAAATGGTACTTTGACTACTTGGACAATTGACGATCACATGCTTGTCGATACTTTGCGTGGACACGAAGGTATTGTTTGGAACGTAAAGAGGTTAGATGATCACCGCGCATCTTCTGTTGGCAAAGATGGAGATATTCGTTGGTGGAAAATTGGACAACCACCGCTTAAAGAAATAATAGTTGAATCAGGATTGCCTGCTGCGGATCTTGTTTTTGCTGACGAAGATCAGGTTGCGATTGTCTCACATGTTTCGAGTAATTTACAAGTTACAAATGTTTCCATAGGAAATTCAAGAGTAATTCCTACGCCGAGTTATCAAAAATTAACAGTCGTGGATGCGATTTTTGGGTCAAATCTAGTCATTACTGGTGACCTTTCTGGCACAATTCGAACTTGGGACATTGCCAGTAATACAGCGGGCGGATCGATTGGCACCTTAGATTCTGAAATTGTTTCTTTGACTATTTCTAATGACGAAAAATTTGTTGCAGCTGGATCTCTAGATGGCACTGTCGGAGTTTGGAATATTCAAACTTCACAGCGAATATTCAGTTTAACTATAGAGGGTAGTTTAATTCTTGATGTCGACTTTTCTTTGAATAATCCGTTGTTGTTTGTCTCTGCTTCAGAAGAAGAGCTAGCGGCATTCAATTTTCACACAGGAAAACAAATTTGGTCAACAGAGGTAATGCGAACGGATGTTTTTGTTGTGGATGTCGTGCCACTTTCAAATCACATTGTGACTGCAACTAGTCGTGGTCTCATACAACTCCGTGACGCTAAAACAGGGGGTGTATTGAAAACTGCTCAATCAAAAGGCGGTGGGCTCAGGGATTTATCTGTTTCGCCAAATGGTAAAAGACTGTTTTTAACGACACGTGACGGCGCAGTGCATGTATGGGATATTCAAAATCTAACTAAAATTGTGTCGTTGCCCGTGACACAAGAGCTTGATGGCATTGCAATTTCACCTGATGGAAAACGAGTTTTAGTTTCAAGTGGTTCTCCGGTGATTTATATTATTGACAGTGCTTCTAGGGGAGATAGAATCAAGGATCGACAACATGATTGATGAACTTACTGATCTTGTGCCAGCTAGTTGGTGTGAAGAATTGATCAACCGCTGTTTGGAGGAAGATGGAGTTTGGCATGGTGACATTACCTCGGCTTCCATTGTGGATACACGGGCATTTGGATCTTTCGAAGTGAACGCAAGGCAAGCAGGCGTTCTTTCTGGAATGCATGTATTGTTGCAAGGGGCACACTTGTTTGGTGATATTAACTTGCATCCAAAGTGCAATGATGGTGATTGGGTTGATGGTGTGATCGCAACACTCGATGGAAATTTAGGTTCTATTCTTGCTGCTGAGAGAACTATCCTTAATATTTTGAGCTACGCAAGTGGTGTCGCAACGCAAGGAGCAACGTTCATTGAAGCAATAAAAGGAACAGGTTGCGAAGTTTGCGACACACGAAAAACAACACCTGGTTTACGAATGCTTGATAAATATGCTGTTGGCTGCGGGGGGGGAACTTTGCACAGAATTGGGTTGCACGATGCTGCTTTATATAAAGACAACCATATCTCTGCAATTCCAATTGATGAACTTGGCATGCGTTTGGGCAATGCAATTGCGGGTGCAAGGGAAGATCGCAATTTGTCATTTGTTGAGGTTGAAGTCGATACGATGGAACAATTTGCAATTGCTCTCGAACTCGATATAGACATAATTTTACTGGACAATATGACCATTGACATGTTGCAAGAAGCTGTAGATATGAAAAATAGCGTGTCGTCAGGAGTTTTACTAGAAGCTTCCGGTGGTATCACAATTGAAACAGCAAGAACGATTGCCAAAACGGGAGTTGATCGAATTGCGGTCGGCGGATTAGTACATCGCTCTCATTGGCTTGACATTGGGCTTGATGCAATCGATGTGTGAAGTTGAACATTGGGAGTCGGCGATTCAATGCGATGGTCGTGTTGTTGTTCTCGAAACAACTGCATCAACCCAAGAAGGAGCAATTGAACACAACTTAAAATCAGGAGATGTGTGCGCAGCATTGCATCAGACTTTGGGGCGTGGTCGCCGCGGGAACGAATGGGATTCTAGCGGGGGCGTTTCAGTGACGGTAGTCTTAGAAGAATCGTCGCCCCAACTTTCAATTGCAGTTGCCGCGGTGCTTGCAGAACGGCTAGATGCCATCGTTACTCAATCTGTTGGCATAAAGTGGCCAAATGATTTATATGTTGGTGGCAAAAAACTTGCGGGCATTTTGATTGAACAGCGAGATGGGGTGTGCCTTGTAGGTATTGGAGTGAATGTTAAACAAAATAAAGTTCCAAATGCAGCATTTCTTTCAGAACTAGGATTTGAAAAAGAACGAGCGTTTGTTTCGAATCTCATCGTTGATGCTGTTTTTTCAGCACGGGACATTACTCTCGAATCTGCTATCACTCTCTGGCAATCCCGCGATATTCTCGTTGGGACAATCCAAACCTTCATTTCTGACAATAAATCCATCATGGGCACTGTTATCTCTATTGACCCACTCCATAACCTCGTTCTCCAAACCGACACAGGGCTAATCACGCTTGATGCCCATCTGACCCGCGGTCAACTTGACGTGTGATCAAATTGACCGCGGGTCAATTTGATAGAATGTAAGGCTGAAACAAATGGAAAACGAAACACCAATAGAAGAGATTACATGGAGCGTACGCCCAGCGAAATTGCATCCGAAGAAAGCAGCTTTTGCGTTGGTTGTTGACATTGGCTTTGGTGCCCTCATCGCATCGAACAGCCTCATTCTTGGCATCTGCATGACGGGGGTCCTCTTCGGGACGCAAGCAACGTTTTTCCTTACAACACATTTTGTGCTCTCTAAGGAAGGCGTAAGAGCGAAGTATCCCTTCCGAACCAAGTATTACACGTGGGAGCAAATTCGAAGAGCTAAATTCTTCAAAGAAGCGTGTTATCTTTTCACAAGGAAAAAGCCATCGAATCTCGATGGTTGGTCTGGCATAGCGGTTTTTTACGGTGAAGATCGTAATCAAATCGTTTCAACAATCAAAGCTCGCCTTGGACCGGGGGTTGTGACATGAAAAAAGGATGGAAACACGCATTTCATATTGATGATCCCGATTCAATAAATCCAACTGAAACGCAAAAAAAAGCCATAGATAAACTCTGTCGCGGTATCATTCGTCGTGGATTAACAACGCCGGCAATCATCGGCGTCGAAATGGGGCGACCCTTGAACTATATTGGGTCGCAGACAATGCATTTTTTTACTCCGCTTATCGCTGCATTTCTACCAACTGAGAGTTGGGGAGCGATGGCGGAGTTTTTAGAACACCGCGGTTCTGTAGATTGGATTCGAAACCGCATTGAAGAGTTAGAACAAGAGATGGACGAGCCTAAAAAGCAAGAGAAACCAAAATCATGACAATCGACTTAGAGAACATCAATGTCATCCTCGCAACAGATTGCGGTAGTACAACTACAAAAGCGATCCTCATCGAAAAAGTGGATGGCACGTACCGTCAAACGTATCGCGGCGAAGCACCTACTACAGTAGAAAAGCCATTTGCAAATGTCACAATTGGTGTGACAAACTCTGTCACCGAAGTTGGTGAGCTTGCAAACAGACAACTTACAAACGAAGATGGAACAATCAAACAACCTGCCAAAGATGGTGATGGTTGTGACTTGTACATCTCAACTTCAAGTGCTGGTGGTGGTTTGCAAATGATGGTTGCTGGCGTGATCGCTGAAATGACCGCAGCCTCTGCAAAACGTGCAGCACTCGGTGCGGGCGCAATCGTCATGGATGTGATTTCATCTAACGACAAACGCCGTCCACATGAACAAATACAACGCATCCGAGAACTTCGCCCCGACATGATTCTTATCAGTGGCGGCACCGACGGTGGAACAACAGAAAAAGTTGTACAACTTGCTGAGCTCATCGCTCCTGCGAAACCGCAACCACGCTTTGGTAGTGAATATGAAATGCCAATCATTTATGCAGGCAACAAAGACGCCAGCGACGAAGTGCAAAAATCGCTAGAAGAAGATTGGATCGATCTTGCAGTTGTTGAAAACCTTCGACCAAAACTTGAACAAGAGAATCTTGGACCAGCTCGCGATAAAATCCATGACGTTTTCCTTGAGCATGTGATGGCGCACGCGCCAGGATACAACATGCTTATGGATTGGACTGATGCAGACATCATGCCAACACCCGGCGCTGTGGGTGACATCCTTCAAACAATTGCTAAGAAAGACGGCATCAACGTTGTTGGTGTTGACATTGGCGGCGCAACAACCGACGTATTCAGTGTTTTTGACGAAACCTTTAACCGAACAGTTTCTGCCAACCTTGGCATGAGTTACTCAATCTCAAACGTGTGCGCCGAAGCAACAATGCCAAACGTACTTCGCTGGGTACACTTCGACATGGACGAACGACAACTTCGCAACCGCGTGAAAAATAAAATGATTCGTCCGACCACGATTCCGCAATCACTCGAATCACTCATCTTCGAACAAGCTGTTGCACGAGAAGCACTTCGCCTTGCGTATAAACAGCACAAAGAGTTTGCAACAACACTCAAAGGTGTGCAGCAACAGCGAACAGTTGGCGACACTTTCAGTCAACAATCAAGTGGTAATACAATTGTTGACAACATGAAACTGAATTTACTCGTTGCTTCTGGAGGCGTTCTTTCCCACGCGCCGAGCATGAATCAAACCGCAATGATGTTAGTCGATGCATTTGAACCAGAAGGTTGTACAAACCTTGCAAAAGACTCGATCTTTATGATG
The DNA here is from genome assembly GCA_014238125.1 of Phycisphaerales bacterium. Taxonomy (GTDB): domain Bacteria; phylum Planctomycetota; class Phycisphaerae; order Phycisphaerales; family SM1A02. The sequence continues at coordinate 18,163 of JABABS010000083.1, forward strand.
CCGCACCTTGGTGTGCTTTCCGCAGTGCATCCCGAAGCGGCATCCCAAGTTTTTGAACGGGATTGCTTGATTTATTTAGGCACGTGCATTGCAGCAAAAGGCGCTGGAAGAATAGGCAAACCATGCTTTACTTGGTCACTCACCGGTGACGTTACAGCATCAGGCACAAGTAACTTTGGTGATCTTGATCTAATTGCGATGGGTCCTGAACAAACCGGAACCATTACATGCGAACCTGCCAAAGGCTTCGACCTCGGCGCAGGCAATGGAAAGAAAGTCACGCATGAAGTCCGCGGTGGTACAGTTGGACTCATCATTGATGGACGCGGTCGACCACTTGGTCTTCCAACTGATCGACAAGAATGTCAACAAACAATTTCACAGTGGGTTGAAAACATGAAACTGTACGAAGAGATGGAGCAAGCAGTCTGTACTGCATAACATTATGGCACACGCATATACACCAGGACTTAAAGTTACAAGCAGAATGAAGTACAAAGTCATTCGAATGCTACCGATTAAGGGTGAAGTCAACGTTAAAGTTGGTGACACAGTTGAAGCAGATAAAATTGTCGCAGCAACATATATGCCCGGCGATGTGTACCCGCTCAATATGGCAAATCTCCTTGCAATCCCCCCAAAAGATGTTGCAAGTTTGATGTTGCATTCAGAGGGTGAGAAAATTGAAGAAGGAGAACCACTTGCACAAACCGCCGGCATCTTCGGGAAATTTAAAAAGATATATAAGTCGCCATACTCTGGCACAGTAGAAACTATTTCAGATGTCACCGGGCAAGTGATTCTTCGGGGCCCAGACATTCCAGTTGAAGTAAGAGCATACATCTCAGGGAAGGTGATCGACGTTGCCCCAGAAGTTGGTTGCACTGTAGAAAATGACGCTGCTTTTATCCAAGGCATTTTTGGTATTGGCGGCGAAACATTTGGCAACATTAAAATCGCTGTTGATACTGCTGATCAAACACTCACGGCAGCAGACCTTTCTAAAGATATGCGTGGATGTGTAGTAGTTGGCGGCGCTCGCATGACTGTAGAAGCAATTGAAGCAGCCCGAAAGTTTGGCGTCGCAGCAATTGTCAGTGGCGGGATGGATGATCAAGACCTTCGAGATTTTCTTGGATATGATCTTGGCGTAGCCATTACCGGCAGCGAGAAAAAAGGTATAACCGTAGTTCTAACAGAAGGTTTCGGTGATATTGCTATGGCATCACGCACCTTTGAACTCTTCAAGGCTTTCGAAGGGCACGAAGCATCAGTCAATGGTGCGACGCAAATTCGAGCGGGCGTCATGCGGCCGGAAATCATCATTCCACTGGATGCTGGATCGACTGATGCTGAACCCGAACACAGTGGCGGATTTCTTGAACTTGGAAAGCCTTTGCGTATCATCCGCGATCCATATTTCGGTATGATTGGGACAGTGAAGGCATTACCATCAGACCCACATGTACTTGGCTCCGGTTCCAAGGCACGCGTTCTTGAAGTTGAACTCAATACGGGCGAAGCGGTAATTGTTCCAAGAGCAAATGTAGAATTGATTGAGGTTTGATACAAACTATGAAAACACACACGATCCCAATGCTCGCCATCGCAACAATGTTGTCAATGGTGAGTTCCGCGTTTGCATTTGGCGATGCCCCCTCGCCACCATCCAACGTTGTTGCTGTTGATGCACCAGACGATGCAGGGGAGGCAATCATCTTGTCGTGGGCACTTTCGCCTAACGATATTTTTGGCACGTTGGAATCAGATACCCAAGCAACTGATCCAGATCTTGTTGTTTCGGTGTACTACATAGAACGAAGAACAGATTCTGCAGCTGGTAACGGCTCAATTTCAGAAGAAGATCAAGGTTGGCGACAAATTTCTGAATCAGCAGCAGGTGAAGTAACCACCACCGATCGTAAGGTCCAACGAGGTTGGTCGTATTCCTACAGAGTGTGTGCAGTGGATATTCAAAAAGAAACGTCCAGCTGGGCAGCAACCGAAGAACCTGTGCGCCCAATCATGCAGCCTTTCAATATGTCGAAGGCATGGCTTGCAATATTCATGTTGATGTTCGGCGGCTTGATCGCGTACTTTATTAATGTCGCACGAAGTGGCAAGAAACTTTGGGTTCGCCCAATTGCAGGGCTCGCAGCGATCGATGAAGCAGTTGGTCGTGCAACTGAAATGGGACGGCCAGTTTTGTTTGTCACTGGTATTCAAGATATTAACGAAATTCAAACACTCGCAGGTTTGACCGTGCTCTCCCGCGTTGCAAAAACTGCAGCGGAATACGGCGCACAAATCGAAGTTCCCACTTGCCGTTCGCTCGTGATGGCTGCTGCTCGTGAAACAGTTGAGTCAGCCTACCTTGCAGCAGGTCGACCAGACTCATACCAACCAGATCGCATTCACTATCTAACAGACGAACAATTTGCGTTCGTTGCTGGCGTAACTGGCTACATGGTTCGCGAGGAACCTGCAGCGTGTGTTTACATGGGCGGCTTCTACGCAGAATCACTTATTCTTGCAGAAACGGGCAACCACATCGGCGCGATTCAAGTTGCCGGTACAGCAATGCCAAGTCAGTTGCCGTTTTTTGTTGCTGCATGCGATTACACACTTATAGGCGAAGAATTCTTCGCAGCATCAGCATATCTCTCAGATGACCCACTTCAAATTGGGTCACTCAAGGGTCAAGACTGGGGTAAGTTTATTAGCGTATTGATTTTAGTCATTGGTATTTGCTTTGCGACAATCGCGTCGATATCCGGATCCGATGATAATTTGTGGGGAAATTCGAGAAACTTTATAAAAGATAATATGCTCGGCAACGCAGGTCTGTTACCTGCTGGCGGTGGAGATACAGATATTGAGGGAGACGATTCGTGAAAAGATTTGTTCCACTTGTAATCGCAATCGTTGCAGGCTTTGTTCTGCTGATTGCAAACTTTATTCCTTACGCTGAAGGCTGGGGACTGACCGCACAAGAATGGTTCAACATTCTTGCTGTTGGTGCAATGGTCCTTGGCGGCGGAAATTTAATCAAATTGCAACTGATGAAAATATCATCGAAGAAAGCAGGATGGGGTTACGCAGCCGTTACCGTTGTTTGCTTCTTCGCAGCAATTTTCATAGGCATGGGTAAGTTTGGTGTTCATCCAAATGAACTTTATCCAAACTATGCATGGTCTGGTTATTACCTTGAAGAAGGTTCAGGCATGTGGTGGATTTACCAACACATGATTGTGCCACTGACTTCAACAATGTTTGCAATGCTCGCATTTTACGTTGCAACTGCTGCGTTCCGGGCCTTTAGAGCGAAGAACACAGAAGCAACATTGCTTCTTGTTACCGCCGGAATCGTGCTTCTAGGACGAACGTACGCAGGCGTGTGGTTATTCGAGGGTTGGTTGCCAGACTCCCTCCTATGGTTACGTTTCGATAACCTTACTGTTTGGATCATGGATGTTCCAAACACAGCAGGTACGCGAGCGATCACCATTGGTATTGCTCTTGGCGTAGTTGCGACTTCACTGCGAATTCTTCTCGGTGTTGACCGTTCATATTTGGGGCAGGATTGATCAATGTATAACACACTAAAAAATCTTGATCGTCGTTGGGTCTTCCTGTCAATGTTTTTGGCAGTTTCGATTCCAATTCTCGCAAAAACTGTTTTTCCCGAAGTTGTTTCAAAGCAAGCAAAGTTGGTGTTCGATGCTATCGAAGATCTTCCCGATGGTTCAAACATTTTACTTTCATATGACTTTGACCCAGCGTCGCAGGGTGAGTTGTTGCCAATGGCGCAAGCGTTTACTCGGCACTGCTCAGCAAAAGGTCACAAACAATATTACATGGCACTGTGGCCCCTCGGCTCGCCGATGGTTGACTTGAGTGTTGAAACAATCGAATCTGAATATCCTGATATGGTGTATGGCGAAGATTTCGTTAAGTTTGATTACAAGGCTGGCGGCGAAGCGGTCATTCGAATGATCACACAAGACCTTCGTGGTATGTTCCCGCTTGATTCAAAGGGTGTGTCGCTTGACAAGATACCGATGACAAAGAACATCAAAAACATTCAAGACATGGATTTGATTGTGAATGTAAGTGCTGGAGATCCTGGCACAAAACAATGGGTGCAGTTTGCTGCAACACCATTTGGAATCACAACCGTTTCTGGTTGCACAGGCGTGCAAGCTCCGCAAATGTATCCATACATCCCTGAACAACTTGCTGGCGTTCTGGGTGCAATCAAAGCTGCTGCTGAATATGAAGCAGCGATTGATGCTGTTTATCCTGATATCAAAGATAACCCAAAAGCACAAGAAGCGAAACGTCGAATGGGTCCGCAGCTTGTTGCACACAGTTTAATGATTGGTTTGATTATCCTCGGCAACTGGATTTTCTATGTCGGGCGAAAGCGAGGGGAGGCGTAACATGAGTGAATCAAAACAACAATCAAATGGATTGATTTGGGCAGTAGTCTTTATCATTGGTGCAATTATGTTGGTGTGGAGTATGTCAACTTCCCGCACTGGGCAAGTGTGGGTGACTGCAGAACAACACGCATTTGTACAAAATGCTGATGGTGACTGGGCGGAAACTGACGCGGCAAGTGCAACATCAAATGATATTGCGTGGACATCGTATTCTTCTGTTCCAGACAATGAGCTCACAGACGAAATGATTTCCTCCGGTGATGCAAAGATGAGTTGGTCTCGCACAATTGGTTTGTGGCTTGCTGCGATCTTTACGCTCTTTATTCTGTCGTTTCTTGTGGGTGATAACCCCGCGTATAAATTTGCAGAAGCGATGGTGGTGGGGACAAGTGCGGGGTACGTGATGGTCATTGGTTTGTGGGATGTATTTGTCCCGAACCTTTTAGGTAAACTTTTTCCTGTCATGGTGCAAAACTGGGCGCTTCCTGGCATGGATGCATCGGTGGGTACGCAGCTCTTGTATATCATTCCTGCAATTCTTATTGTGATGTTACTTATGCAACTTATGCCCTCTGGTGGTTGGATTAGTCGCTGGCCAATCGCGTTCTTTATCGGCATCACAGCTGGTTACCGAATGATTGGGTACGTTGAGGCTGACCTTGTTGCACAAATTAAGGCTGCGATTATCCCGCTGTATCAAACCGGCGCAGACGGAACGTTTGCAATTTGGGCGACGATGAATGCATTCCTTCTGACAATAGCAACCTTGTCTGCGATGGTGTACTTCTTCTTCTCCATCGAGCATAAAGGGCTTGTCGGCAAGACTGCTCGCCTTGGCATCTGGTTCTTAATGATTACATTCGGTGCTTCCTTTGGATATACCGTGATGGGTCGTATTGCACTCCTTGCCCAGCGATTGGAATTCCTCTTTGGTGATTGGCTACACCTAATTTAATAAACTACCTTGTAGGTAGTTTATTTGGGTTTTTATTCATTTGAACATCAGAAACTACCTACGAGGTAGTTAGTAGCGACGAATCGACCTAGGGAGGGTTTTTTGGTACACTACCTAGTTCAATTGACGGTCATAGAAACGACCATACGAACGAATAAAGGTACACGAACATGCTCCCCAAACTACGAACATCTCCAGCACGAAAGCGAAAGCGCCGCTCACATCACGCAATTAGCCGTGAGAATCTTGCTCTATGTCCAAACTGTGGTAGCAATCGTCAACCACACAGGTCATGTCCAAGTTGTGGATACGTCCGTCCTGGTCTTCAAGTAAAGGCTTCGGGTAGGTCCTAATCCAATATGAGAATCGGCGTCGATGTGATGGGGGGCGATCACGCACCACACCCTATACTTGCGGGTGCGCTTGCTGCAATTGAACACCTGCACGACGAAGATGTAGTCGTTCTTTTTGGTGACGAAAAAATTATTGAAGAAGGTGTGAAAAATTCCGGGGTTGATCAGTCGCGAATTGAAATTGTACGCACAACGGAAGAAATTTCTATGGACGAAAGTCCTGTTGATGCTGTCCGCCAAAAACAAGATAGTTCACTTGTGCAACTGTGCAAAGCGGGTAGTAAAAAAGCAGAAAATCCTATTGATGCAGTCATTTCCGCAGGAAATACAGGTGCTTTTGTCGCAGCAAGTCAAATGTACTTACGCAGATTGCCGAATGTGCACCGTCCAGGAATTGCAGCAGCCGTGCCAACTTTTGCTGGAACAGTCTGCTTTATTGATGTGGGCGCAAATATTGAACCAAAGCCAGCTCACCTTGCACAGTATGGTGTAATGGGAAAAGTATACGCGGAACGAATTTTGGGAATTGAAAATCCACGCGTTGCACTGATGAATGTTGGTGGTGAAGAACAAAAAGGTACAAGTGACCTCAAAGATGCGCGTGACATACTTCGTGATGCGGCGGACATCAATTTTATTGGTTACATCGAGGGCCGGACGCTCTTTGATGGTGGTGCTGATGTCGTCATTACCGATGGTATCGTGGGCAATGTTTCAATCAAACTCGCCGAAGGTCTAGCCACTGGGCTAATCACGAAACTTGCAGGTGAAATTATGAAAGCCGATCCAAAACTTGCCCAAGCGTTTAAGCCAATTATTAAGCAGTTTTACTCAGATTATGATTACCACGAATATGGTGGAGCACCACTTCTAGGAGTTAATGGTGTTTCTATGATCACGCACGGCTCTGCAGAAGCACGAACCATTGAAAATGCCGTTCGCAGAACGCAACAATTCGTTGATTTTGAGGTCAATGAGCACATTGTTGAGCAACTCGCCGCAATTGAAGAACGAATCATCGTAGCATGACTAGCATGATTCCTTGTGGCGTACGTGTGTTGGGTACGGGGTCCGCTGTACCTGATTACATTCTTGGAAATGAAGAACTTGCCAAAGAGCACGGTGTCGATCCAAATTGGATTGAGCAACGCACTGGTATCATCGAACGCCGTATTTGCAGTGAGGATGTAGGCACATTTGAATTGCAATGTCAAGCCCTTAAAGCAGCGCTTTCAGACTCTGGTCTCGAAGGCTCTGATTTGTCACTTATCATTTGCTCTACAGTTACAGCAGAAATGACATGCCCCTCCAACGCGTGCCGCGTTGCAGCGGAAGTAAACGCAAAACCCGCTGGCGCATTCGATCTTGTTGCTGCATGCAGTGGATTCGTGTACGCAATGAATGTTGCAGATTGTTTGATTCGTAGTGGGCAGTACAAGACAATTGCTGTCGTAGGTTGCGATGCTATGAGTAAATTAACTGATCGTAAAGATCGAGGCACATCGATTCTTTTTGGTGATGCTGCAGGCGCAGTAATTTTGACGAGTGATGAAGATCCAGAACGTGGTTGTTTTTATCAAAAAATGAATGCCAATGGCGACCCATGGCCAGCGTTGTACATTCCATCAACCGAATCTCAAGTTGTTGAAGGCGATATTGCTACCACACAACTTGGCATGCTTCGAATGCATGGCAAAGAAGTATATAAGTTTGCAGTTTCAACCTTTACTAGGATTACTGAAGAACTTTTACGCGAAACTGGTTTGAAACCAGAAGAAGTCACGCAGTTTATATGTCATCAATCAAACATGCGAATAATCGAATCTGCACAGGAAAAACTTGGTCTTTCAGATGATCAAGTTTACAAGAACATTCGCTATTTTGGCAATAGTTCAAGTGGATCAGCTGCTTTGTGTTTCGATCAACTTTGGCAAGCTAGAAAAATGAAATACGGCGACACAATTGTTTTGCTCGCTTTTGGTGGTGGTCTCACATGGTCTAGCAGTGCATGGAGACTTTAAGAAATGTCTGACACGATCATTCTTCTTTGTCCCGGACAAGGTGCGCAAAAGGTTGGTATGGGTAAATCGTGGTACGACTCTTCGTCTGCTGCAAAAACGATTTTTGAAGAAGCAAATGAAGTGCTTGGCGACTCATTAGGACGTCCACTTTCTGAAATTTGTTTTGAAGACCCAGACAAAATGATAAACCAAACGAACGTTTCGCAACCTGCAATTTATACAACATCAATTGCAAGTTGGCATGGATTACGTGAACTCGGCTTTGAATCTGAACCAATTGCAACAGCCGGCCTTTCGCTTGGCGAATATTCTGCGTTACATCTTGCCGGTGCCTTTTCTTTTGCTGAAGGTTTACAACTAGTTGCACAACGCGGACGATTGATGCAAAATGCAGCCGAAGCTTCGCCTTCGACCATGATTGCAGTTATGGGAGACGACAATACAATTCTGGAACTCTGTGAAGAAGCTCGCGGTGAAGATATTCTTGTACCTGCAAACTTCAACGCAACTGGGCAAATCGTTCTGAGCGGTTCAGTTTCAGCATGTGAACGTGTAGCTGAACTTTCGAGTGATCGAGGTGTTCGAGCAACACCACTTTCTGTTGCGGGAGCGTTTCACTCACCTTTTATGCAATCAGCTGCCGATGGGATGCGGGTGGCACTTGCAGAAGCGACACTGAGCGAGCCAACTATCCCTGTTTGGTCAAATGTGACCGCAAAACCTCATGTACATAGTGAAATTTCCGATCGTCTCGTAGATCAAATTACCGGTTCAGTAAGGTGGGCAGAGCAGTGCACTTCAATGACGACAGAGTATGATGGTGGTTGGCATGAACTTGGCCCCGGAAGTGTTCTTCGAGGGCTCATGAGACGAATAGATAGACAAGTGAAGGTGCAAAGCCATGATGAACCGTAAAATTTTTGTTTCAACAATTCTCTTCGCAACAATCTTTCTTGCTAGCTGCGGTGGCGAAGAAGAGGCAGTAGATATAAAACCAGTAGTTAAAGCGCAGCCAAAAGCACCGAAGGCGCCGCCAAAAAAAACACTCGCTGATATTGCAATTGAAGCTAACGCGGATTCCAGAATTATTTGGACCGACGAAGAAAATTCCGAGTCAAACGCTGAACGTGAAGCAATTTTTCGCTTCTTCACAGCATTTTTGCAAAACGAGCACTCAATCTTTCGTCCCATGCTTTCCCCAGCAGATCAACTTGAACTTGGGACGCTCGCAGATGCGACGAACTTAACTGAAACTTTAAACAATGTAACACGCGTAGATATTCGTACAGGTTCAGATATTGCATCAGGAAAATCCTGTGTTGTTGCTGTATATGAAATTGGAATGAACTATCAACCACAACTATGGTCTTTCGAAGAAGCAAATGGTGCAGTCGTGTTTACTTCTCTTGAGTCGCCGCCAGGACTCATGGATCAACTCAGCGGAGATTGGGTTAAGTCATATTTTAAAGCTCGAGCAGAACTTTTAGCAAAAGCTGGAGATAGCGATGAATCAAGTTCGTACCAACTTGCTGGCGAAGGAACAGCCTCGCCTGATGGCAGTGATTCACCAACTAAGCCGGGAGGCCCGCCGAAACTGCCTGGAAATCCGAATCCTGGTCCAAAGACACCTGGTAGTCCTGGTCCAATGACACCGTAATTTGAAATCAACGGATAACATTCAATGTCAAATGATACACCTCAAAAAGTAGCAATTGTCACAGGCGCAAGTCGTGGCATTGGTCAAGCAATCGCAAAGAAACTTGCAAGTGATGGTTTTCATGTTGCACTCGTTGCCCGCGACCAAGAAAAACTTGTTCTTGTCCAAAAAGAAATAGAAGCAGATGGTGGAAACGCAAACACACACGTTTGCGACCTTGCACAGCGCGGTGATTTTGGCGCACTCATCGATCAGCTTTATGCAGACCTTGGTCGGATAGATGTGCTTGTCAACAATGCAGGCATGACAAGAGATGGTTTAATGCTCCGCATGTCAGATGAGGATTTTGAAGATGTAATCAATGTAAATCTTCGTTCAGTGTTTGAGGGGTGTAGAGCTGCTGCTCGTCCAATGATGCGAGGCCGATTTGGTCGAATCATTAATATCACTTCGGTGACTGGGCTCAGTGGCAATGCTGGTCAAGCGAATTACGCTGCAGCAAAAGCCGGACTTGTTGGATTGACCAAGACGATCGCAAAAGAATTCGGTTCTAAGGGAATCACTGCAAATGCGATTGCGCCTGGTTTTATTGAGACAGACATGACAGCAGCTCTTGGCGAGGAAATTCGAAAGGGTGTGGAGAAATCTGTCCCGCTTCGTAGATATGGTCAACCTGAAGAAATTGCCTGTGCAGTATCATTTCTCGCCTCAGATGGGGGTGGATATGTGACTGGCCAAACTCTCATAGTTGATGGTGGTCTTACCTGTTAGAAGGCATTGCCACCTGCAATTTATAATCCGATATAATCCCCTCACCTAGCAATGGAGCGAAGGAAATTAAGGAGACCCTACAAATGACAATGACAAAAGCAGAAGTCGAAGCCAAAGTCGTCGATATCGTTTCAACCCAACTTGGTGTTGATAAAGCAGAAGTTTCACTATCATCAAGTTTTGCCAATGATCTAAATGCTGACAGTCTTGATACTGTTGAACTCGTGATGGAACTTGAAGATGCTTTTTCAACTTCAATTCCAGATGATGAAGCAGAAAAAATTCAAACAGTTGGAAGCGCTGTAGAATTTATCGTCGGTGCAACTGACGCAACTGACTAAGAAATAGGCAATATTTGTGTCTGAAAAGTTTAATCGGCGTGTTGTAATTACTGGTCTTGGGGCTCTTACCAATATCGGACAAAATGTGTCCGATACATGGTCGGCGCTGCTTGCAGGGAAATCAGGAATTGGACAAATAACAGCATTCGAACAGGATGAGCGCTGGGTTACAACAATCGCTGGTGAAATTCACGATTGGGATCCAGCCGATCATCTCGACCGCTCTCTAGTTAAACGAATGGACCGATTCTCTCAACTAGGTGTATTTGCTGCCAGGGAAGCGATGATACACAGTGGACTTGATTGGGAAAATGGTGATCCATATCGCCGTGGTGTTTCGATTGGCTCGGGTGTCGGTGGCATCGCAACAATTGAACAATTTGCAAACATACTTCACGAACGCGGCCCTCGAAGGATGAGCCCCTTCACTGTTCCCCGCTTGATGGTGAATGCATGTGCGGGTAACGTCTCTATTGAATACAACCTACGAGGCGTGAACTCCGCCGTTGCGACAGCTTGCGCCACTGGTGGTCACGCAATCGCTGAAGCGTTTACATTTGTATCCTCTGGCATGGCAGATTTTGTGCTCGCTGGCGGAGCAGAGGCAGCAGTCACACCTGTTTGCGTTGCTTCTTTTGCAGCGATGAAGGCATTATCTACTCGTAACGATGAACCAACAAAAGCATCGCGACCATTTGATAAGGATCGCGATGGTTTTGTGCTTTCAGAAGGCGCTGCAGTGCTTGCAGTTGAAGAGTACGAGCACGCCAAAGCACGTGGTGCGGACATTCTTGCAGAAGTCGTAGGCTTCGGAATTACAGGAGACGCTGGCCATATTGCGGCGCCTGATTCAGAGGGAACTGGGGCAAAAGCAGCAATGAAAACCGCACTTGCTCATGCGGGAATTGATAGTAGCCAAATTGGATATATCAACGCACATGGCACATCAACACCTCTTGGAGATGCAGCAGAAGTTGCTGCTGTCAAATCATTGTTTGGTGAACATGCTTACAAATTGGCAATGAGTTCAACAAAATCTTGCACAGGTCATATGCTTGGTGCGGCTGGTGGAATTGAGTCTATAGCGGTGATCCTAGCACTTAAAAATGGTGTGCTGCCCCCAACAATTAACCTTGACAATGTCGATGAAGGGTTCGATTTAGATTTCGTAGCAAATGAACCCCAAGAACGTCCTATTGAATATGCATTGAATAATTCTTTTGGTTTCGGTGGACACAACGTTTCGTTAGCATTCAAAAAAATATAACTAAAAGGGGAACGTCATTCCCGCCCACAACATGACACTGTCGCGACCAGGGTTTGATCGATGCGTGTTTGCATTGGAAATGTGGTACCAGCGCAAACCAATGAGCCACCTCGCGGAATCGCCAGCATCAAATGTAAATCCTAGCCCCGCTTGTGGGGTGAAGTTAAAGTCTGATCCATCGGAAGGGACGTTGTCTTCAGTGAATAACAAGCCTGCGCCGCCTTCAAGAAAGAAAGACCAATCCTCTTTTGCGATTGCATGCCAACGAAGTTGAAGCGTTGCATTGAAACCATCCGTGTTCCCACCAGTTTGGGTTATGTCGAGCAAGTTCAGCCCAACGTCAAGGCTTAAATCTTCTGCAATAAAGTAATCGAACTCAACACCAAGAAGAATGATTTCATTTTCACGGTGAGACGTGCCCTTTGCATAACCGCCGTGTATTCCCCATCGCCAAGAACCCTTTTGTCCCCACTGTGTTGCGACGGGTTCTTCAATTTTTTCAGGCTCGCTAGGTTGCGTCAAACTAAATGACGAAAGAAGTGTCGGTTCAAATCGAATTTCTTGTAATTCTTCGTGGGTTAGAGCAACGTACTGCAATGTGAGCATTGGGAGAAGAAATAGCATCGAGTACATCCTCGTTCGCGGCCTTTACGATTGGGCATTTTCTTACAGCCCCCTTAGGGGGAGGAGAGCCCTGTTGAAGTGATCCCAAGGGGATTCGAACCCCTGTTCCCAGGATGAAAACCTGGTGTCCTGACCTGACTAGACGATGGGACCTAAGGCGGAGAATGATACCGCAGCCACGCTTTTGTTGCTGCGTGTATCCTGCCATAATCTATGGTCCTCATGCATATTTTTTTACTTTTTTGCATTTTAGGAGCAAATTTCCCGCCCATTGAGGAAAGTGATGCTTCGAGGCTAGTTTTTGCCGTAGATGGTCGAGATTCTTTGGACGATGGATTCGCCGTTTTGGTTGAGAATTCAAAGGGTTGGGTGGCAGGTATTAGCGGTGAAACTCGTTTGGTCCCAACTGCAGTTTTTTTGGAATTGGTGATGGAACCCGCAAAATATCGTGGGCAAGAGATGACAATTTCTGGCGTAATTGAACAGCAAATGGATTCGCCGCCACCCTGGGAATTTGTTGGTGAGTGGTTCGTTCGCGATTCGTCTGGCACACCATTCGTCTTGTATGTTGTTGGTGAAACGGATTTAGCCGCAAAGGCGAACATCGTTGCAAGGGCTCGATTCTATAAACGTGTTGATCTCACTGGTCGTGATGGTCAAGTCCGTTCGTTCGCAACTTTTGTAACATCGAGCAAAGCAGTCAAAAGTGCCTCATTGGGAACTATCATTCCACACCCACTTTTGTTGGTTCCTGTTGTAGTTGTTGGCGCAATGGTTGTCTTTTTGTTGAGCCGGAAAAAACCAAGCCATAGATTACATGTTCGTGATGTGTCAATGCACATAGACGAAATGATCGATTCTGCGGACGATACTATGATGGATCTTCCTGACGATCCCGCAGACGCCTTGGCTTTATTACATGAAAGTGCCGAAGAACTAACATGAATTGCGTACAGATAGAACTTGGAGATCGTTCGTATGAGATGCAAATCGGGCCTTCTATATTGAAAAAGATGCTCGGAGATGTCCAAGGCCCCGCAATGTTTGTCGTTGATGATAATGTGATGCCCTTACTTGGAAATGTTATTTCCTTTGGAGGGGAACAGACTCTAATGACCATGTTTGCTTCTGAAACAAACAAGACAATGGGATCTGTCGAAAAAATTTGGGATGCAATGCTTAATGCAGGGCATGACCGTGAGACGACCCTCGTAGCAATTGGCGGCGGTATCGTGGGTGATGTTGGTGGTTTTGCAGCGGCGACATATATGCGAGGTGTGGAGCTGATTCAAGTGCCCACGACCCTCCTGGCTATGGTAGATGCATCTATCGGTGGTAAGACAGGTGTGAATACAAAGCGGACTCGCAGCAATGGGTCAGAAATAATGGGGAAAAATTTAGCTGGTGCATTTTGGCAACCCAAAAAAGTAATAGCAGATATTCAAATGTTGCAATCGCTAGATGCGAGGCAGTTGCGGTGTGGTATTGCTGAATGTGTGAAACACGCGATGCTTGGAAATCCCGTATTACTTACATTTATAGAGTCGAACGCTGCGGCGATATTGAATTGCGAATTGGAAGTAATGGAAGAACTGGTATTTCAAAGCGCATCGATCAAGGCAAAAGTTGTTTCTCGAGATGAGCGAGAGGGGGGTGAACGAGCGTTGTTGAATTTAGGACATACGTTCGCCCACGCGATGGAACCAATGCCGGAATTGGATTTGCTTCATGGCGAAGCAGTTTCGATTGGCCTTGTAGCAGCAGCCTGTTGTTCGGAAGCTTTGGGGATGGTGGGAGTTGGTTTTGTTGATCACATGAGGGAAGTACTTACTAAACTTGGGCTTCCATCACGAATGCAAACAGCGTTACCAGTGTCTGAATTTGTTTCGATGATGAAGCTTGATAAGAAAAACAAGGGTGGTCAGATGCGACTCGTGTTGCCTGAGGGCGATTGCGGCGCTGTCATTACTGATGGTGTCGATCTCGAAACTATTTCGCTTGCACTGCGGGCAGTAGGCGCTTGCTGATTTGAGACTCCGAGCCAATTTGGCTCTGAGTCGTTTTTCATGAAAAAATGTGCTCAGTTCCGATAAAGATAGAGTTGGTGTTCAAGGATGAGCCCACTTGAGAGGATTTTTACTGTGCGTACAATTGCAATTGTGAATCAAAAGGGTGGTTGTGGTAAAACAACCACCTCTATTAATGTTGCCGCGGTCTTTGCAAGTAGGGGGCTTCGGACCTTACTCGTCGATCTGGATCCACAATCCCACTGTGCTGCTGGACTTGGCGTTCCAGAAGAGCAAATTCAAATGAGTATCGGTGATGCGCTTCTGGCACCACACGATGAAACGCTTGACAAGGATGAATTCCTCTGGCAAGTTACGAAGAATTTACATCTTGCTCCATCCACAATGATGCTTACAGCGATCGAAGCGGCAGGCGGCGGATTGCATGCAATGCCTGACAAGGACCGTAGGTTGGAAAGTTTGCTGCATCACTTAGATGGTTCGTTTGATCGATGCGTCATTGATTGTCCTCCAAACATTGGGCTCCTGACATACAACGCGCTCCGCGCGGCTACCGAAGCGATAGTTCCAGTAGAAACTGGTTATTTTTCTCTTCGAGGTGCCCGGAGACAACGGAAAACAATTGAAGCGTTGATTGCAAGAATTGGAAAGCCAATTAAAACACGCATTCTTCCATCAATTCACCGCCCATCTCCACTTGCGAAAAAATTGTTGGAAAAACTTCGCGAATCTTTTGGCGATGAGGTTGCACCAGTTGTCATTCGCGATCACGAGACATTGCGAGAAGCTGCAAGCTTTGGACAACCAGTTGTTGAATTTTCTCCTGGTTGTGATGCTGAAAAAGATTTTGTTGCACTCGTAGATTGGCTCGAAGATATTTACAAGCCGGCTGCACCATTGGTGGAGGTGCAACCGGCAGGAAACGGAAGAGCTGCTGAGCTTGCTCGTAGAGTCGCAACGTTTGACACTTCAGCAGAAGCACCTAAGATTGCTGGAAGAATCACGCCAACAGAGGTGACTGATGGCCGCGAACTCTGATTATGCACATCTTGCAGCTCTCTTTACGACGGTTGATGAACCGTCGCCTGTTTGTGCTTCAATAGATTTATTATTGCTTGGGCATTTGCCTGTTCAGGGCGGATTATGGCTTATCCCTTACGCTGGAAGAGAATCTTCTGGCGGTATTGGTGCACTTATTCGTATGCACGATGACACGGTAGATCTTGCAATTGTAGGCGATACCGACGTCGATATTTCTCAATGCAACTCTCTTGAAGATGCATTTGAAATTTTGGGTTCAGAAGTAACGAACTGGATGGTTCAGCCTCCATCCGATGCAGATTCAACCGCATTGTTACATTGTGATGCTGATCGAATTACGTTACTTTCTGGTGCAGATCAAGCAGCAGTCGTTGGTGCATATCGTTTATTGAAGGGTCTCATTGTTGCTTCTGGAAAAAATAAGGCTGCACCTGCAATGAACCTGGTTATTGTTGGCACCGAAGAACGCGCCTCGCAGGATGCAGCAAATCGAATTGTTCAAACAGCACATCATCAACTAGGCGTACAACTTTCTGTGAGTCAACCATTGCCCGCAATGGGTTCAACAAGCAGAGTTGTATCACAAGGAAGTTTTCAGAGAACAAGCGGTATCGTTGATATTCTCACTCGCATTCGCGCGGCATCACAAAGAACACTTGAGCCACAAAAAATCCAAGAAGTAGAACAAACAATTCCACTAACTACTCGCCGAGTTGTTGAAATTGAAGAACCAGTTGTTGAGACGCCGTCAATGGTCATAAAAGAAAAAAGCGAGAAGCAATCTTACGCTTCTTATGTTGATGGTTTGATCGGAATAAAACCACGGTGTCCAGAGCACGAAAAAGTTGAACTTGCACTAGATACAAATGGTAGATTGCACATTCTTGCTAATTCAGAAGATTTTCGGGATGCAACAATTGTTTCAGGTTGGGTTATGCGACACCGTGAACTAATTACGATGGCATGTGGCGCGTTGGAGATTGACACGAACCAATCACCTAAGCAGCATGTCTTTACTGACAAAGCGATCTCGGTTGCTGATCTCCATGGAACAAACCTCGCCCTCCATTTACTTACCGAAGTAGAAGTCGAGGGCCACACAGGTTGGTTCTGTACTCCGCTTAATTAGGCGTTGTTTAATTCAAGTGGGTATCCTGTACCTAACTTATGGAATCAAAAGTTGAGTCAAATTATTCCCCATCTCCAAAACTAAGGCGAATATATTCTTTATTAGTTGGAATAGGTGCAATCGTACTTCTTTCTGTCGCGGCGTGGCTACCACCTTCAGCAGATGGCGTGGGCACTCATGAGCAACTTGGACTCCCAAGATGTGGCTGGATTATCGCTGCAGACCTTCCATGTCCCACTTGTGGGATGACAACCGCATTTTCTTACACGGTGAGAGGAAAATTTCTTACAGCGTTCAAAACACAGCCATTTGGCATGTTAATTGCAGTTTTCGTAGCAATAATGGGGGTTTTCAGCTTAACAATCGCGCTGACAGGACGTCCCAAAACAGCCTTTTGGTATCGTTGGCTGACAACAAAAACACTTTTTATCGTCGCAGGACTAGCAGCATTTGCTTGGGTGTATAAAATCCTTGCTCATCGAGGATGGTTTTTATGAAAAGAATTCAATTATGTATTTATCTCTTGGCTTGCACAGTGTTATGTGGTTGTTCTATTTTTGCCTTTGGCGGTGCTGTTAAACAGTCGTTTGAAGATCAAAAATTGGTGGAAACGCACCCACAATATAGTCTTGATGATAAGACGATTGCAGTTGTAATCACTGCTAACCTTTCTGTTCATTACCAACATCCTGGCATTGCAAACTTAATTGCTGAAGGCGTAGTAGCGCGTTTAGCGAAAGCGTCCTCAGAGGGAACCCAAGGCGTAACAAATGTGCGAATTCTCGACCCGAGCCTTATTGCACAATGGCAATTTAATACGCCGCAATGGTCTGCAATGTCAACAAGCGAGTTAGTTGATACATTGAAAGTAGATCGCGTTATTTACATAGATTTACATGAATATCGATTAACACCTCCAGGTAACGAGTGGTTGTGGGAGGGGCTCTGTGAAGCGACAATTGGAATCGTGGAAAAGGGTGCGTATGAGCAAGACGGTTTTACAGATGTATTTACAATTGCCGCAACATTTCCCCGCCGACCGAGTGTCTTAGCGAGGCAAGAAGCCGACGAAGCTGATATTGCTCGGGGTTTACTGACTGAATTTATGAAGCAAACAGCGTGGCTTTTTTACTTTCACTTGGAACCAAAAAATCCAGATCGTTACCGACCGGAGATAGAACGATGAGAACATTATTAATCAATTGTACGATTATTATTTTTGCATGTTTTCTTTCTTCTTGCAATATTGTTGCTGGAGTTGCATATGTAGTTTCGCCTGATCCAGAACAAATTGCGTTATACGAATTGCCACAGAAAAAAACAGTAGTTTTTGTGGATGATCGCCACAACATTATGCATCCCAGTAGGCTTAAAAGCATCGTTGCGGATAAAATTACCTCTGAATTGCTAGGGCGCGACTTGGTTGTTGATATGATTTCTCCTCGAGATGCGATGCGATATGCCGATTCACAAGATCGAAATGGATCTATTCTGACAATTGGCGCAATAGGCAGAGCGGTTGGCGCATCGGTTGTTATTTACGTTGAAATTACTACATTTATCATGTCAGTGGATGGTCACAATCCAGCTCCTCTTGCAGGGTGCAGTGTTCGTGTTGTTGATGTTGAAGCAAGAGAACAACTGTTTCCTGATCCAGACTCAATCGAGGCAGCATTTAAAGTAAAAGCAGCGTTGCACCGAGTAGATCCACATCAAATATCTAGTGTGAGTGAATCTAGAAAATTGTCAACGACTCTTGCTGATAAGCTAGGTGATGCTGTTGCAAAGTTATTCTACACCCACACGACAGGCCGTTTGGGTGAAAATTTAGAGCGAAAATAACGTTGTCATTTTTGCATGTCATCGCACCATTTTCGGAGCCATCGTCTCGTGCAATGCTTGGATTGATGAAATTAGTGACGCAGCGATTACCAAATGACCACAATGTTCTCGTGCTTGGTGATGACCTTGAATCGAATGAATTACGTATGTATGGATTTTCAGTCTTGGGCTCAGTGCAGGGTTTGAAGAATAAATCGCTCACACTTGGCGATCGTGTGCGTCGAGCCGTTGCAGCGGTAGCAACTAAAAAAGATTATTTGATTGCTTGGGGTTGGAGTTCCACTGTTGCGGTTTCAGGGCTTGACATTACACATCAAGTAGTTGGATATGTTGACGCTATAGATGCAGCTAAGCTTCCTGAAATAGAAATTGATAAAGTAATTCCAACTACATTGACCTGCGGAGAATTGATGAAACAAAGTGCAAGCGGTTCGCAGGCTGTCATGGAACCGTTAGTAGGAATTGATGCAAAAACCCTCGTGGTAGATAAAAATTCAGTGATTAATACTTTGCAAATTCCTGTGAACACATTGGTCGTTGCTGTTGTGAACGATGTCGGACAATGGCAAGAAATAGTTGCGTTTGTTGTACAAATGAAAACTTTGAAAATTGAAGTGACTGTTGTAGTTTCTGATTCATACGTGTTTTATTCAGAGCTTCATTTTGCATTGTTGGAGCATCGTATAGAAAACAATTTACGAAGAACGATGGGTGGAATACGCTTGATAGATGTTGTACATGCAGCAACGTTCGTGTGGGCGCCAACTTCACTACTAACTGGTGCACTTGAGGGTGTTTTAGATTTATTGTCAGCATCAGCAAGTGGGACGCCTATTGCTGCATCAAACGAGCATGCAATTGGAGGCGTGCCAATGATCGGTTCACGAATCGCATGGGTTTCTTCGGTTTCCGAATTGAGTGCATGGGCAGCAGACCTCTTCAAAAATCCAGATTGCATCTCAGGCCAAGGTTCAGAGATCGCAGCTAGAGTGCGATCGATTGCATCGCCAACGAAATTTGTTGAAGGTTTTCAATTGCGTTTACAATAATTACGCGTTACGTTTGCTTGAAACTTTTTTTGGGGCTTTGCGTCTGGTTCGTTGATCCTGAACAGGCGCTACAACAGAAACTGATTTGCCGACTTTCGATTGGATATTCATTTTTGCTGCAACAACACGACCAAGGTATAACCTGCAATCCGCATCGGGGGAGAGGTGCCCTTCAAGTTCGCAGTCGAACCAGCCAATGGCGTTTTTAAGAATTGGAATTCCAGTAATTGCCGTGTCAAATTCAATTGATAGGAATGGATCATCAGTTCGATCAAGGGTTTTACCAAATCTGCAAATTGACCGGCGGTCACCTATTGGCATCATATTTAATACAAATGCTCGTGCGTCTCTGAGCATGGGTTCAATGGTTTGCCCTTTTTTAACAGCAACGACTAACATTGGGGGATCACTGCTGCATTGTTGTACCCAACTTGTGATGATGCCAGATCGAAATTTATCGTAAGCACATGTCAGCACAAACAGCCCGCTTGGAATAGAACGAAGTGCGTTGTGGATTATTTGTGGATCAGATGTCATTTCTCTCTCTTTAGCTTTAACGCACACAAAACACGTGTAAGTACATTACACAACTATACTTAAGATGGCACAGATGTGTGTGAAAGCAAGGTCTGATAACAGAAGAGTTCAGCTTTATTAAAGAAAGTGTTGCAAAATGGGTAAATTTGGGGTACTGTGGGGACGAAAGATAATGGAATCCCACAAAGCAACCCATGTTATTTACAGGCAACACCGAGAGATCAATCGACGACAAGCAACGCTTGTCAATACCGACAGAGATGCGGTGCGGTTTTGCAATGGGGTCAGGTCCAAGCGTGGTCTATGCTTCGCCGGGCTCAGCGGGGAGCATTTTTCTTTGGTCGGAATCGACGTTCGAAGCGATGTCAAAATCTCTAGATCACTCACTTCTGCCCGACGAGAACGTGATGGAATACGAACAACTGCTCTATTCACAATCGAAGCGAATCGAAATAGACAAAGCAGGGCGAATTCGTCTACCAGAACCTCTATTGGAATATGCTGGGATCGGAACACAAGCAGTAGTGATTGGCGTACGGGATCACATCGAGATAAGAAATGCAGCTCAATGGCAAGCTTCGCTTGGGGAAAAATTACCGAAACTTCCAGAAATATGGAATCGAGCACGAAAACAACAAATTTCAAAATCAAAAGATTCGCTAGGGGGAACACCTTGAAACGCCTGTTCTATAAGGCTAAGCAGGGACGCTTAGCCCGCGAGGGGTTCGGTGTCACGGACGACGCCTCCTCTTTGCATCTTGAATCAGCGATCAGGCTAGAGATCGCGATACTCGGACCACGGACGGTCCACAAAGGAGAGTGTGCTCGCATGGAGGCGAAGCACTAACCAACTTCGGTTCTCGACATTTCACCGTGTCGAGAACCATTCCTCAAGACGATCGGACGAAAAGTCCGATCCCACTTCCCCGGTTCGCAGCACGCCCCACCACTTGCTGCTAACCTTTTTTGTATATAGAGCGTTGGTGCACATATGTGAGAAATACGTTCAAAATCAGACGCTTAGTGAAATTTACGTTCATTTTACTACTCCCGGTGTCAGGTCAAAAGCATGGTTAATAGCATAGGTGAGATATTGAATTGCATAGCCAACACCCATTTTTGATGGGTGCAAGAGATCGAAACGATTCGATTTCGTTATTTGTTAGAAGCTGGTCGGATCTTGCCTGCGATAGATGGACCTTCAGTTGCTATTTGATTTGCAACTTCGGAGCGATGTACAGGAATATCTCGTGGGAAATCCAAAGCAATCCGAACGCGATCACCTTTAATTGAGGCAATGCGTACAATACCAATAGGATGTGCTGGATCCCCGATGACAACTTCTTCCCCTTCTCTTCGTGTAATTACTAGCATAATGCGGACCTCCTGCCGCTCATTCCAAAACGAAACGCCGCGCGACCTGCGCGAACCCACCAATCCCCCGACAACATACCGTACCAAAAAAATCGCTGCGGTTCAAAATGAAAAGTAATTAAAATTGCTTGAAAAAAGCCATAACCTTATGTTTGGCAAAGGGTTCAGTCTACAGCCTTCACGCCAGATACTGCTTCGATACGCTCTTTGAGGGTCTTTTCGATGCCATGTTGAAGGGTCATATCACTAGATGGACATCCAATGCAAGCACCAAGAAAGCGGATAGAAACAACCCCAGAATCGTCAACGGAGACCAATTCAATATCTCCACCGTCTGCCTGGATAGATGGGCGGATGAGTTCAAGAACCCCAGCTACTCTAACATGCAAGGTCGAATCAGTTTGTTCGGTTCCCATATTGCAATCTATGGTACGTCCAAATAGCCTTCTTTGCAGAAATTGGAATGTACACTGCGTGCATGAATGTAAAAATTGTATTTTTGTGTTTCTTCTTCCTTGGATGCGGTGGACCAACTATCTCAAATCCTTCGGCAACACTCAGAGAAACGGGTCGGTCACACTCGATACACTTAGAAGCGATGGAGATGTTAGACGGGCAAGTTGGGCTCGAAAACGTCCAATATAGAGCCACGCTCCATCGTATGCTGTGGGTTGCAGGCTACACCAACGTCGCGAGACAAGCAGCACTCAATCGATTGTGGACTGTCGATCGCAAGGAAGTGATCAAGACTATTCGGCAGCGTCTTCCGCGAATAGATAATTGGAATTGGATTGAACAACTCTGTGATTGGATTGCAACAGAAGAAATTCTTGAACTTGATGTTGCACTCATTAGTTCTTGGTCACAACCAACATTGAAATACGAAGAATTTACTCGCCCCGAACGACAAGCATTGGTATTAATGTATGGCGAAGAGGCATTAGAATCACTTGTTTTTCAGTCACTTATTTCAACTAATAAATCATGGCAACAAGGTTATCGAATACGCTGCTGGGAGTTACTACTTCGAATTGGTGCACGTGACACTTTACTTGCTTTGCTCAATGGCTCGGCTATTCCAAATGAGGACTCTTTCTTACTTGATTTGCAACGTGCTACGCTAGAACTGGGCATCATGCCGCAAAATAAAGAAGAAATTTTATGGGTTCGGGAATTATGCAGACCAGAATACAGTGATTTTTGGAACGAAGCGATTGAAGCACTTGCTCTTCTAGACAAAGATCGCCGAGTATCTCTTGAAATGAAAGATATTCCAATAGCAGTAACAGTTGCAAGGCACTGGCCGGAACTTGCAACCAAGTCAACAAGTTCACTCATTCGTTTTCTTGAATCAGAGTTGCAAGATCGAAAACATTATTTTGAATATGAAGGCGGGGGAAGTGTTTCTACTGTCAATGAATTATTTCGTTCGCACAAAAATAAACTTTCGTGGGGCGATGCTGTTGCGATACGCGTTGCACTTGCAGCAATGGAAGTACCAGAAGTACGAGCGCATTTTTTTGATTATGCAAACCGAGACCGACTTGACACATCAACAGAATATGGTGGTGTTGTGGAACTTGACAAACAAGGTCGATTTGTAATTCAAGAATTTGAACCGATCATTCGAAATCATGACCGCAGATTTGACGCTCCGCAAACAATGTTTGATGCTGCATATACCTCGTTGTTTCATTTTCACTTTCATGCACAAAAACACAGGAATGGCGATCACGCAGGACCTGGGCTTGGTGATAAAAGTTATGCAGACAATACACGGGCGAATTGCCTAGTATTGACTTTTGTAAATTCTAAAACATTAAACGTCGATTATTACCGACATGGACATGTTGTAGTTGACCTTGGCACAATGAAGGTCAATTAATAATGGAAGATGTATTTATGCACGGAACGGGGAATCGGTTTTTGATTCACTTTGGCGATAAAGACCCAAAGGAATTGTTGCTAACTTTGCAACATGCAGATGGTCTTCTGATTGTTTCAGAAGATAAGTCAGCAGACTTGCAGATGAAAATATACAACGCAGATGGATCTGAAGCTCAGCAATGTGGCAATGGACTTCGCTGCGTTGCTTTGCACGCATATCGAAGTCAAATTGTCCCAACGACTACAATTACAATTCGTACACTCACTAGGTTAAATACATGTGTGGTCCATCCGGATCGTAACGAAGTTGAAGTAACAATTGGTCATGCAAAGATCGGCGCACCTTTTTGTGATGTCCTGCAAGATCACATTGTAGATTTGCCAGCATTGCAATTTGTCAACATGGGAAATCCAAACGCAGTGCTTTGGACAGAAGATGAGCCCGTTGAAGTTCGTGAAAAATATGGCCCCATTGTAGAAGAACATTCAGGTTTTTCTCAAGGGATTAACCTTCACGTTGCAAGGCTCGATTCGCCTAATCATGCAACAGTTGCATCGTGGGAGCGAGGTGTTGGTCCAACTCTTGCTTCAGGGACTGGCGGCGCTTCCGTCTTTGTTTCAAGTAAACAACCATCGCCGTTTGTTGTGACAAGCGTCGGTGGATCATTGACGTACTCAAAAATGAGTGATGGCCAAATTGTGATGTCTGGCCCTGCTGTCTATGGTTGAACTACACAAACTTCATTTGCTGAAACTCGAACCACACAACCAGAGCCGCAGTCAAAGACACGAGGTTCTGTTGAGGAATCTGTAATTGCCGCAGCGATTGATTGCACAGTTTCAAATGAAGTTTTATCACCAATTGCTTTGTGAATGAGCGTTGCGACGATTTCTTGCGATACAACAGCGAGTGTTTTGCGGTTCCAACTATTATTTTTTTCATAAAGCATTGCTTGTGCATCAAGTGCATCAGCTGCTGCCTTCAACATAACAGAGGCATTGGCCGCGTGCCGATCAGCTGCAGGCCAGAGTTCACGAAGTTTCGGTAGCACTTCTAATCGAAGTTTACCCCTTGGCGTATTCGGATCACTGTTTGTAGGATCCTTACACCAAGTAACATCCGAAATTTTACAGATTTCATGGAGTTCGCTTTGATTTGCATGTAATAGCGGTCGAATTAAAGTAACGCCAGTTGTAAGTTCTCTTTCTGTAGCCATGCCGGCTAATTTACGAGGACCGCCCCCACGACATAAAGCCATCAACATCGTTTCAAGTTGATCTCTTGCGTGATGCGCAACTGCGACCTGAGTAAGATTCATCTCTGTTGCTATTGCAGTGAGTGCGTCGTATCTTCCTTTGCGCGCGCCAGCTCCAAGCGAACCGTCAATTGGTGATACAGTAATTTTTTTAGAAATACAAATAACACCTAATTTTTTGCAAAGTGTTTCTACCATTAATTGCTCAGCATCGGATTCACTACGAATGCTGTGATTGATATGCCCCGCAACTACTTTTAAAGTTGAGGATTGTTGCAACGAAACGGCGCAGCACAGAAGTAGAAGGGCGGTGGAATCTCCGCCACCACTGATGCCGACAAGTACGTTATCACGTAGTTGGTTGCGGACTGTTGCTACAAGTTTGTGTCTGCGAACTTCAAGTGGAATCGCAGATTTATTCATACAGATGCTTGCGCTGGTTCGAGAACATCCACTGCCATATATGGTTTTAGACATTTTGGAATTAGAACAGTTCCATCTTTTTGTTGGTGCATTTCAAGCAAGGGAATTAAGATACGTGGACTTGCAAGCACAGTATTGTTGAGTGAATGTGCAAAAACGGTTTTGCCATCTTCGTTACGGTACCGCATGTTCAGCCTTCTACACTGAAAATCATAAAGTCTCGAAGCAGAATGCGTCTCGCCCCAATCGCCAAGTGGTCTGTTTTGATCGTCAAGTTCTCCGCGTCCGGGCATCCAACATTCGATATCAATCATGTCAGCATTTTTTGAACCAAGATCAGCAGTGCAACATTGCAATAATCTGTAGGGTAATTCGAGTTGATGTAATAAATCTTCAACAATCGCGAGCATGTCTTTGTGAAATTGACGGCTTGTTTCTTCGTCTGCCTTGCAAATTACAACTTGCTCAACTTTTTCAAATTGATGGATGCGATATAAACCCGCGGTGTCTCTTCCTGCCGCGCCTGCCTCTCTTCGAAAACACGTTGAGACAGTTGCCATTTTGATTGGTAAATCGTTGGAGTCAATGATTTCATCGGCGTACATCCCCATGAGCCCAACCTCTCCAGTACCAGCGAGGAAGAGATCATGACCAGAACCACGTGAAGATTCTTCAATGTGGTACGCTTGGTCTCGACCTGTTGGGAAAAATCCTGTCCCAATCATACATTCTTCTCTGAGAATGACTGGCACAGACATCGGTTTGTAGCCATATTTGTTTGTAATGAGATCAAAGGCAAATCTTAACATTGCCTGTTGCAAACGCATCCCGTTTCCGGTGAGCATGTAGTGCCGAGTGCCGGCCATTTTTACTCCACGTTCAAAATCAACAAGTTCAAGGGATTCAACTAGTTCAAGATGTGTTTTGGGTTCGAAACCTCGGTTTTTTGCAAAAGTATGCGAAAGATCGAATCCTTCAGGTGACCATGTCCGCAACTGGACGTTGTCTTGCGCAGATTCACCTTTTGGTACATCTGCATCTGGTGGTTGTGGAACTTGCAACAGCAATGCGTTCCAATCTGGCTCGATGGCAGTAATGGATTCTTCCAGCCGCTGGATTTCTGCTTTGAGCATTGCGGGTTTTGATTCAAGTTCTGTAAGTTGTGTTTTTATTTGATTTTTTTCATCATCGGAGGCACTTTTAAGTTGTCCTTTGAGTTTACCAATTTGCGGTCCAATTTCTTTCGAAATCCGATTCTGCTCAGCTCGATGATCTTCTTTCTGTCGCTGGAGCAATCTCCTTTGTTCATCAAGTTCAAGGAGTGTAGAAATATCTACGGTGATGTTTTTTGCTTTAGCACCCTCAATAAAACGTTGTGGATTTTCGCGGAGTAATTTAAGATCGATCATAGAGAGTCAGTTTTTTCTGTAAGTTCTGGTGGAGTTGCCCAGTGAAGTTTATCAACCAGGGTATTCCAAAAAGTATTTGATGGATTAAGCACAATGGACAGGGTGTCATCAGCTTGTTTTGCTGTAATTTGGGATCCTTCTTTTATGTGGCATTTTACTTGACCATCAATGATTAGTGAGGTCCCTTCGTTTGCTTTGCGAAGCGTGATTTTTACAAATGCATCGTTTGCAAGGACAACAGGTCGAACGGCCAATGAGTGGGCTACTACGGGTGTGAATACGATGACTTTAGAAGTTGGGTCAACGATTGGTCCACCTGCTGAGACATTGTGTGCGGTAGAACCAATTGGTGTAGAGACAATCATCCCATCGCCTCGAAATGTTGGAGCGTCAATTGCATTGATTGCGAGGTCGAACTCTAAAATTCTAAATGGATGACCTGCTGCGATCATTGCTTCATTCATTGCAATCATAGGTTCTTCGCCATCAACACAAATTTCAAGCAGCATGACCGAAATTAATTCAGCAGTATCTGAGAAAACCCTTTGTCGATGTTCAATCAGAGACTCGGCATCAAATGTTGCTAGAAAACCTAAACGTCCACTGTTTACGCCGATGAGCGGGATATTTGCTTTTGCAAGCAGAGGACCATATTGAATGAGTGTTCCATCGCCTCCAATGGCGATGGCTCCGTCACATTGTGTTTGTAAATCATCTCCAACAAATTCGACAACATCAACAAGATGAGTTTCGAGTGAAGCAGCGATTGATGCAATCGATTTGTTCGTACGATCAGCAAGCAAAATGATGCGTTTTTTCGCCATGTGGGGATTGTAACTATATGCGACGGGTTGGGTCTAACTCACCAATCCCTTGGTGAGCCTCATAAATGCAGTTTCAAGATTTACTTGTTCGCCCTGCATTGAAAGAACTCGAAATCCTCGAGCAATTAGACGATTTGGAAGTTCCGATCGATCGAGGTTTGAATCAGCGTTGATTGACACGTCAATGCGATGTGCACCATTGTTTTCAACAACGTCTACCATCGAAATGCCATCGACGGTTCGCAACAGGGCAGCAGCCTCTTGGGCTCGTTCAGTTACTTCGATGTGCACGAGTTGCCCAACTTTTGCTTTGGAGAGGATTTCCTTAACAGAGCCGGAGAACAAAAGTTTTCCTTGTTCAATAATTCCAACGCTCGTACAAAGTTCAGCAAGCTCGTGGAGAATGTGTGAACTGATGAGAATAGTTTTCCCCATTCGGTGGAGTTCTTTAAGCAACGCACGAATCTCAATTCTCGCACGAGGATCCAAACCAGAAGCAGGTTCATCTAGTAAAAGTACTTCAGGATCATGTAGAAGAACTCTTGCAATTGAGAGCCGTTGACTCATTCCGCGGCTTAAGCCAGCAACCTCAGCATTTGCTTTGTAATTCAGTTCAGTGAGTTCAAGGACATCACCAACTGCGCGATGACGTTGCGAACCACTTAGCCCGTAACAACTAGCAAAAAAATCAAGATATTCACTCACAAGCATGTCATCATACGAACCCATGAAGTCAGGAACGTAACCAATAATTGGTCGAATCTCAGCATTCTGATAGCCAACAACTTTTCCGCCAACACGTGCTTCTCCCCACGTTGGCTTGAGAAGCGTGGATAGTATTTTGATAGTTGTGGTTTTACCAGCACCGTTAGGTCCGATGAATCCATAGCATTCGCCTGCTTCGATCTCTAAGTTGAGATTGTCGAGGGCAAGGAGCTCGCCATATTTTCTTGTGAGGTTAATCGTTTGAATCATTGCGTAGTTCCTAAAGGATACACCCAACGAACCATAGTCATACCATCGCTCTTAGTAATTTTTTCACCATCGACCTGTATCTCAACTGGGATTGAAGCATTTTTTACAAAACCCATGACAATGATGCATGGTCTCCCAAACCAACTTGCCATGTCAAGTTCTCGTCCACCTTCACGAACATTGTTGTGTGTGGGTGGCGACTTTTCGCTTCCAGCACGTTTTCGATACGCCGGAGGTTTGAGATGAGAATAAAGTGAAAGCATTTCAAGTCGTTTTTTTATTTCATCTTGTGGCATCGCCGCGCCGCCTGCGTAGACATCCCATCGATTCTCTTGTTTGTATCGTTCGTCAAAACCTTTTTCGATGAGCGCATCAATTGTGGGATGAAATCCATTGAGTGAAAGATGCTCCTCGGGACCCCAACTGCTTGAGAGTCTCCAAGAGTATGCGACATTGAGTGGTTTCCCACTTTCAGAATAAGTTATCCATGAAAGTTCTTTGCCGTTATCATTTTTCGCGAAATGTGCTGGGGCAATTCTTTCATCAGTGACCCAAACAACGGTGACGTCGTAAAGAGAAACATTCATTTTGTTTTCAATCAAACCAGAAAGTCCAATTGACGTCCCATTTTCAAGTGTACGCACGGCTGGCTTGTCGTCAAAATCTACACGAATAAGTGATTTGTAAGAATCAGATTGCAAACCACCTGCCCAATTGAATTGAAAATTCGCAGTAGTTGCTCTTGATGGCTGATCAAAAAAGGAAGGAACTTGATCTATGTTTACAGATACATGCCGAGTGTCAGCAAAACTAGGAGTCTTTGATAGTTCAGTAGGTGTCCAGGGCATGAGCAAGTTTGCAGTCCCCAATATAGAAATTTGATTGGTGCTGTAATTTGGTAAGTAGAGTGAAAACCAACCATGTACCTGTTGCTTTGGTGCACCAAACACTTGATCAATGATAGAAAGATGTCGCAAGGGGATCGCAACGTTGAAAGTTGTTCTCGATATGCTCCAACTAATTACAGTAAAAATCACCGCATTTACAGCAAACCACATCCACGACCAACGAAGTTTTCTCTTTTTACGAAGTACAAAATATCCAATAGGGCCGCCTACGATGATGTAAGTAATAACAAGAATAAACGCAGTCCCAAGTCGCCCACCAGAAACAGTGGACATTGCAATTGTTTGTGCTGCAATCGACCCCATTGGTAGTGTTGTGCTTGTTGGAATGGCACCGGAAATCAATTCAAGATCAAGAAGTTTTTGGAGGGTTACGGGCGAAGGTGTGTCTCCACGTCGTCCAAGGATTCGATTCCAAAAGACATCTGCTTTTGGTAAACCAAGTGCCGCAACTCGCCCATCAGCAAGATCAATACCAATGATTGAACACTTCCCAACTCCAACATCTTTTGTCACTGCAATGACACGTGAGTCTGGCAACGTGAACATTGGAGTGTAATTCTGTGCTTCGAAGGAACGAACTGTTAGCAACAGAGGGTTATTGTTACGAGGAGTTCCAAGAATATTTTGAAAGTCAGAGATCGTTGCATTCCCAAGTGTTGGTTCGATATCACCAAGGATCGAAGCGAGAGGGCTTTCTTCAGAGCCAAGTCCCCAGGGATTTCCAATGGTAGGCAAGATGATGACCAAGTGTCCACCGCGTGAAACCCACTCTTCAATGGCTTTTGATTGCCGGTAATCTAATGCTGGTTGTGCGTCAGCCCAGACAAGCGTGTCGATTGAATCGAAGCATGGCCATGCATCTGGAATATCTTCAGGTTGTAAACCAGAAATTGCTATAGTTGGTTCGAGAACTGTGACGGTATTTCCTGATCCAGCTAAACCGCTAAGACCGAGCCTACGAGTTCCAACGACGGCAATAGCACCATGTTGTAATGAAATTGGCGCAGCGTTTACAGATTGCGCAGAAAAACGGAACAAAGTTAGTTGTTCGCCTGGTGTACCGTTAATAAGAGTGCGAAGGCGAAGTGTCCACGCTGTGGTTCTAGTTGCCCATGGTTGTACAGGAGCGTAAAGCCACGTTGACACATTTTGGTTCGGAGTCAACGTTATTGGTCGACCCCAAGCGACAATGTCACCATCTCCGTCTGGAACGTCCCAAGAAATCCATGCGGAAATTGGTTCTGGGTTTGTGTTGGATACGGTTATGTGCAGTGGTGTAATGTCACCTGCACGCCATGTATTTCCTAGACCAAGTGAATCAACTGTAATGGTATATTCACCAGTAGCAGAGAGTAATGCAGCTGTGAGTACACAAGTGATTCCGATCATGATTGGATGAATGCGTACTTGTCTAGAATGGCTGCGTGTGCAAGGACACCGTTATGAAAGCACGAAAGTTCAAACTTTTCATTCGGTGCGTGAATAAGATCGTCATCAAGTGAAAAGCCTACAAGGACAGCGTCAACACCAAGTATTTCTTGGAATGAACCAACGACAGGGATTGAACCACCTGAGCCAATAAGCACTGCAGGATTTGGGAAAATTTGTGAAAGCGCTTCACTTGCTGCTGCAAGCCACGGCGAATCTGTAGGAACAGAAATCGCGGGGTTTACGCCAAAGCTCGTGATGTTCCAATGGCAACCTTCGGGTGTTCTTTCTTCAAGAAAAGCACGGAGGTTGTCTTCAATTTGTTGTGGGTTTTGGTTCGCGACAAGTCTGCAACTAATTTTCGCAGTTGCTGTTGCGCCAATAACGGTTTTTGCACCCAAGCCTGTGTAACCAGCGAAGAGCCCGTTGATGTCACAAGTTGGGCGTGCCCAAAGTCGTTCTAATGTTGAATATCCTTCTTCGCCAAATGTTGCTTTTGCTCCGGATGATTCAAGGACAAGTGCGTCCGCATCACCAAGAGTATTCCACTGCGAAGATTGTTCATCACTGAGAGTAGTAACATCATCGTAGAAATGTGCGATTTGTACCCGACCATTTTTATCGTGAAGTTGTCCAAGAATTTCAGTGATGGCGTTTGCAGGGTTGATAACTGCACCGCCGTAACCCCCACTGTGTAAATCGTGGGAAGGGCCGTGCAATGTTGCTTCGATGTATACCAATCCTCGAAGTCTACTTGTGATTGCTGGAGTGTCAACATCCCACATGCCAGTGTCACAGACGACGCACGTGTCAGCTAGCAAATCTTGTTTGTGTTCGTTGAGAAATGGTTCAAGACTTTCACTCCCGCATTCTTCTTCTCCTTCGAACAACATGACGACGCGGACTGGTAGTTTTTCATGTACAGCTTTCCACGAGCGGATTGCTTCGACAAACGTCATGAGTTGTCCCTTGTCGTCGGCAGCGCCGCGAGCGACGATGCGTTTGCCGTGAGCACCCTCGACAATTGCTGCTTCAAAAGGATCAGCGTTCCATTCGTCAAGTGGTTGTACAGGTTGCACGTCATAATGTCCGTAATACAACACGCGGGGTGCTTCTGGGCCAGCAGAGTCGTCAGTAGCAACAACCATTGGATGCCCTTTGGTTTTGTGCACTGTTGTAGCTAAGCCAATGGAACGCAAGTCATCTGCAAGATGCTCGGCACATCGGTGCACTTCGTTTGCGAATTCTGGATCTGTGCTTATGCTTGGAATTCGAAGCAATGCTTGCAATCGTTCAACTGCTGCATCAAGATTTTGATCTATGTGATCGAGGACGGGTTGTAATGTTTCGTTTGCTACCAGTTCAGACATTGTGGACTTTCATATTCTTCGTTTTCGTTTGCACATTGAACGATACCGTTTTCAATTGCAACAACAAGTGGTGTTCCAATGATCCAATCAACACCGATTGGAAGTTCAGTTTCTTTGCAGTTAAAACAGGGGTTATCGAATAATCCTTCAGTGAAGAAACCTTCCTTTGCTTCTGGAATTGCAACAAGAGTTGTTGGAACTCTCAGATCAAAAAATGTGTCTAAATACAAAAGACTTTCGCAATGGTCACAAGTTTTTGCGTAAAAAATAACGTACTGTTTTCCATTGTGGATGTCTTGTGGCCAATTTACAACCCAACCAAATAAGTCGATCGTATCGATAGATTGACCAACCCACGCAGAAACATCTTGTGGGTACCACGAATCTGGAAGGTTGTTGTCATTTTTTTCTACCGAATAAAAAATGCTACTGAACGTGAATATCCATGCTCCAAGAATAAAGACAGAAGATCCAACGAGCCCCCGTTTTGCTTTGCTTTTATTGCATCTGCTCATTCGTGGTTTGAAAACGATGATAGCAAGGAGCAAACTTGCGTCAATAATAAACATTGTCCATGGTGCAAGTGAGTGGTCGCCAAGGCATCCGCAACTTGTTTCACCCCTAGAAATTGCGACAATGAGAACGACTAAAAATGTACTGAGCATGACAACGGCAGCAGTTCTTGCAAGTTTTGGCACGAACAACATGACGCCAACAAAAGCAAATTCAATTGCTGTCAAAATTGCAAGGAGAAGATGTAGGTGGTCTGCAAAACCAATGGCTGAACCCGCATCGAGAATCGTTCGCGGAAGCGATTTTGGTGTTGCACCGCTGGCTTTTGTGAATGCCCCAAAAAAAATCCACGCTGGCACAATCAATCGTACGAGCAGTGTTCCAATCCACCGAGTAATCACATTTACTTTAGGGTTATGTTCCGTTTCGTCCATTCACCCATTCTATTGACTCCTAGTCGAGTTGGCTTTGAGTTAATAGTACTATTAGTTTCGGCGGCGACGGCGATTGAGAGCGAAAGCCGTCAAAAGGAGAGCCGCAGGCGGTGCAGGAACGACTGAGCCAGTAAATACTTGGCTGCCATCTGCTTTGAAACCATCAGTCCCAAGCACAGTCCAACCATCGTTCCAACTCACAAATTGAAATGCATCAGCATCGAGACCCGCATCACCGTCAATACTTGAGAAGTTGTAGGAGATCGCATCTCCGTACTGCATCCCAGCCCACGCAAAACCATCACCACTGCCAATGGAACCCCATACGAAGGTCGCTCCGAGTGTTTGCGAACCAAATGGTGGTTCGATAAGGTTCCAAGAGTCTTGAGTTGCATCGTTGATATACATGGAAAGCGAATTGGAAGCTGTTGAAACTATTCCAACAGTGGCGTCTATCCCCGTATCACCATTGCCCATTTCTTGATCCATCAACGTAAAGAGGGCTAATCCTGCTGGTGTGTTGATAGGTAGCAATGTTATTTTTCCATCAGTCTCGATACCCCATCCGTTTAAATTTTGATGAATTGTTGCCAAATCATCAGTAGAGAGATATGGCGAAGCGCCGTCTAAAATCCCATCTATTGCATGAGATTGAAGCTGGTAGGTCCCCACGCCATCTAATTGGACAATATCAGCGAGTGCATTTGCTGCAAGGAATGTTGGAACAAGAATGATTGCGTGTTTTGTAAACATAGTGCTTCTCTCAAGGGTGGGGTCTAGACTCAGTATGTTTCGGCATCACAAGGCGCTATTCTGAAGGAATGATGTTCAACTCGATTAGTAAATATCGTTGAATTGCGTAATTCTGTTCGGGTTGTATCGGTTATGAATGGAAATTGGCAAAATAGGCAATTTGCCAAACATCTGTTGCAACTTCGTTCGAGTGGTATTATCTCCACCATGATCTACTCAATACTCGCTACAGCCCTTGATACAACCGCCGTAAATCCGATTTCCACTTGGATTAACTCTTTCGCATCCGATTGGATGAAGCAAGATTTCATTGGACTCGAATATTGGCGATGGGGCGCACTTGTACTTGCAATTGGCATAGGTCTTGCAGTGGATTTATTTGTGCGGGTAGCGCTTAGACATGTTCTTATGTCGATCACTAGTACGGATCACCCTAGCTCAGAATTGAAAAAAATACTCCGGCAAGTTCCACGTCCAGCGGGCGTGGCAGCTGGCGGTGGCATTTGGCTCCTTCTCCTTCCTGTTGTTGGGTTGCCAGTTTTTGCAAATGGGATCATAGAACCAGCAATAAACGTGTACATAACCCTCGCTGCAATTTGGTTTGGATTTCGCGGAACTGATTTAATTTCATGGGTAGCTTCTCAGAAAGCAAAAAAAACAGAGAACAAACTCGACGACTTGCTTGTTCCACTTCTTCGCAAAACACTCAAATCGATCGTGGTTGTATTTGGCTTGATTTACCTCGCGAGTTCTTTGGAGATACAACTCGCACCACTCATTGCAGGCTTAGGCATTGGTGGTCTGGGTTTTGCTTTCGCAGCAAAGGACACGCTTGAAAACTTTTTTGGTTCAATTACCGTTATTCTCGACAAACCGTTTTCGATTGGCGATTGGATTGTTGTAGATGGTGTAGAAGGAACCGTTGAATCGGTTGGCATGCGATCAACACGAATACGTACTTTTTACGACACAATTGTCACTATACCAAACTCCATTTTGATTACTACAAAATGCAACAACTATTCCAAACGAAGATTTCGTCGTTGGAAACAAATGGTGAGTATTGCTTACGACACGCCTCCAGAAAAAATAGCAACGTTTTGTGAGGGCATTCGTGAATTATTACGAATTCATCCATACACTCGAAAAGATTATTACCAAGTTTGGCTCAATGAGTTTGCAGGATCGAGCCTCGATATTTTGGTGTATGTTTTTTGGAAAACACCAGATTGGCCAACAGAGTTGCGAGAACGCCACAGGTTCATGCTTGATATTATTCGTTTAGCTGGAGAACTTGGAGTGGAATTTGCATTCCCAACTAGCACACTTTACTTACGGAAAGAAGAAAAGTGGCAGGATGGTGCTAAATCAATCCCTGCAAAACGTCCTGCTGGTTGGGCAGAAAAAGCAGATGCAGAGGGTCGAGAAATTGTTGAATCATTTACCGAGGGTGATGATTGGCGATCTCATCTCCCTCCACCTTACACATTCACTGGCGCAAGAGATGGAGGCAGTGGTGGTGAAGGCGGTGGTGAGGGTTAAGTTGCAACTAATTCGGGTTTTGCACATCGTTCAATTGCTTCAACTAAAAGTTGCACATCTTCTAGCGTGTGAAACGGTCCGAATGAAACTCGCACTGTACCACCACAATCCGTAGTTCCCATTATTTGGTGTGCGTACGGAGCGCAGTGTAAACCAGCTCTACACTTGATCCCAGAAATAGTTTCGAGTCTTTTCGCAACAATGGTTGGTTGTTCCTTAAACTTTAAGGAAAAGACGCCGCAGCGGTTTGAATTTGTTTGTGCACCGACAATTCTAACTCCTGAAATGTTGTGTAACCCCTCTATAAAAGCATTGCACAAGTCCATTTCGAGGTTGTGGAGTGTTTCCACGCTCTGTTCTTTGATCCACTTCAAACTTGCAGTAAGACCATAAATGCCAATCATGTTGTGAGACCCAGATTCAAATTTATCTGGCAAATTAGTAGGCTGTACTGGATATTCGCTTGCACTTCCGGTTCCACCAAATCGGTGCGGAGTAATTATTTTCTCGACACCATTCTGCATGATTAATCCACCAGTACCAAGGGGACCAAGTAAGCCCTTGTGTCCAGGAAATGCAAGCAAGGCAATGTTCATTGTCTGCATATCAATATGGGTATGTCCCATTGTTTGCGCTGCGTCAACGAGAAGTGGAATATCCCCACACGCACTGCTAATAGCAGCAATGTCTTGCACGGTCCCAGTGACATTTGAACCATGTGCTATGGCTACAAGTTTTGTTGTTGGCGTGATTGCTGCTGCAATGGAGCTTGGGTCCACAATGCCAGTTTCATTGCAAGCATCTACAACTGTGATGGAAACGCCTTGTTTTTCGAGTGCATGCAACGGACGAAGGACAGAGTTGTGATCCATTGCGGTTGTAACAATATGAACTTTTTCATTTTGAAAATGAGAAGCAATTCCCTGAATTGCAAGATTCAACGCATCTGTGCAGTTCAATGTAAAAATACAGTGCGTTTCAGATGGAGCGTTTACAAGTTCGCAAAGCAACTCTCTGCACTCTCCGAGTACGTCTGTCGCTTCAGCCGCTTGCGCGTACGCGCCGCGCCCTGGGCTCGCGCCACAATGTTCGTGGTATGCAATCATCGCGTCAATCACACATTGTGGTTTTGGAAAAGAAGTTGCAGCGTTGTCAAAGTACAGCTGCATTGTTAGACAGCAAGTGGCTCAAACTCTAAACCATGTGCTTCAGCAACAGGTTGATTTGTAAGAGATCCTCGATTCGTATTGATTGCATTTGCAAAATGATGGTCTCGTTTAGCGAGCGCATCAGCATTTGTAGATGCAAGTTTAATGACCCACGGCATCGTCGCATTTGTCAGTGCTTGGGTAGACGTTCTTGCAACAGCACCTGGCATATTGCCCACACAGTAATGAATAACACCATCAACTGTGTAGATTGGATCAGTGTGCGTTGTTACTTTTGCAGTTTCAACACAGCCGCCTTGATCAATTGCAACATCGACAATGACAGAACCTGTATCCATCAAAGAAAGGTTTTCTCTTGTAATAAGGTTTGGTGCCTTAGCGCCCGGTATAAGTACGGCGCCGATGACAAGATCAGCCCAAGCGAGATGGCTACGAATTGCTTCTGGGTCTGAGTAAATTGTTTTACAGTTTGGTGGCATGAACTGACCGAGCTCTCGCATGCGATCAATGTTGATGTCCATGATGACAACATCTGCGCCCATGCCTGCAGCAACACTTGCAGCGCAAGTGCCAACAACACCACCACCAAGAACAAGGACCTTGCCAACTTCAACTCCGGGAACGCCGCCGAGCAAAATGCCACAGCCGCCTTGTGGTCGTTCTAAATATTTGGCACCTTCTTGTACAGAAAGTTTTCCAGCAATTTCACTCATTGGAGTAAGCAAGGGGAGATGACCATGATCATCTGTGAGAGTCTCGTAGGCAACTGAAATGCAACCACGTTCCAAGCATCCAACTGTAAGATCCTTGTCGGCTGCGAAGTGGAAGTATGTGAAGACAGTTTGGCCATCTCTGATGAGCACAACTTCTCCAGGTTGAGGCTCTTTTACTTTTACAATAAGATCGGCACTCCCCCAAACCTCTTGGGCTGAATCGACAATTTTCGCTCCAGCAGCAATGTAGAGAGAATCCTCATATCCACACCCAATACCAGTTCCTGATTGGATGAGGACAGTATGGCCGTTTCGCACTAATACCTCAACTCCGACTGGTCGCATGCCAACTCGGTACTCATCTTTTTTAACTTCTGTGGGGACACCAATGATTGTCATGATTTACTCTCCATAAAGGGTTGCCAATTGGGAATCATATCGCAGAGGAGCCTAGAAGGCTATGGCGTGAGCTCGCATTTGGTACACTCGTCATCCCTTCTATACTCAGGACAAAGGTACCCACCAATGATTCAAAGAATTCTCATCTGTATCGTCACCATTCTGCTAGCTTCTACTTCACTCAAAGCAGGTGGTAGAGATAATGTCATTTCTTTACTCAATAATTCTGACCTTGTAAAAGGAACAGAAGAAGCCCAAGCGTGGCGTATTTATTTTGATGGATGTATAGATTTAACTCAGCCACCTCAGCCGCTGAGTAATACATTCAACATGAACACAGTTTGGCCGGAGATGAAAGGTTGGCAGGGTGTTGCAAGGTGGGCTTCAGAGAACGAACACATGGAAGCGGCAATCTTGGCTTCAGCAGGAAGAATTATTATTGGGCTTCCATATGGAAGTGAAAGTGTTCCACCGAGTTATCGTGATGCGGGGATTTTTGTAGAGATTGGTGAAGATGATCGACTTCATGTTGTAGATTATTCGTATATAGAAACTGTAGAACTCGCTTCGCTTTGGGCTACAGCAGAAAGTTACCGTCTCTTCCAAAGTGGCGAATCTTCTCGAGCATTAAAACTTGCTATGGCGCAATTGATCGTACTTCGTAAATTTTGTGACCGCATATTTCTAGATGAAAAAATTGCGTTCATGGAAATGCTTGGTGATGGGCTCGCGAATTTTAGGGACATGATGTACACGCACCGTGAAGCAATTTCACCAGAGAAATATCGTGAAATAGCAAGAGAATGGATTCCCTACCTCCGAGCAGATTCATCAAGATTACTATTGCCTGTGGGCGATCAGATAATTGCAGAAGCTTTGCTTGAAGAATTATTTACGACTCTTGGTGAGGCAGATTCAGCAAAATTCCGTGAAATTCTCACAGATATCCAAGTGAAGGAAGAGCCTCTGACTCGATTTGGCGCGGCAAGATTTTGGGAATCGATGGCATATTCTAACAGTGGGCACGATGCTTCTGTAGAACGTCTTGAAAAGATTTACGACGAGTGGTGGAGGCGCTGGCGATTGCGGGCATTCCATCAACAACTTGGCATTCATTCCGAATTAGAAAAAACTAATCCAGTTAGATATGCTGCAGTTCGTTTGATCGTTCGGGACATTCAGGGATTGTTTTACCAACGGGATGTTCTTTGGACACAAATAAATGGCACCGCTGTTTCAGCGGCACTTTGTGGATACAAAAATCATTACGGTACGTATCCCAAGAGTTTAAAAATGTTGTACGCACAGTTTTTACATCGAACGAGTAATCTAGATCGATTCAATGAATTGGAAAAACGTCAGGATTCGGATTGGTCACTGTTCAACGCACCAGTTGGTCATTTTCATTATCGAAGGATTGATAAAAAAACAGCTTTAGATACTGAAAACAGTGACCGGCTTTGGATTGATGAAGGTTCATGCATTCTTTACAGCGTTGCTTCGGATAACGAAGATAATCGTGGGAACAGTGGATCAACGGATTTGATTTTGTGGCCACCTATAAAAGTGTTAGAACGAAATGAAGGAATTGTAAAGTAAGCATGTCTGAAATTGAAAATGTTGTCATTATTGGTAGTGGACCTGCAGGTTGGACTTCGGCGATTTACGCGGCGAGGGCTGACCTGAATCCGTTGTGTGTCATTGGTGTTCCAAAAAGCACACCATCGATTGTCCTTCCGGGTGGACAATTGATGTTAACCACAGAAGTTGAGAATTATCCAGGTTTCCCTGAGGGAATTACAGGCCCTGAACTCATGGCTGGTTTTCAGAAACAAGCAGAGCGATTCGGCACAAGGATACTTACGCAAGATGTAGTTTCTTGTGATTTTTCCAAGCAACCCTTTGCTTTGACTACCTCTGGTGGCGAGACGATTTTCACTAAAACAGTCATCATCGCAACGGGTGCAACAGCGAATTGGCTTGGATTAGAAAATGAAATGCGATTAGCTATGGGTGGTGGTGGTGTGAGTGCTTGCGCAGTTTGTGATGGCGCACTGCCTGTGTATCGCGATCAGCCTGTTGCGGTTGTTGGTGGTGGTGACAGTGCTCTTGAAGAAGCGAGTTACTTAACAAAATTCGCTTCAGAAGTTTTTATTATTCACAGACGCGACGAATTTCGTGCATCAAAAGTTATGCAAAAAAGAATTTTCGATTCAAGCAAGGCAACACCAGTTTGGAACAAAACAGTTCTTGATGTTTTAGGCGAAGATTCGATTACAGGTATTTTGTTGAAAGACACAGAAACTGGAGAAGAATCAACGCTTGAAGTTAAAGGCATGTTCGTTGCAATTGGTCATACGCCAGCAACAACTTTTTTAGATGGAAGTGGCATCGAACTTGATGACAAGGGGTACATTGCTTTGCATACGCGGAGTAGTGCTACGAACATAAAAGGTGTCTTTGCGGCAGGTGATGTTGCCGATTCGCACTATCGTCAAGCAATCAGCGCAGCTGGTATGGGTTGCATCGCAGCCCTTGACGCTGAAAGTTACTTGGTAGAGTAGAAGAACGCATAAGTTGGTGTATACAGGGTGACACATACTTTGCGTGGCTGCAGCACGATATAAAGGTTTGTTTCCTGAATCACTCGAAGCGTTATGTTCTCATTCTTACAACTACTTTTTGCTACTCATCCGGTGCGAGTTTTGTAATGATTTTTGCGCCAACTGCATCGCCCCAGACATTTACTGCGGTTCTAAACATATCAAGGATACGATCCACACCAATAATGATGCCAATTGCAGCGACAGGCAATGGCCCGCTACTCGTTCCTGTAAGTGAACTATTGACTGCACCAATCACGATGACCATCGTGACTAATCCAGCTGATGGAATACCCGCTGCGCCAACTGCAGCAAGGGTCGCAGTAATTACAACAATAATCAATTGGCTCATATCAAGTTCAATACCAAATAGTTGAAAAAGGAAAACGACAGCAACTGCTTCATACAATGCAGTCCCGTCCATGTTAATTGTTGCGCCAAGTGGCAACACAAAGTTTGCTGCGCGTTTAGAACAGTTTCCTTCGTTTTCTGCAGCATCAATTGTGACAGGCAATGTTGCTGAACTAGAATCAGTGCCAATTGCCGTCATTAATGCGCGTTTCATTTGCCACATAAAACGGAAGGGGTGTGCTCGGGTAAATAACCACAACACAAATGGAAGCACAATTAGACCATGGATAAATAACCCTGATAGGACCGTTCCCATATACATGCCAAGTGGGCCAGTTATTGAATTAAAACCAATTCTGCCGACTGTCCAAGCGACCAAAAAGAATACGCCAATCGGGGTGAGCCAAATTACCCATTGCACCAAAATCATGATCGCTTCAAACGCTCCGCTGCATGCATCTCTCGCAACTTTTGTTTTCTCGCCACCTGCTGCAAGTGCAAGACCAATTGCAATTGCAAATACAATAATGCCAAGGGGTCTTCCGTTAACCATGTCACTAAACACATTTGTTGGAACAAGTTGATGCAAAATATTCATCCAGGAAGATCCGAGTGTTTGCGCATCTCCCGAGGCAGATTGCATGACAGAGCTACTTTGCCGGAGTATTTCTTGTACTTCTGGGGCGAGAATGCCGGGCTGAATCCACGAGACGAGTGTTGTGCCAAGAATCACGGCTATCAACATCGTTGCGAAGTAATACAACAATGTCGCAGAACCAACGAGACCAAGTTTAGCGGGGTCGCCAATATTTGAAATGCCAGCTATCACACTGAATAAAATGAGCGGGATGATGAGCAGTTTGAGAGGACGGATCAAGACTAGATCACCTGCTTGCTTGAGCCAGTGATCGTCATCGATGGAAACGCCTGCTTGGAACAAGCCAAATTCGCCATAGAGTGCACCAAGTACAAGCCCAAGAAGTATTAAAAATGTCAATAAATTCGTTCGCCGTTTCTTCATGTTAGGTAGGCTACCAAGCATGTGCGGTATTGCGGGCATTTGTAGACGAGATGGACGACCAATTCCTGAGCATTGGGTCGCAATGCTCGATGATTCGATCGCGAGACGTGGCCCTGATGCCGCAGGGCGGTTTCATGACTTTGCTGATGGTGTAGAAATTTTGATGCTCCATCGCCGTTTAAGCATCATTGATCACACTGGTGGTGGGCAACCAATGGTTTCGTACGAAAATGATACACCA
Organism: Phycisphaerales bacterium; assembly: GCA_014238125.1. Classification (GTDB taxonomy): domain Bacteria; phylum Planctomycetota; class Phycisphaerae; order Phycisphaerales; family SM1A02. The sequence goes on from JABABS010000083.1 coordinate 59,815, forward strand.
GAATTGGCAATGGTCTTCAACGGGTGTATTTATAACAACACCAAGTTGCGGAAAGAACTTAGTTCTCAAGGCGCCACGTTTATAAGCGATCATAGCGATACCGAAACGTTGTTCAAGGCGTACGAACAGTGGGGGGCAAGTTGCACAGACCACATTGATGGTATGTACGCCGTTGCAATGTGGGATCGAAGGACGTTGCAACTTTCCTTGTATCGCGATCCCTACGGACAGAAGCCACTGTATTTTTTGAATTTTGGCGAAGCTGGAGATGGTTGTGTCTTTTGTTCGAATCCTGCTCCACTGCAAAAAATTGCACATGAACTAGGTCTTGATAATTTTACTTCAAATGAAGTGCAGCGATATTTACAACTTGGATATTTGACAGGCGATGCTACGTTGGTTCAACCGGTACGCCGCGTTAATCACAAAATTGTTCCTCTACAACCTACAAATGAAACTGTAGAAGACGCAATTCGCGGAAGTGTAATCGATCACCTTGAATCGGACGTACCCCTAGGTTGTTTTTTAAGTGGCGGAGTGGACTCATCATTGATAGCAGCATTCGCGCAGCAGGAACTCGGAAACTTGCAAACGTATTGTGTCAAGATGGATGACCCTGCATACGATGAATCTTCGTACGCCTTGGAAGTTGCGAAACATCTTGGTACGACGCATCAAACACTTCGAGTTTCAATGGATCCTGCAGCCGATCTATTGACTTTGATTGGGCAACTTGGACAACCATTTGCAGACAGTTCGATTTTACCTACGTATTGGATTAGCAAGGCTGCTAGAAAAGAAGTGACTGTTGCGCTCTCAGGGGACGGCGGAGATGAGTTATTTCTTGGCTACAACCGATATCTTGCAATCAATACAATTTCAAGGTGGCACTCTATATTGGCACGAATTCCTTGGGGTGGAGGCTCAAAGCCTCGTTCTGTTTCTGAAAAACTTGGCCGAATGGCCGATGCCGCAAGAGACTGGCCGCTTTGTAATGTTGCATCGATCGAATCGATATTTTCCAGAAAGGAAATAGAATCTTTGACAGGCGAACCCTTTGTGGATGCGGTGACACCTGACATGCAATACTCAACGCTTCGACGATTACAACAATTTGATATTGAACATTATCTTCCTTGTGACTTACTTCGCAAGGTTGACACCGCGTCGATGGCGGTTGCATTAGAAGTTCGGTCTCCATTTTTGTCAATGCGAGTTCGAAATGCAATAGCGCCTCTAACAACACGAGAACTCTTGGTTGGTGGTAGGAAGGGTCTGCTGCGATCAATAGCAAAGAAGTATTTACCGGATCACATAGTTGATCGTCCGAAGATGGGATTTGCTGTGCCGCTTGCGAGTTGGTTGCTAAATGAACAAAGCAGCCTTGGAAAACTTACAAGTGATGTATTGCTCTCAAGTGATCCTTTTTCCGGACTTAATATTGATACAAAAATTGTTGCAAAGATGATGCACGAACATCGCACTGAGCGTCGAAACCATGAACACAAACTGTTTTCTCTTCTTACGCTTGCTCTTTGGAGTCAGCGGGATTTTGCATCATGATGCCAAGTTCTTCAAGTTGAGCAGGATCGGCAGCGCCGGGTGCTTCGCACATGAGATCAGCACCAGTTTGGGTTTTTGGAAATGCAATGACATCGCGAATGTTAGTTGTCCCAATCATCATCATGACCAAGCGATCAAGACCAAAGGCAACGCCGCCATGTGGTGGGGCACCATAACGCAGGGCGTTTAGTAAAAAGCCAAATTTTTCCTCAGCTTCTTCTTGTGATAAACCCAATAGTCCAAAGACTTTAGACTGCACTTCAGGGGTGTGAATCCGAATTGAACCACCGCCAACTTCAGCACCGTTAATCACAAGATCGTATCCAGAAGACAAACAATTTCCAGGATCGGATTCAAGCGTGTCGAGGTGCGATGCAAGGGGCGCTGTAAATGGATGGTGCTCACTCACCCAACGCCCTGCCTCTTCGTTCCAATCAAACATTGGAAAGTCAATCACCCATAAGCCGCGGTGTAATCCTTCGGGGATAAGATCTAGTTCTTTCGCAACTGCGAGCCGAACTTCGCCAAGTGATATACACGCAACACGGTACGTACCCACTCCAAACATAACAAGATCGCCATCTTCCAAAGAGAGTGCTTCAACAAGTTCATCTTTTATTGGTTCAACGAACTTCGCGACACCTGTGGAAAATTCACCGCCTTGATATTTCACAACAGGCAAACCTCCAGCGCCGTAGGTTTTTGCAATCTCTGCAAACCCATCCGTCTTTTTACGTGTTAATTTTTCAGCGCCACCAGGAACTCGCATTGCTTTCACTGAACCACCAGAACTACATGTTTCTGTAAAAATTTTAAAATCAGTTTTACTTGCAAGTTCAGTGACGTCGGCGAGTTGTAAATCAAAACGAATGTCAGGACGATCGGAGCCATAATTGTCCATCGCATCTTTCCATGACAAATGTGGGAGTTCGCCAAGATCAATTCCGCCAACTTCTTTGTATAACTTCTGTGCAAACTCTCCCATAATTTTCAGAACATCTTCTTGTTCTACAAAACTCATTTCTAAGTCAATCTGCGTAAACTCAGCTTGTCTGTCTGCTCTAGGATCTTCATCACGTAGACACTTGCAAATCTGCATGTACTTGTCACAACCTGCAACCATCAAAATTTGCTTAAATATTTGTGGGCTTTGCGGGAGTGCGTACCATTGACCTGCTTGATGGCGTGATGGCACTATGAAATCGCGAGCACCCTCGGGGGTTGGTGTAATAAGTAGGGGAGTTTCTATTTCTAGAAATCCGTTATCAGCAAAAAAGTTTCGAGTAAATTGCGTAATTTTGTGCCGTAGTGCAAGAATTTTTTGCATACGGGGTCTACGAAGATCAATGTACCGGTATTTCAATCTGTGTTCTTCACCGATGTCATCGGCATCGTGATCGTCAGGAAGGATCGGAAGTTTCGCAGTGCGGTTAATCACTTCAATATTCTTGGCCACAAGTTCGATTTCACCTGTTTCGAGTTTCGCATTGGGCTTCCCATCCCGAACACGGATGACGCCCTCAACTGAGATGACATCTTCTCGTCTCAGTGAAGAGCCAAGTTCCATCACATTTTCTGGAGTGTCTTCACCATCAAAGACAATTTGAGTCATTCCATATCGGTCACGTAGGTCGATAAATACCAAGCCTTTACCTTGATCTCGATAGGTATTTATCCAGCCCGAGAGGGTGATGGTATCGCCTGCTTGTTCTTTTCGTGGGTCACCACATGTGCATGTTCTTTTTAGCATTAGAGTATTGTATCTAAACCTTAGCCTTTATAAGAGCCATTCGCATGTGTTCTGATACACCAAAAAAAATCCTCATGACAGCATTCGAACCAAGCGGGGACGCCCTTGGTGCGATGGCTGCTGCTGGTCTGAAGGGGATCAGTCCAAACGTCCAACTGTTTGGGCTTGGAGGATCTGAGATGGAACATTCTGGAGTTGAATTGCTTGCAGAAACGACTCATGAGGCAAAGATGGGGCTTGGAGCAATTTCAGAAATAAAGCGAATCAAAGATCTTGTCGATTTGGTTGCGAAGTGGATCGAAATAAATAAACCCCATGTTGTTGTTGCTGTTGATTCACCAGCGGCAAATTGGCCAGTTTGTAAAGTTGCCAAAAAATATGGGTGCCGAGTTGTGCACCTCGCCGCTCCCCAACTTTGGGCGTGGGCGCCATGGAGAATACATAAAATGAAACGGCTTAGCGATCACGTGATGTGTTTGCTGCCGTTTGAACCCGCGTGGTTTGAATCAAGGGGAATGCCCGCTACATTTATTGGGCACCCAGCGATGCGCCAACATGACATTCCAGCGATCGATTTGCCTCTTGGCGAACCAAAAATTGTGTTACTTCCCGGATCGCGAAAAAGTGAAATTATAAAAAATTTACCTATGCAGCAAGCTATTTTACAAAAAATTTCTGCCACGTATCCAGAAACAAAGTCAGTAATAGCTTGCCGGAGTGAAGATGTTTCACGTGTGAAACCTTATGCATGCGGTTTGCAGATAGTGGCAGACAAATTACCAAGCGTGCTTGAATGGGCAGATCTTGCATTGAACGTTTCGGGCACAGTTTCTCTGCATGTCATGAGGCACTCGACGCCAATGATTGGCATGTATAAAACGAATGTACTCTCTATGCTTGCAGCAAAGATGGTGTTGAACACGCCATACAGATTATTGCCAAACCTCATTGCCGGAAAACATATTGTTCCAGAGTTTATTCCTTGTGGAAATATCGCAGGACAAATTGGTGACCTTGCAGTTGCGCTTCTGGGTGATGAAGCTGAAATGAATGAAATGCGATCACAGCTTCAAAAAGAAGCAGCGGTCTATGCCCCGCACGATCCGAGCAGAGAAGCTGCTGAGATCATCCTGTCATTTGCCAGCAACAACTAACTCTTGTTGCAGCATTTTCCAGAAAAAACGATCGCAAAGAATGAACTGAAGAATCCCGCAATGCC
>JABABS010000010.1 GCA_014238125.1 Phycisphaerales bacterium
AAGGTGCTGTTGGAGCAACTCAAAAAGGCGAAATTTGTGTGTGGGCAGATCGGTTTGAGCTTGCATGTAAGTCACTCGTGCCACCGGCAAGTGGTTGCATCATTGGTGTTTCCACTTCAAGGTATTGTTGTGCGTCCATAAAAGAACGAATCTTTGAAACAATATTTGAACGCATTCTAAAAGTTTCGATTGTTTCAGGATTAGAATACATGTCCATGTAGCGTTGTCGATACCGAAGTTCCGTATCACTTAAACCATGAAATTTTTCCGGTGGTGGCACGAGTGACTTACATGCAAGCTCAAACCGATCTGCCCACACACAAATTTCGCCTTTTTGAGTTGCTCCAACAGCACCTTCGGCAACAATAATGTCGCCGTAATCTAATTTCTTTGCAACTTTAAACTGCTCTTCTGGTAATGCCGCTTTTGAACAACTGATTTGCAGATCACCCGTATCATCTCGGATCACGAGAAATGTCAGTTTACCCATCGCTCGGTGTTGGATGCAGCGCCCTGCAACTTTGACTCGTGGGCGAGTGTCTTCTGCACCCTCTTCACCATGTGAATCATGTGCCCCCTGATCAAACATCGCTTTGGCATCTGCAAGAGAAGTGAGGCCGTCTTCACGATGTCCCCATGGATAGACGTTCAGATCATCTGCCCATCGAGCCATTTTGGCGCGTCTTGCTGCAACTAATTGTGATTCATTTTGCTGTTGTACTTTTTGATCTGTCATAGAAGGTAGGATAGTACCTGCAATGGGCGAAGAACGCGACAAACGATGGGCAGGTGTTGCCATTATTACTGGTGCAAGCAGTGGAATTGGTGAAGCAATAGCAAGAAATCTTGCGCCAAGTGCCAAGGGTCTAATTATTGCCGCACGAAGAGATGATCGAATCCACGACCTAGCGTCTGAACTTGGCGATCATGTAATCCCTGTAGAGTGTGATGTGCAATTGCAAAATGATGTTACAAAACTCGCAACAACAGCAATGAAACATTTTGGCGCGATTGACGCGATCATTAACAACGCTGGAATTGCTCGGATGGCTTCCATGCTTCGATGCCGAGTTGAAGATTGGGATGCAATAATTGATACGAATATCAAGGGGGTTCTCTATGGTATAGCAGCTGTTTTGCCACAGATGCTTCAACAAAAAACTGGCAACATCATCAACATCAGTTCAGAGGCGGCAAGAAGAATTTTCCTTGGGGCGGGCGTGTATTGTGCATCAAAACATGCTGTTCGCGCATTAAGCGAGGGACTTGGACAAGATCTCAGCATTCGAAGTCGAAAAGACGGTAATACAATCAAAGTATCAACAATTGCTCCGGGTGTTGTAATGACAGAATTTGCAGAATCTGTAACGCATGAACCAACTAAGTTAGATCTGATCAAAGGGATGGAATCAGTCGACGAACCGTTGTCAGCAGAGAATATTGCAGAGTGCGTTAGATTTATTTTAGAGTCACCAATTCATGTCGAAATCGGTGAAATGACTGTGAGACCAGTAAAGCAGAATATGTAGCGATGACAAAGATTAAACGAATTGGAATACTCACAGGCGGCGGCGACTGCCCTGGACTAAATGCCGCCATTCGAGGACTTGGCAAAAGCGCAATTTATGAACATGGCTGGGAGATTGTGGGCATTCGAGACGGTTACAAAGGGCTTGTTGAAAATGAAGTGGTTAAACTTGGGTTGAGTGAACTTTCTGGAATTCTTACATTGGGGGGTACGATTCTTGGAACAAACAATCGTGTCAGCCCCGACCGTTACCTTGAAGGGAAGACCGAAACAGGCGAACCGATTTTTGTGAACGCGATTGATAGGTGTGTTGCAACACTTGAAGAACATAAGATCGATGTTCTTTTTGTCGTTGGCGGTGACGGCACGTTCACCTGTACAAAACCATTGATCGAAGCAGGATTCCCATGTATTGGAGTTCCCAAAACTATAGACAATGACATTGTTGGAACCGAGTTAACAATTGGATATACAACTGCAGCAAGAATAGGAACTATGGCACTTGATCGTTTGCACTCAACTGGAAACAGTCATCACCGTGTCATGGTTTGTGAATTGATGGGAAGGAATGCTGGGTGGCTTACACTCTCAAGTGGTCTTGCTTCTGGTGCAGATGTAATTTTAATTCCTGAAATTCCATTTGATATGCAAAAGGTTTGTGATTTTGTTGAAAAACGACGCGAAAGCAAGAGCGGTTTTTCAATTATCGCATGTGCCGAAGGTGCAAAACCAATCAACGGAACTGCTGTCATTGAAAAATTCGACCCCACTAGAGCAGACCCTGTTCATCTTGGTGGCATTGGATCTGTTGTTGCAAATACAATTGAAGAACGAACCGGCATCGAGTCACGAACGACAACTCTCGGACACATCCAACGCGGTGGCGAACCATCAGCCTCCGACCGAGTACTCGCTACAACGTTCGCAACTGCTGCGATTGAACTTGCTGAAGCAGGAGAAATAAACAAAATGATCGGATTGCAGGATGGTCACATTGCAATGAAAAATATTCTTTCAGTTGCGAACAAGCAACGACTTGTTCCACCAGATCACCGGTTTGTCAAAGCGGCCAAAGCCGTTCGTACCTGTTTTGGTGATTAAACTTCTTCATTCGCTTGAATAAAAAGCAACGCTAGTTCAACGGATGGAGCAAATAAAGTTGGACGAATAGAATCTGTTTCTTCTCCAATATAAATTGTGTTGCACCCTGCTTCAATACCCGTTTCTATTTTTTCTATTTCGTCACTAACAACCCAATCATGTTGATGGAGCATTGCTTTTAAAACAGATTCGTTGCAGTAAATCTTCACTTTTTCGTTCCACCAAGTTTTGGTTCTTCGCTCTGCATAATTCGTCCAATGTTAGATCGGTGCTTCCAAAAAACCATTACAGAAATAAGGAATGTAACGGCAACGAGCGGCCACGCGTGCGAAAAACTTGATTGAACCATGACTAACACAACCGTTGAGGCAAACAATACAAACGACGACACAAGGCTTGCGAGCGATACCATTTTTGTCGTTTTTGCTGCAATGATCCAACTCGCAAAAGCCACAAGTACAGGTAGCGTCAAAAACGGCCACATGGCAACCATTCCGCCGAATGTAGTTGCCACACCCTTCCCACCACCGAACCGTAGAAACAAAGAATACATGTGCCCAAGCAGTGCAGCGAGTGCAACACAAATCCACAACAGCATTTCATTTGTACTAATTTGATCGAGTGATTGGCCATACAAGTTTACAAGATATCCCGCAACAAAAACAGGGATAGCACCCTTGAACACATCAAGTATAAAACAACCGATACCCAATTTTTTACCGAGCACTCTTCCAACATTTGTAGCGCCTATGTTTTTTGAACCGTGCTCTCGAATATTTATGCCCTTCGTTTTCGCGATGAGTACTCCAAATGGAATACTGCCTGCGACATAAGCAACAAATATATAGATGATCCACTGCGAGTGCGTCATAATGTCCATGCTATCATCGCCACGAGAGGGAGGCGAAGGTCCACAAACATTCGCAGATCTAATTTACGCAATGCAAAAAGTGTTGGAAAAATGATCAGGATGATCCAACCAACGGGCGAATCTACTGCAAACCATAAAAAACACCCGGCACCAATGTTCATTAACAACGCAATGAACCAAATTGTCTGTTCGTTCGTGCTTGCTGGCAATGTGATGCAGCCACAAGTTTTGTCGTATTGAACATCTTGAATATCACAAAGCATTGCATCCGTTGATACGACTATCGCTATTCCGATTGCCCCCAACGGTGGCCAAGGTGCACCAGTGAGTACCCACCCTAACACTGCAATTGAACCGCCAACTGCTACTGGCTTAATATAGGGGATGTTCCGAATTGGATAAGAAATACGCTTTCGACCATACAGCGTGACTGCAATGCATCCAATAGGTAAAAGAAAAAGAAAGTATGGCTCTGCCATGTATAGCATTCCGCAGGCGACAATGCTCGCAAAGCCAAGAAGAAAGAGCATGGTTCGCTTTTTGTGAACCGCACGAAGGTGACGTTTTTGCATGGCAGCATTCACCTCAGGCGCAGTCCTATGGAGGACATACACTGCCATTGCTAAAAAAAAACTCCCGGCAACAACTGCAACACTCGCGGGTTGACCTGCAATCTGAAACATCAGCACCACAACGCTACTCACGTACAAACTTGCAAATATTCCATACGTCGTCATGACTGCATCGTACATAGTCGCTCAAAAAAGCGCACTTGGAACGCTTTTTGACCTGACCCATTTTGATCTGGCCCCGAGGTCAGGTCAAAATGGGTCGACAATGGCTCAATCCCGAGTTTTGGCATTCCTCCGCAAGTTAGGGTCAACACAACTTCTCAACGTTGCCAAACGAGGCTCAGAATCAAAAGGTCAGGTACAATGAAGGCATGGATGAACATAGTGGATATAAATCGCCTCTGTCTGGGCGATATGCGTCAGCACAAATGCAAGAAATATGGTCTGAACGTCGTAAAATAGGCACGTGGCGGCGATTATGGCTCGCTCTGGCACAAGGCGAATGCGAACTAGGTCTTGCCATTTCAGCCGACCAACTCTCAGAACTCGAAGATAATCTTGACAATATCGATTTTGACGCTGCGGCAAAGTACGAAAAAGAACTTCGCCATGACGTAATGGCGCACATCCATGCCCTTGGCGATGTCGCTCCCAATGCCCGAGCAATCATTCACCTTGGCGCAACAAGCCAATTCGTCAACTGCAATACCGAAATGCTGCAACTTCGAGACGCAACTGAACTCATAGCCAACAAAGTCGCAAAGGCAATTGTATCACTTGGTGACTTTGCAAAAATAACCAGAAGTTTACCCACCCTTGGTTTTACCCATTACCAACCAGCGCAACCAACGACTGTCGGAAAACGTGCGACCCTTTGGGCTCAAGATTTAGCCCTCGCCCTTGAAGATATAGAACACCGTCTCGGAGTCATGCGATTTCGCGGAGTTCGAGGCGCGACTGGAACACAAGCTTCATTTTTAGATTTGTTTGAAGGCGATCATGAAAAGGTAGAAGAGCTTGACAAAATTGTCGCCGAAAAAATGGGCTGGCCTCTCGACAAACGACTTGCCGTGACCGGACAAACGTACCCGCGCGTTGTCGACGCACAAATTCTTGCATGTCTTGCCTCTGTTGCAGCAGTAGCACACAAATTTGCAACTGATCTTCGGCTGCTTGCAAATCGTGGAGAACTCGAAGAGCCATTTGAGAAAAAACAAATCGGTTCTTCAGCTATGGCGTATAAACGGAATCCGATGCGCTGCGAGAGAATCTGCTCCCTCGCTCGATTTGTCATGAATATGCCACCAAATGCATTGCAAACTGCCGCGGTTCAATGGATGGAACGCACATTGGACGATTCGGCAAACCGCCGCCTTGTGTTACCCGAGACATTTCTTGCTCTTGACGGGATGCTTGATGTCCTCAATAACGTTGTGAGCGGGCTGATCGTCCACGAAGCGAGAGTTGCCAAAAATCTGCAACAGGAAATGCCATTTCTCGCCACCGAAAGGCTCATGATGGAAGCTGTTGAAGCTGGGGCTGATCGCCAAGACGCGCATGAGGTTGTTCGAGGCCATGCCATTGATGTCGCTCGAAAAATCAAGGAAGAAGGCGCTGAAAACGATCTTCTTGAACGGCTTTCTCAAGAACCGCTGTTTGCTTCGCTCGACCTCTCCTGCGTGACTGATCCTAGTGAGTTCGTGGGACGTGCACCCGCCCAAGTGGACCATTTCATTGCCACAGTCGTTGAGCCAATCCGAGCAAACTACAGCGCCAAAAAACCGGAATCAGTTGAACTTCGGGTATAAAATTCACTTTTTTACCTA
>JABABS010000009.1 GCA_014238125.1 Phycisphaerales bacterium
ACACCTCTGTAATAACCAACATCTTTAGAGATGACATAGTCATATCCCATCCCCTGTAGGTAAGTCTTATTAAACCAAACAAGCGCGTCGTACCCCTCAATTTCTTGAAGAGCAAGAATGTCTGCGTCAAGTTCTATAATGACTTTGGCAAGTTCTTCGCGCCGTTGATCTGATGTATGTGGAATTTGCTTACCATCAGGACCAATAATGTCAGAAAGTTCGTACGAAGTGTCTTTGCTCCTTGGCTCAAGGACAGGGATGTGATTGATCTCGTCGTCGAAAAAGTTCAACATATTGTAAGAAGCGACACGAATCGTGTTTTCGATCCTTGGCATTGCTTCAGTCAGTCCAAAACGATGATGTTCAGAAGGCGCAAGAAACGCTAATGATAGAGCGATTGTTGTAATAAGCATTCCATCATGATAACGGGAATAAACTTTACTTAGTTAAACTTGCATGGCGAAAATCTGAATACGTTTGGGTCAAAGCATTGGCTCTTAGCAACAATAATGCTGTTTCAAGTTGGGGATCGAGACCCTCTGTAAGCAAACCGTTAATGCTTGGAAGTTCTGAATTGTCGCTACTAAGTAGGAGCATTTGCGAATCTCGCCGTAACTCAAGGGATTTACTGATTTGTTCTGGTGACATTCTAACTTCGATGTCTGGAACGACGCCCCAGTCTGTAGAACCTTCGCGTTTGTGAACAAGTCGCCCCGGACCATCTTCGGTAGCAGGCAGCCGATAAAATTGTGTTGTTAGTTTTACAAGTGCAAGATCGCCAGAGCCAATGTTATGGACAGTTTGGACGCTGCCTTTGCCCCAACTCCTTTGCCCAACGATAATTCCTGCATCATGGGCTTGTACTGAACCAGAGACAATTTCACTTGCACTTGCTGAACCTTGATTGATTAACACTACAAGCGGCCAATCTGAGAGATATGCTCTGTTGGGGAAAGCTTTCATATTAAAGAGCATTTCGCCATTTGCATTTTCGCCACTGACGATGCTGCCTTCTTTAATAAACAAGTTTGAAATTTTTCGCGCTGTTGGCAATAAACCACCTGGGTTGTGACGCAAGTCTAAAATCAATCCATTGGGTTCAGCAACTTCTTGCATATCTCGAACCGCAGCTAGAATGTCAGCATAAGAAGACTTAGAAAATCCTGTTAGTTTGATATAACCGATGTGATTTTGGGGATCGATGTACCAATCCCAAATTGGTTCGCCATCTTCAGAAATTTCTTTCTTATTCCAACCACTTACAGAACGAAGAATAATCCGGTCTCTTTTAAGTGTTAGATCTAGAGGTTCTTCCTGTGTTTCACGTTTGATTGTAAGTGTTACCGCAGTTCCACGAGTGCCGGTAATTTTGTCTACGGCATCACTGACACTCCATCCACTAGTGGAAGAGCCGTTGACGTGGGAAATAATATCTTCTGGAACAACACCGCCATAATACGCAGGTGATCCATCGATTGGATTTACAACTAGAATTTCGCCAGTTGGACTCTCGCGAATAACAATGCCCACGCCTACAAAATCCCCCTCGGTTGCTTGATCAAATTGGCGTTTTTCATTTGGCCAAACGATTGCACTATATCTGTCGAGTTTACTCATCGCCCCGTCACCAAATTCACGCAATAATACACCTTCGGGAAGATTCAAAGTCTCGTCATTTGCAAGAAGAATACGCTTGAGTAACTGAATAAGAGTTTTATGACCTGAAATATGGCGTAAATATTGAGGTACAGATTGAGATTCTTCATCTAAAGAAGATTGCCAATTGGCGCGAAGAGTTGCATCGCTAAGATTTGGAAAGGTTTCTGCTAACTCTGGCAATCCCCCAATACGACGAACTGCATCGATACCGCCGGTGAGAAGTTCCTCCCATGAAATTTGATCCATGTGTTCGGCTTCTGCTTTTCGTAGAGATTGAATCACCATGAATTGATTGATCTCATCAACACGCTCTTTCCAGAGATCTTTTGATTTGTCTTGAAGCGCATCAGGTGGATCATCACCACGGAGTATAGATTGTTCTACCCATAGTTCGTGATGATATTCCGGTGCGTAATAGCGTAGGAGCATCGAATCGATCGCAACTTCCTCGTGGAGTTTTTTCCAAAATTCATATAGATCTCTTCTCGCTGTGTCTTCATAAAAAGTACGCAGATAATAAGCTAGAGTTTGGGCAACAAGAAGATTTTTATTTTCTGTGCTGTCATTAATTGTACTTTCTACTTCCTTAAGTACTTGATGTGCGTCTGGATCGTACAAAACTGAATTGAGATCATCACTGAGTGTTTGTGCTTTGATTGCGGATTGCATCGCTTGCATCACTTTGCCTTCCTTTGCAAAATCTCGCATTTGAGATAAAGCTTCGTTGCGTGCGATAGTGTTTGTTTTTTTTTCGTCTTCACGATGTTGCTTGAAGGAATCTAGTTTAGATCTAAACGTGGTTAGTATTTCACTTGAGCCATTTGGAACCGAATCAAATAAAGTTTCAACAACATCCCATTCTCCTTCTGAAGCGGCGCTCCACACTCGCGCAGACCATTCAGCAGTGGAGTCCGCCGCAAATGTATATGAGAGGGGTGTGCTGAGGCATGTAATGAGAAGAAGTAAAGAGTAAATGTTTCGCATATTTGAATAATCCTAATATCAATAATAAGAGAGAGCTGAGTTTTGCATCGGCACACTTGGGCTTCACCTTGAGTAAACGCACTTATTCGTATCAAAAAAGACGATTGAATGAAAGAAAGGAGTCTATACAGCTACTACGTACATGCTCTTATTGGGGTTCGAGGATGGATTATTGCTGCCTACGCCCCGCTTCTACCCATGGATCAATAGATTGATTCGTTGTCTCGATTTTTTTGTTATCGGAGCTGGAATTGCACCGCCGCGCGACGAAGTAGATCGTGGCTATGCTGACAATGCCCAGGAGAAGCAAGAGCAATGCGATGAGCACGAGTAGTAATAAACTAATGGTCATCGGGATCCATTAAAAGTTTACATAGTTCTATCTCGTCAGTTACAACTTGAGATAGTGTCAACGCGGAGAGAATCTCGATTGCTCGCGTTGGTTCGCCGCACATTCGTAACACTCGTGCTTGCATGAGTCGAAAATTTTCATCATTGGGTTGTAAACGTATCGCCCTGTTTGTAAAAGTCAGCGCTTTTTCACAATCGCCGAGATTTGCTTGGATAAGACCTGCTGAAATGAGGGTAGAAGGTTCAATTGGATTCCTTTGTAGACTTTCGGTGATCCAGTGATTAGCGGATTTCCAGTTTTGAGAAAGCAAATCTATTTGTGCAAGCCAGAGCGAACTTCGGAAATCATTTGGAAGTTTCTTATGTGATTGCTTGTATAACGAAACTGCGAGTTCTATCTCTCCAAGCATGTGCGCAAGTTGCGCTGTTGAGAACTGCGTTTCGCCTCTAACTTCTTGATGACTACATGCCGCAAGATATGATTCAAGCGCTTCTTCTCTTCGAGTATTAGCAGTTGTACTGTTGCCCAGACGCTCAACGCGATCTGCTTCCCCAAGCAATACGACTGCATGTTTTTCAAGAGCAATGATTGAATTGGGATCTCTTAAAATTAATTTTGATGTAATTGCCAGCGCCTCAACAGTCCTTCCAGCATCGAGGTGTTGCATTGCGCTCGCAAGTGCACTGTGCCTTGCCTCAGTGGTAATCGTAGACGAGCGTGGCTCTGCTTCGCGTGAACAAGCGCCTAATGCACAGACTGTGAGCAACGTGGCGAGTATGATACGAGGCATGGAAATGGTAGAACAGAATGACACAATCCCTAAATCATACGCTCCTTCTGAGGTTGAGCCTGAAATTTTGTCAAAATGGGATGAATCTGGTATGTCTGCGGGAGATCCCAATGCAGGTGGCAATCCCTATTGCATCCTGATCCCGCCTCCGAATGTAACTGCCCCGCTTCATCTTGGGCATGCCTTGAACAACACACTTCAAGATGTATTGGTCCGTTTTCACCGTATGTGTGGTTTTTCTACTTTGTGGATGCCTGGCACAGACCACGCTGGCATTGCAACTCAATCTGTTGTTGAAAAGCGTCTGATGCAACAAGAAGGAAAAAAACGAACTGATTTTGCACGGGAAGAATTTGTCTCTCGAGTTCGAACTTGGAAAGATGAATACCAAGCGACGATTCTTAAGCAACTTCAAGCAATGGGTATGTCTTGTGATTGGAACCGTACGCGATTTACAATGGATGATATGTGCGCGGACGCTGTTCGCGAGGCTTTCTTTAAATTGTTTTCAGATGGATTGATTTATCGTGGAAAACGTTTAGTTAATTGGGATCCCGTTACTCTCACCGCCTTGGCAAATGATGAAGTCGAGATGGAAGAAGTTTCTGGGCATATGTACTATTTAAACTACCCACTTGCAGATGGTACTGGTTACGTAACAGTTGCAACTACTAGGCCCGAGACAATGCTTGGTGATACCGCTGTTGCAGTGAATCCAAAGGATCCACGCGCGAAAGCACTCAGGGGAAAAATGATTCTGCTTCCAATTGTCGGTCGCATGATTCCGATTATTGAAGACGACTATGTTGTGATGCAAGGAACTGACGACCCAAAGGCTGAACTTTCAAGTGGGTTTCTGAAGGTTACTCCCGCACACGATCCAAATGATTGGGCACTTTCATTACGCCATGAATTGGAAGTCATCAACGTGATGGCTCCTGATGCGTCAATTAGTGATTTACACGGGTGGGACGATGCATCGGGTGATGCAAAAGATTTTGTAGGTCTCTCGCGAGAGGACGCAAGAAAAAAAATACTTGCCTGGTTTAAAGCAAACGATTTGCTTGAGAAGGTAGTTGACTATGATCACAGTGTTGGGCATAGTTACCGTAGTCACGTGCCGATCGAACCTTACTTAAGCGACCAATGGTACGTTCGTGTGACAGATGATCGGCTTGGTAATGAAGCACTTCGAAGCCTTGCTTCAGAACAGTATGAAGGTGCACCGCCTCAAAGAAAAAGTGGTGCTCGCGGTGGTGATGGCGACCTTGCGTTTTATCCAAAGCGTTATGCACATACATTTCAAACATGGCATGAAAATTTACAAGATTGGTGTATCTCAAGACAACTTTGGTGGGGACACCAGATTCCAGTTTGGTCAAAGATGTTTTCTCAAGAAGAAGGGGTTCAGTTACCTTGTAAAGAAAGTAATGCAGTTTCTTCAAATGTTGATGAACCAGATGTCGATGGGATGACAAGAGTTTCTCTTTGCATTGCTGGAGGAAATGTTGACCTAGAAACTGAAATTGAAAATGCTGGTTTTGTGCGAGATGAAGATGTGTTAGACACATGGTTTAGCTCCGCGCTTTGGCCATTCTCGACAATGGGTTGGCCAAACCCTGAAAAATATCCCCAAACCCAGGGATTGCTTAAAGCTTTCAATCCTTCGAGCGTGCTGTGCACTGGACGTGACATTATTACGCTTTGGGTCAGTCGAATGGTGATGTTTAACAGGTATTTTTGCGGTGGAACACTTCCATTTACAGATGTTTCTATTCACCCAATGATTCAAGATGGCTTTGGGCAACGCATGAGTAAGTCGCTGGGTAACGGTGTTGACCCTCGTGACATCATTGCAACGCATGGCGCTGACGCTTTGCGTCTTACTATGGTCCAACTTGCAACTGGAACACAAGACGTTCGCCTTAGTGTAGATTTGATTTGTCCCCACAGTGGTAAAAGTTTTGAGCCTAAATACATCAAATCACATACTGGTCATAAAGTAATGTCACCCAAGCAGTGCAGCCCCGTTGACGATTCGAAATGCATGTCTACGGTGTATGGGAATCTAATTGGCGAGACGTCTGACTGTGATGACACGCCACTTGCAATGAACACTTCAACTCGATTTGATGTTGGTAGGAACTTTGCGAATAAGTTCTGGAACGCCTCTCGATTTGCATTAATGAATGTGACAAATCCTGCGGATTCAGTTGACCCAAAAACAAGGCCTGCTGTTGATCAATGGATTCTATCGCGAGTGTCAGTTGCAACACAGCGAATCAATGAGGCGATGAAAACATATAGGTTTAGTGATATTTCTGATGCGCTCTACGATCTGCTTTGGAGAGATTTGTGTGATTGGTATCTTGAAGCAATAAAACCAACTGTGAAAGATGATCCTCAGCAACAACGAGTTTTACACACAGTTTTAGATGCGATGTGTCGGCTTTTACATCCAGTGTGTCCATTTGTTACGGAAGCAATGTGGCCGCATATTCATGCATCTAATACTGGACATGTGGTGGGACTTGACATGCCACCTTCAGAACTTGCAGCGATTGCCCCTTGGCCAACTGTTTCAATGAAACTCGATCAAGGAGCAATTGATTCTTTTGATTCAATGCGAGAACTTGTTGGTTCTATTCGCGGCTGTAGAGCAGAGATCAAAGTGAAACCAAATAAAAAAATACATCTCTACGCTTCTGGGGGTGCGCTTTTGCTTGCAAAGAAACATGCTATAGTTTTATCTGCAATTGCAGGGCTAGAAAAGATTGAACCTATTGATGATTCCAATTCTGGGACAGTGATTCCTTTTGGCAACGACAGGATTATGCTTGATAATCTGATGGACGAAGAAGACGAGCACACCGCTTGTGCTCGCCTAGAAAAAGAGATCGAATCTCTTGAAAGTAAAGTAGCTTCTTTGCGAGGCAAATTGAGCAACAAGGGATACGTTGACAATGCTCCCCCAGTGATCGTTGAAGAAACAAGAGGTATTCTTTTACAAGCGGAAACAGAATTGCATGCGGCGAAAGAAGCGTTAGGCAAATGAGTTTTCGATTAACAGTTGCAACTTTTCTGTTATTCATTGTCTCTTGTGGAACACCAACATCGAAACAAGTAGTGCCGCGACCTGCCGCTGCTATAGCAATAGATAAAGTAGTAAAAACGCCTTGGCCTTGGAATAACCATGAAGGTACTCGGCTTTTGACAGATGGATGGGATATTCGAACAACGATTGGATATGATCATATCGTAGATTCGCTACCGAATTTTTATGAAACATTGTTGAAACATTACTCCACGGTATTTTGCGAACTCCCCTACCCTCGCGAACGTCTAGACGTTTTTCTTTTTGCCGATGAAACGCAGTGGCAACAAAAAGTTGTTGAACTTTTGGGTGCCGACGCATACCAATGGGAAGGGTTGGGTCGAGGTGGTTTAACAATCGACGGCACTGCAGTTTTATATCATCTAGATAGCCGTGGGCGAAGCAGGGCAACGTTTCGGATTGCAGCGCACGAGGGATGGCATCAGTATGCTGAGGCAGTACTGCAAAATTATTTACCAACTTGGCTTGATGAGGGCATCGGTACATGGATGGAGGGTTTCCGAATACGTCGCAGCCAACTAGAGTTCCAACCTGCAAGTAATTGGGACCGGTTATCTACACTTCGTACAATTTCGGCATCAAATCGACTATCAACACTTTCATCACTGCTCAGGGCTGAACCAAATGAACTCTTAGCTCAGAGTAGAGGGTCGCTGCTTGGTTATTATGCGGAACTCTGGGCATTTACAAGTTTCATAATGGAGTACAACGATGGACAATACCGCAAGGCGCTTCGCAAAATTTTGTTAGATGCACTTCACGGACAATTGCATACGCCGACGAATAGTGCAGATTGGCTTCTTGTTTTCACTGACGATCCCGCTGAAATGGAAAAAGAGTATCGCGCATGGGTAATAGAGTACGTTCGTCCAGGAAATTCGTGGCGTTGATATGTTGATTGGAATTCTCTCTGATTCACATGGTGAAATAGACCGAACTCGTAAGGCGATGAGACAACTCGTCGCCCATGGGTGTACGAAATTTATTCATTTAGGCGATGTAGAAATTGTAGAAGTCCTTGACGAACTCATTGGGTTTGATGTTTCACTTGTTTTTGGAAATTGTGATTGGGGTGTGAGGCTTCACGATTACGCAATCAATGTCGGTATCGATGTTCGAGACGGTGCTGATGTATTGACTATTGCAGGTAAACGAATTGCTTTTCTACATGGACATGATGAAAAAAAGTATCAATCGTTTTTAGATGATGGAGTTTCGTATCTGTTACATGGACACACGCACGAAAAACGCGATGAAATGGTTGATGAAACGCGATGCATCAATCCCGGTGCACTGCACCGTGCAGCGGTGTACACTGTTGCTGTGCTAGATCCAAGTGCTGATTCACTTGAATTTCTAGAGGTGGAATAAATTTGATGTTAAGTGACACGAATAATAATGACGAGACTCCTCGAGGGCCTGCTATCCGTGTTGCATCTCAAACTGATGTGCCTGTACTTCTTGATCTCTTTGAACGAAGTCGTATTGAAGGTCAATTACGAGAAAACGATACGGGAGCAGATATTGATCATTTGGTTGCTGGTTACTTTGAATGTAAAGACAGTGGGTTTTGGGTTTCGGAAATTGAAAGCGTCATTGTTGGCATGATTGGAGTGCAGCGAGTCAGTGAGGATTCAGCGGAGATTCGCAGGCTACGAGTCCGTGATGGTTTTCGTCGTAAAGGTATTGGGTCTTCTTTGATGGAACAAGCTATTGCGTTTTGTAAGGAAAAGCAATTTTTGAAAATTGTTTTAGATGTCCGGATTGAAAGAGGTGCTGCACTTTCTATGTTTGACACATTTGGATTCTTGCAAGGTCGAGAGCGCGAAGTTGAAGGTCGCAAACTTCGTGACTTCTACTTAGACTTGTATAGTGATACAACTGATACGCAAATGTAGAAACAATTCGACCAAGGGAAGGCTTCTTTCTTTGGTTTATTGCGAAGCGGGTGAAGGGGTTCGAACCCTCGACATTCAGCTTGGAAGGCTGACGCTCTACCAATTGAGCTACACCCGCATTGGGATGCGTAATTCTAGCATTTATTGTTAAACGCGTATTGTTTACTTTAAAGTTCTATGTACATATATTTTTATAGAGAACACAAATGCGTATACATTCTTACCTTATATAACTCCATATTCATAATTTAATTAGCAATATAAATGCTGAAGAATACGGTCAATTGGATCAACAAATCTACGGCAGGGCTACATGCCTTGCAGTTGTCACCTTCAGAGATTCGGAAGTTGGATGGATTCACGGGGCAATAGAGGCATTGTCAATGTTTCAGATCTGCTCGTGGGGTTCGTGCGATGGCTGTAGTGCAGACATAGAGGGCAATGGCGCCGTGAATGTTTCAGACCTACATTTTCATTAGTGATAATTGGGGGTAGAGCATTTTTTTCTTCTTTTTTAATTGAATTAATAGCGTTTAGGTGCTACATTTATCATATTCGTTGGCAATGTGTTAGCGAGGAGAAGGATAAATAGATGACAAAACTAACATCGATCGTTGCAACCGCTGTTGCACTCATTTTTACCACTACTACTTTTGCAACTCCAGATTGGCCAAATGATGCCGTGCCAACCGTTGAAGTCGCAGAACTTGATTGGGCAGCACTTTTTGCTGAAGATGCAAACAGAAGTCAACTCGATGAAGCGCCCCGCTACGCAATCCCTCACAAAGTAAAAGTGACACCTGCTACACACGGTCTCTGGGAACGTCTTGATTCAAGAACAATGCGATGGAGTTTGCGTGTGCGATCACAAAATGCAATCTCATTGAATCTTGGGTTTGCAGCTTGGCAACTTCCTAATTCAGGATCAATGACTGTAAGTGCAACCGATTTGTCAATGGCAATTCGTCCCTTTACTGCTGAGGATAATAAGGAACATGGACAACTATGGACTCCTGCAGTGCAAGGAGATGATTTACTCATAGAAATTCTAGTTTCGCCCCGCGAACAAAGAATCGTGAATCGTAGTGTAGAACTTAGTTCAATAAATGTTGGGTACCGTGGTTTTTATGAACAAGGTGTAGACCGAAGTGGTTCGTGTAATTACGACGTCGTATGCGAAGAAGGCGACCTTTGGTGGGATGAAATCCCATGCGTTGCAGTTATATCAACTGGTGGCTCAACATTCTGCACTGGTTTCATGGTGAATAATACATCTCAAGACCGAACGCCCTTCTTTATGACCGCAAACCACTGCGGCGTTGATAGCGGAAGCGCGCCATCACTTGTGACCTATTGGAATTATCAAAATAGTTATTGCCGCGTTCCTGGCTCTGGTGACAGCGGCGGTTCCGGAGATGGTCAACTTAATCAGTTTAATACTGGTGCAACACATCTTACCTCAGGCAGCACAAGTGATTACACCTTGGTCGTGATGAATAACTCCCCAGATGATGCATGGGAAGTTTCGTATTGTGGCTGGGATGCAACTGGTGATGATTCCCCCCAGGCCATCGGAATTCATCAACCAAATACAGATGAAAAACGAATTAGTTTTGAATTTGAACCAACAACCACTACCGCATATTTAGGTGAAGCAATTCCTGGCGATGGCTCACATGTTCGTATTGAAGACTGGGACTTAGGGACAACCGAACCTGGTTCAAGTGGATCCCCTGTATTTAACACATCCCATCAAGTCATCGGTCAACTGCACGGTGGCTACGCAAGTTGTACAAGTCAAACGAGTGACTGGTACGGAAAGTTTTCCGTTTCATTTGCTGCAGGACTCGATACACATCTTGATGCAGCTGGAACAGGTGCACTTACAGTAAACACACTTCCAGGCACAGGCATGAGCGTAAATCCCGGCGACGAAGTAGTGCATGTTTGTACAAGCCCATGTGTTGATCCTGATCCCGGGGAAGTGCTTTATACGATGGCAAACAATTCGCCTGATATTATTTCATATCGTGTTGAAACTGCGAACAATGCTGGCTTTATTTTGATTGACGGTGGAAGTTCAGTCAATGGATTCCTTGCAAGTGGCAGTACTGTAGATATTCTCATAAGCGTTGATGCTTCGGGAATGACTGATGGTGTGCACGAGGAAATCGTACGTTTTATGGATCAAACGAACGCACGAAATGTAGATCGAATGCACACACTTGATATTGGAACAACTGCATTCACTACGGACCCAGCTACCGAGTTTTACGCAGGTGGCCCTGTTGGCGGTCCATTTACGACAACACAAACCTATACCCTTACAAGTACTCGGCCAACTCCATTCGATGTTGCTGTGAGTGCTAATGAGGGTTGGATTACATTAAATGGTTCAACAGATCCAATCAATGTTTCCCTAAATGGCGTTGGTGACAGCGCAACGGTTATAGTCGGATTTGGTGGCAGTGCAAATAGTTTGCCTGCTGGCATAGTCGAAGGTGATGTTGTTTTTGATAACGTCGTTGGTGATGGTGGTGACACTTCTCGCCACGTTACGCTTGACGTTGGTCGATACTCTTACGTCGCGACAGATTTGCCTTTGCCAATTACTGACAACAGTACTACGACGAGTTACATTGAAATAAACGATGCTTACTGCATTGGAGATGTTGATATTGAACTCGATTTGTTGCATACATTTTTAGGCGATTTGGAGGTTGATGTAACTTCTCCTGAGGGCACAACAGTTCGATTGCATGACCGAACTGGAGGAAGTGCAGATGATTTGCACATGTACTACGATGAGCAAGGTGGCGATATGCCCGATGGCCCAGGTTCACTTGCCGATTGGGAAGGTGAAATTGTCACTGGTACATGGCGCATGGACGTTACTGATAATGCTGGTGCCGATCAAGGGTCACTAGAACACTGGGCACTTAAAATTGCAAGTAGCGGCGACGAATGTCCGCCAGTAGCACAGGATGTCGAGGTCTCTACGGATGAGAATACTTCTATCGATATAACACTCGTTGGCGCCTCGCCTGATGGAGGGGACCTTGGGTACATTGTTACGTCGGCGCCAGCTGACGGTAGTTTGCAAAACATTGACGGGTCGCCAATTGGCGCTTTACCCTACACCCTTGCTGGTGATGCGGTTAGGTATGTTCCCGATACTGGTTTCATTGGTATAGATTTATTTACCTATCGTGTTGATGATGGCGCTCCATCTGGTGAAGCAACAGTAACGGTTCACGTTGGGGAAATCCCATTCCCGGATGAATGTGCTACTGCTCAGGTAATAACAAACGGAACTTGGGAATTCTCAACCATTGAGGGTACAACTTCCAGTGATCCATTCGATGAGACACAGTGCGTTGGAACGTATCTAGGAGTTATGACAAACGATGTTTGGTTCAGTTACGAAGCATGCGCGACTGGATCAATGACAGTTTCAACATGTGACTTAGTTGACTTTGACACAGACCTTGTCGTGTACGAAGGTGATTGTAACTCGATGACGCAAATCTCATGTAACGGTGATGGCGATGGTTGTGGTGGTTACTCATCCATCTTGACTACTACAGTCACAGAAGGTACTACGTACATGATTCGAGTTGGCGGTTGGGGTGATACTTCAATGGGCAGCGGTGATTTGTTCGTTGACGGTCCAGAAGGCGATTGTGGCGTAGAGCCATGCGAAGGTGATGTTGATGGCGATGGACAAGTCGCAGTCACTGATTTACTTTTAGCAATCGACCAATGGGGCGGCTCTGGTTCTGCTGACATCAATGGTGATGGCATCGTCAATGTTGAAGATCTTCTCGCTATCGTTGGCGCATGGGGACCATGTCCGTAAGCGTTCTCTACTAGGTACAATGCGCAATTGATGAGTCAAACGCGTGACATATCATTGAATCAAACTGGAATCACTTTGCAGCCTGATGTTCCGATCTGCCAAAGTGATCTGCCATTGGATTGGTATCAGGATGAATTTAAACCTTACGCAGAAGAATACATTGCTCTCCCTGATCGAACTC
>JABABS010000008.1 GCA_014238125.1 Phycisphaerales bacterium
AAAATTGGCAACCATGCTCCCCAAATTGCAAATTGCAAAAACATCATGACTGAAAGTCGCGGCAATAGGAACATCGTTTTTTGTTCTGTCATACACCCATTGTAAACAACGAAACAACCCGCGTGGTAGTTTAATTTCGTTTTTGTTTTTTACGTTTGCCCTTGGAAAACTTCGGCTTCGATGCAGTCGTTTTCACTTGGGAAATTTGTAGTTTTTGCCCACTGACTTTCACCCCTTTGAGTTCTTTAAATATCTCTTGGGGCATCCCATAAGGCAATTCAACAAAGCTGAATTGATCGTGTAACTCTATTCTACCAATGTCTTTATCTGTCAATCCAGCGACGCTACCAATTGCAGCGACGATGCTCGCAGGCTTTACACCATGGGATTTACCAACTGAAATATGGAATCGCTCCATGCCCTGCGTAATCGGATCACTCTTCTTTTTTCGTTCTTTTCGGTCTGGCCGCTCTCTTCTGTCTCTGCGATCGCCTCTTTCCCCACGTTCTCGGCGGTCCCTGCGATCCCCACGACCACCCCGATCATCACGGTCAAATTGTTCAAATCGAACTTTTTCATTCTTATCAAGCACAAGGGGTGACTCCCCTTGTGCCATGCTTGCTAACGCAACTGCAATTTCAATTGGCGGAACATCATGTTCAATAGCATAAGACTCAACAATTTCTGCAAACAGCGATTTATGATCTCCATTTGCAAGCGTATCTGTAATTCGTTGTTTGAATTTTTCAACGCGTGCGTCGTTCACCGAACTATGAGTCGGCAAGTCCATTCGTTCGATTTTTTGCCTAGTTGTTTTTTCTATTGAGTGAAGCAAGCGTTTTTCACGAGGAGAGATAAACAAAATTGCATCACCTTCGCGACCTGCTCTTGCAGTTCTACCGATACGGTGAATGTATGACTCACTGTCGTAAGGGACATCGTAGTTAATCACATGGCTGATTCGTGGGACATCAAGTCCACGTGCTGCAACATCGGTTGCGATAAGAATATCAAGTTTTCCATTTTTCAGCTTATTCACTGTCAGTTCGCGTAATTTTTGCGGCATATCGCCATTGAGCGCTTCTGCAGCAAAACCCCGTGCTTCTAACTTTTCAGCAAGCGCGGTCGTCATTATTTTTGTGCGAACAAAAACAAGAATCCCATCTGTTTCTTCGACTTCTAAAATTCGCGTAAGTGCATCAAGTTTATGTAACCCACTGACCATCCAATATCGCTGTCGAACAGTATCTACTGTACTTGTTTTATCTTCGATCTCGATCACTGCAGGATCTTCAAGATACTTCTTTGCTATGTTTGCAATTGGCTTCGGCATCGTTGCTGAGAACAATGCTGTTTGATGATCGGTTGGAATTTGTTCAAGGACCCACTCGACATCATCAATAAAACCCATTCGTAACATTTCGTCGGCTTCATCTAAGACCAAACATTGCAAATGCTCGAGTTTCAAACTGCCTTTCCGCATATGATCCATCACGCGGCCGGG
>JABABS010000007.1 GCA_014238125.1 Phycisphaerales bacterium
AAATCTTAAATTTTCTAACAAAACAATGTCAGCGTCTGGATCATCTGCACCAAAATGCACCGAACGACCAAGGAGTTCACAGAGGCGTTTGGCAACTGGCTTCAAACTGAGCTGCGGTTCTGCCCCCTCCCCTTTTGGGCGACCAAGGTGGCTCATCAATGTCAATTTTCCGCCGCGGTCAAGCACACTTTTGATGCTCGGTAATGCCATCTGAATTCTTCTGTCATCAGTAATTTCCCCGTTTTGAAGTGGTACATTGAAATCCACGCGCATCAGAACACGTTTTCCCGAGACGTTCACTTGCTCGATCGTTTGCTTCATCTCCTCATTGTACCTTTAAATAATTTTCGACCCACGGTCAACTTGACCCGTGGTCAAGTTGACCGTGGGTCAGGTACGATAGGTGGGATGCGACCGATCATTCTTATTCTTGGGCCAACAGCAGGCGGGAAGACCTCGCTTGCCATTGAGTTAGCAAAATCACTTCCAAATGGAGGTGAGTGCATTTGTGCTGATTCAATGCAGATATACAAACGAATGGATATTGGCACTGCCAAACCAACAAAAGAAGAACAAGAAGCTGCCCCCCACCACTTGTTCGACCTGGTTGAACCTTCAGAACAGGGATTTACCGTTGATTCTTGGCTCACTCTCGCAAACAAAACAATCGACTTGATTCGATGCAAAGGAAAATGGCCCATCGTTGTAGGCGGAACAAATCTCTACGTACAAAGCCTCCTCTTTGGTATGTTTGATGCGCCACGTGCAAATCCCCAGCGGCGTGCTGAACTTGACGAACGCACAAATGATGAACTAAGAGAAACTCTGCAAACGCTTGATCCCGTTGCAACAACTCGAATTCACATCAACGACAGAAGAAGGACAATTCGTGCAATCGAAGTATGCGAACTCACTGGTAAGCCAATTTCAGAACAACAATCCCAGTGGTATGGGCAAAGCCCAAGGGAAGACGCCTGCATCATCGGCCTTGATTGGCCAGTTGGTAAAATTAACCGAAGAATCAACAAACGTGTCAAACAGATGATGGACGCTGGCTTGCTTGAAGAAGTGCAATTACTCCAAAACGAACTTTGCCCACAAGCAACTGAAGCACTTGGATACAAGCAATTGCTTGGACATCTCAACGGAGATTGTGACCTCGAGCACGCAGTAGAGAGAATCAAAATTCTCACCCGTAGATATGCCAAAGCACAGCGAACTTGGCTCAAACGATTCAAAGTACTGCCAAGAACACATTTTATTGAAATTTGCGAAAAACAACCTCAAGTCATTGCAAAAGAAGCACTTACGCATGTTTTCGAGGGTGCTTTTTCAGATATTGACACTTGACAGACGCTGAGAACTCGTTCAAATATCCCGCCGTCGCCCCTCATATTGCCGATGGTACGGGCGTACCGGTACATACATCCATTATAGAGAACGAATTTTGGCCAAGAAGAAAACAACAAAAAAGAAGACGACGAAGAAAAATACCAAGGCAATTGATGCAACTGGCAAACAGCTAGTAATCGTTGAATCCCCAGCAAAGGCAAGAACGATCAATCGATACTTGGGAGATGATTTTGTCGTGACAGCTTCTGTTGGGCACGTTCGCGATTTACCGCCTCGTGCTCCCAAAGGAGTCAAACAGCCCGTTCCTGGAGTCGATCTTGAACATGATTTTGCGCCCACGTATGAGATCGTCAAGGGCAAAGGGACACTTATTAAGGACCTCAAAAAAGCTGCCAAATCTGCAACCGCAGTCTGGTTTGCGAGCGACCTTGATCGAGAAGGCGAAGCAATCGCGTGGCACCTTGCTGAAGAACTCAAAATCGATCCCGCAAACGCAAAGCGAGTGATATTCAACGAAATCACAAAAAATAAAATTGAAGAAGCATTTGAAGACCCACATCCAATTAACATGGAATTTGTCAACGCTCAGCAAGCAAGGCGAATTCTTGACCGCATTGTTGGCTACCAAGTTTCCCCCCTACTTTGGAAACGAGTCGCTGGCGGATTGAGTGCAGGTCGAGTGCAATCTGTTGCTGTTCGAATTATTGTTGAAAAAGAAAAACTCATCGATGCCCACATTCCTGATGAAACTTGGGATGTCACTGCTCGATTTGCGATGGACCAAAAAAACGCGAAAACAATTGAGCCGTTATGGAAAGCATTCCTTGAAATAAAAGACGAGCGAGGGAAAACTCCAACTAAAAAACGTCTCAACGAATTTTTAGCAAAACATGGTGGTGTAGAGGCAACCCTCGTTGAACTTGATGGCAAACCATTTAAAGTCGGCAGAAAAGCAGAAGCAACCGAAGACCTCTCCAAACATCAAAAAACTCTAAAACATGTTGCAGAAGCGGTTGGGTTAGATAATGTTCAATTAAATCTCACAGAAAATTCAGAAGGCAAGGGCCCTGCAAAAGACTTAATTTCATTGCAGGGTAATATTGCTGATGGTGTTTCTTACAAAGTCAGAAACGTTGCACACAAAGAAACAACCGTACGACCGCCGGCGCCTTTTATTACATCCTCTTTACAAGCATCTGCTTCAACCGTGCTTGGATTTGGTGCAAAAAGAACAATGCGAGCTGCGCAGGCGCTTTACGAAGGAATCAGAATCAAGGGCGAGGGTCAAGTTGGTTTAATCACATATATGCGTACAGATTCAACTAACATTTCTGGAGACGCGATCGCATCTGCTCGAAGTTTTATAGATGAAACATACGGATCTGCTTACCTTCCAGAAAAACCAAAGTTTTACACTTCCTCTAATAAATCTTCGCAAGAAGCGCACGAAGCAATTCGACCAACAAATGCACATCGCCATCCTGACAAACTTCCAGCAAGTATGGATGAAGATCAACGTCGATTGTACTCTTTGATTTGGTCTCGTTTCGTCGCCTGCCAAATGACGAACGCAAAATGGAACCGCACAGAAGTATTCATGATTCGAGACGATAAAGACACCGGCGCACTCTTTAAGACAGCTGGTAGAACTCTTGCCTTTGAGGGTTTTTACAAAGCGAGCGGTGTTCCTTCATCTGATTCTGAACAGAATTTACCTGATCTTCAAGTAAATGAACCACTCTTCCCATTTGATATTGCTACAAGGCAAGTTTTTTCCTCACCGCCATCAAGATACAGCGAAGCGTCTTTAATTAAAGAGCTAGAAAAACAAGGCATTGGTCGTCCCTCAACATACGCTTCAATTATTGATGTCATCCAACGTCGGAATTATATTGAGAAAATAGAACGGTCATTTTGGCCCACAGATCTTGGTGTTGTCGTAACCGAAAAACTAATAGAAGCGTTTCCTATTTTAATGGGCGTTGAATACACAAGATCACTCGAAGAGCGTCTCGACAAAATTGCAGAAGGAAATATTGACTGGGTCGAAATGCTTCACGATTTTTATGGGCGCTTTAGCAATCGTTTAGAAACAGCTTACGAAGAAATGTCCCACGCCAAATCAGAGATGGAACCAGCAGTTTATAAGTGTCCAGAATGTGGAAGCCAAACTGCATATCGCTTTGGAAAAAACGGGCGATTTCTTACTTGTGGCGCGTATCCGGATTGCAAATATGCAGCACCAATCGATCGCAAAGGTAGACCAACACTCCCCGAACGAGTTGATGTTGCATGTCCCGAAGATGGATCAGCGATGGAAAAACGAATTGGACGCTTTGGTCCATTCTTGGCTTCAGTAAATTACCCAGATATCAAAACTTGCGTTAATCTCGATAAAAAAGGTGGCATCAAATATCCAACACCTCCACCACTTCTTGTGGATTCATTGATTTGTGAAAAATGTGAAAAACCAATGTATCTTCGTCGAGGCAAGAAAGGTCCATGGCTCGGCTGTTCAACTTTTCCTAAGTGTAAGGGTCGAATGGGTTGGAAATCGCTTGAGGAAACTGTGCAAAGCGAACTTATTGCAGCGCTAGAATTACACGAGCAAGAGTTTCCTCAAGTGATCGTCAAACGCATGGATGGCACTGAAATACCCGAAGGAACACCTGCCACGGACCTCCTCCTTCCCGGCAGTGTTGCCGAACTTGAATTGTTTGAACAAGCGTAATCATCACGCTCCCTATATGCAGCGTAGAATGTCTACGTGGAACGCAAAAACACAAGACTAATACACGTAGGCAACGTTGCAATTGGCGGAAACGCACCCGTTTCAATCCAATCGATGACTTCTGGTTATACCTATGAAATTGATACATGCGTTGCTGAAATACAACGGCTACACGCTGCGGGCGCCGACATCGTACGAGTCGCTGTCCCACAAAAATCCGACACTGCTGCGTTACCTGAAATTCTTAACCAAGTGGATGTTCCTATCGTCGCAGACGTACATTTTCATTACAAACGCGCGCTAGAATCAATCGCTGCGGGAGTTCATAAAATTCGATTAAATCCTGGCAACATAGATGATGAATCACAAGTGTGCGAAGTTATCAACGCTTGCAGAGATGCTGGAATTCCAATCCGCGTTGGGGTCAACGAAGGATCCGTTGTCGAACGGAAAGACAAACAGAAAAGACAAGAAGAACTCGCTTCATTTTTTGCTGACCGCCATCAGGGACACTTACTTGCAATGATGATTGCAAAACTTGAAGAGTACGTAGAATTGTTTGAAAAACAAAACTTTCACAACATTTGCCTTAGCGCTAAACTAATGGATGCTAAATTAGTTATTGATATCTATGAGGAAATTTCTAAACGTTTTGATTACCCTCTGCATCTTGGTGTGACCCACGCTGGTCCAAGGGAAACTGGTTCAATCCGCTCAATAACTGCACTAGGTTCACTACTTTCTTCAGGAATTGGTGACACCATACGAATTAGTTATGCAAGCGATCCTGTTTACGAAGTTGAAGATGCTGTTGAGTTACTCAACTGTCTTCATCTTCGAGATAGAGTTGGAGCAGAATTGATTGCATGCCCAAGCTGCGGTCGAATTCAAGTTGATTTATTTTCACTTGTTGAGAATGTTCGTAAACAACTCGCCAATGAAATTGACTTGCCAATTAAAGTTGCAGTAATGGGATGTGTTGTAAATGGTCCAGGCGAAGCAGAGGGTGCAGATGTTGCGGTTTTTGCTGGCGATCGAAGAGGAATCATTTATGTTCAAGGTGTACGAGTAGCAAATATCCACGAAGATGAAATTTTACAACGCTTGCTAGAGGAGTGCCGTGCGTTACAAGTACGTGTTCGCAATGGCGAAACCAAACTCGGCGAGAAAGCTGTCAAGATCACGCCACCTTCGCAACTTACTGTAGAGGGGGAAGCACATTGAGCAAAAGAAAGACAACTGGTTTTACACTTGTTGAAATTCTTGTTGTTCTTGTTGTGATTTCTATTCTCATTGGTCTGCTTTACCCTGCACTAAAAGGCGGCATGGCGAGGGCAAAGAAAACCACGGAACTCAATGCAATTAAGCAAGTTGGCGCAGCGTGGGCGATGTATTCCGTCTCGAACCTTGATCGCTTAATGCCCGGTCACATCACAACTGAAATGCAAGAACATTGGGATGTTGCGTGGGCATACCCAGACGAAACGCTCGTTCCCCCCGCGCCTTTTTATCAAGAAAGCGATCCTAACATTGCCGGGTCATATCCTTGGCGACTGCTTGATCGAATGAACAACCGTTGGGAAACTCTCATTGATTATAAAAAGCGAACCTGGAACGCTATGCAAGTTAACGAACATGCTGAAGAAATTGCAACGATACCTGCATTTGGATATAACGGTTATTACCTCGGTGGTTTTTGGGATACTGACAGTCACTTTAATAAACCTAAGTTACGCTACTCCCAAGTTCTGTTGCAACATGGTGAAGTTGAGAATGTCGTTGCTCGTGTTGCAAGCCAGATTACAACACCTACCAATACTGTAGTTTTTTGTAGTAGTTTTTATGGCCAAGAGGGTAAACACCTTCATTTATCCGACGATACCGATGGCTATCATCTCGCTGTTCCTCGAATTCTTGCGAATGTTGTGCAATGGGAACCGCGAAACGATGGTGTTGAAATATTTGTAGAAACAAGTCCTCCCCTTGGTAGGCACAACGGTATGCCTGCAATTTTCTTTGCCGATGGTCATGTTGATGATGTACAAATATATGATCTAGCAAATCAACAAATGTGGATTCCAAAGGCGCGAGATATGGGTAATACACCTGCTAGTGATTTTTCGCATAGTGAATAAAACACAGACAAACTCTGAGTAGATCACTTCACGGAGGTATTCGCTTCAGCTTCTTGCGTTTTGTGCATCTGATATTTCAGCATAAATCGCATCCGAGTCATATCGCTCTCATTAAGAAGCGATTCACGAGGATCAACGCTCATCGAAGAAAACCACTTATCTTTAACTGGGGAATAGCCGAAAAGTTTTTCCATTCTCTGTGCCAAGTCAACCATGTGACCGGCGCCATAAAGTATTCCGATAGATGTCACGTCTTCTGCAGAATCTAACACTGCTGCAAGGTCGGAAAGAACTTCGGTATTCCGATCCACAATAATAACTTTTAAAAGTTCTTGTTCTATTCCTTGCATTGCTTGTGTGTCTGCCATCGACAAAATCTCGATTAACAATAGCCGTGCTGTTGATGAGACACCACCTCCGGAAAGTGCATCAAGGAGCGGTATCACTTGCATCATGCTGTTCGCAATTTTTGCAGCGAATGATGCACCCGTGATTGTGTCAAGCAACGTAGTATCAGCGCCGCCCTCTTCTAATTTGGACTCGACTTCATCGATTGTTAAATCACTAACAAACCAGTTTGGTTCTTCGTAAGGCAATGCATCGAGCTGGAAAGCAAGACCAAGAGAATCCGCCATTGTCTGTTGAATATTACCGCTGGGTTCATCAATTTCGTTCTCAATGTCTTCTTCAGTGAATTCTTCATCAAAAATTGCAATCTCAACAGTTCGCGTTTCAATAATATCAGCCGCTACTCCTTCACCGCCTCTTTTTCCATCAGAGCCGTAACTTGTGAATTTCATTATTCCAGTCTCTTCATCTGTAATAATAACAATCGGATTTTCCCATGCATCAACCGAAACATCATCCAACCAACCAGATAATCGACGGTCTAAAATAGAGGAATCCGTGATCACATCATCCATGGTTATAGGCAACATTTCAATTTCTTTTGCTGCTGCTGCAGCAGAATTCGCAAGAAAAACCAATGAATTCTTTGTTGTTTTAATTTTTTCTTCAGGCGTGTCGCCCATAGGTGGGCGTGATCCACTTGGTCGTACAGATTCATAAAGGACAACATCTAATTGTTCAAGCAACGAAGCTACCTGTTCATAAAATGATTCGTCAGCAATATGTGCCACTCCAACAAGCCATACATCTGGTCGCCCTTGAGCTGCATAACAACGAGACACTATTTCCAGCGAAACGATATTGTCGCCAGTTACTCTTCGCGTCCATTGTTGTGAAGGTTCTGTAACAAGTGGAGTGTCATCAATAAATATCGTTGAAGTAAGTACAAGTGTGTAAATCAAGATCATGTATTAATTCCTTTCTTGGAATCTTCCTTTTCGCGAGAAATTCCCTGCTGCGCTGCCGCAATAATCATTTCAAGTCGCCCAATAGTTTGAGATGCCCATCCTCGAAATAACATATATGGAAAAAGTGTCACCAACGCAACAATCAAACCGAGCGCTGTTGTCAAAAGTGCTGCAGCGATACCCCCAGCAACATCAGATGGATCAGTGAGTGTTGCCTGGTCGCCCAATAATCGAAACGACTGAATAATACCCACTACTGTTCCGAGAATTCCAAGGAGTGGAGCAGCTGTAATGATTGTTGAAAGTGCAATCATAAACCTATCCAACCTCGGCCGCTGCTGCTCGACTACTTCCATCGCAACTGCGTCACTTGATCCTTGTGACATCAATGCATTTGCAACTGCACCGTACGGAGAACCATCTCGCTGGATTAATTTTTTAACTACTTCTTTATCACCTGATCGAAGTGCAATATTCAACTTTGCCAAGCGGCGCATATTTCCGCGCCCACCCATAAAGAACCAAAACCAAAAGCGCTCAATTATCAACGCCAAACTTATGACGCTCAAAATAAAGAGTGGAATCATGACGATTCCACCGCGGTTGATCAACGAAGTCAGATCATCAATTCCTGTATCTACCATACCTGTAGAGTATATGTCCCATTGACCGCGGGACTAAGGGTACAACACCAGATTCGGCACCGAGTCGGATTCAGGACGGATACAACACCGAGGTACAACACCTAGTACAGGACCGGGTACAGCGTGTAAAATCTAACTGTGATCCCTCAAACAACAGAAACTACTCCTAAAGAGGTCGTTAGTGCAGCCCTTTTTGTCGAACCCGAACTGATTAAAAGAATTATCGCCGCGGAACTTCCTAAAAATCTCCAAGATGCTGCCCTCTACGCTGTAAGTGGTGGTGGAAAACGTGTTCGTCCCGCCCTCACACTTCTTTGTTGTGAAGCAGTCGGCGGTTCATGGGATGAAGCAATGGCAGCTGCGGTCGCTGTTGAGTACATACATTGCTTTAGCCTTGTGCACGACGACCTCCCTTGTATCGATGATGACAATCTGCGGCGAGGAAAAGCCACCCTCCATATTCATACAAATGAAGCGATGGCAATACTTGCAGGCGATTTGCTCCTTCCCCTCGCCATGCAACAAATATCAAATGGCACTCTTGAACCAACTCTTGAAGCACAACTTTGCCACACACTCTCAAAAGCAACTGTCGAAATGGTTAGAGGCCAAGTTTACGATACGCTCGGTGGCTTACCCGAACATCTCAATGATCTTGAAGGGCTTGAATCTATACACCGAAATAAAACTGGATCACTCATTCATGGGGCATGCAAAATGGGCGCTCTTTGTGGAAATGCAACCGATGATCAACTTCAAGCAATCGACACGTTCGGGCATTGCATCGGGTTGATGTTCCAGATCGTTGACGATCTTATCGATCTTCACAGTCCAGCTCATCATGTTGGGAAAGCAACTGGAAAAGATGCAGCAGCTGGCAAAACAACATATCCGGGCGTCCTTGGTGTTGAAAAATCCAAAGCAGCAATCGAAAAACTAAAAAAACAGGCAAAAACCGCACTGAAAACACTTGGTAAAACAGGAAAGACTTTACAAACTTTCAATGTTTGGATGGCTTGCCGCACAAGATGATCGTACAATACACCCCTCGAGATGGAACTTATTTACCTCCCTACAATTGAATCGCCAGCTGATCTTCGAAAGATTCCTGTCGACGAACTACCAATTCTTGCCAAAGAATTGCGTCATGTCATTTGCGAACAAGTCAAGGAAAGCGGTGGTCATCTCGCACCAAACCTAGGTGTAGTAGAACTAACCATTGCGTTGCATTACGTATTCGACTTCTCGCACGATCGACTACTTTTCGATGTTGGACATCAATGTTACACCCACAAATTGCTTACGGGACGATTTCCACTCCTGAGTAAACTACGCCAACGAGGTGGTATGTCCGGATTTCCCAACCCCGATGAATCACCATTTGATTTGTTTACTGTTGGACACGCAGGAACTGCAATTTCAACAAGCGTTGGCATGGCTCGTGGTGATACGCTCAGTGGTGAAGGATTTGATCCTGAAACAAACGAAAACGGACGGCGCGTCGTGGCGTTTGTCGGCGATGGCTCTATCGTAAACGGCGTTGCAATGGAAGGCTTGAACAACGCAGGAACTTTAAAACGACAATTCCTTGTCGTGCTCAACGACAACGGCATGAGCATCGCCAAACCACAAGGTGCGATTTCTGCTTACTTTGATCATCTTCGTGTTGGAACTACTTATCGTTCACTCAAACAAACTGCAAAGAACGTCATGGGCAAACTTCCCGGCGGTGCGATCCTTGGTGATTTTTCTCACCGCATGACAGAAATGATGAAAGACGCCATCTCCGCAGACTCTTGGTTTGAACATTTCGGTTTACTTACAGTAGGTCCAATAGATGGTCACGATCTCCCGTCTCTCATTACTGCGCTCATAGAAATAAAAAATGTTGATCGCCCCCTCCTATTACACGTACATACAATAAAGGGGAAGGGATTTTCATATTCTGAAGAAGACTCCACCGCGTTTCACTCACCAAAACCTTTTGAAGTAATCAAAGATGCTGTCAAGGTTCGTTCTGGAAGTCGGAGTTTCACCGATGCATACGCTGATGCAATGACCGAACTCATGCGGCACGATGAGCGAATCGTTGCTGCTACAGCAGCAATGCCAGATGGCACTGGGGTTGACAAATTGATAGAAAAGTTCCCAAACAGAGTGTGGGACACTGGCCTGTGTGAATCGCACGCTTTGGACATGCTTTCTGGTATGGCAAAAACTGGTTTCAAACCGTTTTTTGCTGTCTATTCAACATTCTTACAACGCGCGTTTGACCAAATATTCCAAGAGGTTGCGCTGCAAGGGTTACCAGTGAGATTGTGCTTAGACCGTGCTGGCGTTGTTGGAGGTGACGGCGCGGTACATCACGGATTTTGCGACATCGCACTGCTTCGTGTTTTTCCAAACGCTGCGCTTATGGCTGCCATCGATGAACCAACATTAAAAGCCGCACTTACATTTATGTCCGGTTATGAATCTGGTCTGAGCGCTGTTCGGTATCCAAGAGATTCTGTCCTTACCCAAGTTGGTACATGCGAACCATTTGTACTTGGCAAAGCACATCAACTTCGGAAAACTATCGAGCCAGATCTCGCCATTCTTGGTTACGGGCTTCCAACAATTGCTGGCCTTGAAGTTGCCGCACAACTTGATGGTGCGCATTCAATTGATGTCTACGATGCACGGTTTGCAAAACCAGTAGATGGAGAGTTACTTGAGCATCTCTTAACAAATGATATTCCAGTGATAACAGTTGAAGATCATTCCATCTCCGGCGGTTTTGGGGCAGCAGTACTCGAAGAAGCGTCAAACAGAAAACTTGACACATCTTTAATTACAAGGCTCGCTTTACCAGATCGTTGGATCGGATACGGATCACGCCCCGAACAACTTCAAGAAGCTGGCATCGATGCTGAAGGCATCGCACGATGTGTTGCTCAAATTCTTCACGAGCGACCAACCTCAATTCCAACTATCGAACAACCAATTACAGGTGGATAAAGTCTCCTCATGGCAATTCTAATTATTGAACATAGTGAACGTACAGGATCTGATCGACTCGGAATCCGCCTGCGAAATGATGGACATCTTCTTAAAGTTGTGCGGGTGCACCTTGGTGAAAAATTACCGACAGAATTGCAAGGGCTCAACGGTATTATTTCTTGTGGCGGTCCTCAACCACCAGATTGCGATGAACCTTGGGTAAAACTGGAGCTCGATTTACTCAAAGCAGCTGATGAAGCAGAACTTCCAATTCTTGGCATCTGCCTTGGTTGTCAATTGCTTGCACGCGCCCTGGGCGGAACGCTTTCGCATCTTCCGAAACCTGAACTCGGGTGGTTCGATATCACCCTCACGCCTGTTGGTCGTGAACATCCACTTTTCGCAGGCCAGCCATGGTGTGGTCCGCAGTTCCATTGGCACCATTGGCAAGTCGAATCGTTACCAAAGGGTGCTGCAGTTCTCGCGTCAAGTGAAAACTGCAACATTCAAGCTTGGATGAAAGGTATCAACACTTTCGCAGTTCAATTCCATCCCGAATGTGAGCGATCTACTATCACCGACTGGATTAGTGATGATACTAGAACGCTGCATGAATATTCGATCGATGCAACAACAATTGAAAATGATTCCGACAGACTCTTTTCTGATTACGTGAGACTGACCGACAGATTCTTTGATGCCGTTTCGCAGATACTCATACCGATGTCATCTAGACTTACGCGGCAAAAAATGTGAGCGATTCACCGCACTATCTTCAGCCTTATCAAGAAGCAGTAAAAAATTACGGCGGGACTTTTGACGCAACACTCTGGAACTCCAAGGAAGGTCAAGTAAAACGCTTCGATGTTTTTTCTACTTTTGTCAATTTTAAAAATTGTTCTATTCTCGATGTTGGCTGCGGCATTGGCGACTTTGCTCAGTATCTTGTAGAAAAACACATTCTCTTTTCCTCTTTCCACGGTGTTGATGCCATGGAAGAAATGATCAACACTGCAAATAATCGTTCCTTAACAAATGCAATGTTTTCAGTGAGTGATGTCGTTAAATCAACTAATGATCTCCCTTTTGTAGATTGGATTACTTGCTCAGGTACCTTGAATGCGATGAACGAGTCCCTCGCCATTAAAGTAATCGATGCTCTTTTTGACCATTGCAGTGTCGGGCTTGCTTTCAATTTTCTCTCTGACCAATGCGGGCGGGATCCAAGCACCGAATCCTTAGAACCTGCTTCAAGATTTAACACTGTTGCATTTCTTGAGTATGCGATGCAAAAAACCCCTCTTGTTTCTTTTACCCAAACATACTTGAGTGGACATGACGCGACAATTATCATGAAAAAATTAACGCAAAAAAAGAGCACGAAATAAGGCTTATGTTATTGGTTTCGTAAAATTCTCCCGTACAATGGGGCAAAACCCATTTGAGGAGAATAAATTATGGAACCTTCAACAACAAACAGTTCGTCTACGCAACGCCCAGCAACCATCCGAGTTTTAGCAACAAGCGGAGGTTTTCGTACATTTATAGCTTTTTTAGCAGCATTGCTACTCTTTGTACTTGTCTTTTTGATTGGGGTTGGCACTGGAGTCACCGGTTTTGCTGCTGCCATCGAAGATCAAGGTATTGTCAGTGAATCGACTATGCATAAAGGAAATACATCCACAATTGCAATCCTTGATATTTTTGGCAGTATTACCGGCGCAACTTCTTCGTACGCCACTTCTGCTGTCAATGAAATACTTGACAACAACCATATTAAGGCTGTTGTCCTTCGCGTTGATTCACCTGGTGGTGGGGTTACTGCTTCGGATGAAATTTGGAATGAAGTGCAACGACTTAAGAATGCAAACCTACCTGTCATTGCAAGTTATGGTGGTGTTGCGGCATCGGGTGGATATTACATTTCCTGTTGCAGTGATTACATCATGGCGCAAGAAACTACGATCACGGGTTCAATTGGCGTCATTGCGAGCATTATGACATTCCAAGGAGCCTTAGAAAAACTAGGTATCAAACCCCTCACACTCATTGCAAAAGATTCACCTCAAAAATCTGTTGCAAATGATGTCTATAGAAATTGGACTGTTAAAGATAAACAAAAAGTAACTGGGTTTTTAGATGCGGCATACAGTGTGTTTCTCAGCAGAGTCACAGAGGGACGCAGTCATGTTATCAAAGATCCAAAAACAATCGAAAGTGTTGCCAACGGTTCGGCATACACATCTATAGAAGCACTCGAAAATGGACTGATCGATGGGATAGGGTATCTTTCAGACGCCCTCACAATCGCAATGGAACAGTCCAACCTACAAAATGCAGACCCAACAATTCTTCGTTTTTCACCACGCCAAGGTGGATTTGGTTCTCTTCTAGGTGCTTCCTCATCATCAAAATCAACTGATCAACTAAAATCGATACTTCATGAGTTAACGTCTCCAGATTTACTGTACTTGTTTAACTAGAAACGGATTATAAAAATGTATATGCAACTTCTTTCGGCGGCATGCATTGCCGCCTGCGCTATCGGTTCGCCTATTAAACCAAACGGCATTACAAAAACTGATGTCGACCATGCTATCCAAAGAATCAAAATCGAACTCCTAGAGCGGTTCGATCAACAAAAAGGATGGGAGCCAGAAGCCAATCACACTAACTGGCTCAGCAAGGGGCTTGGAGGCTCAACAGCTGTTGCAACCCTTGCGTTGCTCAGCGCTAATGAATCACAACACTCGCAAGTTCTTAACCTTGCCCTTAAACAACTAGAAGGCGTAAAAGGGCCAAGCACTTATGTTTGCTCACTAAAAACAATGATTTATTGCAGGCTTTCTCCGCACTACGATAAACAACTAAAAAGAGTCGTACGAAGACTTGTCGAAACCATGAACAAAACCGGGGGTTGGGGGTACAACACTGCCCCACCAATTTCTGGGGATGATGCCTCTCCAATTATTCGGCAATTCGCTTCTATTGCTCTTCTTGAAGCACATCAAAATGGAATGCGAATCCCGAGAGAATGTTTTGGTGCAATTGCACAAGTATTAGTAGAAACACAACATTCCAATGGTGGATGGTCACATTCGCAAGAAGAAACTGCGCCAAACGCAACAGTTGCTGGTTTTAATTGTTTACTTGGAGCAGACGAAGTTCTTGGTAACAAATTTACACCTAGGCAACACCAAATTATGCAGCAATCTTTACAACAAGCACTCAGTTGGTTAAACAAAAACTACTCGCCAAAAAAAAATACTGGTGGAACTGCAATGATGTCCTACCTCTGTGGGTTAGAACGGGCGGCACTATGTTGTGGGCTCGATCAACTTCACGGAAGAGACTGGTACCGAGAAGGCGTTGCAGCCGTTCTAAAAGCACATTTCGAATCTAAAAAAAAGGTCAAAGGTAGCACTGTGAATCTTTCGTTCGCACTCCTGTTCCTTACGGAAGGTAGAGTTCCATTAGCACTTGTTGAACTAAGAACAAACAAAACTGAAATGGACCCTAACCGCCTGTCTCGAAAAATAGCGGCGTCTGTTTCAAACCAAATTGAACAAACCCTCAGTTGGAGAGTTGTCACAGAAGATGACAACGTTGATCGTTGGCTTCAAGCACCACTTCTTCTTGTACAAAATCAACATGCACTTCCTGAAAGCCTTGAAGTAATGAGAGAATACCTTGACCTCGGAGGCTTGGTCCTGTTTTTTGGCGACAATAAAAATGCACAAACATTTTCAAAAGTTGCATCTAGACTTTGTCCAGAATCAACTCACAGTTCTACACGAAAAAAACACTGGGCACTCAATCTTATCCAAAACGCAAAAGGAATACAGATTGAGAGTTGGAATGATGGGGTCCGTGATCGAATTATTCTTGTGCGAACCGATCCACATAAATACAACTCGAAAAAACAAACACAACTCACGAAAGCGATCGTAAATATTTGTTGTGGCGCTGCAGAACTTTCTAAGTGGAAAACGAGATTGTCTACACAACAAATAGAACTCGATCGAGATACAATCGTTCTCGCATCACACGCAGGCCGTTGGAACATTGAAAAACTCGGGTTAAGCCAACACGGGATTCCTGAAAAACCACTTGATCAACTTTCACTCTCACAAGTAGCTATTGTTGGTGGAATTGATTCAAGTGAAGTCACAAATAAACTTGTGGAAGATGTCATTTCCACAGCTAAACGTGGTGTAGTGATCATCATTGAACCGATAGGCGGCCTTGGCGATTTTGCTTCAATGATGCGAACTAAAGTTGGCAATAAACTCTCCGCACTTTTCGAACAGGACAGTGAGCTCGTCAAACAAATAAATCCCATTGTTTCCCGTGGTTGGTCACAGTACAACAACTCGCGAGTTGCATCCCCGCTTGTTATCTCAGTTGGAACTGGTCAAATTATTTTCCTAGGTGGCGATATCAGAAACTCACTCCTTAATCAGCCCTCGTGGGGTGTTCACGGATATGACACACAGACATCAGTTTCGCTTTTACGTGCCCTCACCGAACGTGCAGGTAGAATAAACTCGCCCACTGTGAGTTTATTGGTACAGTAAGTGCAACGCTATGAAACACGCATCTTTGGCATCTCTAGCAATCACAATCATCGTTGCAACAATGTGCAGCGCATGGATTTCATACAAAAGTACTGTGGAAACAGAAATACAAACGCTTCTTGCATCATCTTCAACAATCGATCAATTTGCTGGCATTGAAAAAGTCAAACATGAATCTTTTGATTCTCTTTTAAAAAGACTTACACCCCTGCTCGAGGGTGATGTAACCGTCTCCATGCGTGCAAGCCAACTGCTTGTCAAAAGTTCATTCCGTGACCATTGCGTAGAAAAACTCAAGCATGTTCTAGTTGATCCCGAGTTATACGAATCCGCAGTATGGTGGAATGAAAAAAAAACACATGTTTTCAACAACCCATACGATTGCACCCTTGCCTGTGATGCAAATATCAATCCATGGCTTCGCAGACTTGCCTCGCTCTATTGCGAAACACTCGACACTACTTGCACACAAGCGCTTGTCACGATGCCGCTTCGCGATCGTGACTCGAGTGTTCTTCTTGCAACGCTTTCTATCTATAAACATGCAACGGTAGAAAATATTGCCCATTGGAAAGAAAGTGTTGACAGTGACAAAAGAAAAATTTATTGTTTACTACAAGGTTTTCTTCACAAGAAAATCGAGTATTTAGATTCCGATCCTCAAGTACAACACCTTGCTAACATCATCAATGAACAAAACACACAACTTGCGTGGCGTACCATGCACACAAAAGACGGACGTATCAATCCTGAGATTTTTCTTGCGGGTTTAATCATTGATAAAGACAGGTTTCTAAAAATTCTGATCAAATCAGCCCAGGCGAATGCGTGGCACCACCCAGAGCATCCTGTAGAACTTGCTAGAATTTTTATGCCAAACATCACTAAGTTTCTTCCACCTGAAGACAGAACGAAATGGTGGAACTTATTCGCTTGCGGACTCTTGACACAACAGCGATGATATACCTATGACACCCTTGCAATCAACACCTACCACAGCACTCAGCGTCATCATGATGCCTCGCGACTCGAATGTGTATGGCACTATTTTTGGTGGCATTATTTTATCTTATATTGATCAATCTGCATTCGTCGAAGCAAGAAGGCACGGTGTTCACCGCTGGGTCACCGCTTCAGTTGATAGAGTTGATTTCAAACAACCTGTTTATGTTGGTGACGTTGTTCGTTTTGTTACATGCACTACCAAAACAGGAAGTTCTTCCGTTGTTGTTGATATTAAAGTTGAGGCAGAACGATTTGACTCCGGTGATCATGTCATTGTTACCGAAGCAACGCTAACGATGGTCAGCGTCAACGCCAATGGAAAGGCAATTCCATTTGATGGTCCGCCAACTGTTCAAGCTCGGAATGCCAAAGGGTGACCATATCCCTTGGTGTTCTTTTTAGCGGTGGTGGTCGAACCATCCTCAACTTACTCGATTGTATCGATCGAGGTGAACTTGATGCATCAATTTCAATTGCAATTGCATCAAGAGAGGGGCTTGCAGGGACTGATCGACTCATCGAACGAGACATTGATGTTGCAATTGCGCAAGTTAGCGGAATGTCACTTGAAGAAGGTGACGCTCGTACAAATGTATGGCTTGCAGAATCAAAACCTGATCTAATTTGCCTTTGCGGATATCTACGTCGCTTAGAAATCAAACCGTGGATGGTTGGAAAAGCTGTGAATATACATCCAGCTCTGCTCCCCGCCCATGGTGGTAAAGGTATGTATGGCATGCGGGTTCACAATTCTGTTCTTGAAAACGGCGATTTCACTTCTGGTTGCACAGTACATCTCGTTGATGGCGAATATGACCATGGACCAATAATTTTACAGCGTAAGTGCGAAATTCAATCGGGTGATACACCGCAAGATCTTGCCGACATAGTGTTTGATCTTGAGTGTGAGGCGTATCCCGAAGCAATTAGGCAATTAGTCGCAATGATGCAACCTTGACTATGATGCACCTTAGATGAGCACAAAGAAAAAAAACTCCTCCCCACATCCAAAACGCGCCTTTCTCCGAGGGCTAGCCGTGCTTCTTCCTTCTATACTCACATTGTGGTTGATGGTGAAGGCATATCAATTTATTGATTCGGCAATAGCACAACCAATCAACGGCGGGATCAAAATGATCGTCGTACACACACCGAGTTATTTTCCAGATGCTGCTGAATATTTAGCAATTGGACCAACTGAAAAAGAACTTCATAATGCTGCTTATGAAAAAGAACTTTCGATTACCGACGAAAAAGAAATGCGTTCGCTTACCATTGAACTTCGCACTAACTCCGTCAATACTTGGTGGGACGCAAACCGTTGGATGAACTTACTCGGTTTACTTGTCGCAGCAGTGATCGTTTATATTTCAGGACGGCTCGTTGGGGGTTGGCTTGGGCGTGCTGCATACAAACGAATTGAAAAAATAATGGTTGCCGTTCCTGTGATTCGCAAGGTCTATCCATATATAAAACAACTTGTAGATTTCCTTATCAATGACAACGATGCACCAAAATTTAGCAGCGTTGTTGCCGTTCAATATCCACGTAAGGGTATATGGTCTGTTGGATTTCTTACTGGTCCAACTCTACAAACACTTGAAAAACAAGCTCCGAATTCGGTGACAATTTTTATTCCAAGTTCCCCAACCCCTTTTACTGGATATACGATCACAGTTCCTCGAAAAGACACCCTCGACTTACCTCTGACTGTTGAGGAAGCTATTCGGTTTTCTGTCAGCGGAGGTGTTCTTGTACCAGATCACCAACTTCTCAGTAGTGCGGGAGTTCCTGCTAGAATAGAGACATTGAACGATGATTCGGATGAGAATCAAGATGACCTTACGCCGAGAGAACCAGGAGAGGAACAAACCTAATGCGAATCAACGTAAGCAGCAAACTATTTGACATGACCCCAGCAATCGAAGAATATATCGTCGGGAAATCTGAAAAGCTCACTCGTTTTTTTGATCGCATTGAGCAAATTGATGTAAAAATTGAAAAAACAACACACGGCTACACCTCTGAAATTATTGCAGACGTTGA
Organism: Phycisphaerales bacterium; assembly: GCA_014238125.1. Taxonomy (GTDB): domain Bacteria; phylum Planctomycetota; class Phycisphaerae; order Phycisphaerales; family SM1A02. The sequence continues at coordinate 18,790 of JABABS010000007.1, forward strand.
GCACCATGACCTGATTATCTCAAACAATGAAGATAACGATATGCATGCATCGATTGATGGTTGCATCGACCGTGCGGTCCGCCAACTAACAGATTTAAAATCTCGACTTCGAGATGACAAACACAACACCCCTACTGGAGGTAACGAGCGATGAAATTACTCGACATTGTTGTCAAAGATTCAATCATCACGCAATTGAAAGCAACAAGCAGAGATGCCGCCATCTCTGAAATGATCGATACTCTTGTCACAGCAGGCGCAGTGAAAGACGAGCAAAGAGACGAATTTGTAAAAGCAGTCATACGTCGTGAAAACAAGGGATCAACCGGTTTTGGACACGGCGTTGCAGTTCCGCATGTCAAACATGCAGACATTAAGAAAATGCATGTCGCAGTTGCAAACAGCGAAGATGGCATCGACTTCAAGGCGCTCGACCGCGAGCCAGTGCATTCAATCATGCTTTTGCTAAGCCCAGAAGATGAACCAGAAAATCATCTCGATGCAATGGAAGCAATTTTCGGAAATCTCAGCCAGGATACATTCAGGCGCTTTTTGCGACAAGCAACAAGCGCTGCTGATGTCATTACGCTTCTTTCTGAAGCTGATGCCGCCACTCGATAACCGTTCCTGAACTTTCGTTTCTCTCCCCAACCCAAGCACAGAGTGTTCGCCGCGTGCCAACCAATCGATTTTTTTACAAAACAGTGTCAACTACATCAACCATCACAGTCAAAGTACCAAACCGCCTAGGCATGCATGCTCGGCCGGCGACGATGTTTGCTGAAATCGCTGGGCAGTTTGAAGCAGAAATTTCTGTCGCCCATGGTAGCCACGAACCCGTTGATGGCAAATCAATCATGCAATTGATGATGTTGGCTGCAACACAAGGCACCCCGCTTGTTATTCTTGCAACTGGTGGCGATGCTGATGCTGCCATCGAGGAGTTAAAATTACTCGTATCGAATGGGTTTAACGAATAATTTTTTCTGCTTTCAAGTCGCGTGACATCAGACTATCAATCGCACCGCGCATTGGTAAACCTTCATACAAAATTTGATAGACAGCTTCCGAGATCGGCATTTCTACACTGTATTTTGCTGCAAGTGCTCGCACCGCTTTCGTTGTAGGCACACCCTCAACAACTGAGCCCATCGTTTCTTGAATCGTCTCAAGTGTTTCTCCCTTACCGAGTCGCTCGCCACAAGTTCGGTTTCGACCGTGTGGACTAAAACACGTTGTTGCCAAATCGCCAACGCCCGCAATGCCAAAGAATGTTTCAACTCTTGCACCCATCGCAACACCAAGCCGTGAAATTTCAGCAAGCCCTCTCGCAAGCATTGCGGATTTTGCGTTATCACCTAATTCAATGCCATCGCAAATTCCAGCTGCAATTGCAATAACATTTTTAGTCGCACCAGCAAGTTCCACACCAAGTGGATCATCATGTGTGTAAATACGAAGCCAAGGGACATTGAAAATATCTTGTACTAGTGCCGCCACCGATGCATCGGTTGAACTTGCAACCATTACAGCCGGTTGGTGAATTGCTAATTCCGTTGCGATCGTTGGGCCTGACAGCACACATACTTCGGACGTTGTGCCAATCACTTCTTGAATCACTTGAGTTGGTCGTAGTAGAGAACCGATTTCGATGCCTTTTGCCACGCTTGCAACAGGAGTCCCTTGCTGCAGGTGGTTGCTCAAGCCAGACCAAACTTTTCGTACGTACTGCGTGGGAATTGCGTTGATCGCAACATCAACACCAGAAAACGCGGTTTCTGCATCAACGCATACTTCTACATCTTTTGAGAGTTGAAAACCATCCAATCGCGGCGAGATCCTCGTATTTGCCAGTTCCTCAACCACCTCTGAAAACGGACCCCACAGCCTTACTTTTTCTCCTCTTGCAATGAGCGCATCAGCCAAAACGAGCCCCATTTGTCCATCCCCTATCAAAGCAACTGTTCTCATGGTGCTGTCTTTCTTAATATTGAGCAAATCGGTGTTCTTTGTGTGCGTCCTGCGGTATCTTACGCGAACAATTGCCCTCCTAACTACTTATAGTAGATAGGAATTGCACAGGAGCTTTTTTATGACTAACCAACCCACAAGTGAACCACTGACAATGCCTGATACAGACGCGATGCAAGGGGCGATGAAACTTGAACGCCGGCTGCTCATTGCCCTTGGCGGTGGCGTTTTGCTTGCAGTTTCATGGATTTCAAGCCTTTTCGGTGCCCACACACTGGCTTCACAAATTCCCGCAGCACTCGGATCAATCATCCTTGTCATTCCACTCCTTCGAGGAGCATGGAGGGAAGTCAGTAGAGGGAAACCTTCAAGCGATGCCCTTGCCTCACTTGCAGTTCTTGCCGCACTTTCGGCAGGTATGTACCTCGCCGCGGGTTTTCTTGCACTTTTTCTCTGGATGGCAAATCTCATTTTAAGCCGAACAGCTTGGGGTGCACAGCGTGCAATCCGTGACCTTGTTGACCTGACCCCAGGTCAAGCGCGGTTACTAAAAAATGATAAAGAAACAATGATGCCTGTTAATGATGTTGAAGTTGGCATGTTTGTTCGTGTTCGACCAGGTGAAAATCTCCCCGTTGATGGCACAATTATTTCAGGTCGAAGTGATATCAACCAAGCGTCTCTTACTGGTGAAGCAATTCCTGCAGAGGTCAGTAAAGGAACATCCGTGTATGCAGGCACTACAAACTTAACAGGACAAATTGATGTTGAAGTAACTGCAGTTGCTGGAGACACAACAATCGGTAAAGTTGAAACACTTATCAGAGAAGCAGAATCAACAAAAACAAAACGTCAAGAACTCATCGAACAACTCGCCTCGTACTACTTCTCAATCGTAGTCATGGTTGCTGCAGTTGTGTGGTTCTTTACAAGTCGTTCCGCAGATGAATTCATACGTGACCAAGCTTCTGTTCGCGCAATTACTGTGCTTGTTGTCACGTGTCCCGGTGGTTTGTTAATTGCACATCCAACTGCAATGGTTGCTGCGTTTGCTGCAGCAGCGCGGCTTGGCATTATGGTCAAGCAAACTCGAACTCTTGAATCCGCAGCAGACATTGACACAGTTATTCTTGATAAAACTGGCACACTCACAACTGGACACTTTGCAGTTAGTCGGTTGGCACCAGCAGAAGGGGTGGAAGGAGCAGCACTTTTGCAAGCTGCTGCAGATGCTGAACAACATTCCAACCACCCACTTGCAAAATCAATTATCGATACTGCAACACAAGCTAGAATTGAACCAACCTCTGTCAGTGAATTCGAAGAAGTCCATGGGCGTGGTGTCATTGCACACACATCCGATGCGGACGTATACGCTGGACGAGGGGCATGGTTACTTGAATTGAATGGTGATATTGCATCGCAAATGAAAACTGTTGAAGAAAAGATCGAAGGCATGTCAAGCGTGCACATCATGCGTGGCACGCAATACTTAGGTGCTGTTGGTCTTGAAGACAAATTACGACCACATGCTGCTGAAGCTATTGAGGATATGCGACAACACGGAGTTCGACACGTTTCTATATTCACTGGTGATCGACTTGATGTTGCCAAACGCGTTGGACAAGCCGTTGCAGTTGATTCGATTGAAGCAGAATGTTTACCAGAAGAAAAACACGAAGAATTACGATACCTCATTGGTCGTGGCCACAAAACACTTGTTGTAGGAGATGGCATCAACGATGGTCCAATTCTTGCAACTGCAGATGTTGGCGTTGCGATGGGTCTTTCAGGCAGTGATATTGCGACAAACTCTGCAGGTGTTGCGTTGATGAATGATGATTTACGCAACATACCCTTCCTGATTGCACTTGCGCGAAAAGCAAAAAGTGTTATTGGGCAGAACATCGGTGCTTCACTTGTGCTCGCCGTTGTGGGTCTTGCGCTTGCTGCTACAGGTAACATCAACATTTGGTTTACACCGTTCTACTATGCACTTGGATACATCATTGTGATCGCAAACTCACTGCGTCTCATTCGTTTCGGTGAAGATTTCACAGCACATGTTGACTCACAACGACAAATCGAAGCAAGCCGCGTAGCGAAACCTGTACGTCGACTTGCCGTGAATTGATTCTAGTCAGACTACACAAACCCGCGGGTTGTGTAGTTACGCAATGGTGATTGAATCGTCTAAGAAGACGTCTTGAATTGCGTTTAGCAATTGCACGCCTTCAGTCATTGGGCGTTGAAACGCTTTGCGTCCACTGATCAAGCCAGTGCCCCCGGCACGTTTGTTGATCACTGCAGTGCGAACTGCTTGACCAAAGTCGTCATCACCAGAAGCGCCTCCACTATTAATCAAACCGGCTCGTCCACTGTAACAATTCAACACTTGGTAACGGCACAGATCAATTGGGTGATCTGTGCACAAATCGCTGTACATACCTTTATGGAATTTACCGTACGAAGATCCACCTTCGTTCATCGCAATGTATCCACCGTTATTCGTTGCTTGTTTTTGTTTGATAATATCCGCTTCAATCGTAACACCCAAGTGGTTGGCTTGGGCAGTTAAGTCGGCTGATGCGTGATAGTCCGTACCATCTACTTTGAAGTCACTGTTTCGGAGATAGCACCAAAGGACAGTTGCCATACCAAGTTCGTGTGCGTGTGCAAAAGCATGCGCCACCTCTTGAATTTGTCTGCCAGATTCTTCTGAACCAAAATAGATCGTCGCACCAACTGCAGCTGCGCCTAAGTTCCAAGCCTCTTCAACACTACCAAACATAATTTGGTCAAAGTTGTTTGGGCTTGTCATCAACTCGTTGTGATTTATCTTGACTATGAATGGAATTTTATGAGCGTAGTCTCGAGCGACTGCACCTAAAACACCAAACGTAGTTGCAACTGCATTGCAGCCACCTTCGATTGCGAGTTCGACAATCTTTGCAGGATCATAATAGGCTGGGTTTGGAGTAAAGGAAGCACCAGCAGAATGCTCAATTCCTTGATCAACGGGTAGAATTGAAAGGTACCCTGTACCGCCCAATCGGCCATGACTGTAGAGCGAGGCAAGATTCCGCAATGTTTGTGGATTGCGGTCGCTGTTCTTCCACGTGCGGTCGAGAAAGTCAGAACCGGGTAATTGAAGGATATTAGACGAAATAATCGCTTCGTGTTCAAGAAGATTTGCGGCGTCTGAGCCAAGATAATCAATCGTGGTTTTCATGAGTTACTCCTAATAATGGGCATAATACCCGCAAAAGTGATGTTCTATATACCAGACATGAATACAGAAAAAAACATTTTAAAGTTGTGGGTTTTTTTGTCAATTTTCCCTTGATTTGTCCTCAAAATGAGCATACTCTCAATGTAGCCCGCCATGAATAATGTATTTCATTTATTGCTATCGTCATCCATTTGCACCCTACTTTGGGCAAATCCATTACATGGACAAGGTGAGTTACACCCCATAAATAGCACTTGGAATGATCATTTTGGTGATGCCATTTCGTCCAATGGAACTTGGCTCGCTATTGGAGCACCTCAAGATTCAAGTGAAGCATTCCTTCGTGGCTCCGTACACATCTATCGTGAAAAGTCTGATTCAACATGGGAACTCCATCAGCGACTCTCTCCAAATCCTGTTCCTGGATCTGGAGAAAATATTTTCTTTGGTACTTCAGTCTCAATAAATGGCAATTGGTTAGTTGTTGGTGCACCGGGCGATGACGAAGTAGGTGTAAATGCTGGAGCAGCACATGTATATCACTTGAATGCAGAAACTAGTTTCTGGGAAGAAACGAATAAGCTTTTTTCTATATCACCGGCTACAAACGACCGCCTTGGAACTTCCGTTTCTATTGATGAAAGTGCTGGCCTCGCTGTAGTTGGACAAGTCAATGCATTTGAAACGGGAAAACTTCACCCTTGGCTCATCGAAGCAAATACATGGACACGATTACCAGTAATCTCAAATCCAACCGGTGAAACAAATACCAAGTTTGGTTTATCGATTGATCTTGATGGAGACACATTAATTGCTGGTGCACCTCTTGAAGAAAACGGCAAAGGAAGTGTTTGGATCATGTCATTTGACGATGTACAAAATGATTTTAATACTATCGCAAAACTTCAGCCAAACAACGATGTTTTATCTCCACACTTTGGAACAGCGCTTGATATTTCAGGTAACACAATTATTGTTGGCGCACCTTTCGATGGTGATGGTGAAACAAATGGAGGGTTAGCGTACTTATTTAGAAATAATGGCAATGGTTGGATCGAACTAGACTCGTTTGCAGGTACGTTTGCCGAAGCTGGCGATGCGTTTGGCTCAAGCGTGCATCTTGCTTACAATTCTGTTGTTGTTGGTGCGCCATTCCACAATGCAGAAATTGGAGATGCGTATGTTTTCGACATCACTGGCTCAACTGCAGTTGAAATCATCCAACTATTACCGCACGATGGTATTTCTCAAGGATATTTCGGACGTAATTGTCATATCCAAAACGATTCAATTCTTGTCAGTTCTTTGGCGTTCAATCACACGGAACTTCAATCAGGCAAAGTTTACATTTACGATTCTATCGTGATGTTTGGTGACTTCGATTCAGATACTGACAGAGATGTTGAAGATTTACTGATTTTGATTTCCTCATGGGGACCATGTGCAGACTACTGCTCCGCGGACCTCAACCTAGATGGAGAAGTCGACATTTACGATTTACTCGCATTTATTCAAGTCTGGTAATTCAAAAACCCACTGCTTGACCGTCGCGGCGCTGATCGCTCGCTCCCACCAATCCATTACTCAGACGATACACCGCTTGCCCGCCACCGAAGGCAACTGTGCGTTCTGCAGCAATTTCAAGTTCGTGACCGCGCATCCGAAGATCAGCGTAAACTTCCTCTGAAAAACCATCTTCAATCGCCACTTTACGACCCCCAAGTAATTTCCACCTTGGTGCATCTAAAGCGGCTTGTGGGTTCTGATTTCCAAACATAATTCTGCACACAACTTGCAAATGTCCTTGAGGTTGCATTGGACCGCCCATGACACCAAAAGCCATTCGCGCCCCATTGTTGTCACAAAGCATCGCTGGAATAATTGTATGAAACGGTCGTTTTGATGCAGCCGAACTATTTGGGTGGTTTGGATCCGATGAAAAACCAAGCCCTCTATTTTGCAGAGCGATTCCTGTGTTTGGTATCACAATACCACTTCCAAATCCCTCGAAGTTACTTTGAATAAATGAAACAAGTCTACCACTGGCATCTCCTGCAGCTAGATACACCGTTGAGCTATATCGAGGTAGCGTTGCTTGGTTACAATCACTTGCAGTTACGGAAATAGTAGCAGCGTGTTTTTTGAGTCGATCTTCTAAAAGCAAATCTTCGCACGTTCCAGAAATTTCAGGATCAGCAACATACGCGTGTGCATCCGCGAAGGCACATTTCATCGATTCAATTTGCAGATGCAATGTTTCAGAAGTGTCACACGAAGACAGATCTGCTTCTAACAACTGTAGAATTCCTAGTGCGATCAGTGCAGCAATTCCCTGCCCATTTGGAGGTAGTTCGTACAGTGTATTTTTACCACAAGACACACCAATGGGATCAACCCATTGGCAGGTATGCGATGCAAGATCGTCAAATCGTAGAAGACCCCCTTCATTGAGTGCAGCGTCGTGCATGCAATTCGCCAATCGGCCATGGTAAAATGATACGCCGAGTGTTTGTGCAATTTCTTGCAGTGTTTTTCCGTGATCTGGAAGTGTGACAAAATCACCCACAGATGGGGGTGTTCCATTTGAAGTAAAAGTTTCTTTCCACGAAGTAAACCCTTCATACTTTATCGCGCCCCTCGCCCATCCTGCTGCAGTTTGTCTTGAAACATGGAACCCGTTATTTGCATAGTGCAACGCTGGTTCAAAAAGTGTTTCAAAATCAAGAACACCAAACTTTTCAGAAAGTGCAACCCAACCTGACACTGCACCGGGAACCGTGACTGGCGACCAACCTGTAGATTGTATATCGTTGCCTTGAAAGAGCGCTGGAGATTTTCCAGATGCATTTAATCCGTGCAAACCATCATCATCGCTCACGATTGCAAATGCATCTGAACCAATTCCGTTTGCACATGGTTCTACAACTGTAAGTGCAATTGCACCAGCAATTGCTGCATCAACGGCGTTACCACCACGGCGTAACATCTCTAAGCCTGCTTGAGCTGCAAGCGGTTGCGAAGTTGCAACCACGTTGTTTGCAATTACTGCTTCTCGGCTCGATGGATAAGGCAATGACCAATCAAAACTCATGAGACGTGTTCAATCCAACCACCCGCAATTACTCTAGTTCCCTCATAACAAACGACGGCTTGACCGGGAGCACCGCCACGCTGTGGCGAATCGAAAACTACTTCTATTCCTAGCTCTGTAACTCGAACTTTAGCAGGCGCATCTTGTGAGTTGTACCTAATTTGAGCAGTGCAAGGAATCCAATCATCTGGTTTTTCGATAAGCCAGTTTGTACTTTTTGCATGTACAACATTGCAGTTAAGTTGATCTTCACCTCCAATTGTCACTGTATTGAGCACGGGATTTTTTGCAACAACATAAACAGGCTTGCTCATTGCAATACCGAGACCGCGGCGTTGACCAATCGTATAATTCTGATGGCCTTTATGCGATCCGACAACATTTCCTTCGGCATCAAATACTTCTCCAACTTTCATACTTCCGGGTGTACGTTTTGCAATGATATTTGCATAATTGTCATCTGGAACGAAACAAATGTCTTGAGAATCTGGTTTGTTTGCAACTGGCAAGTCGAACTTTTTAGCAAGATCACGCACTTCATCTTTTTGGAGATGACCAATTGGTAATAGCATTTCGTCAAGTCGATCGCGAGTTGCACCAAAAAGTACATAACTTTGATCTTTTGAATCATCTGCGCCCCTGTGTAACTCCGCTCCATTGGGATTATGTAACACTTGCGCGTGATGCCCAGAAGCAACATACTCTGCACCAATTGTTTTAGCATATTGGTGAAGACGACCAAACTTCAACCAATCATTGCATCGAACACAAGGATTTGGCGTTCTTCCAGCATTGTATTCATCTACGAAATAATCGATAATTCGACCAAATTCATCTTTAAAATCGAGGGCGTAAAACGTTGCGCCAAGCTTTGCACAAACATAGCGAGCATCGTGGGCATCGTTGATCGAACAGCAACCTTTGTGTTTTATTTTAAGTTGCTGTTCCTGATTTGTAGAAAGATCTTCGCCAACTGTACCAAGTCGCATAAAACAGCCTACAACCTCATGACCATCTTGCTGCAGAATCGCAGCCGCAACTGAAGAATCGACCCCGCCAGACATTGCCATCAATATTTTAGCCATTTGTATATTTTAGTCGGAATTGGTGATGTACCGCTATCATCTACAAATATGTTGGTTTATGCAGGTATTGATGAGGCTGGGTATGGTCCAATGTTCGGTCCACTTTGCGTAGGGGCATCGGTCATGGTTCTAGAAAATTATGATCCTGCAGATGGTGAACCTGACCTTTGGGAAATTTTGAACAACGCAATTTGTAAAAAAAGAAGTGATCGCAGGAAACGCATTGCAGTCAACGATTCAAAAAAGCTCAAATCTAGCTCAACTCCCAAAGGTTTAAAACATTTAGAACGTGGCGTACTCTCTTTTCTAGCCACAGTGCCGGTATCAGACACTGAATTTTTTACATCTGTTGGATGTGCGCTTCCAAAAAAGCCGTGGACAACATTAGAAACAAAATTCCCAATAGCAATGGATCCAAGTTCATTACAAATTGACATTGCTTGTCTTGAACGTGAGTTGCAACGTTCTGGCGTACGTTGTGATTGGTTAACCTGTAAATCAATAGATGTAAAAAATTACAACGAACGTACTACTTTAGCTTCCAAAGCAGCATTGAATTTTGCAACTGCAATGCAACTTGTCGAATCTATTGCTTCTAAATTTCCTACCGAACACCCGCGGATCATGATCGACCGCCACGGTGGTCGAATTCGATACCGCCAAGATTTACAGCAAGCATGGCCTGATGCGAAAATTCAAATTCTCGTTGAAAATAATGAGATGAGTCGGTACCGCCTTGATATAGATGGTCGAAAAGTCACAATGACATTTGCATCAAGGAGTGACGAAAAACATATGCCCGTCGCGCTTGCTTCGATGATTGCGAAGTTCACCCGTGAACTTCACATGCTACGATTCAACAAATATTTTGCAACACTCGTCGAAGGCATCAAGCCAACTGCGGGGTATGTCCAAGACGGTCGCCGATTCCTCAAAGAAATCGAACCGATTCTAGAGCAGAATAACCTCGCTCGTGAGTACCTAATCCGCAATAGTTAAAACACAATATCGTTATTTATCGCCAAAAAACACAGATTTAAAGTAATTTTCTAAAAAGTTGTTGACGAGAGGTTTTGTATTGATACAATGTTGGGCTTGCCACTCTTTTTGACGATCGGCGTCAATCTAAAAGTGGTTGAATTGGGCGTTACAGCGGAAAAGGAGATTTACCGTTGCAAGAAGATGAAGAAGAAGACGCCCGGCTGCATTGACGGTTTTCCCGAATGGGAAGTGACCCGAATGTGAACCGGGTCAACAATTATGCAGCCAATCACTCGATTGGTGAAGTAAAACTAAAATAGAAACCAAGTCGCCTTCGGTAGGCGATCATTGTTATTGAAAAGGAACGCTACGGTTTAATGCTGTAGCAAGAAAGTGAATTACCATGGATTTATATCTAAACAAAACAAGAAACATTGGCATTTGTGCCCACATCGATGCTGGCAAGACAACAGTAACCGAACGAGTGTTGTACTACACAGGTAAGAGTTACAAAATCGGTGAAGTGCACGAGGGTACCGCAACAATGGACTTCCTCGAAGAAGAACAAGAGCGAGGCATTACCATTCAGTCTGCTGCAACAACATGCCCATGGGAATTTGACGGTGAAACATACACAATCAACTTGATTGACACTCCCGGACACGTTGATTTCACCATTGAAGTTGAACGATCCATGCGAGTGCTCGACGGTGCAGTTGCCGTTTTCGATGCAAAAGAAGGCGTTGAAGCACAATCCGAAACTGTCTGGCGTCAAGCAGATCGATACAATGTCCCACGCCTCTGCCTCATCAATAAGATGGACAAAATTGGTGCTGACTTTGAATTCAGTTACAACACTATCCGCGAACGCCTTGGTGCGAACGCTGTCGCAGTGCAATTACCAATTGGTGCAGGCGACACATTCGAAGGCATCATTGACCTCATTGAAATGAAAGCCTACTACTTTGACAGTTGCGAAATGGGTGCAGTTGTAGAACAACGTGAAATTCCCGCAGATATGCAAGAAATGGCTGAACTTTGGAAGCATGACATTGTTGAGCGTATCGCTGAACTTGATGACGAACTCACCTTGCTCTACCTCGAAGACGAATCAGCAATCACACCAGAGCAACTCAAAGCAGCTCTTCGTCGCGCAACTCTAGAATTGCGTGCATTTCCAACATTCTGTGGTTCAGCACTCAAAAACATCGGTGTACAACGCGTCCTCAACGGTGTTATCGAATACCTTCCAAACCCAACTGAAGTTCCAAGCGTTGAGGGTACAAATCCTAAAGATGAATCTGAAAAACTCACTCGTGCACACAACGATGATGCACCTTTCTCTGGCCTCGTCTTCAAAGTAGTAAATGATTCGCATGGTGACCTCACCTATGTTCGTGTCTACTCTGGGCGACTTGAAAAAGGAAGCCGAGTGCTCAATCCAGTCAACGGACGAAAAGAAAATGTTTCACGTATTTACGAAATGCATGCGAAGGATCGTAAAGCACTTGATTTTGCTCCAGCAGGATCCATTGTCGCAGTCGTTGGTTTGAAAAATTCAGGCACTGGTGATACCCTTTGCGATATTAACAACCCAATCGTTCTTGAACGAATGCACTTTCCTGACCCTGTGATTTCGATGTCGATCGAACCACTTACAAACGAAGACAAAAAGAAACTTGGCGAAGCGCTCACAACAATTACACGAGAAGATCCTTCATTCCGTGCACGATATAACGATGAAACCGGTGAAACAATTATCTCTGGTATGGGTGAACTTCACCTTGAAATCGTGAAGAACAAACTGACTCGTGATTTAAAAATCGGTGTCAATGTCGGTACACCTCGAGTAAGTTATCGCGAGACAATCACCGGAACTGCTGAAAATGTTCGTGGCAAGTTTGTTAAGCAATCTGGTGGTCGCGGCCAGTTTGGTGATGTTGTTCTCAACGCTCGACCAATGACAGAGGCAGAAGCAACTGAACAAGAACTCACTATGAAAAATGGCGTAGTCTTTGTCGAAAAAATTTCTGGTGGTGCTATTCCTCGCGAATACATTTCATCTGTTGAGGCTGGTGTACGTGCAGCTACTGCATCGGGCATCCTTGGTGGATATCCACTCGTGAATGTATGTATTGAATTGATTGATGGTTCTTATCACGAAGTTGACTCAAGTCAAGTTGCGTTTGAACAAGCGGGCGCGCTCGGTTGCCGTCAAGCGTGTACGCTAGCGAAACTTGCACTGCTTGAACCAATTATGAAAGTAACAATTACGACACCAGATGAATACTTTGGTTCAGTCAGTGGCGACCTTGCAAGCCGCAGGGGTCAAATCAACGACTCAGAGGTTCGTGGTGTCGTACGAATCATCAATGCAGAAGTCCCATTGTCAGAAATGTTTGGCTACACAACAGTCTTACGTGGCATGACCCAAGGCCGTGCTTCCTCCACAATGGAACCATCTGAATATAAACTCATGCCAGACAGTCTTAAGAAGGAAGTTTTGGCTTCGTAACGCTCAAAGTCGCGTACTATATCTAGGCACATGCCTACAACAATTTCAGATTTTATGCTCCATGCCCGTGAACTTGCTGTTCGCGGGCATGGTTTCGTTGAGCCCAACCCAATGGTTGGTTGCGTCCTTGTAAACAACCAAAATAAAATAGTTGGTACTGGATATCACGAAAAGTGTGGTGAAGCACACGCAGAAATCAACGCACTCAACGCAGCAGGCTCACTTGCAAAAGGTGCAACCGCTTACGTCACACTTGAACCATGCAACCATCAAGGTAAAACTGGTCCATGTTCCCAAGCACTCATCGATGCAGGAATTTCTAAAGTTGTGATCGGTTGTGCAGATCTAAACCTAGAAGCATCGGGTGGCGGGGCGTACCTTGCAAACAACGGAGTTGAAGTCATTTTTCTAGATGATGAACTGTGTAAAACAATACTTGCACCGTTCCTTCATAGAATACGAACTGGTTTTCCATGGGTCATCTGTAAATGGGCACAAACAGCTGATGGGTACATCGAAACCCCTGAAGGTGAAGACCCATGGATCAGTTGCGAAGCAAGTCAGCAGTTGGTGCACGAAGAACGAGGCCGGGTTGATGCAATTATTGTTGGTATTGGAACAGTTGTTGCAGATAACCCAAGCCTCACAGTGCGGCATTCGACTGCGCATCGAACACCTCTCCGAGTCATCGTTGATCCTACGCTTAGGTTACCGCACAATTCGATCGTACTTGACGGAGAAGTTCCTACATTGATTGCGCATGGTAAAGACGCAAACCTGAATGAATTGAAAGACCGCGCTGTTTCTTTTTTAGAATTACCAAATATAGATGGCGCACTGGATCTTCGTCCACTCATGAGCCATCTAGTAAACGAATATGATGCGACAAATGTCATTGTTGAAGGCGGCAGAACAATGTTTGAGCACGTCTTCGATCAGCATCTTGCAAATGAACTTTGGGTATTCACATCACAAAGGACAATCGGCGATCAAAAACTAGCGAATATGAAATCGCTTTTTGACTCTCTTGATTGCACCCTAGAATATAAACACAAATCTGAAGACGATTCAGTTTGTCATTTTTTCGTGGACTGTAAAAACAATTCGAGCACTTCGCCAGTATCCGCAGAGTGAAGACGCAATACGTTCTCTCCGTTGTCTAGAATCCACGAACCATCTTTCTGTTGTGCAACACGAACAGTATCTAATGGCATGCGGTCGTAGCCTTCAAATGTAATTGTCGCCACTTGTAATTTTCTAGGGTACGGCCCTATGGCAACTGAAACCGGTCGAGACTCAAGTATCCACGAAAGCAGAGCTCGAATATCTTCTTGCTCAACAATTTTATCGCCTCTAGTTTCATCAACCCAAGTATTTAATTCGCGGCGTAGCATTGTTTCGCTATCTTTTGATGCAATTCGAACTCTCTTTATATCAAATGGTGAGACACCACTTCCTGTTGGTGCTGCAATGATTTCAGCAGTTGGGAATAATTGTGACAATGCCTGCCAATTCATACTAAACACCATTGGTGTGTTTTCTAATTTGACATATCGATTTTGAGAACCTGCAGAAACTCGTCCACCAATCAAAATTGTTTGTGTTTCACCATTTGAATCTGTAATTGCAAGCGAAGCACGTGGCGAGAGAAGAGAAAACAATGCAAGATCATCCGGTTCATCAACTACAAATGAACCAAGTTTCACGGATGCCAATCGTCCAATCCATTCCGTGAGCGCATCGTCGTGCACCCTTGAAGAAACTGGTTCTTGAATCATCCACTTTCCACTTGAACGATCTAATGCAAGCATGTCATTGTCGATTCTTCGTTCGATTCTCTGGACATCAACTGCCAACTCTGGAAACAAGCGAATGTCCCGCCAATACCGATGGTCAGTATCAAGTGCGAGTTGGTGCAGTGATTGTGAAACTGTTACTGGTGGTCCACCGTTAACAGCAGCGTACGCTCTACCGCCAAGTGTCATTCGACCGAGTGCAATCCTAATTGATTCTTCTTTGGTTGCAAGTGTAAGACTGTTTGCTTTTTCACCAAGACCAAGTGTTTCTTTTAAAACATCACCTTCTACAACACCCATTTGCAACAAACCTTGTGCTCGATCTATAACGTTTAGCATCGAATTTGTGTCCATTCTGCACATAAATGGTCGTGTTTGCCACCAAATTCCCTCTACGCGTTCGAACACAATTTTTTCACCCTTCCTATTCAATGTGATCGTTTCAATCTCACTCCAAGAGATTGTGTTTTGTGGGAGTAACAGCACAACTTCATCCTGCTGATCCAAAACTTCTATTGAACGTTGCCACATTGCAAAACCAGAAAGCGTGAGTGCGACAAGAACGAGTATCCATACATGTGCAGTGCGAATCATGCTGATTTCCTTTTCATCGATGCAATTCCAAAGACTGAAAGGATGAGTACAGGTATACCAAGAATCAAAATCACGAGCCAAACTGTGTACATCTTTGAAGTGAGTCCTTCAATTCGACTTGACTGCTGTCCGAGAGGACTTGCTGCAATCCAATCATCTAAACCCGCTAGCCATGCAACTGATGCTAAAAGAAATTCACTGTTACCCGGATTTGCCATTGTCACTTGTCCATCACCCAGTTGCAACGCACGATCCGCTGCCCATGAAAGCAGCCAACCACCTGAGCCAACAATAATTGCTCTTGCGTTGTCGTGGTGTACAACTGCACTTGCAACTGAAACGTCCTCTTGAAATCTGGTCTTCCCTGCTGCATCCGTTTCCGCAGCCCAATTTTCATCAAGCCACCGATCTTCATCTGGCGTTATTGCAAGCAAAGATACGCCGCCGGAGATTTCTAATGGCAACGGCATATAAATTCGACGTGAATCAATTGCACGGGCAATAGCATGATTACCAACTGATCGTTCAATTAGTTGTGCTCGTTGAATATAGACTTGTTGTGGACCGGTAGCGACTTGTTGTAAAATAACTTTTGATGTATTTGCCTCAATGCCAACTTGCTTGAGCAACAAAGACCACGGGTCAACTTGTCCATACCTTGGCAACAAACTAGGTTGTACATTCAGCATGACTGATTCATTCCCTGCAAGCAACCCAGTCACAGCATCAATTAAGGATTGCTCTCGTTGTGATATTTCTAATCCTGCTCTACTTGAAGGCGGAATTACAACGTATACAACAGGCCCATCGTCTAACGATGGCCTTGCACTGTCTGCAGGAATCCACTCTAAAACCCGAAATCGACTCGATTCCAATAACCCTTGTACTGCTGCAATATCAGCACCTTCTTTACTTTTAATAAGCAGAGATTGTTCTTCAGCGTGCACAAATACAACCTGTGGAACCTCTTCTGCAATGAGCGAACGCAATGCGGATGAAATAATTTGCTCACCCCGAAACCGTTGATCTTGAGCAATACCACTAGACGAACGACCTGTTGGAAACAAAAGCTTTGCAGAAATCATCATTGCTCTTGTTGGTGACATTAAAATTGCGCCCTGCCCTTCTGTAAGTTGCATGGCAAGTTCACCAAATTCCAGCCTGCCGAGCCTTCTAAGTGTGTCATCTGATTTTGCTAATTTTGCTGCCATTGATTCGAACGCAACCGCTTCTTCTTTGGCAGCTAGAGCAAGTTCCCCGCTTCGGTTTTCTTGCAACCACCATGCAACTTCTGAGAGTTCTCGAGACCATCTTCCATTTGCTGCAGCAAGAATATCTCGGGCAATTGCAAGCCTCGGCAATGGTTTAGCCATATCGACAAACATTGCTTTATCAACCTCATCAAGAATTAATTTTCCATCGCGACCGAGCAACGCAAGTGAAGTTGTCATTGTGTTGAGTGTTTCAAGTTCTTTTGCGGTAACTTCAAGTTGTGAAACTAGTTCAGACCACGCAGATTCACTTGATGCAAATGTCATGAGTTCTTGAAATGTTTTCGTTCCCTGTCTGATTGCAGTCTCAGCGTTCTGCAATTCAACAGCATAAATCTCCATGACATCTTGTAGTAATACTTCGTACGCATGTATCGACGTTGGATTTGCAGGATCGATTCGGTCAACAGACATCATTTCTGAGGCTTCTTCGTAGCGACGAAGCACTTCATCTACTTGTTTTGTAGTTGATCTTTCTGTCAATGTTTCATCTATCAAGACAACCATTCGCCACGGTTCATCAAGTGATTGCAAAAAAGAAGTTGTTTGATCACTAAGGGTGTACGTTCTTGATCCAGTGGCGTCGATTCGAGTTCGAAATTGTTCTTGGAGTGCAAGTTCGTTGATCGCAATGAGCGAAGCTAGCAATGAAATTCCACAAATAATAATTTTTGTTACCTGCAGTGAAGGTCTGCGTGTTCTGTCTACCGCAAATGCTGCAACAAAAACCATAACAACCATGATTGAGAGAAAGTACACAACGCCCGAACTATCGAAGAGACCAACCGAAAATGCACTCGTGCGAAGGTCGGGGTCAAATGCGAACACAAAATCTGCGAACCTTGTGGGAACAAGCGTTGGGATTACTTTCGTTCCAAGGGAGAGTGTCAACCAGAAGAATGTTGTGACTAAGTAGGCAACTGTTTGTGATGATGTGAGTGTCGAAACTACAATACCTGTTGCAAGTACTGCGCCACCAAGAAGAAGAAGACCTAGATACCCACTCAAAATTGCGCCATAATCTGGTTGAGCGTATATCTCCAACACGAGGATAAGCGGTGCTGTCGTCAAAAGTACAAAGAGGAGGAAACTCAAAGCAGCTACGAACTTACCCTTTGCGAGTTGGAAAGAAGAAATTGGAGATGCGAGTAAGAGATCCCACGTCCCAACTCTGCGTTCCTCCGCAATCAATCGCATTGTGATTGCTGGGCAGAGCAAAATGAGTAACCATGTTGAAAAATCAAAGACGGGTCGCATAGTTGCAATACCTCCTTGATCAAACACTCCTGAAATGAACGCAACAGCGCTCAAACAAGAAAACAACGCCGCGACAATCGGACCAGTTGAAACGCAAAAAAGCGAACGAAGATCGCGTCTAAAAATGGCAAATCCGCTTTTCATACGTGCACCTGCGATTCTTGAATGAGGCGCAGATACGTCATCTCTGTCGATTCGCCAACAGGTTGAATCAAACGTATCAAACCTGCTTCTTCAGAAACAATTTTTGCAATTTGTTCACCAGAAATTTTTTCGCAAACACAACGCATCCACTTTTCATCAATGGAAACACAACTTGAAGTCGGAAGTTTCGAAGCAATTGAATGTGGAGAGATTTCAACGGAAACAGAAGTTCGACCCGTACTTAGCGATTCAAACGTTCCATCTGCAACAATTTTCCCTTGACAAAGAATAGAAACAACATCACAAGTTGCTTCAACTTCTGCAAGATTATGTGACGAATATAAGACTGCTGCATCAGCGGCAACGTCTTTCACAATTGCACGAAATGAAACACTTTGTTCTGGATCTAGTCCAGTTGAAGGTTCGTCAAGCACAATAAGTTTTGGTTGATGCAGTAACGCTGCTGCAAGTCCAACTCGCTGTCGGTATCCACGGGATAACGTGCCAATGGATTGATTGAGCACGCTAGTAATGTCACATCTCTCTGACCAAGTATTTATCGCAAGTGTACGAGCAGTTTTATCAAGTCCATACATACGCCCAACATATAGAAGATAGTCAGAGGCACGTAATTCACTTGGCAAGGGTGCGCCTTCTGGCAAATATCCAATTCGCCTCTTCGCTATTACTGGATCGCTCTTGAAATCTAAACCATCGATCAAAATAGTTCCCCGAGTTGGCGCAAGCACACCGCAAATCATCCGAAGCGCTGTTGTTTTGCCCGCACCGTTTGGGCCTAAAAGACCTCGAATTTGCCCCTTTTGAACAGAAAGATCAACTCCCATAAGAGCATGGGTCGTTGCAAAACTGCGGGTCAAATTGGTGGTTTGGAGGATCATCTTGTACAGGTTGTGGATTTTAGGGCAAAGAAGACCACAAGTTACACTGAAAGTACCGAAGTTTATCAAGCAAAAGGGGTCAATACTCCGATGGCATTTCGATTGCATCTTCTAAAAATGGGTGTAGGCTAGGAATAAGTAAGGTAATGACTACGACAATGGCAGAGAAACGCCAACGATTACAAATTGCGTTCGACGCTACGATCGATCCAGAGATCGCAGAGTTGCTATCCTCACATTTTGAAATCGTAGCCCCTGACCAAGAAAGCGATTTAATTCTTTCTGGTGGTGGTGCAATCCAAGCAAAAATCAACGCCATTTGCGATGCTGGTATGGAGCTGACTCAGTTCGACGCCTCAACTGTTCGGTCACTTAATGTTGCTCAACGACTTCGATTGATGGAGGAGAAAGTTGTGCGATATGTACATGACCTTCTCGATATGGATAATTTTGAGATACGTTTACTCGACCAACGTTCTGGAGCACTTGAGCTGGTCATAGCAGAAAACCTTTCACCACTCAAAATTGGTGAAATTATATTCGCAAAAGAAACTGAAAATGGAATCTGTGGGTTGGTGGCTTCAAGCGGAACCAGTTATATCTGCAGTGATGTAGAACAAGAACCCCTCTATAGGACTGGTCTTGATAGTGCTGCTTCATCTTTAACAGTTCCTCTATGGATGAACGACAAAATTATCGGCGTGTTTAATGCCGAATCAAAAACTAAAAATGCCTTCGATGATAACGATCGCCGTATGGCCGAAATTTTTGGAAGATACATCGCTAGCGCTATGCACACACTTGATCTCTTAGTTGTTGAACGGTACACAACGAATGAAGAGGTCTCCAAAAATATTCTTACGGAACTTGAGGATCCATTAAACGTTATTGCTGAACTTTCTAACAAGTTGCTCGAAGAAGGAAACGATGTTGAAACTGCAAAAAAACTTGTAGAAGCAACTCAAACTGTTGATCTTCGGTTAAAAGCTTGCACGGGTGGACCGCAAACAATTCTAGATGCTGACCGCGCTGGTTTTATTCAGCCCGATCCTACACTTCAAGGCAAGACGGTGCTTGTCGCAGATGATGAAGAAGTCGTTCGGTTGGGCGTACGAGATGTCATGGCAAAACTTGGTTTTGAAGTCACGGTGTGCGTCGATGGAACTGAAACATATGAGGTTCTCAAAAAAACTAATGCCTCGGGGAAGCAATTTGACCTAATTATTTCTGATATTCGGATGCCCGGACTCAATGGATATGAAGTTTTTCACGCTGCAACTGAAATGTGGTCAGATCAAATAGTTGTGCTTATGACTGGCTTTGGGTATGACCCCCACCATTCCATCATGCGTGCGAGCCAAGAAGGCATGCACACTGTGTTATTCAAACCATTTAGGACTGACCAACTGATTGAAATTGTGCAAAAAGCTTGCCGAAAAAAGGTCGGTAATTAAAGAACTTAGCTCATTCGCACGTACAATCTCTTTGTGAGTGAAACACAGATAACCAAATGGACCACACGCCTTCTCCTCGATTGGATGACGGAACAATTTTCAAATAAAAAAATTGATAACCCACGCTTAATCGGCGAAATGCTCCTAACGCATGTTCTTGGTGGATCGAGAATTGATCTCTATGCAAATGCAAATCGAATAGCAACCGACGCCGAACGAAACGAGTTGCGAGAACTTGTGCAAAGAGCAATGAAGCATGAGCCAGTGCAATACATTGTTGGAAATGCTTGGTTTTTTGGCGTGGAGTTTCAAGTCAACAGTTCAACACTTATTCCGCGATCTTGTACTGAGCGTCTTGTTGAACAAGTGATTGAACATTGCAATTCCTCTCATGATTCAACATTCAACATTGCAGAAATTGGTACCGGTTCTGGGTGCATTGCAATCACACTTGCAAGCAATTTGGAGCACGCAAAGATCGTTGCAACGGACATTTCAAGTGCGGCCTTAGAACTGGCGCAAACCAATGCCTCAATCCACAAAATTGACACTCAAATTTCATTTGTAGAGGGTGATGGCGTCGATCCTCTTTTAGATTTTGGATCGTTTGATGTGATTTGTTCAAATCCACCTTATATTCCAGATTGTGAAATGGCTCACCTCGCAGCAAATGTACTTGATTGGGAACCAAAACTGGCTCTTTCTGGAGGAAAAGACGGAATGGATGTGATTTCTCAAATCATCGCCAAGGCTCCAAAAGTACTCAATCCTCATGGACTCCTCATCATTGAAATTGCTACTTCAACGCGAGACCAAGCACTTGCCCTTGCACAAAATGAACCAGCACTCGAAGAAGCGAAAATCATCCGTGATGCGTTTGGAGACGATCGTTTTCTTAGGGCAATTCGCCGAGCGTAGTGCTAGAATGCCGAAACTATGGCATTCTTCAAACGACAATCAAAAGCGGCTACTTCTCCAATAGATACAAGTGATCGAAACACCAATAGTGTGTTCGATGCAGCGACAGAACAACGAATTTTAGAGATAGGAAGTTTACTTCTACATCAAGCTAGGTCAAAAAAACAAAGTTGGCTTTCTACTGCATTTTGGTCTGACAAACTCATGGATTGGGCGATGCAAGACGAGGCCTTTAAGATTCAACTTTTCCGTTTTGTTGACACTTTTCCAATGCTTGTCACTCCAGAACAAGTGCACGATCATCTTATGGATTATCTCACACAACCAGATGTGAAACTTCCACCCGGTCTTGGCATAGGTTTGAAGGCTGGCGGAATGATGCAAAGCACAATGACAAAGACCGTCACAAGCCAAATTACAAAAATGGCTGAGCGGTTTATTGCAGGAACAGATGCCGCATCTGCATTGCCTTCACTTGAAAAAATTTGGAATGAAGGCGTTGCGTTTTCTGTCGACTTGCTTGGTGAAGCGTGCGTGAGTGATACAGAAGCTGTGGAATATCGCCAACGATATTTAGATTTACTCACCAATTTGCCAAAAACAGTCTCATCGTGGAAAACTCAACCTCTTTTAGAAAATGATCACTTAGGTCCAATTCCACGTACAAATATCTCGATCAAAATCAGTTCACTTTTTGCAAACACTGATCCGATTGCAAACGACGCGTCTATCGATAGTTTATTAGAAGCATTACGCCCAATTCTTGAAGAGGCACAGCGTAATGGCACTCTCATTAACTTTGATATGGAGCAGTTTGAGTATAAAGAATTAACATTAGATCTTTTTATGCGATGTTGCGACGAAATTGATTTTCCTGCAGGTCTAGCAATGCAAGCGTACCTTCGAAGTGGTGATAAAGATGCAAAAAAAATCATTGAATGGTCAAAGCGAACCGGTCGCTGTGTCACTATCCGTCTTGTCAAAGGCGCGTACTGGGATTACGAAACTATACATGCTGAAGAAATGGGTTGGCCGGTGCCTGTTTGGAGTCGTAAGGTTGATACCGATGCATGTTTTGAACGAATGGCAGCTTTATTTATCGAATCAACGCCTACCGAAAATGGACAAGGTGGCGTGAAACTTGCACTTGGCTCACATAACATTCGTTCCATCGCCACCGCGATGGCGTTACTTGAAAAACATGGTTTGCCCCCTGCCGCGCTTGAGTTACAAATGTTAAGAGGCATGGCAGATCAGCTCAAAGCAGGTGTACTCAGTGAAGGGTTGCGACTTCGCGAATACGTTCCAGTTGGAGAAATGATTCCGGGCATGGCGTATTTGGTTCGACGACTTTTAGAAAATACTTCAAATGAATCTTGGCTTCGAAGCAGTTTTGTTGACGACGCTGATGCCTCTGTCCTGCTTGCTTCGCCACACATACAACATGAAGGAATTGATCCAGGAATTGCTCGTATCGAAGAAGCACCTGAGAGACATCACCTTTCACCTGCAGTAGATGGCGTTGGTGACAACCGACCGTTCTTCACCGAGTCCTATCGAGATTTTTCGGATGTAAAAACACGCACGAATTTTGCTGCAGCCATACATGCATCAACAATTCCAGACATAACACGCGTTGAAACAGTAGAAGACATGGCCAAAATTGTAGAACGTGCAGAAGCTGCGTTTCCAAGTTGGCGGGATACTGACCCATTAGTTCGTTCAGATGTATTGGTGAAAGCCGCAGCGATCATGCGAAACCGCCGAGATGAAATGTGTGGCGTTGTCATGAAAGAAGCAGGAAAAACTTGGCGTGAAGCAGATGGCGAAGTGTGTGAAGCCATTGACTTTTGCGAATATTACGCACGTATGGCACCAGAACTTTTTGAACGCGATCGAATTGGAGAATTCATTGGCGAACTCGACCAACAGTTTTACCAACCACGCGGCGTTGCTGCAGTAATTAGTCCTTGGAATTTTCCCATGGCGATTTGTTGTGGCATGACAGTTGCCGCGCTTATCACTGGCAACTCTGTGATTGTAAAACCAGCTGGACAAACAGTCGGCATTGCGAAGTACATCTGCGAAATGTTATGGGAAGCGGGCGCGCCTCGTGATGTCCTGCATTATGCAGCGGGACCAGGCGCTATTGTAGGAGCCGCGCTCGTGCGCGATCCAAGAATTTCCGTCATTGCATTCACCGGTTCAAAAGCGGTTGGATTAGATATTCTTGAATCTGCTGGACGTACACCTGAAGACCAACCATTCGTCAAAAAAGTTGTTTGCGAAATGGGCGGTAAAAATGCAATCATTATTGATGCTTCGGCTGATCTCGACGAAGCTGTACTCGGTGTTCGGCAAAGTGCATTTGGATATCAAGGACAAAAATGCTCTGCGTGCAGCCGAGTGATCGTTGTTGATTCAGCGCACGATATTTTTCTTGAACGCCTTGTTGAGTCAACGAGAACACTTGTCGTTGGCGATGTATTAAATCCTAGTTCAGACATGGGACCTGTTATCGATGCGAAGGCAGCCGCTGAAATCCGGTCTTATATCGAGATTGGAAAAACAGAGGGAAAGCTAGAGCTTGCTGGCCATGTACCAGAAGGGCTTGACGAAAAAACTGGTCGAGTTCACATCGGTCCACACATTTTCTCTGGCATTGAACCGCATCATCGAATCGCAAAAGAAGAAATTTTTGGACCTGTCCTGGCAGTGTTGCGTGTAAAAGATTTTGACGAAGCATTAAAAGTTGCAAATTCATCTGAATACAAACTTACTGGTGGTGTCTTTAGTCGTAAACCAGCGCATCTCGAACGAGCAAGACGAGAATTTAGGGTTGGCAACTTGTATCTCAATCGGGGATGTACAGGCGCTCTTGTTGCGAGAATGCCCTTCGGTGGATTTGGAATGTCAGGTGTTGGATCAAAAGCAGGTGGTAAAGATTATTTGTTGCAGTTTGTAGAACCTCGTGCAATTTGCGAAAATACGATGCGACGAGGTTTCGCACCGGGGCTCTAATCACAAACCCAATTGATGCATCACTTGCTCACCTAGTGTGCGGCCTACACACACTTCTTCATCCACAACGATATCTGCACCAACAGAATTTAGCAATGTTGCATGCCTAGAATATCTCGCTCTTGCCACGATCGGAATAGAGGATGAGAGTGATCGAACTTGATCGATAGTTTCAACAGTTGCCCGATAATCTGGCAGGGTTGATACGAGCATTTTTGCTGAACAAATACCTGCGTGTTCAAGAACGTCTCTTCTTTGCACATTTCCAATAAGAGAAGAGGCACCATCTTTCTTTGCTTGCAGCACGCCCATCGGTCCCATGTCGATGACTAATACTTGATTTCCCAACTCAAGCAATGTAGCGGTTACCAATTTTCCAGCAACGCCGTATCCAAGAACGATGACATGATTTCTCATTGATGTAATTGCATCGTCACTTTCATCGACTGGATCGCTTCCAATTATTTTGTCAATCCAGTTTGCAACCTGTCTCGATCTCCCTATCAATAACGGTGCAAGAAGTAACGTCAACAACGACGCACTAATCATCAATTGAAAAACATCATCATTAATAATGCCCACAGCTAGCGAAGCTGAGCCAAGAACAAAACTAAATTCACCAATTTGTGCAAGGCACAAACCACTTGCGATAGAAACTCTACGAGGAATATTGCATGTGATACCTACTATCCAAACAACAATTGTTTTTCCAACAATAATTCCAAGTGCAACTCCTAAAACCCAAACAAAATGATATTCATGCACAAGCCATGGTAAATCTGCAAGCATGCCCGTTGTTACAAAGAAAAGAGTTAGGAAAATACTGCGAAATGGTGCGACATCCCCTCGAACTTGTGCGGCAAATGGAGACCCAGCCAATATCATGCCTGCTACGAATGCACCAAGTGCAGGTGATGCGCCAAATTGAAATGCTAACCACATTGCAGAGAGACATGTCACGATACCAACAACGATTGGTAGCTCCGCGCTCCTTCTAATAAGAGCAGCGCCGAATACTCTTGGTAATATAAGCACGCCAACTAAAAAAATTATGACGAGTAAGGCTACAAGTTTTGCTGCTGCACCTCCGACTAACATTGCAACAGATGTGTCACCATGTTTTGCACCAAGAATTCCAACAAGAATCATGAGGGGAACAATTGCTATGTCTTGGAGAACCAAGACTGTAAGTGTTACACGACCATGCGGCGCATCTAATTCTGCGCGGTTCTGCAAAACTCTTGCAACAACTGCAGTTGAACTCAGAGCAGCCATTGCTCCGACAATGATTGAAGTGTTTAGGTCTACATGAAATAAACGTGATATCGCCCACCCCAAGATTCCAGTTCCAAGTACTTGACCCAATCCTAGAAAAATACCTCGGCCAAAAAGTTGCTTCAGTTTCTGGCCATCAATTTCAAGGCCCAAGGTAAAAAGAAGCAGCGCTACGCCAATCTCAGCCATGTCTCTAATTATTTCTTCACCTGAAGAAATCCAATTGAGCAACCCCGGTCCAACTAGAGTGCCTGCAATGAGATACCCAACGACAGCACTAAACCCGATTTTTTCAGCCACGATTCCAAGTAATGCCGCCGCACCTAGCAGAATCGTAATATCTCCAACAATGGACCAAAACTCCATTTTTACATCATATACCCAATACCAACATCACTAGACCTTGCCAAAGCGAATGGGGTCAGGTCCAACACCGGGTACGGGACCGAGTACAGCGCCGAGTAGTTACGTTTGATTCACTCGCAGTCTAAGGTGTACAATGGGCGGAATGGAACCTTTTCACGTTGTGATACTGCTGTTGCTAGGGCTAGGCGCAGGAATATTTGGTGGGCTGCTCGGAATCGGTGGCTCTGTCATCATGATCCCGGTCCTAGGATTTATCCTCGGCTGGCCTTTTCACCTCGCACAAGCAGCAGCAATGACAGTCAACCCCGCAGTAGCGCTCACTGCAGCCATTCGACATCGCAAAGCGATGAATGTTTCCATGAATACAGTGAAAAAAGTGCTCCCCGTTTCAATCATTTGCATTTCATTCGCAGCGTGGTTATCCAATCAACTGCAAGCAGCCTATCTTGAGGGAGGTTTTGGCTTATTTCTGGTCTGGGTCTTATGGGATCAACTCAAAGCACTTCGACCAAAAAATGCAACCCAAGAAAATCAAAAATCAGGAGATTACAAAGCAACGTGGCCAAGAGCAAGCTTGACCGGTGGCATCACCGGTACCGCTGCAGGACTCCTTGGAATCGGAGGCGGGCTTATTCAAGTCCCACTGCTCAACAGAGTTTGCAAACTTCCATTGAGAAAAGCGATCGGTACATCCTCAGCAATTATGTTTATTACTGCCCTCATTGGGGCAACTGTGAAGGACATTTCACTCTCTGAAATTGTTGCAGAATCTGAAACAGACATGCACGCAGGCTACGCCGTCATCGGTGCACTTTGGCTCATACCCGGAGCGTTAGTGGGTGGTTGGATTGGCGCGAAACTTTCAACTTCTATGCCAATCAAAGCGATTAGAATTGTTTTTGCTCTTCTTGTTGCATGGGCTGCATTCAAAATGTTCTACTCTTCTGCAACAACCCTACTTTTTTGATCGTTTATCAATATTTTCTCGGCACATCAAACGCAAGGATTCTATTTTTGATTTAAGTAGTGCCATCCCCGCAGTTTCGCCAAGGTCTACAAGTTCTTGAGAATGAATGGGTACACCAGCAGCTGATTCGACAACACCACGAAACTTTATTTTTCCGCCAACTGGCCACACATTAAATGTTCCTTCTACAGCAACCGGAAGAACCACCGCGTTTCCTCGGCGAATCAACATCCAAACACCTCGCTGAAAATCGCCGATTGTTCCATCAGTTGATCTCGTCCCCTCAGGAAATAGCATTATTGAACCACCAGCTTTGAGTTCTGCAATCGCACCTCGAATCGCAGCAGTATCACTTTCGCCTCTACGAATTGAGATCACGCCAAACCCATGCATCAAAAACGTAAGGAATTTAGAAGAAAAAAGAGAATCTTTTGCTATAGATTTGAATGGTCTGTCAATAACTAAAGATCCAACTAGCGGTGAATCAAAATGTGATTGGTGATTTGAAATAATAAGTAAAGGTCCGGTTTTTGGAATATTATTCATACCGTTCCGACGATATTTGTACACAATTACAAACATCCAACCGAGAAAACGAACAACAATCGACCACCAAAATAAAACACGCCAAGCACTGCTTCCCGGAGCTCGCCTTTGTATTTGAAACATGCTGATCATGCGTGATCTATTGGTGCGAGATGTTCCCGAACAACTTGTTCCATGATGTCAACAACTTCAAGCATCGTTTTATCTGAAGTATCAATTATCATCGCGCCATTTGGACAAACAAGTGGGCTGTCTTCGC
Source organism: Phycisphaerales bacterium (assembly GCA_014238125.1). Classification (GTDB taxonomy): domain Bacteria; phylum Planctomycetota; class Phycisphaerae; order Phycisphaerales; family SM1A02. Next base: position 46,432 of record JABABS010000007.1, read on the forward strand.
GTGAAGAATCAATTTTATCACGCGATGTAATATCCTGTTCGACTGTCTGGGCATCTGTATTGGTGCCAGAATCCTTTAATTGCAACAATCTACGTTTTGTCCTCTCTGACATTGCTGCTTCAAGATAAAACTGAGCAACAGCGTCAGGAAAAACCACTGATCCTTGATCTCGACCTTCGGTCACAAGCGTTGGATGATCTTGACTGATTTTTCTCTGTTGCTCCACAAGAACTTTTCGAATTTCAGATTGTTCTGCAACAACGGAAACAACTGCGCTGACATCAAGGTCACGAATTCGAACAGAAATATCCTTGCCTCCAAGTAAAATTGGAGGGGGAGATTGTGTCCAATCAAAACGAATGCCCTGTTCTGTAACCATTGTTGCAAGCGTTTCCCCATCACTTGGATCGACGTTTTGATCAACTGCAATCACTGCAACTGCGCGATACATCGCGCCAGTGTCTAAACAATCTGTTCCCAAACGGCGAGCTAATTCTCTCGCAACCGAAGTTTTACCTGTTCCTGCAGCTCCATCAATCGTTACAACCAAGCGATTATCTTGGGACATGATTACTTCAATTCCCCAAGAGTGGATTTCATTTTCTTTGCGATTTTTTCTATTTCTTTGATTGGATTCTTTGAACCAACATAACTTAATGCAATTGAATTTGAATATCCAACTTCACAAACCGCAACTAGCCCTTCAATGGGATCCAATTTCTTCTTACCTTTTCCACAGGGAAAATCAGCTACGATTCCGCCAGCGTACGGTGCTAACTTCCGTAACGTTTCAAGTGGATCAGAAGTAAGAGATGCCGAAGAAAAGGTGGGCAGCGCTCCAATTCTAAAACCACCAATTCTTTTAATTACTTCAATCAGCTGATCCGGATCAGATGTATGACCCTCACATGGTTGAAGTAACAGATTAATATCTAACCGTTCAACATCTGCCATTGCATCACGAAGTTCCGAAACTACTGTGTCAACCGATTGCTCATCACTTGAAACTTTTGGAGTAATCGCTACCGCGTTACATCCCAATCGATTCGCTGCAACAGATAACCGTTGAATTCTCTCTCTTCCTGCTTCCCGGTCGCCAACAAGATCGAGTTTTCGACTTCCTCGCAGAAGTAAACAGGGACAAAGTGCTTTGTCAGCAGCATTTCGAAATGCATCGTATTGCTCATGACTCCAACCAGAAAGATGGTCCGCGTCTACCATAACACCGCGAAGTCCTAATTGGTTTGATGAAATCTCTGGAGAATCAAAAATATCATGCTCACCCTTTTCTATAAGTGGGTTGAGAGTTTCAATTGCAAGTGTCAGAAGTAAAGTCATAAAATGAATCCCCCAAAGACGCCCGAGAGTGGGCATTAAGGCGGTACTATACCCTTTTATGCCACGAAGGCAACGGTAATGAAAAACTAATCCCAAAGGATACTACACATGACTACCCCATCTGATTGCCAGTTTTCCCAATCCCATGAATGGTATCGAATTGATGGTGATATCGTCACGGTCGGTATTACCCAATTTGCCGCCAATGAGCTCACTGATATTACGTATGTTGAAATGCAAGATGAGGGGACCTCAATTGGCAAGGATGAATCTCTTGGAGAAATTGAATCTGTCAAAACAACGAGTGATGTTAACTCTGCATTTGTCGGAGAAATAATTAAATCGAACAATGAAGTTGTAGATGACCCTTCAATTCTAAATAGCGATCCATTCGGTGCAGGCTGGCTTGTCAAAATACGAGTCGAAGACACCACTGCTGACAATTTGATGGATCAAGCAACATACGATAGTAAGTACCCCGTGTAAATGTTTAAACTTGTTAGTGAGTATGCACCAAGTGGCGATCAACCACAAGCGATTAACCAACTTACTACTTGGATCGATTCTGGAGAACGGTGCAACACTCTCCTTGGAGCAACTGGTACTGGCAAAACTTTTACGATGGCAAATGTCATCGCGAAAGTCAATAAACCAACTTTGATTTTAAGCCACAACAAGACACTTGCTGCGCAACTGTTTGAAGAGATGCGAGCACTTTTTCCTCACAACGCTGTTTCGTATTTCGTCAGTTACTATGATTATTACCAGCCCGAAGCGTATATTCCTCAACGAGATATTTATATTGAGAAAGACGCTGCAAGAAACGATGATCTAGATCGACTTCGCCTTAAAGCAACAAGTAGTTTGATGACAAGAGACGATGTCATCATTGTCTCATCTGTCAGTTGTATCTACGGTCTTGGGTCGCCAGATTCATATCACAATCGAATCGTCGGTTTATCTCGAGGTAAAATTATTGAGCGCCGTTCTCTCCTTCTTGAGCTAACTGAAATGCAATATTCTCGTAATGACATCGAATTTACGAGAGGTACATTTCGAGTTCGTGGTGATGTTCTTGAGATATATCCAGCCTATGAAAAATTCGCAGTGCGTGTAGAGTTTTTTGGAGACGAAATTGAACGCATTGAATTAATCCACCCAACTTCAGGCGAAACGCTCGCAGAAGAAACAGATGTTTTTATTTTTCCAGCCGTTCACTACGTCATGCCAGAAGATGGATTAAGAGAAGCAACTAAATCCATTCGAGAAGAACTGAAGGAAAGAGTCGAAAATTTTAAGAGCCAAGGCAAATTGCTTGAAGCCCAACGAATTACAGCGAGGACAAGATACGACCTCGATATGATTCGTGAAATCGGGTATTGCGGTGGAATTGAAAATTACGCAAGACATTTAGAAAATAGACCAAAAGGTAGCCGGCCTTTTTGTTTGCTTGATTATTTTCGTCATGTTCCAAATCGTGACCCAAATGATTGGCTCATGTTCATCGATGAATCTCACGTAACTTTACCTCAGGTTCGCGCGATGTATAACGGTGATCAAGCACGGAAACGGACGCTCATCGAGCATGGTTTTAGACTACCAAGTGCACTTGATAACCGTCCACTAACTTTTGACGAGTTTGAGAAAATCACTCCTCAGACAATTTATGTTTCTGCAACACCAAATGAGTATGAACTCAAGCGTTCAAGAGGTGAAATTGCGCAACAAATTATTCGACCAACTGGGCTTCTTGATCCAATTGTAGAAGTGCGACCGGCGTCTACACAAGTTCCGGATTTACTTGTTGCAGCTAGAGAATGCGTAAAGAACAAGGAGCGCGTACTTGTCACCGTGTTGACAAAAAAACTTGCAGAAGATTTAGCTAAATACATCGACAATACAGAGTTGCAATGCAGATACTTACACAGTGACATTGAGACGCTTGAACGTCTCGAAATTTTACGTGCACTTCGAGAAGGGAAATTTGATGTGCTCATCGGAGTAAATCTCCTTCGCGAGGGATTAGATTTGCCTGAAGTTTCACTCGTTTGCATACTTGATGCTGACAAGGCTGGTTTTCTTCGAAGCGAAACAAGTTTGGTACAAACAATGGGTCGTGCAGCTCGTCATGTCAAAGCGAGAGTTATCCTCTATGGAGACAAGATAACTTCTCAAATGCAAGGCGCTATAGATGAAACGAGTAGGCGTAGAGAAATACAACTTGCATACAACCAAGAGCACAACATCACTCCTACTTCAATTCAAAAAGCAATTCGAAAAGGTATCGAAAACGAACTTTCTGCAAGACAAACTGCACGTGAAGCATTCCATGAACACGGAACTGCGGATGACTTCAATGTCGAAGAACAAATTGAATTGCTCGAACAAAAAATGCTCGATTCAGCTGATAGTTTAGATTTTGAAAAAGCCGCATTGCTTCGAGACGAAATTAGTTCACTGCGGAAGGGCTAGTGTTCAAAACACGACACCCGATATCACTTCGCCAAAATGCTCCGTCAAATGAAATTTGTTCACAAGCAGCGTTCGCACTAGCTTTTGCTGTTTCTAAATCATTTGCAATAGCTGTCACACCGAGCACTCTGCCGCCTGACGTCATTAAAGTATTTCCAGTGGTGTTTGTGCCAGCGTGAAAAACCAACAGCTTTTCAGATTCTGCCTTTTCAATATCAGAAATCTCTTTGCCCTTCTCGTACGCACCTGGATAGCCCTCGCTGCACATCACAACACAGCATGCAACGCGTTCGTCAAAAGAAATTTCTGCATCTGCAAGTTGACCTGAAGCAGTTCGCCAGAGAATATCAACAAGGTCACCTTGTAATCGAACCATGAGAGGCTGTGTTTCTGGATCACCAAATCGGCAATTGAATTCCAAAACTTTTGGTCCCGCTGGTGTCAACATAATTCCTGCATAGAGAACTCCGCGAAATTCTACACCGTCTCGTCGCATACCATCTACTGCAGGTACAAGAATCTCGCGCTCCACAAATTCCATTGCAGCCTCATCTAGCAACGGCGCTGGACTATATGCACCCATGCCACCCGTATTTGCGCCAACATCTCCCTCACCAACTTGTTTGTGGTCTTGGCACAAGTCAAGTACCCAAATTGTTCTCCCATCAACAAGTGCCAAAACACTGACTTCCTGCCCTTCCATAAACTCTTCGATTAAGACTGTGCCCCCTGCCTTACCAAACGCTTGATCTTCCATGATGAGGTGTATTGCATCTAGGGATTGCGCGACTGTTTGACATACGATTACACCTTTGCCTGCCGCAAGGCCACTCGCCTTTACAACGCACGGGTCAACACGAGTTTCAAAAATCTTTTGCAATGCATCCGATATTTGAAATGTCCATTTTGGATCACTAGAAAGTTTATCTAAAATGCCCAACACTTCGCGAGATAATTCAGGCATTCGATTATCTGTAAATTCTCTATCTATTCCCCGCAAAATATATTGTCTTGCAGATGCAGCGTCCTGAAAAGATCGTGCATCCGCGGTAGGGATCGATGCTTGACGCATCAATTCTTTTGCATACGACTTATCAGATTCTATTTTTGCACCATCTTTAGTTGGACCAAAAACGAGACGTTTGTCAGTTGCTAGTTCATCTACAATTCCCTCTGCGAGGGGAACTTCTGGGCCAACGACAATAAGATCTATTTCGTGTTTGTTACACCAGCGATTAAGAAAGAAAATCCTATCCTTATCCCATGATTCTTCGCAAGGTTCAGCGAGTGATGCAATTCCACCATTTGAACAATCTGTTGCATATAACTTTCCAAGTTTTGGAGATTGGGAAAGTTTCCACGCAATTGCGTGTTCGCGACCTCCGCCACCTATGAGTAACACGTTACATTGATCAGGACATGGATTTGACATTCCTGCATTGTAACATTTACTACGATTCATTTAGTGGAACTTTGATAATACATAGCAAACCAGATTTTTTAAAATCTAAGCTAATCGTTCCATTCATCTCATGACTCACAAGACCTTCAAGTAACGATGTTCCTGTCCGTGGGCTTCGTTCACTGGGCACTTCTGGTCCATCTGTTTCTTTCCATGAAAGTTGCACGTGTTCACTAGATAGAATTTTTGTTGAAACCAAGACATTCCCAGATTCGACTTTTAGTGCACCATGTTTCAATGCATTTGTAGCTAATTCATGAACGATCATACACATTGGCCTAGCCAAAATTCCAAATAATTCAACATCTGGACCTTCGAATTGAATTTGGCTTCTGGTGCCAACCATGTAAGGCTGAAGTGTTAACTGCAGAATATCTCTAAGCCATGCCCCACTCCACTGAGATTTTGCGAGTGTGGAATGGGCGACTGCAAGGGCGTGCAATCGACCATCAAGCGTTTTTGCATACTCCTGAACAGATGATGCACCGTGTTTTGACAATTCAACAAGTGACATTACCGAAGCAATATTATTTTTCACCCTATGGTCAAGTTCCCGCATCATGATCAATTGTTGTTCTTCAAGTTCATGCCTTCTTGTAATATCAACTGAAACTCCAGAAACTCCAACGATAATCTCATCCTCATCTTTTACAGGAGTAAACCATGTTTCAAAAATTTGGTCACCAATTTTAATCCTCGCGTGAGATTCCTCTCCAGCAAGAGCGAGATTGGCATGCTCAAGAACTTCGGGGTAATTTCGATATAGTTCGTACATACTTTTGCCAACAACATCGCCGGCTTGTGCTCCCATAGCTCCAAGACCAAGCCCCTCGCTCAAAGTAAATATCCCCTCAGCATCAATGCCGAATAAAACAACCGGTGAATGACTTGTAATCAAACGATACCGTTCTTCACTTGATCGCAGTTTAAATTCTTCTGCAGCTTGCTTTCTGTCTTCTATTCGACGTTCAATTGAGCGAGCATATCCGTTTAGTACAATTGTTGCTTCTAAAATTTCGTTTGGGAGCCAATATCGAACACCTTCAGTAATCTCAAAACAAGCAAACGCTTCAACGACACCGTTGATCACTGCTGGGACAGCAAGTATTGCGTTCACTGAAAACTCCTCGATTACTTTCGTAACGCCCTGTGGCAAATCTGATCGATCTCCTGACTCGATTGCAATACTACCATCTTGTTCAAGTTTATTTTTCCACCATACAACTGCTTCATCTGGCACTTGTGTTGGAAGTTCTATATTTACATCTTTCTCTCGACGTAACCATTCATGTGTAATAAATGCACGTCCATCCACCCGAAATCGAACAAGCCGTGCTCTATCGACAGCAAGCGCAGAACCAAGTGTTTTTAAAAACGAATTAATGTTTGCATTAATATCACTACTTTCTAACAAACTCGCAAGACTTGACCTTCCTGCAATATGTAATCGCGAAAAATATTCATTTGCACGTGCTTGTGTCCCATCACTAATGAAACCAACTACTGCAAGATCACTGGTTTTTGAAAAACGGAATTCGACCCATCTATATCGTTCTTTTGCATCACGAAATCGGTAGAAAATTGTTCGCTCTGTAGATTCATCAGTCTCTGATAAAGCCGCAATAACAGCATCAATATCGTTTGGATGAATTCGACCCACCCATAAATCATTTTGACCCCGCAAATCTTCTATCGAAACGCCTAGTATTTTTGACCCGTTGTCAGTGATTGAAGAAGTAATCCACTCGCTTTGCTTGGCCTTTTTGTTGCAAGCAAGAGAATGTATACCAATAGTAAGTTTAGAGAATGCAATTGTTTCTGGTGTGTGGTCGCTCATCTAAGTAGTAAGATACACGCATAAACTATCTCGCGGATGGTTATTTTCATTCCTTTCATTACCAACAGAAACTGCTTCTGCGATCATATTTTTGCTAGTCTCTGGTGAATGCCAGCCATTTAGAAAACGCCGTAACGGCGAATAAATTTTTTGCGGTGTACAGTAAAACTGTACCCTTCAGAAAGGGAGATTCAATTGTATGGCAGAACTCTAAAACCGTGCTACGCTATACGAATGCCAGTTAAATACACCAAAGTTCACAGGTTGATGCAAATTATTACACTTATACAAACGCAACGGGGTTGGACGGCTGACGCGCTTGCAAATGAGTTTGAGACGACAGAACGAACCATCTTTCGAGACATCAAACAAATTAAGGACCTTGGGATTCCTATAGAAAGTGACCGAGCAAACGGTGGGTACACCATCAACGGCACTTATTTTATGCCTCCGGTTCGATTGACTATTGAAGAAGCCTTGGCAATGTCTGCGCTATGTGAAACTTTAGCTGACAGTGGCGCAATTCCTTTTATTCGTCCTGCTTCCATGGCAATTCATAAAATTCAATCACAACTACCGCTTTCTGTTCGAGAAGAATTAACTGAACGTTTGCAAACAATGCAACTGCGAACTGCACCGACGATGGACGAAGAGGGCTATGGAGATATTTATGACTCTGCACAACGTGCACTACTCAAGAAAAAAATTATTGAATGCAAATATGAAAGTATTGGCGGAGACAGTGAGGATGAAGTTTTCTTGTTTCACCCATACGCTTTGTTTTTTGGAACTAGGGCTTGGTACATTGTTGGCTTTCATGAGGGAAGAGATGCTATTCGCACTCTCAAACTAAGTCGATTTCTAAAAATGGAACTTACAAAATATTCTTCTGAAATTCCCGCCTCTTTTACGCTTGAAAAACACCTTGGAAATGCTTGGCAAATGATTCCTGGAGAAAGAGATTTTGAAGTTAAGATCAAATTTGATCATCCATTTTCTCTCACCATCAGCGATACTCAGTGGCACGCGACGCAAGACATTGAATGGCATGAAGATGATTCGTGCACGTTTACTTGCACGGTTTCTGGTCTCGATGAAATTGTTTGGTGGGTTCTTGGCATGGGACCAAGTTGTGAAGTTCTTGAACCAAAAGAACTTGTAGATAAAGTTGCTTCACTTGCAAAGAAAATGGTTGATAAGTACTCGAATGTGTAATTTCTCACTGTTCTCGTTCTAACACCGAAACGAAAAAACCCGTCGTGATTTCATTTGGGATAATACGAATTGCCCCTTCAAGGTTATTGGCAAACGTTTTACCTCCCCACTTCGAAAGTGATGACCTTGCAGAATTTGGTAATAGTTCTTCTGGAAAGGGTAGAACTTTTGCCTTAATCGAATTCCGTGAGAGGACACGATCCAATACGCATTCGTTTTCTTCAGGCGCAAACGTGCATGTCGAATAAACAACCCTTCCGCCAACCTTAACGCAGCGAAGCGCTGCTATTAACAACTGCTCCTGTAATTTTGCAAGTCGACGAATTTCCAGCATGCTCCATCTTTTAAATCGAGCCGGTTTCTCTATTCGGAGTCGACCTTCACCGCTACATGGCACATCCACAAGAACGCGGTCAAAGCAATCGGCGTGTGATTTTCCTAACCTCTCACCACTTCCACAAAGTACTTCTACGTTTGTTGTGTTTTGCCACTGAAGAATTTCTCGCAGACGATAGAGTCGCTTTTTGCTTCTATCATTTGCAACTAGAATTCCAGTATTGTTCATTGCTGCTGCAAGTTGTGATGTTTTACTTCCAGGGGCAGCGCACATATCGAGCACACTCATGCCCTCTCTAAGTTGCATCGCATGTGCTGCGGTCATACTTGATGCGGCTTGGATGTAAATCCACCCTTCTTTTCCACATTGCAATGCTTGAAGATCGCGAATTGATCCAACTTCTAACTTATACCCAAGTGGGCACCACTCAATGTCAGAAACAATCAAGCCAGAAGATTCAATTTCTTCTAACACATCCTCAACAGTTGATCGAAGAGTATTCACGCGGAACACAATCGGTTTAGGTTGAGAAAAACTTTGAAGCGAAGCAATATAATCTTCTTCACTCAAAATGATGCGGAGTCGTTCAATCGCCGCTGCAGGTAATAATTTTTCTACTTGCTGTAGACCACGATCTAGATTGTCCTTCGCTTCATCCATCTGAGATGATGAAGTGTAAGGGCAGTCAAACAAATCGTCTAATCACACCTGATGCGTTTATGCAAAGATATTGAGAATAGCGATATCATGATCAAGTTCACCACTGAGCAATTTGACATCACATCGAAGTTGTCGCAAAGATGCAAGTTCATCCTGCTGCATTTGCTCTCTCAAACTCAAGCTCGCTACAGGTCCTCTACCACTGCGTTGCTGTGGATCTTGCGGTGAGTGACCAACACGCCTCGATGCAGCCAACCTGCTCGTAGACCTGAGATAACTAGATGCAGCGTGGTGTCGTAAGACATTTGTTTCAATTGTTCTGATAACCATAGAAATACTCCTTCTGTGTATTGCTTTTGGGCACACATTTCACACTTTGAAGGGCTTTCCACCATGGAGCCCTTTCCGGTGCCTGAGTAGTATCGGGCAAGACCCTGACACCATTATGTCAGTCTTGATAGGGTTTTGTTAGGTTTTTATTTTTTCCCGCTCTGTATTCCAATAAAGCACGTTTAGAACTTAAAAAGCTGCCTACGAGGTAGTTTTTTCAAAGCTAGATCAAGAATCAGCTGCTTTACCAATACCGTTGGCGGGAAATATCCAATTATGAAATGAATGCCCTGTGCAAGACTCGAACTTGCGACCCGCTGATTAAGAGTCAGCTGCTCTGCCAACTGAGCTAACAGGGC
>JABABS010000006.1 GCA_014238125.1 Phycisphaerales bacterium
AGTGTCTTGGCTTGCAACCGCAATCCCAATTGTAATGCTATTTTATTACGGCTCATACGGATTAACAATTCCATTCGTAAAAGGAAAGGATCAAGAATGAAAATCATTATTGTTATAGTTTGTGCAGCAGCAGCCTCGATTGTGGCAACGCTCATTGCAAAAAGTTTGGGTATTGAAAATACAAATATCATTGGCGGCGGTGTAGGCGGTGCTGTTGGCAGTATTGTTGGGCTCAAACTTTATAGCAAACAGCAAAATGGAAAATGAATGACGAGTTGGTTTAGAACTACGGAATTTTTCGTTCTGCATCCCGGCCAATGACATCCATTTTGTGCTTTGCGATTTGACGATCGGTCCAAATTTTCTTTGCAACCCACAGAGGTTCGGTCATTTTACTTTCCCAAGTTGCATAATAGGAAAGTAATTCTTCGACTTTTTCTGGATTACTTTCTGCAAGGTTGTTCGTTTCGCCAATATCATCAATCACATTGAATAAAAGAGGGGGTTGCTCATCAACGCGGATGAGTTTCCACTCTCCACTGCGAACAGCGCCAGCAGGACCTCGTCTCCAATACAAGATATCGTGTGGTATTCCTTTTTCTTCGCCAGTAAGAAAAGGAAGAATGTTTATGCCATCAAGATCATCCATCGATTCTGCTGTGTCGCCAGCGAGGGTAAGTGATGTGGCTGCAATATCAAGGGAACTCACCGGCTTGTTATACAAAGAGGGCATAAGGTTGTTTTTCCATCGCACAACATAGGGAACCCGAATGCCTCCTTCCCACTTTGATCCTTTCATTCCACGAAGTGGTCCGTTGTTTGAAGCGTTTATAGTTGCCCCTCCATTATCGTTAAGGAAAAAAACGATTGTGTTTTCATCTAAACCTTGTTCCTTAAGGGTATCCATGATGGAACCAACAGCTCGATCCAGAGCAAGAGTCATCCCCGCTAACTTTTTGCGTTTGCTATCTTCAATTTCAGAAAAGTGTGATAGATCCTCAGGAGTTGCTTGCATTGGTGTGTGTACGGCATTAAACGCAACGTATAAAAAGAACGGTTGGTTTGTTTGTATTTTTATAAACTCGTTGGCTTTTGTTGCCATCCAATCTGTGAGATACCGATTGTCATCTTCTGGGACAATAACTCGATTGTGCATCAATGATTGCTGCGTGACATTATTGTTCGGTTTAGAGAAGTACGTTCTTGAACCAAGTAAAAATCCGTGAAATGCATCAAAACCGCGAGAGAGTGGGTGCTGTTCATACGAACCGCCAAGGTGCCACTTTCCAATTGCACATGTCGTATACCCAAGTTCACCAAGCCTGTTTGCCATGGTTCGTTCTGTCAGTGGTAACCCTACATCTTTGCCACGTAGATTTGTTTCGTGTCCAAATCGTTGTTGGTATCGCCCAGTTAATAAGCCTGCTCTTGAAGGGCTGCAAACAGAAGCGGTGACATATCCTTGCGTGCAAATGACACCTTCAGTGGCAAATTGATCAATCCTTGGAGTTTGCAAATCGTCCGTTCCCGTGAATCCGAAATCCATGTACCCCGCGTCATCAGCAAAGAGGATGACGATATTAGGCTTTGCAAAACAGGCATAATTAACTAAGAAGCTCTGAATTATTATAAAGAAGGTTATAAGGTATCGCATACCATATATAGTAATCAATTACACTCACTTAGAAACAGGAGAACAATATGCTAATCATTAAACTACTCATTACCCCAGTATTGATCGGAATCGGAATGTTTTCAACAATTCAGGAAACCCCAGCCGATGTTGGAGAGGCATTTCAAGTTGATGCAGTGCACTCAGCTGCAATTTTTAGGGTGCATCACCGCGGGGCAGGGATGTTTTATGGCAGGTTCAACGATATTGCTGGCACGATTACTGGTGATGAAAATCCAGCCTTCGATATTTCAATTGATATCAATAGCGTAGATACAAATAATGAAAAACTTGATGCGCACTTAAAGAGCCCTGACTTTTTTAATGCTGTGGAGTTTGAAGAAATGACATTTAAAAGTAGTGCTACCAAAAAAGTTGGTGATGATAAGTATGAAGTCACAGGTGATATTACAATTCATGGCGTCACAAAACCTCTCACTGTGATGATGTCAAAGACTGGTCAAGTGAAGGGCAGGCGCGGCGAGTTGATTGGCTTTGAAATGGAATTCCAGATTTTTCGCACCGATTACGGCATGAGTTATGGTATTGAAAGTGGAGCCCTGAGCAACGATATCAAAGTGATTGTCGCCCTTGAAGCAGGACGAAAATGAATCCATCTGACATTCTTCAGTTCATAGGCATTCCAGTTGCAGTTGCAACTGGAATCATGTTGGCTAGTTGGTGGGTACTTCCCTCGAAACGTCTCCAGCCAATTGGATCCTGCATGGCTGTTGGCTTATCCTGTTTCGCTGCTTTTGTCTTGCAAGAGGATCTTCCTAGCATTCCACCAACTGAGAAATGGCATTGGCTTGTCATTACGATCATGCTTGTATCGCTACTTGCATGCATCTATCCCTTATGGAAAAAATGGGACAAACGGATTGCGTTGCAAGCGATGATTGCAGGATTAATTGGAGCGATTGTGATGCAATTCCCATCACAAGACGGAATACTTGATCGGCTCCTTGTCTTTATATTGATACTTTTTGGATGCGTTGGACTTCGACGACTTACTATTCCTCCTTGGCATATGTATCTTGCTTCGTGGATGATCCTTGCGAGTATATCTATGCTTGCCTTGCATGGGAGTTTTGCAAAACTCGCATTTTTTGCAGGCGCAATGTCCGCAGTCGCCGCTTCGCTTTGCGTGTTACAACTAGTAAAACCCCGCGAAACAAAAAGCGTGCAAATGATTTTTGGAGTCAGCATTGTTGGCTCCGCATTGTGCGGTCTTGCATACGATCCTTCTCATGCAGTTCCAACATCCGCGTGGTTTTTTCCTATTGCGAGTATTCCACTTTCCGCAATTGCATACTTTCTCTGCAAAGGAAAATACAAACCAGTTTTATCCCTTTCGATCACAGCACTCTTTATTTCGGGAGCTGTCGTTTGGACAATCTTGGCAGCGCCTGAAGTCGATGAAATGTGGCCATGAAAGTAATTGTCATTGGACTTGGATGCGCAGGGAGCGCAGTTGCTGCTACTCTTGCTAAACGAGGTATAGATGTCGTTGGGCTTGAACAATTTGAACTCGGACACGAAAAAGGAAGCAGCGCCCATCAGTCACGTGCGTTTCGTATGGCGTATGCAGAACACGAAGGGTATGTGCCGCTACTGAAACGCGCTCGCAAACTTTGGATGGAATTAAACAAAGACGCTCAAGATCAAATCTTTTTTGAGACAGGCGGTTTGTACATTTCGAACAAAACAAGCGGGCTTGTGCAAGATTCGATCGCTTCCGCAGATGCACACGACGTCCCATATGAAATGCTAGATGTTGAAGCATTGCGAGTGCGGTATCCCATCTTTCAAGTTCCAGATGACACAATTGCAGTGTATGAACCACTTGCTGGAATGATTGTTCCAGAACGTGCGATCGCTGCGTACATTGCAACTGCAAGAGATCATGGGGCAGATCTTCTGGAACATGTCAAAGTTCTTTCTTGGAAAGAAACAAGTTCGGGTGTTGTTGTCGAAACAGATCAGAGCACCATTGAAGGTGACAAACTCGTCATTTGCAAGGGTGCGTGGACAACAGAAGTACCGATTCGAGTTTCGAGACAAGTGTTGACTTGGTGGGCAACCGAAACAAATCTTCACGACACGTCGGAATTACCTGTTTGGTCAATTGAAATGGGCGGTGATATCTGGCTCTATGGTTTTCCAATGACTCCAAATATTCCTGGCCCCGCTGGCCTTAAAGTCGCAAAACATTTTCCAGAGGAAACGATTGATCCAGATGATGAAGTCGCTAAAGAAGTTCGAGCTGATGATGAAGAAACAGTTCGTTCATATTTAGAAGAATGGTTACCTGAAGTTGCAGGGTCGTGCATAACCATGCACACTTGTATGTACGGGAACTCAGATGACGGGCATTTTCGAATCGGTTTGCTACCAGAACACAAACGCGTGTGTGTCATTTCTGGGTTAAGCGGACACGGGTTTAAGTTTCAGCCTGTGGTTGGCGAAATCGGCGCGGATCTTGCGATGAAAGGCAGAACCGAATTCGATATTTCATTTCTTGGTTTGTAGTAGTTTGTACAACTTTACATCAACAACAAACGGGCCAAACGGTAGGATCGCGCCCACGATGCCACCCCACATCATTCGAGTAGTAATTAAGTTTTGCGATTTTCCAATGATGAACATGGCGACCAAGCCTAGGAAGAGGAAGCCATGGGTCATGCCAGCGATCTTGACAGCTTCGGGGGTGTCGTAATAGTATTTCATTGGCATTGCAACAAAGAATAGTCCAAGTGTTGAGATGCCCTCGATGATTCCTGCCCAGATCAGGAATATGATAAATGTACGGTTGTATTTCATAGTTGGTACATTGTACCTATGGAACTCAAACCGCGCGAAACAGTTATTCTTGTTGTAGATTTTGATCTGATGATCAATTGGTATTGTGAAGTACTTGGTTTCAAAGTGACAAAGCGTTTTGAAGATGGCTTTCATTATTGCAATCTTGAAAGCGAAGCAGGAATCAAACTTGGCATTGCCGTTGCAAGTGAAATGCAAATTGAGCTTACAGATCGAAGCAAAAACAGTGTTGTTCTGCAATTTGAAGTTGACGAAGTTAAAGCGTTTCTAAAATCCATTTCAGAAGAGGGTGGTTCGATTACGGGCGAAGCTTCCTTTAATGCAAAAGATAATTTCTGGTTCGGTAGTTTTGCAGATCCGGAGGGCAACTCCTTTTGGGTTGTTGATGTACATTGTCCATGATTTTGAATTTCCATTAGAATAAACAAATGGCGAAAATATCAGTACCAGATGAGCAGCAACAATGGAATGAAAACGATGACTTTAACGCATCAGTCGCATCTCTTGCACATTGGGCATTTCTTATCAGTTTTGTTGTGCCATTTACATCGCTGATCATCCCGCTTGTCCTTTATAGCACAACAGGTAAGGATGATGCGTTTGTGAAAGCAAACGCAAAAGAAGCGCTGAATTTGTTTTTGTTTCAGGTCATTATGGGTTTTGTGTTTCTCATACTCTGTTTCGTCTTGATTGGTATCCCGCTGCTGCTTTTACTTGGTTTATACACAATTGTGTTTCCGATTATCGCTGCGATCCAAACGATGAGTGCAAAGCAAGGTGATCCACCCTACCGATACCCCGTGATCTTTAGAATTCTGCAGTAGTAAAGATGAACACCTCATATTAAAAAAACATCCCCCGCATTAAGCAGGGGATGTATATTTGGATAGTTATAAGGAACTGTTATTTATTTTCGTCGTCTTCGACTTGCAAGACCTGCCAAACCAAGAAGTGCAAGAGCACCTGGTGCTGGAATTGGTGCGAAGTGTATTTCAATACCACCACTGCCATCAGCATCAAAGACACTTACATCAATGTCGTCGATCCACGCTGTTCCACTGCCACCGCTATAAGAGTAGATGCGAGCTTCAATTACCAGCCCACCGTGGTTGCCACCATCACCATTGAAAGTCCACTCATGATCTAGGAATGTCCAGTCGGCACCGGAGTAGGAACTGTTGCCACTAGCAGAACCGTCATAGGCATCTATGTCACCGCCCGCGGTCGTGTAATGACCCCAGATGCGAGCCTTAGAATCTGTAACTCCATCACCCAAACCCCAGAAGGAGC
>JABABS010000048.1 GCA_014238125.1 Phycisphaerales bacterium
AAGGTGGGCGTGGCGCAGTTGGAACATAGTGTTACGGTGGTTCCACTTGGCGATGTCGATGGTAACGGTGAAGTTAACATAACCGATTTGCTTACCGTGATCGACGCGTGGGGTGCGTGCAACGATTGCCTTGAAGATCTTGACGGGGATGGGCTAGTGGGCGTGAGCGATTTGTTGCAAGTCATCGCCGATTGGTAGCAAAGCAAATTGCTCCGCGAAAAGTTATTTATTTTTACAGTTTTCCCAAAAGCAAAATAGCTGCACGAATTAATTAGCACTAATGCGTCGTATGCGAATTGCTCCACGGATGTGCCTAATGTGTAGTGTGTGTTAAAACCACCACAGCGAATTGCTGCACGCAGGTGCAGAATTCGCGCAAGAAATGGAATGGAGCCGGGGAGAATCGAACTCCCGTCCCGAAACAGTCAACAATTCACGTCTACGCAAGTAGTGGGGTGTTCAATTTCGGTACTGCGTCACTACACCTCACAAACTGACGCGTACCACAGCAAACTAAGTTTCTCATTCCTCCGCCGCTTGCCAGCACTTTGGAACCAGCCCGATTTTTGCACACCGCGCTCTATCGGACGTCCAGAGCGGTGTGTCGCAGGTTATGCTGCGAGTGCGTAGTTAGCGTTGCCAACTAAAAATTGTGCATCCTTTTTACGTGGCAAGGATGCTCCACGTTACGCAATAAATTGCCTTCCCTGTCCGGTCGAAACCAGGTCGGCCCCTAAGTTGTCAAAGAGCAGCGAGCAAGTATACACCTGAAAGTTGTGTACGGCTCAAGAAAACAAATGTAAAAAGGGATGTCAAGCATTGAGATGCGGCAGAATAGCACTTAATACTCGTAGAAGCACCTCTGCTTGTGTGCCAAGGGCATCTATGTCGGAGATGATCGATTTGTCGTAGCAGGCAAGAACGGGAGCAGTTTGCCCGCTGTACACTTCAAATCGTTTTCGAATGACAGATTCGTCGGCATCGTCAGGTCGACCTTGTTCGGTGGCACGCTTCTGCATGCGTCGAACCATTTTGCTTAGATCTTCACACACGAGGTGGACGATCATGCATGGATCGATGTATTCTTTCATCGATTCAGCCTGAGGAACACTTCTTGGAATGCCATCAAGCAATAAGACATCAACTTCTGGGTTGTAAAGTTCCCTTTTGATAAGTTGTTCAACATGCTGCCGCCATAACCGGACGGTGAGAAAATCTGGAACAAGAAGCCCCTTGCTTGAATATCGAGCGAACTCCATGCCGATTTCTGATTCTTTATCAAGTGATCTAAACATGTCGCCAGTTGCAAGATGAAAAAATCCTGGAATCGCACCAAGCATTTTCCCTTGCGTACCCTTTCCAATTCCGGGTGGGCCAAATAACAGTATGGATGTATAAGGTGTTGCCATGGCGAGTTCGTGGAATCAGTAACTTGCGAATGATACCCAATTTTGACCACGGGTCAATTTGACCACGGGTCAAATGAGGTTGACCGTATTTTATGGGTAGGATGCGTGAATATGCGAGGTCTCACGAAGCGATGGAATACGCCAAAGGCATCTGATCCGAGGTTGGATTTGGTTGGTCGGATTCTTGAGTCGAGGGGCTTTGAAAGCAAAGCTGCAAGGGATGTCTTTCTTAATCCCACAATGAAGGACCTTGAAAAACCCTCCGAATTGCCAGGTGCAATGGAAGCCGCTAAATTGCTCGTCGAGGCAGTGCGATCGAAGAAGAGAATTCTTATTTTTGGAGACTACGATGCAGATGGCATCACAGCTTCTGCAGTGCTTTATCACATGATCGTTGCTGCGAGTGGTCGCGAGGGCCCCACTATGTATATTCCAGATCGTCTCGATGATGGATATGGAATTCATCCTGAAGCGATTGAGAAATTTGCAAATCAAGGCATCGATCTGGTCATCACGGTTGATTGTGGTATTACCGCAGTGGAAGCCGCGAAAAAAGCAAAAGAACTTGGTATCTCTCTCATCATTACTGACCACCACACGTTTAGAAAAGATGGTGAACTTCCAACATGTGACGCAATCGTTCATCCTGCCCTCAACGGGGAACCAAAAACACTTTTCGCTGGTGTTGGCGTCGCATACCAAGTCGCTTGGGCGTTTGCAGAGGTTTGGTCTGAGAGTCCAACTGTGGGCGAAAAATTTCGCGATGTATTACTCGACATGATTCCTATGACTGCAATTGGAACAATTGCAGACATGGTCCCACTTAAAAAATCCAATCGGATCATCGCTCGTTGGGGTTTACAAATGTTGCCAACAACAACGCAAGTAGGACTTCAATCGATCATGAATGAGATCAAAACTCCAAAAAGTGCGCTCGATGCAACCCACATTAGTTTTGGGATAGCACCGCTTATTAATGCTGCAGGTAGGATGTCACACGCAGCAATCGCGCTCGATTTACTGACGCACCTCGATGGAAAACTTGCAGACTCTGCCGCGGGAGAGCTTGCGGAATTGAACAAGCGACGTCAAAAAACACAGCGAGATATACAATGGGAAGCGTTGGAAATGATTGAAGAAAAAAAACTTGGTGACCCGTCAAACCGATGCATTGTGTTACATAAAGCGGACTGGGCCAGAGGAGTTGTTGGTATTTGCGCAGGACAACTTATGAATCAACTGAACCGACCAGTGATCATCTTTGGATCTGATGGCGAAAATTATGTTGGATCTGCACGTAGTATTTCAGACTACTCCATTTTGGAGGGGTTGCACGCTTGTGAATCACTTCTTGTGACTTACGGTGGTCACGCAGCCGCAGCAGGGTTAACTGTGCACAGTGACAAATATGAAGAATTTGTTATAGCAATCACTGCGCATGCGAACGCGGCAATTACAGAGGAGCAGTTATTTCCATCTCTTAAGATTGACTCAATTGCGGACCTATCAGAAATCACTATTGAAGCAGCGTGTTCAATTGCAAAAATAGGACCGTTTGGAATCGGCAACCCCCAACCGAGAATTCAAATCAACGGAGCAAAAATTGTTGATTGCAACACAATGGGACAAAATGGAAGTCATCTCAGCATGCGACTTTCGCAAACCGGTTCTAGTATTCGATGTGTATGGTGGAATCAAGGAGAAATGGTTGATCGATTACCAAAGGGAACGACGGTTAATCTTGTTGCTACTGTGTCCATCAATGAATACCGAGGTCACCGAACTTCGCAACTAAAAATCGAAGACATCCAACTACCAAGCGGCTAGTTCGCCAACAAGCGGCTCTACAAGATCTTTTAGCGTGACCAATCCAACTGGTGTTGTAGAGTTTGGCGAAGTAATAATTGCCATTGCTTGCCCACTTTCGCGAACTTGTTTAATCGCTTGTCCAACGGACATTGTTGTATCAATGGATTGAACGAGTTGCATGATTTCACTTGTTGGCTTTTCTAGTTCAAGAAGGGCTGCAATTGCGGGGAGTACACCCAGTACATGTCCGCTCTTGTCAATCACAGGAAATCGAGTGTGCGGGGAATTTTTAAGCGCGGCGTTGCGTTGTTTTGACGTTGCGTTAATATTGACGCATGAGACTCTTGCCCACGGCACCATTTCACTCGCAACAGTGAGCGAACGCATCGTGAGCACTCGATCTGCGAGTGTTGTTTGTTCGTCACTAATAGCACCAGTTCCAAGACCTTCCTTAAACAGTAAACCAAAGCGCCTTCGTGGAGATGGTTCAATGTCTAATTCTGAACCAAGTACTTTTTGCGCTATGTTTCCAATCATTGAAACTACGGGAACTACACCAGTCCATCGAAACAATTTATCTGCCCAGTGCAGTGGTAGAGAATATGTGTATGTCCATGAATCAGTATTTGCTCTGAACAAATCCTTTGGTAATACTTCTCCAAAAATGAATAAAATAGGAATCAAACAAACAGCGTTGAGTGTAATTGATAGGAATGGTCCAAGTGATGTTTGATCTAACAATCTAGCTGTTCCGTAACTCGCAAGGTAGTTCGCAATATTGTTGCAAACAAGAAGTACAGCAAGCATACGAGTTGGGTTGTCAATTAGTGTTTTGACCCTAATAGCACTAGGTACTTTTGCAGCCGCGCGAACATCAAGTCTGATTCGGTTGATGGTGTACAAACCAGTTTCGAGACCAGAGTAAAGTGCACTTAAAAATAAGCCAACGATCAATATTCCTATTCCTAAAAGGAGCGGCGTCATGTTGTCGACTCCTGCACAGAAACTATGACTGTTGCTACTCGGTATGCCTCCATTGATGCAACCCTTAACCTGATGTTTGTAATTTCAATGGTGTCTCCTAGTTCAGGAATTCGTCCGAGTTTTGCTGCAATCAAACCGCCCATAGTTGCTGCAGGGAACCTTTCAACAAGGGGTCCGGTTGCAGAGAACCAAGCTCGGACACCAGTGTCTGCGTCAAGTATCCAATCCCCAGATTCGAGCTGTTTTGGAGGAATGACATCTCTTTGAGTTGAATCACCAATTTCTCCAATGAGTTCTTCGAGAACGTCTTCGAGGGTGACAATTCCAGCAGTTCCACCAAATTCGTCAACAACGATTGCCAACCGAGTTTTTGTTTCTCTAAAGTGATTGAGTAGTTGATCGAGCGTCGCAACCTGTGGAATAAACATAGGTTGAGTCATGCATGTTTGCAACATCGTGACACCTTCAGAAGTTCGTTGCAAATATCTTTTTGTATGCAACATGCCGACGATTTCGTCGAGATCCTCACCGTACACTGGCAGTTGTGTGAGTTGGCTTTTGGAAATGACATCTCGGATGTCATTCTCAGAAGAAGATGCTTCGATGGCAACCATACGAACGCGAGGCATCATGACCTCTCGAACACGTATGTGGTTGAGTGCAACAACGTCGTGAAGAATTTGTTGCTCATCTAAATCAATAATTCCATTAGTTGTTGAAAGAGCAACGAGAGCTGCAAGTTCTTGGGCATCTAGTGGTGGGGAAGGTTCGCTTGTCGCTAGTCTTGAAAGGGGCGTAATAATAAACCAATCGATAAAACGTCTAAGTGGAGAGATAAAATGATGCAATAGAAGAAGTGGTGGGGATACCAACATCGCAATGCCAACTGGCCTCGCAGTCGCTGCCATTTTTGGAAGTACTTCTCCGAATATTATTATTGAAAACAGTGTGGCTAGTGCAATACTGACTTCTGCCGCAACTCCGCCTGGAACGCGTAACATAACGACTGAACTTACTACAAAGAAAAACACGTTTGCAGTCATGTTTCCAATAAGAATAGTAATTAATACAGTACGCCTATGTTTGATTAGCAGAAGCGCCGCGTTTGCTGGGGGTGTTTTTAGTTGTTGTAATTGTAAACTTTGCGCTTGTGTAATTCTAAAGAAAGCAGTTTCACTGCAACTAAAGAATGCACTAAGCACCAACAAAGGAAGCAGTGAGACAATCAATGCGAAATCAACACCGCTCCAACTTGTATGGAGAGCTTCTTCGATCATCCGCACCTCTGCAGAGCACGAACTGCATCCTCAACACGGTTCGTAAAATCTTCAGCTGATTCAGCTTCGCTAATTAGCATAGGAGTACCGAATGTAATATGCATCTTTCCAGACCTTGGCATGTATGTAGCCTTCGGTAAAATCGTTCTTCCGCCAGTAACAAAGACGGGAATAACTGGACACTCTGCTAATTTTGCAATAACTCCTAGGCCAGATTTAAACGGAGCAATTTCATCGCTCTCGCTGCGAGTACCTTCAGGATAGAGCACGATTGACCACCCATGATTTACCAATGAAGACATCGTACGAATAGATCGCAATGGCGAACTGATTCGTTCAATTCCAAAAGCATTCCAAACAGCGAGAACAGTGAATTGAATACACTTCTTTTTCAACGACGTGCCATTGGCGTCACCAAAGTGATCGTATGCTGCGGCAACTGCGGTTTTCCCCCTTTGGTGCCTTGGAAGAACATCAAGAATTGCGTGCGTGTCCACGTGGCTCTGATGGTTTGATGCAAAAAGGACAGGTGAGTCAAGTTGCCTCACGGATTCTAAACCCGTGGCGTTCCAAGAAATTCGCCTCAATATTTTTGTAAGTTTGCATCCCGCAAGTAACAGGCACCTTGTCACTGCAATTGAAGGCGCATGCAAATTTCGGAGTATTTCATCGGCATCGGGGGGAGTTTGTTTGTTTGTTTCGGACATTAGTCTGATCGAGGAATCTCATCTGCATGCGCAAGGACTTTTGAAAAAGCCTCTACGTATTGGTCGAGCAAATCGGTTGATGCAGATGGGAATGTAGGTAATTTTATAAGAGACCCGTTTCCCATAGTAGTTAATGGTAGGTCTGCTGGGTCATATACATGTAAAGGGTTATCGTTTGTTGCAGGAAGCCTTGCAATTTTAGACCAAACGCCGTGCGTAAAAACAGGTTGCTGGTGTAAAAGTGGGTATCGTGGTGCAGAAACAAGCGCACCCTCTGCTTGCAACGCTGTTGCAAGATCATTGATAGGTAAGCCTGTTTCCTTCTCGTTATATCGAATGAGAAATTCGAAATACACTCTTGTAATATCATCGGTTGCGAGAAATGGATCGATGCCAAGTTTTGCTAGTTTTTTAGAAAGATAAATGCAGTTTTTGTTCCGTTTTTTATTTCTTTCTTCTAGATGTTGTAATTGTGTTCTTGCAAGTGCGGCTGACATCGGTGCCATGCGAAATTTAAAACCAAAACCAGTTGCAGCAAAGTATCTGTTTTCAGAATTAAGTCCAAGGAGTCGTTCGTAATGACCAAGGCGAATAGCAGATTCATATAATTCTTGGGAGTCACACAACAGAACGCCACCTTCTCCGCTGGGAACAAGTTTATTCCCTTGCATGCTAAAGATGCTGACATCGCCAAATGAACCTATTGGTTTTCCTTTATACATTGCGCCGTGTGAGTGCGAAGCGTCTTCTAAAATTTTCAATCCGTGCTTGTCTGCGACGGCCTTGATTTCGTCTATCTTGGATGGCATCCCAAATAGGTGCACAACCACGATGGCCTTTGTTTTTGCGGTAATTTTTCGTTCGACATCTTCAGGATCAAGCCCAAGGCATTCATTTTCTAATTCGGCGAAAACGGGAATGCCTCCGCAATGAAGGATCGGCATGACACTTGACCACCATGTTGCAGAAGGAACGATGACTTCGTCCAATGGCGAGATGCCAAGTGCATGCAATCCTGCAAGGATAGCCGAGGTTCCATTGTTGTGGGTAAGTGCAAATTTGCGACCTGTTAATTTTTTAAAATCGTCTTCAAGTTTTTCAATTACTGGGTTGATTGAAAGTTCACCGCTTTGCAGCACTTCAAGGACGGCTTGTTCATCTACATTAGAAATAATTGGCCAGCGATTAGCTTCCGTTTGATCTAAAGTGACAGCCTTTTCACCGCCGAGAATCGCCGGCTTATTAGTTGCGACCATCATTCATCAACTTTCTTGAGCAGCGTCCTCGCCCGCAATGGATGAACGCATGTTTGTATCTGAAATGACGTTTTTCATGTTGTAATAATCCATGACACCGAAGTTACCTTTTCGGAAGGCTTCCGCCATCGCTTTTGGAATTTCAGCTTCAGCAAGAACTACGAGTGCTCGGTTCTTTTGTTCTTCTGCGCGGTATTCGACTTCTTGAGCGACAGCCATGGCACGTCGTTTTTCAGCTTCAGCTTGAAATCGAGCCTTGTCTGCCTCAGCTTGGTGTGCTTGCAACGTTGCGCCAATGTTTTCACCTACGTCAATGTCGGCGATATCAATAGAAAGAATTTCAAAAGCAGTGCCAGCGTCAAGCCCTTTTGCAAGCACGGTTTTGGAAATGTTATCTGGGTTTTCAAGCACCTTTAGGTGAGTGGTAGCTGAACCGATTGTTGAAATAATACCTTCACCAACGCGGGCAATAATTGTTTCTTCAGTTGCGCCGCCAACGAGCCTTGCAATGTTTGTACGAACAGTAACACGCGCTCGCGCTCTCAATTGAATGCCATCACCAGCAACGGCGTCGATTGTTCTCTTTGTTCCACCGTCACTTGGGCAATCAATGACTTTAGGATCAACGCTTGTACGAACTGCTTCTAATATATCTCGACCAGCAAGGTCGATGGCAGTGGCTATTTCCCACTGTAAATCAATTTTCGCTTTGTCTGCGGCGATCATCGCGCGGACAACATTCGTGATTCGACCTCCAGCTAGATAGTGAGCTTCAAGCTCGTCAGTAGAAATTTCAATTCCAGCTTTCTTGCCGCTAATACGATTGATGACCACTGACTTTGCATTCACTTTTCTAAAACGCATCATGACAAGATCTATAAACCCAACCTTTGCGCCACTGACCCACGCTTGTAGGTACAAGCCAACATATTGAAAAGCAAATGCGATGATGATCAGTAGAAAAATACCTCCGACGATCACGCCGCCAATCATCCAGGGTGAAACTGCTGCAATAAAATTCATAATAGAACTCCTTCTTCTTTTAGATCACGTAGTGTATCAGGCAGAGACTTCTCGCACTTTTATTTGGTTGTCGTAAACTTCAACGACTTCAATCGCGATGTTAGCTGGAATTACACCAGATTCTGCCATTGCGTCGAATCTTTGATCATTGATTCGCACAACACCAATTGGACGCAGAACAGTTATGGTTTCACCCGTGCAACCAACAAGGGTTTGGAGTTGGTCAAGGCGTTCATGCCTTCGCATTTCCGATTCTTGCATAGCAAATTCACCGCCTCCATCGACCTCACCAAGAATCATTCGTTTTGCTAGCGATGAAGATGCCCAAATTTTAAAGGCGATCCAAGCAATAACTGGGCCAAAGACAATATAAATTCCAGTTGCGATTAGACCGGTGTTGATGTCATGCATGAAAAAAGAAATGAGTGAGGCGATGATGGATAGTCCTCCAAGCAAAGCAAGCAAGCCTCCCGATGGCACAAAAATTTCGATAAAGAAAATAACAACAGCTATTGCAATAAAAATAAAAGCCCAAAGAATAGGTGAGGAACTTTGCGCAGCGGTGGTTTGTGAAAGAAAGGTAATCATGTTTTTATTTCTTCGACTTCGAGCGTCATGCCAGTGTGCATGATACGGACTATCGAACCCTGAGATATCCATTGTCCCGTTGTCGTGGCATCAAAGAGGGTATTGTCAATTTTAATCCGACCACTTGGTCGTAAATCGGTGACAGCTATGCCTGTTGCTCCAATGGATAGGAGATCAACATGTGATCGGGCCGTAGCTGTTTCGTGTGCCGAAATGGTGTTAACAAGCACAAGTCGTTGCATCGCCGTTGCTCCGCCTAAGTATCGGACAATAAACCAACTCGCAATTGCACCTAACACGCCTCCACCGAAAATTGTGCCAAGTCCAGTGAGTAATTGTGCTTGTCCC
The DNA here is from genome assembly GCA_014238125.1 of Phycisphaerales bacterium. Lineage (GTDB taxonomy): Bacteria > Planctomycetota > Phycisphaerae > Phycisphaerales > SM1A02. The sequence goes on from JABABS010000048.1 coordinate 9,402, forward strand.
TCTGCTGAGTAAATGTCATCAGAAACAAAAGTGCCAATAATTCCAACAAATAAAAACGCTACTCCAATGAAACCGGTAAAACCAGTTCCCGGAATGAGGAGCAGCTCTACAGCAATTAGCGAAATGCCTGCGATAACTGCGACAATCTCCCAGACATCGGCGAGCCCAGCAAGCCAGGGAGCGCCAACGATAAGCGCAATTGAAAAAAAGGCGCCTGCAGTAAAAGTGCCGCTTGCACCTGTAAGAAACTCAACAAAGACACAAACAAGAAAAATCGCTATCAAGATAATCCGGATGGGCCAACTGACAAGGATTCGGACAAGTTTTTCTGACCAGTTCACATCTAATCTGAGAAGGTTCTGTGCGCCAAACCATATCTTCAAGGCAGCATCATCGGAAACGATGCCATCGACGAGTCCGTATTGAGATGCTTCGGCAGGTTTGAGCGTGAGGAGTCTATCATTTGGAACAACTTGTCGAACCAATTTCCACGTTGAGGCATCTTCTTTATTTAGCGTGGGTCTACTTGTTGGAAGTTGTTGTGCAAAATTTGGATCCCAAGGTTCAGTAGAATTTTCAGTTTCAACTTGACTGAGTTTTGTAATAGTGTCAAAAAAAGGCGAAAAGATATGTTCACCTTGGACGTCACTGGCAATTGGGGAAAATGTTTGCGGGGGCAATTCGCTAAATATAGTTTCGTATTCTGATTTATTCACACAAACAGTTTCATTTGTTTTAGTGTTTTGCAAAAGCCAAAGTTCGATACCAACACTCACAAACGCTTCAACAAGATGTTCGTCATAATGATTTCGACGGGCAGAGTCTACAACTTCAGCAAGAATAGGCGATTCGATTTTCGCTCGTTCAGTAGCAGGGAGTGGACCCATTGCTGTGATTGGGGCAGCGTCGCCAAAAGTGCTATTTGGTGCGACAATTATTTCTCTGCAAGCAAGTGCAATGATTGTGCCAGCAGAGAACGCATGAGGATGAATCCAAGCAACTGTGTTTGGAGGTGCGTTGTTTTTTATTTCATAACAAATTTGAAGTGTTGGAAGAAGCCCACCACCAGGTGTGTTGAGTTCAATGACGATCGCATCAGCGCCTTCAGCATCCTCGAGTCTCCGCTTGAACGAGCTTGCTGTGATATTGTCAACCTCGCCTTCAATGGTGATGATCACAACATTTTGCGCTTGCCGATATGCAGGTACAGGCATAGGTGCTGCTGTGATCACTGAAAGGAACGTTGCGAGAAAGAGCATGTTTGTATTGTACAAATAACTGTGGGTGAATTATTCTCAACATAAAATATTATAAACATTGCAGAAAAAACCGACCGCAGTTTGGAACTGCGGTCGGTTTGGGAAACAAATTAGATTGAAAGAAAAATCAATCGAAACGCATGTTTGTAACACCACCGTATTTGCCGTTGTTAGTATCAATTTCACCAATAGCAGTGTGGGTTAAGACAACGTCTGCACCTGTACCTGAATCTGCACCGGATCCAAAAGCAGGATCAACTGCTTCTGTTTCTTCAGCGAAGAGGTTGTCAGGAGTTGTAACACCATTGGCGCTCGTGTAGGAAACGTTTTCTGGATAGAATGTGTCGGTAACTTCGGTATGGTTATCACCATAGCCGATGATCCCTTTCCATTCATTCTTGATGCCGTGAAAACCGAGGCTCAGTGAAGGAGTAGACAAGTCAACAATGCCGTTAGCAGGTCCACGGGTACCAAGGACTGCATAACCACTATCGTTTTGGAGGCTGATGCCCCAGTGTTGAAAACGGCGCTCGCCAGTAATTGGCATGATCGCGTAACTGTTGTTGCACGTTTCGGTACTTGAAGGATCATCGCTTAGCGCATTATCAAAGTTGGCATCCCACATAACCCAGCCACCGGGTGTTGGGTCATAGACACTATGGTCGTAATCATCGTCTACATAGATAGCACCATTTGGTTCTGTTGGTGCGAAGAGGATGTCAGTTGTAAACAAGTTTTGCATGATGCACAACGAAAGCATGGAACCGTGATCATTGAGCGATACGTCTTCAGGTCCACGACCTTTGACGAAATCGCCGATGACAGGATCTTGCAATCGTTGTTCAAGGCCGGGGATAGGAAAAGCACCATCGTGGTCACTTGTCCAAGTTGTCCATCCATCAGCAATTGCTTTGACTTGACTCGAATCCTTTAGGATCATGGCTTGCGCGCGGGCGCGGCCAAGAGCAGGAACTAAAATACTCAATAAGAGTGCGATGATTGACATCACCACAAGCAACTCAATGAGCGTAAAACCTTTTTTATGTTGTTTCATAAATGAAATCTCCAATTGTTATACATGAACGTATAGGTCATGTCATTGTTGTTACGGGCGAAGTTCGTCATTGCAAAGGAGAATGTCGTCGATACCAGCGGGTGACGAAGGATCACTTGCCCAATAGTTCATTACTAACCAGATGTCCTTTGAGGGGGCGCCTGGGTTTACTGCATCACCATCATAATCTGCAAATTCTGCATTAAAGATGTTGTCCTTGATCGTAGCAAACGAATCTTGTGGTGAGTAAACAATGCCAGTTGGCCATTGTGATTTAGCGTAATGCGCCGAAGCATCGCCAGAAACATACACGCCTTCCCATTGTTTTGGGGCACCGTAAAGTTCAAGCGTTGGGGATTTTGCAAATTCATCGCCCTCGTACGCACCAAGTTTTGGGCCGCGGCTAGAAAGAACGATGGTGTGATGATCAGTGCCAGCTTTCCAGAGCATGTCTCGTCGTTTCCCCACCATTGCGAGGTGTGAGTACGAGGTATGGCAAACATCATCAGGAACTTCGTTACCGCCTCGGCCCTGGCCACCAATATCACCAGAGAATACTGGATCCCAATATTGATCGACGTCGGGAGCAGTGTCGTATGCTTCATAATTGTAGGGAACTTCTCCAGCATTTTTTGAAGAGTCGCCTTTCATGGCAACGATTGAGTTGACTTCAACGGGGCTTACTAGAACATCAGGGTTGAAGTAATTCTGTGCAATCATTGCAGAGTACAAGTTGCCTGTGTTGTTCTCTGACCAGTCAGGGGCGCCAAAGCCAGCAGCTTCGATTGCACCAGTTGGTCCGTTGTAACTATCGGGTGTTGCGTTGTTTGCTAAGTTTGCAGCTTTGCGGTTAATATGACTTGGAAGCGGGAACGAGTTGGTGGGTTCGCCATCTGCATAGATGAGGAATGTTTTGACAACACCATTAAGTTGAGCTTGGTCTTTACGTTTTTTCGCTGCGGCCATTGCACCGGACAAAGCTGGTAAGAGCAAGCCCATTAAGAGTGCGATGATTGCGATAACGACCAAAAGTTCAATGAGGGTAAAACCTCGAATTTTGCGTTTCATCATTTGTTTATCTCCTAAATAAATAAAACATATAGAACGGGTAGGTGATTGATTGGAAACGAAATCGCGTGGTTTGTTGTCACGCTCATCCCTGACACGATGAAACGTACATCACACATATTTGTTCCGGTCAATCAACCGAACGAGAACGTACGGCTCAATCGCACAAAAGTACGACAGTGAACCGGGCGGTCTCGCACAAATTACATTGTGAAAAGGACCACCGCACTTGCTAACAAACACCACCAAGGTGAACGTAGCGTCGAAATGTCGACCAGTGCGGCGGAATCAAATGTGCCCAGATAGGGCGAATAAGAGCGGTTAACTGAATCGCAGAATAATCGAATAGTTACCGCAGCCGGTCTTTCCCCCTATATATGTACATGATTGTGGGCTCGTCGGTTCCCGTCAAGTCCAAAAAAGGCGCTAGAGAAAAAAATTTTTAAAAAACTGACACAGGTCCGATAAAACCGCTATTTATCTTTAATTTCAAAGGCAGCTTCGACTTCAACAGTCGCACCTAGGGGGAGCCCAATCGAACCTAGGGCCACGCGGACGTGCCGGCCAGATTCGCCAAAGATAGCCACCATCATGTCACTCACGCCATTGGCAACTAGCGATTGGTCTGTAAAACCCGGATCGCTTGCAACATAAACTCGAAGTTGTACAACGCGGGATATTCTTTCAAGATCACCTTCAAGTGCTTCACCGGCAACGGCAAGCGCGTTGAGCCCACAAATCTCTGCCGCTGTAATCGCAGCCTCGATTGGTTGAGCATTTGGCACAGATCCTTTGTATTTCAATTCCCCGTCAACTATGGGAATCTGACCGCTAGTTATGAGAATATTTCCACAAAAAATAGTAGGGACGTAGGTCGCAACCGGCTTGGGTGGCGTTGGGAGTGAAAATCCTAGTTCGCGAATTCGATCGAGTACTGTTGTCATGGTTACATGATATCACTCTGCAAGTGAGGGTATGATTCCCCGCATGGAACTTTATATAGACACTGCTAACATTGACGAAATCCGTAATGCCGCTGACCTTGGTGTGCTTGACGGGGTAACAACAAATCCAAGTTTGATCGCACGTGAAGGTGTTGATTTTCATTCGCGAATGGCGGAGATTTGCGATATTGTTTCTGGCCCCGTGAGCGCAGAAGTTGTCTCAGTTGAACATGATGGCATGATCTCAGAGGCAGACGAGTTGCTCAAAATTGCCTCGAATATTGTGATTAAACTTCCCTGCACCGTTGACGGTCTTAAAGCATGCAAGACTCTTTCGGATCGCGGAGTGAAAGTGAACATGACCCTTTGTTTTCAACCACTGCAAGCAATGATGGTCGCAAAAGCCGGCGCGTTTCTTGTGAGCCCTTTTCTTGGTCGTATTGATGACATTGGCGGTGATGGGATGGAATTGATCCAGCAAATACGTACGATTTATGATAATTATGGCTACACAACAAAAATTCTTTCAGCATCAATTCGTCATCCGTTACACCTCGTCCAATGTGCGCTAGTTGGCTCAGATGTTGCAACAGTGCCGTATAAAGTAATTTCTCAAATGATGAAACATCCTTTGACAGACAGTGGTCTCGCAGCGTTTCTAGCTGATTGGAATAAATAGCGGCGCTTATTTCGTTATAGCGGCATTCGACCTTCGCTCGCTGCCCGTCACTTCGTTATGTTCTATCGGTGACCCAGACAAGGTCACCTGCTTCCCGCGCCTCGTAACAGATTGCAATCTAAGTTCTCGGTGCAGGCTCTAACTCCGAAACGAACAAAGCGTTTATGTAAGTATAATTGCGATTAATATTAAATTGATGACGACGCTAATTCCAAGGAATGTGAGATACATCATGGTCAAATCTCCACTCCCGCTTTTCTGAAAAGATTCAATTTGAGGCGCGACGGGTGCACCAGATGAAGTTGATTTCGCAACTTCAGAGAGCAAAGAAAAATCTAACGTTGGTTGTGCAAACTGGGGCTGGTCACCGGAAACGACTGCATCGATATCCTCAATTAAATCTCGAGCACTCTGGTACCGACGCGAGACGTCTTTTGTCATCATCATTTCAATTATCTGCGAAAATCCAGCAGAAAGTGAATTGTTAACATGGTCAGGTGGAACTAAATCCTGCTTGAGATGCCGATGCATCACATCGGAAGGGTTCTTGCCCGGAAAGGGAACTTTACCTGTCACAAGGTGATAAATCGTCGCGCCAAGGCTGTAAATATCTGCAGCTGGTGTGATGTCTACCTTGCCACGAATTTGTTCGGGGCTAATGTAGTATGGTGTTCCATATGCTCGTCCCGCTTCGGCTTCAGCAGATTCGACGTCTGACATGGCACGAGCCAAACCTAGATCTGCAAGTTTTACATCACCCTTGGATGAAATCATTATATTTTTTGGTTTAACGTCCCGGTGAATGAAACCCGCTTCGTGTGCATGTTCCAAGGCGCATGCAACTTGACGAAGAATTGAAATTGCTTCTTTTTCACCTACTTGCTTTTCTTCTTCTAGTCGATCAAAGGCAGTGATGCCATCGACAAATTCCATCACGAAATAGTGGTGTTCTCCAGAAAGACCAACGTCATACGCTTGGACAATATTAGGATGATTGAGTTTTGCTGCGGCGCGACCTTCTTTATAGAAACGATCAATAAATTCTTTGTTGCTTGAAAATTTAGTAGGTAAAACTTTGATTGCAACGGGTCGATCTAAACTTTCTTGCAATGCAAGAAACACTGTTGCCATTGCGCCAGCACCAAGTTTTCTAATGATTTTGTAACCGGAAATTCGTTGAGTGGATTTACGAGTATCAAAGTCAGATTGCAATCTGTCGATTTGACGGTTCGTGACATAATTGTGATTGATAAGAAGATCACTCAGTGTGTGCCCTGAACCCGACCCGCCGGTTTCTTCTAGAAGTGTATTGCACTCAGCTAATTCTTCAGGCGTGATGAACCCGTTTTCAACAACGAGTTTTCCAAGCATGGTGTCAAAACCAAATGTAGAAGCTCCGGGGCTTCGAGTACTTTTTGGTGTCGACAGCTCTGGTGTATCGCTTTCGTTGTTAGTTTGGTCACTCATGGTATTAAACTATGGTCACATCCTACCACTCTGTCAAGTGAATAGTGAAATTAAACACAAGGAACAGGTGACGGTACTATGTTGCGATGTTTAAGTGTACGCGTTTGGAACACTCAGGCCTCAAAGGATTTAGTCAATGAATTGGCAAACTCCCCTTATTCTTGCAAGTACTTCACCTCGAAGGCGTGAACTCCTTAATGAGGCTGGGATTGCAGCGATTGCGTTGCCTCCAAATATTGATGATTCTCAATATACATGTGGAACCATGTCGCCTAGAGAGTGGGTCACGTCTCTTGCGATTCTAAAAGCACGAAGTATTGTTAGTTCATATCGTCAAGGGAGCGGAACAGTTTTAGCGGCTGATACAGTTTGTGTTGTAGATAGCGGAATTCTTGGTCAGCCGCAGAACGCCGATGAAGCGAGATCGATGATCCACATGCTGCGTAACCGAGCACACGATGTTTACACTGGCTGGTGTATCAAGACAATACACGGGAATAGGTCTTCATTTGGTTGTGAAACTACAGTTGTTTCGATTGGGATGATTTCAAATGAAGACATCGATACTTATATTCAAAGTGGAAAGTGGCAAGGCAAGGCTGGCGGGTACAATTTGAGCGAGCAGTTGGTTGCAGGCTGGCCGCTTACTTGGCAAGGTGATCCAACTAGTGTGATGGGTCTACCGATGGAACGATTAATGGAAGAATTTTCTCGAAAGTAATGTAATCTGAAACAACCACTTCCAACTTGGCTCAATTGTGTTGCATACCCAATGTCGTGGGCGTATGGCTTGATTGTTCGAATACGTAATGCCATGTATGGTCATGGCCGAGGTATTCATCGCGTTCCCTTGCCAGTTATTTCAGTGGGAAATATCACAGTTGGTGGAACAGGAAAAACACCTTTGGTGACATGGATTGTTCGGCAACTTCGAGAGTCGGGTCATAACCCTGCAATTGTGATGCGGGGATACGCTTCAGTTGATCCCTCAAAAGCAGACGAAGTTGTGGAGTATCACGATCAACTGCAAGAAATAGACATCGTTGTTGGTGCCGATCGGTATGCGAATATTACTTCGTATATTGCAAATGGTGGACAAGCAGATTGTTTTGTAATGGACGATGGTTTTCAACACCGTCGTTTGCATCGTGACCTCGACATTGTGGTGTTAGATTTTTTGCGAAATGCTTTAGTTGAACGTATGTTGCCAGCAGGTTGGCTGCGAGAACCGATTGAGGGTTTGAAACGCGCACATGCATTTGTTGTTAGTCATGCATCACAAAAAAATCCAACATATGCACAGAGTGTTGATGCAATCGCTGGGAAAGAGCCAATTTCTTGGACATCTCACCATTGGACGAAATTACATCTGCATTATTCTCAAGGTCAAACAACAGAGGAATTAGATTGGTTGATGGGCAAGAAAGTTGCTGTGCGACTTGGCATTGGATATCCCGGCCCGGTCATCGAAGCGCTTGTTCGCCTCGGCGCAAAGATATCGTTACAACTTCCTGCGGGGGATCATCAGCCGTTTACGGTTTCAGAGATTGAAATATTAATTTCTGCTTCAAAGAGTGTGGATGCAATTGTGATGACATTAAAAGATTGGGTGAAGGCTCGTGATATCGTAGACCTAACAAAGTTGCATTGTCCAGTGGTAGTGCCGAATTTGGTCTTAGAAATAGTTGACGGAGATGAAGAACTAAAAACACTCATCTTAAGTGTGTTTAAGTAAGGATGACAAAAATGATTACACAAAAAGAATATGCTGCAAGAAGAGTAAAAGTGTTGGCCGCTCTTGACGGGAGTGCTGGTTTGGTTTTTGCTGGAGAATCCAATGAATCTTTAGAAATTACGTGGCGACCGCACAAGCATTTTGAATATTTGTCAGGTATTACAAATGAACCAGATGCTGTGTTGCTTTTTGATCCAACGCATCCTGTTCCGGCACGTAGGGAAGTCCTGTTTCTCTCTTCACGTGATCCCGAAAAGGAGCAGTGGGATGGTTTAAGAAAATCACTAGGAAGTGAACTACGCAATGAAACAGGTTTTGCAACGGTACTAAGGACGGGTTCTTTGCCAATGGTTCTTTCAGATATTGCGTCTCGTTGCAAAAAATTTGCAACGTTGATGCCAAATGCTTCTGTGGAACAAGGTGTGTCGGCGGATCTAGCGTTGTTTCAAAAAATTTCTACAAGAACGGTAGATTGCAAAATTAGCGACTTGTCTTCTACAATTCCATTGTTACGAAGCGTGAAATCTGAATCGGAAATTGAAACAATTCAAGAAGCAGTTAATATGACTGCTTCTGGATTTGCAAATGCGATGTCGTTTGTACAACATGGCGTGAATGAATTTCAAGTTCAAGCCACGCTTGAACATGGATACGCAATGGCTGGTGGTCGTGGTTCTGCATTTCCGCCGATTGTTGGTGGGGGATTAAACAGCACAGTGTTGCACTATAAGGAAAATGATCAGGATTTAGTTGACGGCGATTTGGTTTGTATTGACTCGGGTGCTTTTTTTAGAGGGTATGGTGCGGATATTTCACGGACTATCCCCGTGTCAGGAAAGTTTAGTGAAAGGCAGAAGGAAATATATGAAATTGTTCTTGGTGCTGAAGAGGCGGCGATTGGAGCAGTCAAAGAGGGTGTGACACTCGCAGAATTAGATGCAATTGCCAGAGCAATTATTGTTAAGGCTGGATACGGTGATTATTTTATTCACAGTATTGGTCATCATCTTGGTTTGGAAACACATGATTGTTGCGGACCAGCATTGCCACTCAACGAAGGCGCGGTAATTACGATTGAACCGGGCATTTACTTGCCAGACGAAGCGATGGGTATTCGAATCGAAGATGATATTGTTGTGAAAAAGGATGGATACGAAAATCTTTCAAAATCAATTCCAAAGTCAGTTTCTGAAATTGAAAAAGCAATGAAGGCATAATTCTGATGGAAGAGTACGACGAGCAACAAGTACTAGAAACAGCTTGGAAGTTTTTACGATGCAATACAACTGGGACACTACGTTTTGGAGACCATTTACACGAGGTCTCGTACGTCTTTGGTAATGATGGAGCGATGATTATTCCTGCAATGGTTGCGATGTTACAGCCACAAAGTTTGGTGATGTATGTTCCGGAGTACGGCGAAGATTGCATGGAAATGCACGTTACACTTGAGCAATTCTCAGAAACTGGTGATGACGGTGTGTATGTAGATCGTTGGCAAATGTATCACGGCGAACCACCAGATGTACAGTGGGCGAAAGTTACAATAGATGCTGCTCGTTTTCACGGAATGTTTATTGACGGTGATGGATTGCAACGAGAAAACGAAATTGCAGTTGATGAACCCTTGTTATGTATACAACTGAATGGTGATATAGCTGAAATAGTCAGCGCTTGTAAACAAATCGCAAACGTAGAAGTTGAAACACCTGTCGTTGTTGGTGTAGACCAGTTAGGCGTGGATGTACGTGCGAGGTTTGGAATTGTGCGACTTGAATCTGATGCGCCTTTGACGAACATTGGCGAAGTGCTTACATTTATGAAGCAGATTCCGTAGCCCAAAACTGTTGTTGAGTGGCAGCTTGTTTTCGAAACATCTCACTCCCTGTAATAACATTGCAGCCATGTTCTATCGCGCGTTTGAGCAGGGGGGTTTCTTCTGGCATATAGACAGTGTCAAAAATAGTCATTTCAGGCAAGAGTCTCATTGTTGGCACAAGGGTCGTGAGCGGATCCCCACTCGCGTCTTCCCCTGTTGCCATTCCTACGGGCGTACAGTTGATGACAGTGTCTATGTTTACACAAGCATCTATTCCGTGTTGGCATTTGAATTCTTTTGCAAGTTTCATTGCTTGATCGCTTCTTCTTGTCACAATGACTACTTCAGCACGAAGAGAAATGGCTGCTGTAATTGCTGCGCGGGCAACGCCTCCGCCGCCTAAAACAAGTATTCGTTTTGGAGATTGCAGCAGGGTGGCAATTGCAGTTGCGTCAGTGTTTATAGCAATGAGTTTCGTTGAAGATGAAATAGTGTTTACAGCACCGATCATTTTACTTTCCTGTTCAATGATTCCTTGATCTTCTTGAACAAGTTTCAACATATTTTCTTTGTGTGGGATTGTAATTGAGGCTCCAGCAAAATCTAATCGTTCGTCGTGTGTAAGGCAAAGCGCTGTCGCCTTGAGATGTTCCCAGCCATTTGGAATCGGGAGTGGTACATACACAGCATTTGTTCCTGCAGCAGCAAATGCTGCGTTGTGAAACTGAGGGCTTGCAGAGAGTTCGACGTTGTCTCCGATGACTCCATACACTTTCGATTCGGCATTGATACTATTAAAGTTGTACTTGGATCGCAATTCGTTTATTGTGGGTTGTCCATCAGCGGTGGCTTCATGTCCGTCAATTGTTGCAAAGGTGGCAAACCCACCAAATTTTGGTGCGAGAATTCTGCTCATTAATCCATAAGGACCCATGCACAATACGATCATTGGTTGTTGTCTTCCTTGGAGCAATTCGAAAGCATCGAGGTTGTCGCGTAGAGATCTAGCGCGCCATGCCATTTTGACGATGCTGATGCCCGGAATGTCCTGCATCAAGGCAGCTTTTTGGAAGAGGTCGCTTGGTCTGCTCAGGGTGTCATGCCAAGAGAGGATGACCCCGCATTCGCCAAGTGGTAATTCATCGATGAGCCATGGTTGTTTGGCAAAGAGTTCGTATTCGATGTCTACGTACATTGGAGGTTTGGAAGAGGTAAGTGCGGCGTGAAGTATGGCAAGCCAATGGGCATCATCACCCGAAAAATTTCCACCTTCTTGGACAGAGCGAATTGTAAAAATTGTAGGCAGAGTCGTCGCTTCAAGTAGCGAGGGAACAACATTATTTATTTCATCTAATTTGACATCGTCCGCTCTAATTTCAATCATGTCAGCGCCGGTTACCGTTTTGGGGGGTTTGCCGTGCACTGATGCAACGATCAAAGTCATGTCGAAGAAATCTTTCTCGCTAATTCTGTGTATGCACTGTGGGAAGCGTGAATCATGGCCATAGTTGCGCCGCTGAATGTTTCAAGAAATGCTGATGCTATTTCAAAACCTACTGCATTTTCCATTACAACGCTTGCTGCTGGAAGTGCGCAAACATCAGACCGTTCGTAATCGCTTCTCGATGGTTTTCCGGTTTTGAGGTCAACACTGTCCATGCCTTGCAAGAGAGTTGCAATTGGTTTCATGGTTCCATGGACTACGATCGGCATGCCATTAGTCATGCCGCCCTCAATGCCACCGGCATGGTTTGTTGGACGGTCATAACCAAGATTTGTTTGAGCAATGTTTTCTTCTGAATATTCAATTGGGTCGTGCACTTGTGAACCACGAAGTGTCCCGCATGTTTTACCAATCCCAATTTCGACGGCTTTAAATGCTTGAATACCCATGACTGCACCAGCGAGTCTTGAATCAAGTTTGTCTTGCCAAGCAACACAACTCCCAAGTCCGGGCGGACAACCAAATACATGAACTTCACAAAAACCACCGACGGTGTCTTTGTCAACTTTTGCGTTGCGTATATGTTCAATGATTGCTTTGCATGTTACATCATCAGGGCAATAGACTGCAGAGTCGTCTCTCGCCTCAAGTAGTTTCTCCCAATTATCTACTGTTGGAGAGATATTAGCTTTTATATCCATCGCACCACTGACAAATCCAAATGCATGAATATTAAATTCTCTTAAAAGGCAACGGGCTATCGCCCCCGCTGCAGTGCGAGCAGCAGTTTCGCGAGCACTTGCTCTTTCAAGTGTGTTCCTGCAATCGTTGGTCAGCCACTTGAGTGCACCCGCGAGATCGGCGTGCCCCGGTCTAGGTCGATGAACGGGAGGGGTTGCCTCGGCATCATTAAGCCTGCTGTCCTTGTTGATTATTTGCACAACGATAGGAGCACCGGTAGTGACGCCATTTCGAACGCCAGCGAGGAATTCTACTTCATCAGATTCAATTTTTTGTCGTCCTCCCCGTCCGTACCCACCTTGCCGCCGCTTGAGCTGGGTGTTGATGAAATGAATATCTAGCATCAAATCGGCCGGAAAGCCCTCAATTAATGCGATCGATGCGGGTCCATGAGATTCTCCAGCGGTTCTACATGTAAGTCGTGCCATGTTTCCATTGTACGCCAAGACCGCGGGTGAATTTATTGTGGCTTCTGACTCAAATTCATACTTCGGTTGTTGTCCACGATACTTCTTCCAAGGCCAATTTTGTGCAGACAACTCATTGGGTCCTTATCCGCAGTTCAGTACCCGGTACATTTGTTGGTAAAAATGTATAAATATCGCTTTTTGATACTATAAAGCGGGTTTTAGCTACACCTTTTGCATATTGCCAACTTTGGTAAAAGTAAGGTGGGATGGACCCGTTTTGGCAGGAAATCAAACTGATGCGGTAGAATGCGCGATGTATGTTAAAGAAAAAACCAATTTTGGTCATGCTCGCAGTTTTGGTAGTGGGTTTCATTGTTGTTGCAAAACTGATGTGGTTTAGCAGTGTCCTTGTTGGGGAAAAATCACATAATTTTGGGTTCATCGAAGTCATGCCTCCAAAAACTGTTCTTAACCACACATTTACATTAACAAACATTAGTGGCCGCGATCTTGTACTCGTTGATGTTGTGCCAGATTGTGGATGCACCACAGCAGAGGCTTATCAGGAGTTGATTCTAGATGGTGAGGAATTGGCTCTTCCTGTGCAATTGAAGTTGAAGCAAAGCCAAATGCGAAAGTCAACTATTCGTCTTGTTTTTGAAGATGGAGCGGTTGAAGTGTTGACCCTGAGTGCAACTGGGAGATTGAAGGATTCTTTGCGAATTTCATCATATCCAATCGTGATAAAACCAAGTGGTGGTGCTTCGCTAGCCACAATTGGTTTTGAACAATTTGATGACAGCAAGCCACCATTGCCGAATTTTACACTTCCAGGTGGTGTAAAAGTAAAGACAGAACGGTGGAATCTTAAAAGCAAATATAACGATCGGCAAAAAGTTCCCGCAGATTGGTCGATGCAACTTTCATTTACCACTGAGAAGGAACTTGGAGCTGATAATGAACTGGTTGTTTCCGTAGGTGATCATGAATTGCGAGTACCTCTTGTTAGTAAAGCCAAACCACCAATTGAACTTCCTTATACGGATATGCCATTGCCGTAATTAAAATTAATGTGTGACTCACTTCACTCGCTAAGTTGAGAGTAAATTCACTCGATAAGGCACTTTGATTAGTGATTGCTCCTACTATAAAAAAGAAAATACTTCTAAAATAAAAACCAAAACAAGGTGTAGGTTGCATAGGATTCACCCATGATTGATACCCATTGCCATTTAACAAGTAAACAATTTCTTTCTAGGCAACAGGAAATCATCGATCGAGCAGAACTTGCTGGGGTCAAAAGTATGATTACAGTTGCGACAGATGCACAAGACGCTATTGCCGCTCGTGACCTTGCAGAATCGGATTCTCGCGTGTATTGCTCTTCGGGCATTCACCCGCTTTACGCAGAGAGTGATTGGAATTGGGATTTGGTTTTAGAAGCTTCAAGAAGTCCAAGATGTGTTGCTTGGGGCGAGTTGGGGCTCGACAGGCATTATGACAATCCGCCCATCGCGGTTCAAGAAGCATTACTCGAAGCGCATGTCACTCTTATTGAGGACCAAAAGGACGATGTTCGTCCAATAATCGTGCATTGTCGAAGGGCAGTCGATGATTTACTTCCAATTTTTACTGCAACAAGTCTTGATCCAGCACGATTTGTTTTTCACTGTTTTACCGAAACGCCCCTAGAGGCCCAAAAAATCCTTGATTTTGGAGCAATGATCAGTTTTACAGGGGTAGTGACATTTCCAAACGCATCGCAAGTAGCTGAAGCGGCAATACTTGTCCCAGATGACAGAATTATGGTCGAAACCGACGCGCCGTATTTATCTCCAGTGCCAGTCCGAAAAACTCGGCCCAATGAGCCGAAGTATGTGATGCACACCGCTTCGTTTCTCGCTAAGTTGCGAGGTGTTGATGAGCGCACTTTTGAGCAAAAGCTCGATCAAAACGCTTCGAATTTTTTTAACCTAAAAACCTAGAAAATTAATTATTTAACGAGCAAAATTTGGCCTGTTCAGGACTTTGTGAATTAAGACTAAATATCACTTGAACATAGAGCGGACGACACTATGATATATCGCTTTATGCCACGCTCAGTGTTTTGAAATGTGGTTTTGCAACGTATATGCACTCTTTTGAAATACAGAATTAGCAATCATGACTGAACCACGATTTACTTTCCCAAAATGGTTAAACCTCACTCTACCTGCAGCAATTATCTTCGGTATGACTGCCCCTTTGTTTGTTGTCATTGTGGTTGCGTATGGTTTTAGCCCTAAAGCAACAGACGTGGGTTACATGCCAATTCAACCAATCCCTTTTAGCCATCGATTACACGCTGGTGAACTCGGTGTTGATTGCAGGTACTGTCATAACACAGTCGAGTTTACGCCTCACGCTGCAATCCCGCCAACTGAAACGTGCATGAATTGTCATGCACAAATTCATCCACAAAGCGATAAAATTCAACCGCTCTTTGAGAGCTACGAAACAGGTATGCCCATCGAATGGGTACGAGTTCATGACCTTCCACAATACGCTTATTTTGATCACAGCGCGCACGTAACACGCGGCGTGAGTTGTGTTGAATGTCACGGTCGTATTGACACGATGGAACAGGTGTATCAACACGAAACACTCAGTATGGGTTGGTGTCTTGAGTGCCACCGAAACCCAGATCCACACATTCGAAATCCAGATTTTGTCACGCAACTTGAGTGGGGTCTTGACATGTCTGCTGCTGAAAGTATTGCAGAAAGTGCACTCTGGCGAACACATAATTACCTTAAACCATCAGAGGATTGCTCAACATGTCATCGGTGAAAGAACAGAAAAACACTGGTCGAATATGGTGGCGTAGTCTTGATGCAGTCGTCGAGTCACCTATTTTTCGAGAAAAAGTACAAGATGAATTTCCAGATGGTGCAAGCGAGTTACTTGCAACTGGAAATGATCGCAGGCACTTTTTAAAAATCATGGGCGCTTCAATGGCGCTTGCTGGATTAGGTGTTGGCGGTTGTAGACGTTGGCCCAAGGAAAACATAGTTCCCTACGCACATCGACCCGAAGGCACGATGCCCGGCATTGCGGAACATTACGCAACATGTTTTGATTTTGGTGGTGTTGCACAAGGTGTTCTTGTTACAAGTAACGATGGGCGTCCTACAAAAATTGAAGGCAACCCGTCGCATCCAGACTCGCAAGGTGCAACCGACAGTTTTACGCAAGCAGCAATTCTTGATTTATACGATCCTGATCGTAGCCGAGAAATTACCTATGGTGGTGAAAAATCTTCACTCTCCTCTTTCAAAGAATGGCTTGCAACGTTAGCAACCGATGGAAGCAAAGTTGCAGTTTTAAGCGAGCACTCGAGTTCACCAACTTTCAACCGAATGCGACGAGCGTTCAAGCGATCCATGCCAAAAGCAACATGGATAGAGTACGAACCACTTGCAAATATAGAAGAACTTCGAGGTTTAAATGCTGCGTTTAGAGGGCATTGGAAACCAGTACACGACTTTGCGAAAGCAACGACAATCGTTTCACTTGATGAAGATTTTCTAGGCGCAGGACCAATGCAGGTTCCAAATACAAGGGGTTGGGCTACTAGTCGTAATGGGGAAAATGGCAAGATGAGCCGTGTTTGGATTGCTGAACCCGCACTGTCTCTGACAGGTGCAAATGCTGACGAAAGAATTGCGATAACCCCAGCAAGAATCTCTGCAATAGCAACAGTAATCGGCGGAGCATTTATAGAAGGCAAAAGTGCCTCGCTTTCGGATGCTGAACAAGCATGGGCTGACCGTGCAATTGCCGATCTTACAAATGCAGGAAGTCACGGTCTTGTCATCGCAGGTGCAAGTCAGCCAGAGGGTGTACACCATCTAGTTGCTCGGATTAACGAAGTCATTAGGGCTACGGGTACAACAGTGTCCTATACACCCATTGTTTCGAGTTACAGTTACAAAAGAACGATCAAAAATCTTGCCCAAATGATTAAGGATCAAGAAGTTGATTCCATCATCATCATCGGTGGTAATCCAGCATATGACGCTCCATCTGAATTGGACTTTGCCTCATTACTACAATCACTTCCTTATTCGGTTCACCTCTCTATGTACGAAGATGAAACTTCACAAGCATGTAAGTGGCATGTGAACAGGGCGCACTGGCTTGAATCATGGGGTGACGGTAAAAGTGCAGACGGTACTATTTGCATTGGACAGCCACTTATACGACCACTCTTCGATGGGCTCACACCATCTGAGTTTTTAGCAATCATTTCCGGCTTGGCAACAACCGATGGGCAATCTCTCGTTCGTGCAACGTTTGGAGCGGGCGATGAAGCGTGGGATCCTGCATGGCGAAAGGCTGTGCACGATGGTGTTGTACAAGAGACTGCAATACTCGAAACACCTTCCGTAAACAGATCGATTACACCTATAACTGTGTTCGAAGATAAAGGCATGACTGTTGTGTTCAAACCATCTAGCGCTGTGTGGGATGGCCGTTTCGGGAACAACGGGTGGATGCAAGAAATTCCAGACACAATTACGAAACTCACTTGGGATAACGCTGCTGTGATGTCTCCTGCAACAGCCAAGAAATTAGATGTTAAACAAGGTGATGTCGTAGAGATAGCGGTTTCTTACAACAACAATAAAATCTCGATGGCAGCACTTCCAGTGCCCGGAACTGCAGATAACGTAATCATTCTTCCACTTGGGTATGGCCGAAAGTTTGCAGGCCGTGTTTGTACTGGCGCTGGCACTGATGTCTACCCTCTTCGAAGACACTCCTCTCTGTGGTCTGCTAACACAACTGTTACTGCCACTGGCGATACATATCCACTTGCCCTAACCCAAATGAATTTTGATGTTGACTCAACTCCCGGAAGAGGAACGCAAGAGAGATTGCCTCTTCTTTTTAGAGAAGGCACCCTTGATGAGTACAAAGAACATCCACATTTCGCACAGCATGTTGGACATTCGCTTCATTCTCTTTCGATCTTCGAAGAACAACAGTTTGAAGGCGCGCAGTACAAATGGGGTATGTCGATAGATCTCTCATCGTGCACAGGTTGTAATGCTTGTGTGACTGCGTGTCAGGCAGAAAACAACATTGCAATTGTGGGAAAAGACCAAGTGCTCATGGGTAGAGAAATGCAGTGGTTACGAATTGACAGGTACTTTGCATTTGCTAGCGAAGGACATGGCAAATGGAATGCCGACAAACTTGAAGCAGTGGCAATTCAGCCAATGACATGCGCACACTGCGAAAATGCTCCATGTGAAGAGGTCTGCCCAGTCGCCGCAACGGTCCACGATGCGGATGGTTTAAACACAATGGTGTATAACCGATGCGTAGGTACGCGGTACTGCTCAAACAACTGCCCATTTAAAGTTCGGCGATTCAACTACTTTGATTACTTTAGACGCGACCCTCTCCGCTCAACGGGGATGTTGCAAGTGCAACCGGATTACTATATTAAAACACAATCCGGTGGTAAAACATTACGTGCGATGCAATTTAATCCAGATGTTACAGTTCGGATGCGAGGCGTAATGGAAAAATGTACATATTGCACGCAGCGAATACAAAAAGTAAAAATTGCAACTAAAAACGCATGGGTGAAACGGAGTGATGCCCAAAAAGCGGAAGATCCACGAGTTTCAATTCAAGATGGCATGATTGCCACAGCTTGCGAACAAGCGTGTCCAGCAAGTGCAATTGTATTTGGAGATTTATTGGATCCTCAAAGCCGCGTAAGCAAATTACATGAGAGCAACCGCGCTTATGAAATGCTTGAAGAACTTAATTTAAAAACGCGTACGAAGTATCTCGCAAGACTGACCAATCCAGTCGCCGGCTCCAGTGGGGCGGGAGAATCGCATCACTGATGTCAACACCGCAAGCTAATCAAATGAATAACACAGGCGAAGATCCGCAGAATCGACCGCAGTTGATTCTGAATCACACCGACTTTGGATCGGTGACGAATGACATCCTGAAAGGGAATGATGCAGAGAAGCCGCCAAAGTCGTGGTGGATTGCACTTGCAATTTCATTTTCGTTAATGTCCATGCTTGGTCTTTTGATCGGATATCTCATCGTGACAGGTGTTGGTGTTTGGGGAAATAATAACCCAGTCATGTGGGGTTATCCAATTGTTAACTTTGTGTTTTGGGTTGGTATTGGTCACGCGGGAACACTAATCTCAGCAATCCTTTTCCTTTTTAGACAAAAATGGCGAACTGCAATTAACAGGTTTGCAGAAGCGATGACTATTTTCGCCGTAATTTGTGCGGGTACATTTCCCGGCATTCATATAGGCCGTGTGTGGCTTGCGTATTGGCTCTTCCCTATTCCAAACCAAATGGACATGTGGCCGCAATTTAGAAGTCCGCTTTTGTGGGACGTCTTTGCTGTTGGTACGTATTTCACAGTTTCGTTGTTGTTTTGGTACCTTGGAATGATTCCAGACCTCGCAACAATGCGAGATCGCTCAACAACGAAGATCAAGCAAATTGCCTACGGCGTTCTTGCAGTAGGGTGGCGTGGCTCGATGCGTCACTGGCACAGGTATGAAAGAGCGTACTTATTGTTGGCAGCACTGGCAACACCACTCGTTCTTTCTGTGCACAGCGTTGTTTCTTTTGATTTTGCTGTTTCCCAACTTCCCGGATGGCACACAACAATCTTTCCACCGTACTTTGTTGCGGGCGCAATTTTCTCAGGCTTCGCTATGGTGTTAACGCTTGCTATTCCTGCCCGCGAGTTATGGGGATTGAAAAACTTTATCACTATGCGGCATATCGAAAACATGTGCAAGATCATTCTCTTTACAGGTTCGATCGTTGGTTTTGCATACTCAATGGAATTTTTCATTGCTTGGTATAGCGGTGAACTTTACGAATCATTTGCTTTCATGAATAGGGCGTTTGGGCCCTATGGTTGGGCGTATTGGATTATGGTGAGTTGTAACGTTATCACTCCGCAGATTTTCTGGTTCAAGAAAGCTCGAACCAATATCATGATCATTTTCATTGCTTCCTTAGTTGTAAATGTTGGGATGTGGTTTGAACGATTCGTGATTGTTGTGACATCACTTGCCAACGACTTCCTTCCAAGTAGTTGGGGTATGTTTGAACCGACATGGGTAGATGTCATGATCTTCCTTGGTAGTTTTGGTTTGTTTATGACTTTCTTCTTACTCTTTATTCGATATCTACCTGTGCTTGCTATCGCTGAACTAAAAGCGATAATGCCAGCAGCAGACCCTCATGGTCACGGTCATAGTTATAACGAAATGACAAGTGAAACCCAAGAGCAAGCGAAAAGTGCGGAGGAAGAGGCATGAGCCAAGAAAGACCGAAAAAACTCTACGGCCTTGCTGCGGAATTCACAACAACGCCCGCAATTTATAACGCCGCTGATAAGGTAAATAAAGCTGGATATAAATGGTTTGATTGTCTCGTACCATTTCCTGTGCACGGACTTGACAGAGTCATGGGTGTGAAGATGACTATTCTCCCAATCATCGTTTTCTGTGCAGGAGTTACTGGTTTCACAGTAGCTTGCTGCCTGCAAATTTTTACAAACTCACTTGAGATCGATCTTTGGGCAATCGTCCCAGTTGTCGGGTATCAATTTGACGTGTCAGGCAAACCGCTTCTTGGACCAGCTGCATTTGTCCCTGTGGCATTTGAATTAACGGTTTTGTTCTCTGCGTTAACTGCTGTGTTTGGTACTCTGATTTTGAACAAACTTCCAATGTTATATCACCCAACGTTGAAGCATCCCGCTTTAGCGAGAGCGACGGATGACAGGTTTTTCCTTGTGATCGAAGCTCGTGACCCGAAATTTGTTCGAAGTGAAGTAGAGGAGTTTTTAAAAACTCTTGAACCAGAATCAATTATTGAGTTGGATGCATAATGACAAATTTGATCAAACAAATTATTGATGATTTACTAAAGCCGATTTTAGAAGATTTTAAGGACGTGCCAATTTGGGTCAAATGGGGTGCGATTGTGATGAGTTGCGTTGCGTTGATGATTCTTTCACTCGTCTTCCGTGCTCGCAGCGAAGGCGTGTACAGCGATAAGCCGCGAATCCACTTTATTCAAAATATGGATAACCAACCAAAATACGTTTCGCAAGAACCCAATGCATTGTTTAACGATGGCAGGGGCATGAGGCCGAAAGTGTCTGGCTCAATTGCCCGAGGCGAAATGATTGGAGACACTCATTTCTTTATGGGTGTTGTTGATGAGGCTTGGGCAGTGGAGTTTCCGCCGCAAGTAAAAGTTGACCAAGCTTTGCTTGATCGTGGGCGAGGAAGATTTAATATTTACTGTTCACTGTGTCACGGTGCTGTTGGAATTGGAGATGGGATTATTCATCACCGTGCTCAACGACTCGTTGAAACTGGTGTGAATGGGACAACTTGGGTTGCACCTAAAAACTTACATGAAGAAGCAATAGCAGCACAACCTGTAGGGCAGTTGTTTAACACGATTACGAACGGGGTCCGCACAATGTCAGGGTATGCCTCACAAATACCAGCTGCAGATAGATGGGCAATTATTTCCTACATTAGAGCATTGCAACTTTCACAGAACGCAGATCCTGCAAAAGTTTCTGGTGCCGATGCATTGCCACGAGAAGGGAGTAACCAGTGAAGGTTGCTGATATCAAAAACGATCAACTCAAATTGAGTGGAAGCGCAAAAAAGAGGGGTCCAATTCTGGCTGGCATCGGCGTGGCGTTCCTAGGTCTCAGCGCTGGGCTTGGCTCCGGCGAGTGGACAACATTTTGGAAGTCATACCTTTTTGCCTGGATGGTAGCTGTGGGCATTGCCCTTGGCGCCATGTTCTTCGTTTTGCTTCAACACGTGACTCGTTCTGGTTGGAGCATTTCTGTTCGGAGGCTTGCAGAAGGAATCGCGAAAAATCTGAAGTGGATGTGGATACTCTTTGTACCTATTCTAATTCTGGTATTAAAAGGAAATGGCGATCTTCTCTATCAGTGGGGCAATGCAGAATTGATGGAACACGATCACTTGCTTCATAAAAAAGCAACATATCTCTCACCAACATTCTGGTCTGCTCGGGCAGTTGTGTATCTTCTCATTTGGGCAGTGGTTGCTTCGCTTTACTTTAAATGGTCAACATCGCAAGATCGTGATGGTGATGTGAAATGGACCCACAAAATGCAAAAATGGGCGCCAGTTTGCATGATTCTTTACGCGTTTACACAAAGTTATGCAGCCATCGATTGGATGATGACATTGCAACCTAAATGGTTTAGTACGATGTTCCCCGTGTATTTTTGGGCATCAACAATGGCTGGTTTTTTTGCGTCGATCATTTTGTTGGCACGCTACTTGCAAAAAACTGGACACATTCAAAAATCAGTTACTACAGAACATTATCACGATCTGGGTAAATGGCTCTTTGGTCTTGGCGTAGTATTTTGGGCATACATTGCCTTTAGTCAGTACATGTTAATTTGGTATGCAAACCTTCCGATTGAAACGGCTTGGTACATCACAAGGCAAATGGGTGGTTGGGCTTCGATCTCACTCTTGCTTTTGTTTGGACATTTCCTTGTTCCATTTCTTTTACTAATTACTCGATGGACAAAGCGATGGCGATGTACGTTGCCAGTGATTGCAGCATGGATGGTGTTGATGTTCTTTGTTGATATTTATTGGTTAGTCTTTCCTGTTATCCCTGAAGAAGCAATTGCAGAAGCCTCAAGTTATAACGAACTTGCGAACCTTGTAACAAGTGGTGATGTTTCAGTTGGATATGGATTCACCTTGTTGAACTTTACGTGTCTGTTTGGAATGCTTGCACTACTTTGTGGTGGCACATTGATCAATCTTCGTTCTTGTAACTTGGTTGCAACAGCTGATCCTCGATTGGATGAAGCACTGCACTTTGAAAATGCATAAGGTTTTATAATATAGATGAGTCATGACAACTACAACGTAAACGATCACTTAGACGATCATGAAGACCCAGACGGTTGGGCAACATGGGCAATTGGCCTAGGTAGCTCGGTACTGGTCATCGCTGCTGTTGTGATATCCGCAGGAATTTATTATCGTTCGATGATGACTGAAGCAGAAACCAAACATATTAATATCACCTTTGAACAGCGAGATATGATTAATGCAGCTCAACATGCTGTACTCGAAGAATCTGCGCATTGGGTCCAAGACCACGATGAAGATTCTGGAGAGACAACGCATAGGCTCGTTATTCCTGTCCAAGATGCGATGGATATGATCGCAGGGGATACTAAATAGAAATGAATTATCTCCGTTGCAACATTTTTATAAGAACAGCCGCTTTACTTTGCGGTTTTTCCTGCGTTGCACAGGCTGGTCCTACTTTTTCAGACGAAAAAATTGAGGAACTAGATGGAGTTGGAATTACTCAATACTTAGATACACAAGTGCCCCTAGATTTAGTGTTCGCTGATGAAAACGGAAAAGTGGTTACTCTTGCAGAGTATGTGAATGGCGAAAAACCGGTCATTATCACACTCAACTATTATCGCTGTCCGATGTTATGTAGTTTGACGCTTAATGGTTTGACAAATGGTATGAAAGAAATGAAGTTGAATTTAGGAAGCGATTTTGATGTCATCACAGTAAGTGTTAATCCAGACGAAAAACCGCCTCTTGCAAAAACAAACCAAGAAGGGTACCTCTCGCAGTACGATCGAGAAGGTGCAGAAAAAGGGTGGCATTTTCTCACAGGTGATCAACACAACATCACGAAACTTGCAGATGCACTCGGCTTTGGGTACGTGTTTGACCCAAAAACCGGTGAGTATCTTCACACTGCGAGCATTATGTTTTTAACTCCTGACGGAAAAATTTCACGGTACATGAACGATGTGCGCTTTCAAGGCCGTGACTTACGCTTCGCTTTGGTCGATGCGTCTAACGGTAAAATTGGTTCTCTTATTGACACTTTCCTTTTGTTCAACTGTTACCAATATGACCCAGATAGCAACAGTTTTACGCCAAGTGCATGGAAATTGATGCGAATGGCGGGTGTATTTACTCTCGTAATTCTCGTTGGCGGTATCTTTATTTTGAGTCGTTTTAACCCAACAGACAAAGGGTCAGGCAAAATGCATCAACACTCCGCGGGACTTATTTCATGATTGAAACATTGACACAACTTTTAATCACTACCACTACTGTTGATAACGGTACATTCTGGTTACCAAAGGCAGCTTCAACAGTGGCAGAAGACGTAGACTTCATGTTTGAATTAATCAATTGGATTAATTACTTCTTCTTTGCAATCATTGTCATTAGCATGGTTTATTTTTGCATTAAGTACAGAAGAAAATCACCAAACATGGTTTGTGAAGGACCAACACACAATACAGCACTGGAATTGACATGGACAATTGTTCCACTCATTCTTGTTGGTGTTATTTTTACGGTGGGCATGCGGGGCTATCTAGATCTTAGGGAAGCACCCGAAGGTTCTTACGAAGTTCAAGTGACTGGACAAAAGTGGTCTTGGACATTTGCACATCCAGAATATGGCGCAACACAAGTCGCTGAGCTCACAGTTCCAGTTGGTAAACCAGTCCGACTTCTCATGACGTCGAATGATGTATTGCATAGTGTGTGGATTCCTGATTTCCGAGTCAAAATGGATGTAGTACCTGGACGCTACACATCACTTTGGTTTGAGGCTACAAAAGTTGGGGACTATCAATTGAAATGCACTGAATACTGCGGCAAGGATCACTCGAAGATGCTTGCGACTGTACACGTGATTCCTGCAGACGAATTTGATGCAACGATGACGAAACTTGCGAGTGAATATGAAGATATGTCAGTTGGTCAGTTGCCAGCGTATGCAATCAACCGCTTGTATAACCGCTGTGTTTCTTGCCATTCTCTTGATGGCTCTACTGGAACTGGGCCATCTTTTAAAGGGCTATGGGATCGTGTGAAGGGTGGAGACGTCACTTTTAGCAGTGGTGAAAAACTTTCTTCCTTGCTTGGTGATGCAACGCTCTATGGGGAACCTGAAAATTATATTCGAGAGTCGCTCTTGGATCCACAAAAGCATCTTGTGAAAGGGTTCCTAGGTGCAATGCCATCGTTCCAAGGTCAATTAAAAGAAAAACAAATTTTAGCCATTATTGAAATGTTCAAACATCTCGATGAACTTACTGATGAGCAAGGAAACATCACGGTAAACCCTGATGGAACACCTACGGAGTAGCGATGACAACGACCGACGAACAAAACAAAAGTTTGAGTATGAGTGATAACTATCTCAATCACACCAAGGGCATAAAATCTTGGCTCTTCACGCTTGATCACAAGCGAATTGGCATCATGTATTTGATTTGCATTCTGAGCGCCTTCTTGCTTGGTGGGATTTTTGCAATGATGATCCGCTTCCATCTCCTAACACCAGAAGGAACGTTCATGACGCAAGATCAATATAATCAAGCGTTCACAGTGCACGGCGCGGTGATGGTATTCTTGGTTATTATTCCTGCTGTTCCCGCAGCACTAGGCAACTTTGTTTTGCCAATCATGTTGGGGGCAAAGGATGTTGCGTTTCCTAGGCTCAATCTCTTTAGTTGGTATCTGTGGGTGGTTGGATTAATTTTCTTCTTAATATCACTCGCCTGGGGCGGTCTAGATACTGGGTGGACTTTCTACACTCCTTATTCGATTGACAAGGCATCTGCGATGGGTGGTGTGATCCCCGCATTAATTGGTGCATTTATTCTAGGTTTTAGTTCGATCTTTACTGGAATGAATTTTGTGGTCACGATTCACAGGCTTCGCCCTGTTGGAATGACATGGTTCAGAATGCCGCTCTTTCTTTGGGCAACATATGCAACTGCAATCATCCAAGTACTAGCAACTCCAGTTATTGGTATCACACTTTTACTCTTGATCGTAGAGCGAACTTTTGGAATTGGCATTTTCGATCCCGCACTTGGCGGTGATCCAGTGCTTTATCAACACTTCTTTTGGTTCTATTCGCATCCAGCTGTGTACATCATGATTCTTCCAGCGATGGGCATTGTCAGTGAATTGATAGCAGTGCATTCACACAGACACATTTTTGGTTACAAGTTTATTGCCTACAGTTCAATTGCAATTGCGATGTTCGGTTTCCTCGTATGGGGTCACCACATGTTTACATCAGGCCAATCGCAACTTGTAAATATCATTTTCTCCTTCATTACTTTTAGTGTTTCCATTCCATCAGCTATTAAGGTGTTCAATTGGCTCGCGACAATGTACAAGGGTTCGATCTCGCTTAACACCCCGATGCTCTACGGTTTGTCCTTCATCTTTATTTTCGGTATTGGTGGTCTAACTGGAATCTACTGTGCAACCTTAAGTACAGACGTCCATTTGCATGACTCCTATTTTGTAGTTGCTCATTTTCACTATGTCATGATGGGTTCTGCGCTCATTGGTTTCATTGGCGGCATTCACCACTGGTGGCCAAAAATGATAGGAAAAATGTACAACGAGGCGTGGGGAAGATTTGCATGCATCCTTGTATTCGTCGGCTTTAACGTAACATTCTTTACGCAATTCATGATGGGATCTCGCGGTATGCCAAGACGATACGCAACGTACGCTTCTGAATTTCAAACATATCATGTGATTTCTACAATCGGTTCTACAATTTTAGCAATTGGCTTTGTTATTACAGCAATTTACTTACTTCATTCGATCTTCAAGGGCAAAAAAGCACCGTCAAATCCATGGGGCGGTCGAAGTTTGGAATGGCAATGTTCTTCGCCTCCACCGTGGGATAACTTTGCAGAGCAGCCTGAAGTAGGAGACTGTTATGACTTTAGTGTCCTTGAATGGAACGAAGAAGAGCAGGGGTACGACTGGCGTAAGGATGCCGTTCACCCTGGTGAATAAACAGCGAATACTATTATGACAACACATCACAATCAACATGACGAAATCCAAGTAGGGCACATCGTGCCAATCAAATTTCTTACAGCAATCTGTTGCCTGCTTCTTTTTCTTACCGCAGTAACAGTGTGGGTATCGCGGTATGACTTTACTGAAATCAACATTGCTGAAATGGGAATCATCATGGCGCTATTTGTAGCGAGCGTGAAAGCGACTTTCGTGGGTTTATATTTTATGCACCTTCGTTGGGATCGACCCTTTATTGGTTTTATTTTCGTCAGCTCTATGTTATTCGTTGTGCTGTTCATCGGTGTTGCATTGACTGATACGATGGAATATCAGCCTGAAATCATCAAGGGCGATACACCGGCAGTGAGTGCTGCGATGGATAAAATCAAAGACGCACACTGATGCTTGAACAACAAAAAGGTGTGTTTTCTAGTGGGGGTTTGGAAGAAAGCGCACTGCGTTTGGGGATGAGATGGTTTATTGGTTCGCTTGCAGTTTTTTTGCTTGCTTCAGTTGTAGCGATTGTTGTCATTAGAACGCAAATAGAAAATTGGCCAAATCTGCCACCTGTTCCAACGTCGCTTTGGTGGAGCACTGGTTTTATTGTGGCGAGTACTATTGCAATGCAAAAAATAAAACGAGTTTGGAATCCTGCATCGATGTGGGCATCCATCGTACTTATTTTTTTGTTTCTTTTGTTTCAAATTCTTGCTGCGTTGCAATGGCACGAAGCGTTATCCACAGTAGCAGAGAGTGACGAAGTAGTTGCGATAGCGCGAATGGCCTTATATGTATTGATATTTTTACACGGAATGCATGTGATTGGCGGCTTGGTGCCACTTGCACTTATCTCTACTAAAAACGGGTATTCCAATCACAAACCACTTGTGCCACTACTCGTGACGTATTGGGATTTTATTTGCTGTATTTGGATTCTGTTTTTTGTCGTAATTTTATTATTGCGGTAAGGAGACAAGTTTGGATTCGGGGTGGTTTGCGAACCACGTAAACCACAAGGCTCTTGTTGCTTTAACTTGCTCTCCGAGAATTGTTTTAACAGAGGCAGTGAGTGGGTTTTCCTTGACGAGAAAGGTAAGGTTGTTTCCCTCGTCAACGTATTGGTCATCAGTACCCTTCGCGTGAACTAACGCAGGAATTGAATAGACTAAATCTCCCCCTTCAACATGTACAACAATCACAGGTGTTTTTGGGTTGTTCTCAGTACTCGGCATTGGAGCGGTTGGAAAGTAAATTTTTTCAGTTCGGAAATACAACTCGGGGCTTGCTTTTCGATACCTCTTCTTTAGTTGTTTGTTTGGACCAAGCGACGTTGTATTTGGATGTATTTGGAACCACTGTCTCCAACTTACAACATCGTGAGGGATAGAACGTAGTTGTTTGTCTGGTCCAGTTACCGATTTTGAAATGATTGAAGCATAAAGTTGTTCGTTTCCAACAGTTTCTTGAAGTTGGTAAAACAGCATGCCTCCGTTTCCAGTAAGTCCACTGTTTGCAAAATAAGCATCTTGTTTTCTTTCAAAGACAGCAAGGTGACCACTTGGCCAATGCCAGACAATCGAAATAGGCACGCCACCAAGCGTGTCATTAACAATTTCGTGCACGTGTAAAAAATGAAGTGGATAGGCACGAGACTCGTCGTTTATCTCAACACCAACAACAAGGTCCTTGCTCACAACTAGTGGATCACGCTTTGAACTATTTCGCACTGTAATTTCTTCGGAAGAAAGGATGAGTGGGTCTGTTATTACCGGTGACATGTTCCGATGTCGCATTGATGGAACCACCAATTCTCTATCAATTTGTAAGTTAGAGAGATCAAAGGCGTATGATTCTATCGTTTGATTGTCTCCCGGTGGCAGGTTTGAAAGTCTGAAAATTGCAGGAGCAACTGCCCACGCAATGATCGCAATAAGGACAATGCCTGTCATCAGTAGCACCCAGCCGCCACCGCGGAATGTCAATCGAATAGGTTCGTTCGTCATAGTGCAACCAATACTGTTTCTGAGAAGTCAACGTATTGCCTTGAAATCAACATGCAGATAAAGAGCAGGGGGAGGTACATAATACTTGTGAGAAACATTTTCATTGCATTTTCATTGTTCGGTGCACGCCAAAACTTAAACG
Organism: Phycisphaerales bacterium; assembly: GCA_014238125.1. Classification (GTDB taxonomy): domain Bacteria; phylum Planctomycetota; class Phycisphaerae; order Phycisphaerales; family SM1A02. Next base: position 38,130 of record JABABS010000048.1, read on the forward strand.
AGATATAAGTAAACCATAAACTTAAAACAGAACCACTGATAGCAAAAAACTGAGTTGTTATACCTTCACTTGTAAACAATAAGCAGAGTGGAACCAAACACAAAGCGGCGAGCACGCTGACTCTTCCGGTGAGTTCCCCGGTTGGGTCAAGTGAGGGGAGCATAGTAAAACCACCGCGCTCGTAATCATCCTTGTACATCCAAGCGAGAGCGAGAAAGTGTGGAATCTGCCACAAGAATAAAATGCCCCCCATAATCCAAGCGCCGCTTGATAGTGTTCCAACAGCTGCTACCCAACCAATAAGTGGTGGAAGGGCGCCGACAATTGCACCAATGAATGTATTGAATGTCGTCCTTGGTTTGAGAGGCGTGTAAATAAACGCATACGTTAGAATTGTAAGAAGAGAAATACCAGCCGCTGCTGGATTTGCTCCAAAGGCGAGTATGGAGAGTCCGCTGTACGTGAGAAGGACGCCGACAATGAACGCATGCAACATTGAGATTCGCCCAGACGGAATCGGACGATCTTTGGTTCGGGACATTTTTGCGTCTCGTTTGCGTTCAAAGAGTTGGTTCCACGTTGCAGCAGCAGTAGCACTTAAAGTAGTTCCAATAAGCGTCCAAAGAAAAGCCACCCAGTCGATACCAAGTTCGCTCGCCATTAGAAATGCAACGCCAGTACTCATGACAACGAGTAGACTTAATTTTATTTTGGTGAGTTCACAGTACGCTTGAAAGAGGGACTGTTTTGAAGGTTGTTCTGTCATCGTTGCCTCAAGTCTAGGTAGGTGTTGTTACATTTCTGCAGTCGAAGCAGAGTAGTATATGTATCTTTCAGCATGAAAACATTCCAAACAATCCCTCGAATCTTGACATTGTCATTCACGGCAACAACAGCGATGTGGGTGTTCAGTTATATGACGCTCTTATTTGCAGGACCCTCAAGTGGTGAGGTCCTTTTTGTCCTTGCAGGGCTGAGTTTGGTTCTCGCTGGAATGGTCAACGCGGCGTACGGGGGCAATTCCATTCAATCATTGTGGATAGGTGGAATTTCAGCTTTCCTGAACTTGCTGTTGCTTGGCAGCTTGATTGGCGAATCTGAGGAATTGCTTTCAAAAGCACTACTTTGGTTTGGTATTTTGCTTCTGGGTTCAGCAGGTTTAACATTTACGGGTGGAAGAATTGGCCAAAAAATGAAATTTTGCACTCAAGCATTCGATTGGCAGTATGAATTTTTTGTATCAACTTCATTGTTGGTGTTTTTGATGCTTGTTACTGGTGGGCTTGTAACTGGTTTAGAGGCAGGACTTGCAGTTCCTGATTGGCCAAATAGTTATGGGCACAACATGTTGCTTTATCCGCTTACTGAAATGGTTTCATCAGAAAACAAAGGTGTTTTTTTTGAACATGCGCATCGGCTAACTGGCATGTACGTTGGGCTTGCTTCAGTTGTAATGGTGGTTTGTGCGTGGCGATGGAGTTCTAGCTTATTGGTTCGCGCGGTTGCAACAATTGTTTTTCTGATGGTCTGCACACAAGGCTTGCTCGGTGGACTTCGTGTGACAGGACATTTGACAATGAGCCAAGACAGAGAAATACTCAATCCAAATCTTTGGATTGGCGTTGTGCATGGCGTTGTTGGGCAATTGATTTTTGCAGGTTTTGTTTGGATTGCAGCGATGATGTCACCTGCTTGGAAAGACCGATCCATTGATACTAATACAACAAAGAAAGATGTTCGACTAGGTTTTATTCTTGTATGCGCTATGGTCTTTCAATTGATACTAGGCGCGGTGTATCGCCACATGTTGGGAGATGAAACACTCGCACCCAAAGCAACACACATTTTGTATACGCATATTTTTGTTGCGTTTGTTGTATTGGTTGTTGTTGTTCTTTTTGGGCTTCGTCTTCTTGCTATAGAAAATAACGTTTTGAAAACATATGGAAAGATATTGCTTGCGCTCGTGGGCTTGCAGATATTACTCGGCGGGGGCGCATTGATCGCAATCCTATTGAAATCTGGGGATTCGATTTCAGTGTATGAAGTCATACTCACAACGCTTCACCAAGCAAATGGCGCTTTACTTCTCGGTGCAAGTGTTGCAAGTTTGGCTTGGGTGAGGAGAACTTCCCGCGTATAATGATCCTATGTTAACAATACTTCTTATCGCAACAGCAATATTCGTAGAACCTGTCCCATCAGTCGAACCACAGGCACCGCTTCAATTTTCGGTTACACATGACGGTGATGGCGGCGAACTGGTTTCTGGTCGTTTGTACATCATGTTGACAAAAGGAAAAACCCCACTTATTGGTGGACCGAATTGGATGCATGCAGAACCTTTCTACTCACTTGATGTAGACAATTGGGCAAAAGATACACCGTTGATTGTTTCGCAAAATGCGAGAAATATCTCAGGACCACCATCTTCAGTTGGTGAAGGTCCGTGGAAAGCCATTGCGATTTTACGTCGTAACAGAGATTCATCAAAACTAGCCGCAGTTGGTGGTTTGTATGGACCTGGTGTTTCGTTTGAGGGCAACGGGCAAACAGCAGGAACAATTGATTTAGTGATCGACAATCCAGTTCCAGAGCGAGACTGGAAACTACACAAAAACTTGCGATTGATTGAAACAAAAAGCGAGTTGCTCAGCGCGTTTTATGGCAGAGATGTAAATCATGGCGCGTGTGTTATTGTTCCCGACGATTACGATCCAGAACGTGAAGAACCCTATCCTGTTATGTATTGGATTGGGGGTTTTGGAAGCGATCATTACGGCGGTCGATTTATGAAAATGATGTATACCGCGTCGTATTACGATGACCAAATTTGCAGAGTGATATTAAATGCTGATTGCTACGGAGGTCATCACGTCTTTGCTAATTCAGAAAACAATGGCCCTCGAATGACAGCATTGATGGATGAATTTATTCCGTTTCTCGAAGAAAAATATAATTTGGGTGGTTCTGCTGAAAAAAGATATCTTTCCGGACATTCTTCAGGTGGGTGGTCTTCTCTTTGGCTGCTCATTCAGAACCCAGATTTTTTTGAAGGCGTGTGGTCACTCGCACCAGATCCGATTGATTTTCATCATTTTCAAACGGCAAATCTATATGAAGAAAATGCGAACATGCTCTTTGATAAAGACGGTAAACCAAAACCAATCGCAAGAAGGGGAGAACAGCCAGTGTTGTTTGCTCCTGAATTTTCCAGAATGGAAAGTGTGCTTGTAGACGGAGGACAACTTGGCTCGTTTGAATGGGTATTTAGTCCGAGGGGAAATGATGGTCGCCCTAAGGAAATGTATGATAGGGAAACCGGTGCGGTAAATTCAGAAGTTGTCGAATATTGGAAACAATATGACATTAGAAAAATACTTGAGGACAACTGGGAAATACTTGCACCAAAGCTCACGGGAAAAATACACATTATTGCAGGTGGACTTGACACGTTTTATCTTGAACAGCCAGTTATAGATCTTGGTGCGTTATTCGTAGAGAAAAATTTTGATGCCATGATTCGAGTGATAGAAGGTGGAAACCACGGTTCAGTATTCAGAGGGATTGTGATTGTTGAAATGGACGAGTGGTTTGCAAGCAAACTTGGGCTTTCGAATTATCAAGCACCAATGCTTGGCCCTGAACCTCTCTCGGCAAAATGAACGAGAGAGACGAACAGGAAAGTCGGCCTAGGTCACGCAAAGGCGAAAAGTTCATCGAATCATCTGTAGATGGCCCTTATCAATTTAATGATCAAGATTCTTTTCCAGATGCAATAGCATTAACCAAGGGGGAAGTGATAGTTCGCGCAACGATTGATGAACTTATAGACGCAATGTCAGCACTTGTATTTACGGAAGCGAGTTTTAGCGTTTCACAATTTGGAGATTTTCAACTTGCACTCAGTGATGCTGATCAACTCTTTCCTTTGTACGAACGCTTGATGTACGACCCCAATGTTCGTGGTTTGCCTTGGCTATTGACACACCTGTGGCAAATCGAAAATAATATGCAAGGAATCGTCGGAGAAACTATTGTTGCCCACGCAGATATTCCAGTTGACCAAGTCCACGCAGGTCTGCCGTTGCAATGTGAAAACGAATCCGCACCTCGCATAGATTGTTTTGTTGTTGATTATAAATCAGCTATTCCAGTAGACATACAAATACGTAAAATTATTGTAGTTGCGCCGAGTGTGGAAGCTTGCGAAGTTTTTGCAAAAACCAATTGCGATTTTACTGTTTGTTGCTTCGTGTTGCAAGAAAATCAGTAAGTATTTCTGCAGCTGCGATTGCGTCTCGGACACGTTTTTTCTGTTTGTGTGTTCGACCACTTTGTGACAAATGTTCTTCAGCAGCAACCGAAGTTAGCCGCTCGTCTTGAAAATGGATTTTTATTGAAGTTTGCGTTGCAATTTTTTCGCTAAATTTTTGGGTAAGTGTTGCTCTTGGTCCAACCGAGCCGTCCATTTCAAGTGGTAATCCAAGAACAAGTGCGTCTGCGCCATGTTCTTGAATTGCTTTTTCAATTGCATCAACAAGCAGGGGACCTATTGGAATGTTTAACACGGTAAGCGGGTGCACAATGTTGGGATCTTCATCTGCAATAGCTAGACCTGTACGTTTGTCACCTAAATCTACTGCGAGAAATCTCATTGTAATTTTGGATCAACAGTTGCGTGCATTTCCTTGACACGCTGCGCTTCCGATGCGGGAAACACAAGGGTTGCATCTTTTGTGTGAATCACACACAGATCGTCGCAACCAATCATAGTGATTGCATGCGATGGGTCGTCCGACACGGCAAGCGTGCGAGAGCAATCGATGGTGAAACTAGTTGTATCGCTGCAATTGCCATACTTGTCTGGCGACAGTGTTTCGCCGTAACTTGGCCATGAACCCACATCAAGCCATTCCACATCCATTGGAACTGTGCAAATCGAAATGTTTTCGTCACTCCCCGCTGGTTCCATCATTCCGTAGTCAACGCTAATTTTTGGAAGTGTTGGGTACACACGATCAAGAACTTCTTGTTGTTGCGGTGTTTCCCATGCTTCGCCAATAAGGGTAAGGCCAGCAGCAGAATCAGGTTGCATTCGAGCGATCGCATCAATAACTGTTTTGCAATGGAACACAAACATGCCACTGTTCCACGCAAAATTTCCAGATGCAACATATTCTTCGGCGGTTGCGAGATCGGGTTTTTCGACAAATCTTTTGCATACATTTGCACTATTTCCGATGGGGTCACCAAGTTCAACATACCCGTACCCAGTGGAAGGAAATGTTGGCGTGATACCAAAGGTGACAAACCGTGTGGGATCTTCTTCAACCAAAGAAAAGCCAATATCGAGACATTTCGCAAATTCTTTTTGCGGGCGTATGATGTGATCTGAAGTAAGCACAGCAAAAATAGCATCAGGATCAAGTTTGTGTAATACAGTTGCAGTAAATCCAACTGCGTTGAGCGTGTCACGCCCTTCGGGTTCGCCAATGAGTTGTGCAGGGGAAAAATTTGGCAATGATTTGCAAATCGCTTCGCAATGTTTTTGACCCGTGCAAATCCATCGATTTGCAGGATCAACAGTCCCCTCGAGTCTTTCCTCAGCAATTTGCAAAAGTGACTTGCCTTTGAAGAGAGGGATTAATTGTTTTGGTGTTTCGCCTCGGCTCATCGGCCAAAGTCTTGTACCACTTCCACCAGCCATAATCATTGCGTGTCTCATTGCGATCCTTTAAGTTGAAAAGAAGTTTGAACAAGTTGATCAGCAGTTTCAATGTGGGGTTCTCGGTCTATTGCAAGTCGGACAAGTTTTTTCGCATCTCTTGGAGATTCGCCAAGTTGTATAAGCATAGAAATTGCATCTTCACCAAAAGTTGGCATTTTAATTTCAATATTCGGTATGACATCACCGATGAAGTTATCGATTTTCCCACTGAGTTCAGCGATGATTGTTTCGGCAGAACGCTTTCCTATTTCGGGCAACGAAAGCAATGCAGAACTATCTTTATTTGCGATGGCTGACGCGATTTCTCCAAAGGGTCGAATCAAAGCGCGAAGTGCCTTTCGGTTTCCGATTCCTTTTACTGTTGTAAAGAGTTGAAAAAATTCACGATCTCGATCGCATGCAAAACCAATGAGTCTTGGAATGAAAGATGATCCTTGAGATTGTCCTTCAAAATAATGCATTGTGTGAAATTCGATCGAACTTCCGAGTTGATCGAGCAGTTTCTCGATATCTGCAGCGGGGATGAGCAATTCGTACGTGATTGCTTCAACAGCAACCATCGCTTTGCCTTCTTCAATCGCAACAAGATTTCCACGTAAGCGAGTAATCACACTATTAGTTTACCAACGGCCAACCAGTTATTTCAGCAATGCGGCGGCGAAGTTCGCTGGTTATTTCTTTTCCTGTTGTATTTTCTTTAAAGGAGCAGAGTTCTACGAATTTTAAGGTTGAATGAGACCGTTTCACCATTGCTTTTGCCATCTCACTATTTTGGGGTGTGCCCTCAACAATGGCAAGGAGAACGTTGGCATTTGTTTTGGCGATCATCGCGCCGGCGCCCTCAAGAAATGGGTGCACAGAATTTCGTGGCTCTTTGATCCCGCCTTCAGGAAAGATGCCAATGACGCCGTTTTTTCGAAGATGTCGTAGGGCGGTTCGAAGTCCTGCGGTGTCGTTGCCATCTCGGGCAACGGGAATGATTCCGCCTAGTTTCCATACAAAATCGGCGGCGGGGAGCATAAATTCTTCCGCCATGAGCCAACGTATCTTAAAACGACATTGTGCTTGCACCAATAGGGGGTCAATGGGGCTTTGGTGATTGCAGATCACTACAAGGGGCCCCGGAGTGAGCGTGTTTGGAACAATGTCAGTGCCTGTGGCTTTTAGGCGGTGGAAAAAATGTACATATATCCAGTTCAGGTACCACAATATCGCAGAAGGTCCATCGCCCATTACACGTCGCCCCATTGCAGGGAGAGCGAAAAAATAAATCGCTCCCATGATCAATAGCCAAGAAGCAACTCCATACACAATCCATTCTAATAACACATCTTCATGCTACCAAAAAGGCACACCACTCGGTCCCGTACCCGGCGTTGTACCCAGTCCTGTAGCGGGTTGTTGTACTCGGTCCCGCGGCGGTGTTGTACCCGTACTCGGTTCCAAATAATTGATGTTTTGTATAGCCACGGAAGTCAAAGAAGTGTATCCTGCGACAAGTTTATGCCTAACGTAAAGTGAACCCATGCCTCGAAGAGATGATATTCATTCGATCCTGATTCTCGGCTCTGGGCCAATCGTAATTGGTCAAGGGTGCGAATTCGACTATTCCGGTACTCAAGCCTGCAAAGCCCTCTTAGAAGAGGGCTTTCGTGTTGTATTGGTCAATTCAAACCCTGCGACGATCATGACCGACCCAGATTTTTCGGATCGCACCTACATAGAACCCATCACGCCTGAAGCTGTTCGCCGCGTATTGCAACGAGAAAGAGATCTCGGGACCCCAATCGATGCACTTTTACCAACGCTCGGTGGTCAAACAGCTTTAAACTGCGCTTGTGAACTTGATGAACTTGGCACATTAGAAGAATTCGACATTGAGATGATCGGCGCGACGAGAGAAATTATTTTCCGAGCTGAAGATCGTGAAGAATTCCGCGGCATCGTTGAGCGGGCCGGTTTAGATCAAGCAAAATCAGCCACCGTATCAACAATGGACGCTGCTTTTGCATTTTTGGATGAAATTGGCTTACCAGCGATCATTCGCCCTGCGTTTACGCTCGGCGGGAGTGGTGGAGGCATCGCCTACAACCGCGAAGAATTTGAAACAATCGTTCGGCGTGGCATTGACGCTTCGAGAATTGATCAGGTGTTGATCGATGAATCAGCGCTCGGTTGGAAAGAATATGAACTAGAAGTTGTCCGCGATAAAAACGATAACTGTGTCGTCGTCTGCGGTATTGAAAACATAGACCCCATGGGTGTGCATACCGGAGATTCAATTACCGTTGCACCGATCATGACGTTGACCGACAAGGAATACCAACGAATGCGTGATGGTGCAATCGCCATCATGCGTGAAGTTGGTGTTGACACGGGTGGTTCGAACGTGCAGTTTGCGGTGAACCCAAAAGATGGACAACTCATTGTTATTGAAATGAACCCGCGTGTTTCACGAAGTTCCGCGCTGGCATCAAAAGCAACCGGTTTTCCAATCGCGAGAATTGCAGCCTTGCTTGCAATTGGGTACACACTTGATGAACTTCGCAATGACATCACAACAACAACATCTGCGTGTTTTGAACCATCAATTGATTATGTTGTGACCAAAATGCCACGCTGGACTTTTGAAAAATTCCCAGAATCCGACGAAACACTAACGACGCAAATGAAATCAGTCGGCGAAGCAATGAGTATCGGGCGTACATTTAAAGAAAGTTTTCAAAAAGCAATTCGCTCGATGGAAGTAAAACGATTCGGTTTTGGGTTAGATAAAAATGATAATTGGTTGCGCGCAATCCGAGGCGACGAAGAAATTGAATGGCCAATTGATGAAGACACGATGATTCGCAAATTGTCTGTGCCAAGTCAGGGTCGAATGTATTACATTCGGTATGCCTTGAAAATGGGCTGGACCCCTGAGCGAGTAAACAAACTCACTTCAATTGATCCATGGTTCCTTGATCAACTTTCGCAACTTGTTGAATTTGAAGATGAATTAATGCAAATCAAAACGCTTGAGGAAGTTTCAATTGCACTGATGCAAAAAGCAAAAGAGTTTGGTTACTCAGATCCACAACTTGCTTATTTATATTGCGGAGTAATTTCAACTGAAACTATTCTTAAAGTTCGGAATTATCGCAAATCGCTTGGTGTCGAACCTGTGTACAAACTTGTTGATACATGCGCTGCTGAGTTTGAAGCAATTACACCGTACTACTATTCCACTTACGAACAACCTATCGAAAACATTGATGGGAGTTCGTTTGTCGATGATGAAATTCGAATCACCGACACGAAAAAAATGGTTATTCTCGGTGGCGGGCCAAATCGAATTGGACAAGGGATCGAGTTTGATTACTGCTGTTGCCAAGCTGCATTTGCGGCAAAAGAAATGGGTTTTGAATCTGTCATGGTGAATTCAAATCCAGAAACCGTTAGTACTGATTTTGATACCAGTGACTTACTGTTCTTTGAACCCCTTACACTCGAAGATACACTGAATATTCTTGAGAGACTTAACGGTGGTGGCAGTGATGTGACGGATCGTAGCGGTAACGTTGCTGGCGTTATTGTGCAGTTTGGTGGACAAACTCCGCTTAACCTTGCGCACGGTCTTGCTGCTGCAGGTGTGCCAATTATTGGAACAGGTCTCGATTCAATCGACCTCGCTGAAGATCGCGACCGTTTTACTGCAATGCTAGATGAACTTGAGTTGCTTCAGCCAGAAAATGGCATTGCGTATTCTCTTGATGAAGCGGTGGTCATTGCAAAACGCCTGAGTTACCCTGTACTTGTTCGTCCAAGTTATGTTTTGGGCGGTCGCGGTATGGAAATTTGTAGCGACGAAACAGCACTTCGGTATTACATGAAAACTGCAGTTGATGTTTCGGAACTTTCAAACGCGCCAGTTTTGATTGACCGGTTTTTATCTGAAGCAACTGAAATTGATGTGGATGTTGTTGCAGACTTCGCGCCAAATGAAGCAACGGCATCAACACAGGTTACATGTTCGTGTGATGCGCCACAGGCAGTGATTTGCGGCATCATGGAACATATTGAGCAAGCTGGAATTCACAGCGGTGATAGCAGTTGTGTCTTGCCTCCGTTTTCTCTTTCAAAACCAATCATGAAAGAAATTCGCAGGCAAGCAAAAGTAATGGCGTTGCGGTTACAAGTTAGGGGGTTGATGAATGTGCAACTTGCGATCAAAGACGAGGAAATTTACGTTATTGAAGTAAACCCACGTGCATCAAGAACGGTTCCATTTGTTGCAAAAGCAAAAGGTGTACCTTGGTCACGCATCGCTGCGAAAGTGATGATGGGTGCGTCGCTTACTGAATTGAAAACCGAAGAAATTCACGAGACTGGTTTTTATGCTGTGAAAGAACCGGCGTTTCCGTTTGGCAAATTTCCAGGGGTTGATGTTGTCCTTGGGCCCGAGATGCGTTCAACCGGTGAAGTAATGGGCATGGATCGTTCACTAGCAGTTGCACTTGCAAAAGCAAAAATGTCAGTGGGTCGCGAACTACCAACAAGTGGGAATGTTTTTCTTTCGGTGCGAGATAGCGATAAAAAAGCAGCAATTGAAGTAGCTCGCTCACTTGTTTCAATGGGCTTCACTGTTTTTACAACTCGTGGAACTAAGGAATTACTTGCGAGCCATAGTGTTGAAACAAAACTGATTCGAAAAATTTCTGAAGGCGCAAGGCCAAATATTCGCGACCTTATTGCAAATGGTTCGATCGCCCTCATCATCAACACGCCGACAAAAACTGGATCGCAAACTGATGAGGGTCGCATTCGTGCAACCGCGGTTGAAGCAAGAGTTCCAATGATTACAACAATTACAGGCGCTCGCGCAGCGGTTTCTGCGATCGAAGCGTTGCGGGCAGGTTCGTGGTCAGTCTCTGCATTGCAAGATCATTTTACATTTGACACTAAGGAATCTGAAACAGAAAATCACGTCTCTGCCTAATCGTTCCTAACCGATTATAATCCTCCCCTTATGCCCACTTGGATACCCGAATTTATCACGCCTCAGCTCATTACCTCCGTGGTTGTGATTGTGCTCGTTTTACATCTCGCCCTTGGTTTGGCGGCGTACTTTATTTTGCTTGAACGAAAAGTGTGTGCGTGGGTACAGGATCGCATTGGACCCAACCGTGTTGGCACAATGGGGTTGCTGCAACCAATTGCAGATGGTTTAAAACTTTTTTTCAAGGAAGACTTTACGCCCAAGAGCGTCGACAAAGGTCTCTTTATGATTGCACCAGCTCTCACCGTGATCCCTGCAATGATTGGTTTTCTTGTGATTCCCTGGGGTGGATATTTAGAAATTGGTGACACGTCAGTTGCAATAATGGGCGCGAATATCAATATTGGTGTTATCTATATAGTTGCAACGGCATCGCTTGGGGTCTACGGCGTTGCACTCGGGGGCTGGGCTTCAAACAATAAGTATTCATTCCTTGGTGGTCTACGCGCGAGTGCCCAAATTATTAGTTACGAAATTCCAATGGGTCTCGCTTTGCTTTGTGTTGTCCTTGCTGCTGGAACGTTATTGCCAGAAAAAATCGTTGCCTTGCAACTTGAAGGTCAATGGAACATTATCCATCAACCAATCGTCGCGATTTTGTTTTACGTATGTTTACTTGCAGAATCAAATCGAGCACCGTTCGATCTCGCTGAATCGGAACAAGAACTTGTCGGTGGTTGGCATACAGAATATTCATCAATGCGCTGGGCACTCTTTTTCATGGGTGAATACATCCACATGTTTGTAGGCGCCGCGTTCTTTACTACACTTTTCCTTGGTGGTTGGTCTCTCAATCCAATCACAGGTTGGGATCTTCCAGCAAGTGGTGGCATTTTGCTCATTGCGTTGCAGTTTGGCATTGTCCTTGGCAAAGTTGTTTTTCTTGTCTTTCTTGCGATGATGGTTCGCTGGACGCTTCCACGATTCCGCTTCGATCAACTTATGCGACTTGCGTGGGAAGGAATGATTCCAACTTCGCTTCTCTTGGTGTTAATCGTTTCGGTCTTTGTCTTTTACGGTTGGACTTCATATTTATGGATCGGTTCTATTGTTGCGATAATCATTATGGCAATTGCAAGACCACTGCTACCAACTTCTGCATCGAACAAACGAATTGAACTCTTAGGCAGTCGCTTCAGTGCGCCGAGTGGTCGTGTATAAAATTTGCAATTTTTTCGGCGGAGCGTGGATGATGCTTTGTTTGCTTGTGCGATGTAAGTTTAAAATGAACGCAGGAAGTTATCTCAATTGGCGTAAAGAAACTGCTTTTGGCAAAGAAGGTCAGTTTAGTGTTTCTTCTACGCAGAAACGACGGTCGATCTGGTCGTGGGCTCGTTGGGCGTGGATGATTCGAAACCACTAATGTCCGCATCGTGTATTTCGTGACCGCCTAGAAAAAAACCGTCCAGATAAAAGGCACACTGACAGGGTGTTGTCAGAAACCCGTGGTAAGGTTCCGCGCATGGGCACAGGAAAAAAACCTAGAACTTCATATAGATGCACGAATTGCACACACACCTCGCCTTGTTGGGCAGGAAAGTGCTCTTCTTGCAACGAATGGGATACGTTCGAAGAGATCGTGGTACGAGCTCCATCGAAGACGTCAAATGCCGCCGCAGTATTTGCAGAGTCTATTGCCGAGCAAGGCGCCATGCACGAAGCGGTCACACTCTTGGATATTAAAGCACCGTCGATTGCTAGGATTTCTACAGGAATCGAGGAATTTGACCGCGTTCTTGGCGGCGGGCTCGTTGCAGGCAGCGTTGTGCTCCTTGGAGGCGACCCCGGCATCGGTAAATCCACTTTGATGATGCAAACCGCGATGCAAGTTGCCCTGCGAGGTGAGCAGGTTTTATATGCAACAAGCGAAGAATCTGCATATCAATGCAAAATGCGGGCGGATCGACTCTGTGGTGGTTTTGAAGAATCAATTGAAACGTATGGCTGTTTGAAAATACTCGCAGATACTGACCTTGCAAACATTCAACGTTTTGTAGAAGCGAATAAGCCATCGCTCTTGGTTGTTGACTCTATACAGATGGTACACCGCTCTGATCTGGACGCATCACCGGGTAGCGTGAAGCAAATTCGCCGTTGTTGTTTGGAGTTGGTCTACCTTGCTCGTGAATACGACATGGCTGTCATTGTTGTTGGGCATGTGACAAAGGATGGACAACTTGCAGGACCACGCGTACTTGAACACATGGTTGATGTTGTTTTGAGTTTTGAAGGTGATCGACATCAAGGATTGCGAAGTGTTCGTGGTGTGAAAAATCGTTTTGGTACAACGCTTGAAGTAGGTCTATTTGAAATGTCAGCATCTGGTTTACAAGAAGTAGGTGATGCTTCTGCATTTCTTGATCCCGACCTACCGCCCCGTGCTGGCGCGGTCGCGGCGCCGGTCATGCATGGGACGCGTTGTTTTGTTGTGGAAATACAAGCGCTCGTTGCAAAGGGGATATATGGACAAGCAAAACGCAGAGCGACTGGTGTAGATGGGAGTCGTCTCACAATGCTCACAGCAGTTCTTGAACAACACGCATCAATTGATTTGATAGAGCAAGATGTTTACGCAGGTTCAGTAGGTGGCCTTAGGCTGATCGAACCTGCAATTGATTTACCACTTTGCATGGCTGTGATGGGTGCATACTTGGGACATCCGCTGCCGAGTGGATGGTGCGCTATTGGCGAGATTGGGTTGGGTGGAGAGGTCAGGGCAGTGCCACATATTGAGCAAAGAGTTGCCCATGCAAAGCGAAGAGGCTATTCTCGAATTTTAGTTCCGATAACACAAGCGGAAGGGCTTGGACCAGAAGCCGTTCCAGTGGCCAGTATTGCCGATTTAACAGGTTTAATTGAAAAAAATAACGAAATTTTTTCAGCACAAATGATGTTATCGGACAAGAAAAAAATGAAGGATTCTTTGGCACTCTAACTTCTTTGTTTGCAGTACTTTACACCTCATTTATTAGACTACGTGATGTTTTATTAAACCTTTTTGCAGGTGGGTGTAGCCAAATCCGTAGAAGTGGTTACTATTCCGCCTTCAACTTCTTGACCCGCTTGGGTCGATAGGGAAGAATCGTCCGTTCCAGTCGTGTTGGCTGGAGTCATGCGGACGGGTGGATGACAAGGACGTTCGAGGCCACGGGAGTCGGCTAAGGCGTTCAACTTTTAGGAGAGCTGACCATGAGTCACCTTTACCTTCTCGGCGTCGCTTCTTTGACGCTCACTAGTGCTGGTTTCGCCGGCAGCGATATGAACGCTGACCTTCAAAACC
>JABABS010000005.1 GCA_014238125.1 Phycisphaerales bacterium
ATTAATCCTGGAAATAGTGGCGGACCAGGCTTTGTGAATAATCAAATTGCAGGTATCAGTGTTTCAGGACCTGCAAAATCAACAGCAGACAATATTGCGTACATGATTGCAACCGAAGAGATTCAGCGATTCCTACGCGAAGCCGAAGCGGATTCTATTGATGGAAATTCCATATTAAATATAAAATATCAGGATTTAAAGAACCCTGCGCTTAGAAAAAAACTTGGAATAGATTCTTCCGTCACAGGCGTTGTTGTTATTGACGAGGAATCTGAATTACTAAACCCTTGGGATATTATTACGAGCGTAAATGGTTATGAAGTTGAAAATGATGGTCAAATTACAATCGAAGACAATCGAAAAGTCTCAATGGGTGCTTCTATTGGTCGATTTGATCCACTAATTCACGGGGAGACTGTAGAGGTAATAGTACTTCGCGATGGGGAATCCATAACGATCCAACATCCTCCCCTGAGCGGTCGAGAATCAGTTATTCAAAACAGACCAAATGGAAAATACCCATACATAGTTGTCGGACCGCTTGTCTTTGGACCGATGCATAATGAACTTTTCAATAAGCACATGAGAACAAGTGCCAGCAACATGTACTGGTTCGGAAAAGGTCCGTTTATTGAACATTTCATGGATAAAACTCCGGCAGATGGTAAAGAAATTGTCACATTACTCTCCCCCTTACTCTCACACCCTGTTGGTAGAGGATATGACGTGTCTGCTGGGCAAACAGTAAAAAGCGTGAACGGTACAGAATTCGATAACTTCACAGAATTTGTTGACATCATTGCAAATCTTGAAGATGAATGGATTGTAATTAAATTCAATGAAGAAATCGCATCAGCACTTGTTTTTAACAGGCAAGAATTGTACGACTCTACTTCGAATGTAATGGAATCCAATGGCATTCGTCGCGCAGCCTCAAAAGAATTCAGAGGTTTATGGTCCGTCGATGATTAAGTTTCACAGGGCAACTTATCTCAGTAAAACAATGTTCCTATTTCTTTAGCAATTCCAATCACAATGAGCAATAGGAACAAACCTGCGCTTGGAAAAGCAAAATAAACATCGACAGGCACTTAGCCGGATTTCATATTGAGCCTTGAAATAAGAAACTCGCCTTGACCAGGCATTGGGACGGTTGAAACTTCTCTTCCCCCCGCTTGAATTGATTGCGAAATGCCCGAACTACAGACACGTACAAACGGAACACCATATTCTGCGGCTCGAATTGGACACACCCTTGCGTCAAGTTCGTGTTCATACGCACCCCAATACACAGGATCCATTGCAGGAATTACAATAAGTTCAGCACCCTGCTCGACAAGGGTATCCATAACGCGTCTGTAACTACTATCAAAACAAATACCCACACCAATTTTCCCCCAAGGGCTTTCCCAGACGTTTTGTTTATTAGCTGGAATACATGATTCTACAAATTGCACCGGCTGAGATTTTGCTTGGTTAAATATAAGATCACCATTTGGGCCCCAAACTATTGCAGAATTAAAATATCTTTTGATATCATCAGTAAGCGTAACTGTACCTGCCATTACATGCACATCGTTCTCATCACACCATTGAGGCATCCATAAAGGTGGTAGATGAAAAGCGTATTCACTGAGTACGATTAAATCAACCTCTGGATATTGTTTAAGTGCGGCATCCAGACCATGGCGAATCACAAGCTCATCTTCAAACTCGTATTGAATACCAATTATCAGTGGCGCATCATCATTTGAAACTTCAATAGATGAGAAATCCATCCAAGGAGCGAGTAGCCCAACCGAGATTATTGTAAGAATAGGTAGTACCACTTTTGTTTTAAACTTCACTGCAATTGCTGCACCGAACATGAGCAGAAAACTCCATCCATATACGCCAACAAAAGGGCTTAATGGCTGAGGTCCGACGATGTAACCAGTGGTGAGCCAAGAGAACCGAAGATAAAAATACTCACTCCGAAGATATTCAACTCCGAACCAAATAATTGCTACGCAAAAACATCCAAGCAATTGTCGTTGTTTCAACGACAAACTTTTCAATGTGTACAAAACAGCCACAGCATAAAACCACAACGCTATCCAAATGGCAAAAATTGCCCAAAGTGCAAATGCAAAATATTCAAATATGTTATAAAACCAATAGAGTTGCGGTGCGAAAAGTAGAAAACCAAACACAAATCCTACAAAAGAACTCTTTCGTGGACTATATTGAGTTGCAAGATAAAAACTAATTGCAAGTGGGAGAATGACCAATCCCCGAAGAATCGGAACCGACGCTGCAACTTGAAACACCACCGCTCCAATCGCAATTAGAAGTGCGATACGCCAAGTTTTTTTATGCCATTTCACATTTTCATAGTAACAAATTGCCCCCTTACCGGTTTTCAAGACCAGCGGCTTCAACCGCTAGAGTCCCCGCTAACACGGTTTTCTGACCTAGTGTCAATC
>JABABS010000025.1 GCA_014238125.1 Phycisphaerales bacterium
ATTACATTTGAAAGTGGAATGTTTTTGCTCAATGGCGAAATGTGGGACATGACTGACATGACTGCCACGGTAGAAAATGAGCGAGGCGTAGCGGATGAACTTGAATTAATCACGATGACAAACCATGAAGGCAATATCCAGTTTGCACACCCGATGCACTTGCATGGTCGGCAGTTCCAAATTCACAGCCGCACAATGGTAGACCCTGACAGCCAAGAATCATACAACACTCTTAAGGATGGGATTGTTGATAGTGGCTGGCATGATACTTTTATGATCATGCCAAACGAAACTGTACAGTTTCTGATTCGTTGGAGTCGCCACCCTGGGCTCTTTATGTGGCACTGCCACAACCTTCCCCACGAAGATATGGGGATGATGCGTAACTTCCTTCTCTCTGAACCCACTTGTCCTAGCGATCTAAACTACGATGGTTTTGTTGATATAGCCGACCTCCTTGTTATTATTGGAGCGTGGGGAACACCTTTTGGAGATGTTTCAGGAGATGACATAACTGACATCAGTGATATCTTGGGTGTGATCAGTGGATGGGGCGCTTGTAACTAAAAACTGACAATTTACCTTAACTGAGGTAACCTACTCCCAACATGGACGTAGAAATCCTCAGCAGGCTTCAGTTCGCCCTCACAATTATGTTCCATTACTTATTCCCTCCCCTCACCATAGGGCTGGGCATGGTGATGGTCATCATAGAAATCAACTGGTTGAGAACTGGCGATATCTCATGGAAACACGCAGCACGCTTTTGGACAAGAATCTTTGCAATTAATTTCGCCCTTGGTGTTGCAACAGGTATTGTCATGGAATTTGAATTTGGCACGAACTGGGCGGCGTACTCGACCTTCGTCGGGGATGTTTTTGGATCTGCCCTTGCAGGCGAAGCTATTTTTGCTTTCTTTCTTGAATCAGGGTTTCTTGCAGTCCTTGTCTTTGGATGGGATCGCGTTGGACCAAAGTTTCACTGCTTCAGCACGCTCATGGTATTCCTTGGAAGTTGTTTCAGCGCCGTATGGATTGTTGTTGCAAATTCATGGCAACAAACACCCGCTGGATATCAGATCGTTGAAACAGTAGTCAACGGTATTCCAATGTTACGAGCAGAAATCACTGATTTTTGGGACATGGTCTTTAACCCTTCAAGCACAATACGACTTACCCACACGCTCATAGGGTGTTTCATTATGGGTGGATTTGCATCGTGTTCAGTCAGCGCCTTTTATTTACTAAAAGGCATCCATGAGAAATTCGCAAAGAGAAGTTTTCTCATTGGGTTCACAGTTGCGACAGTCTTTAGCTTGGCAGCACTGGGCACAGGTCATTTCCAAGCTGTGAAAGTAGCCACTACCCAGCCTGCAAAACTAGCTGCCTTCGAAGCGCTGTATGAAACTAAAGTCGCAGGCATTCACCTTTGGGGCTGGCCAAATAGTGAAACTAAAACTGTCGAAGGTGGTATTGAAATACCAGGCTTACTTAGTTTTCTAGTGCATGGAAACACAACAACTCCAGTGACAGGGCTCGATGCATTTCCTGAAGAGGATAGACCAAACGTTTGGCTTCCATTCCAAGCATTTCACATCATGGTTGGTTTTGGAACTCTTTTTGTGCTACTTACACTTGGAACTCTTTTCTATATAAAAGGAAATAAGATTTTTAGAACACGCTGGCTTCTTCGTATTTACATGTTCATGTTTCTTGGAGCAATCATTACAAACCAAGCTGGTTGGATTGCTGCAGAAACTGGCCGGCAACCGTGGATTGTTTATCCAAGCGTGCAAAATGGTGTTGAAATGGCGGGTTTACGCACGAGTGACGGGCTCAGTGATGTTGTTGTTGCAAGCCAAGTTGCTTGGTCAATTGCATTGTTTGCACTTATCTATGGGCTCTTATTCTGTATTTGGGTCTATGTCATCAAACGTATTATTCAAGATGGTCCAATTGAAGATGGTGTTGCTATAAGCCGCGAATCATTCTTTAATCCATCTGGACAAAGAGGCGCATCAAAAGATGTTTGATCACACAACACTTTCAATGATTTGGTGTGTAATTACAGGCTTACTTCTTTTAGCGTACTTGGTTCTTGATGGCTTTGACCTTGGCGTTGGCATTCTTCACCCAGTCGCTAGAACAGAAGAAGACAGGCAGAGCATGATGAATGCCATCGGGCCATTTTGGAATGGAAATGAAGTGTGGCTCGTCACATTTGCTGGCGTTCTATTTGGCGCATTCCCAGTTGCCTACGCTGCACTACTAAGTGGTTTTTATATTTTGTTCATGCTCATCCTTTTCTGCCTCATTTTCAGAGCAGTAAGCCTTGAATTTCGCTCTCAAGTTTCAAACAAACTCTGGCGATTCTTCTGGGATGGATGCTTTTGGTTTTCAAGCGTCCTTGTCACCATGGTATTTGGCATCATTATTGGAAATTCCATTCTCGGTGTCCCGCTTTCAGAGAACCAAACGTTTATGCAAAGCATTGGTGATCAACTAAACTTGTATTCGATTTTGATTGGCGCTTGCTTGACAAGCCTGTTTGCCTTGCATGGCTCAATGTTTTTGTTTCTAAAAACTGAAGGCGAATTAAAGAAACACATCCACGCGTGGACTAAAAGAGCCTTCGCCCTATTCCTTCTTCTCTTTCTTATCACTCTTTTTGTAACAAGTGATGTTGCACCAAGAATTTCTGAGCAAGTATCGACTCGCCCGCTGGTTTGGTTCTTGATTTCACTTTGTGGTGTTGCTATTGCGAGTATGTTTGTTTCGTTACTTCGCGCTCATCCAACATGTGCATTCTTAAGTTCATCATGTACTGTTGGAGTAATTTCTCTTCTCTTTTGCGCCGTGATGTACCCAGTACTAATCTACTCCAGAATTGATCCTGCGTTGGATCTCACAATTTATAATGCGAGTTCAGGCGAAAAATCGTTAAACATCATGTTTATTTTTGCGCTGATTGGATTCCCATTAATTATGACCTATACATTTGTAATTTACCGAGTTTTTTGGAAGAGTAAGCCAAACGCAAACGGAGAATCTTAAGAATGAGTAATTACTCATCCGTTTTTCACTACAATGGCGATAAGATTTGAGCCATGATGACACTCCTCTTTATTTTATTTGCTACTTCTATGTGGCTTGGTTGGCACGGCAAACGAAAGCCTGCCATCTTCGTATTTCTTGTCACAATCGCACTTTGTGCTTTTTGGTTTAAACATCACGCCACTAGCGAATTAAATATTGATCTCTAAACCATGACACCAACATTTGCAAGAAAACTAAATGTCCTCTTTCTCATCATGATTTGCGTTCCTTTAATTGGCGCCTATGCCATTCAATTTGGACGTGGCGAATTCCCTTGCCCGCTTTGTTTATTACAAAGACTTGCCATGCTTGGTATTGCTTCTGGCGCAATGATGAATGTCCGCTATGGCATTCGTGCTTCACACTATGGCATGTGCATGATTAGTGCTGTTCTTGGTGCGTGCATTTCTACAAGACAAATATTGCTGCACATTGTTCCAGAACCTGGAAACACCGGGTATGGTTCTGCAGTCATGGGAATGCATTTATACACTTGGGCGCTGCTCATATTTATAGCAACCATTCTTATTTTGGGCGTTGTCTTTTTAT
Source organism: Phycisphaerales bacterium (assembly GCA_014238125.1). Taxonomy (GTDB): domain Bacteria; phylum Planctomycetota; class Phycisphaerae; order Phycisphaerales; family SM1A02. Next base: position 3,646 of record JABABS010000025.1, read on the forward strand.
TCGACAGCCAGTTTGAATCCAAAGAAGCAACTAATAAAACAAGATCCGTGCCAGCCCTTGGAGCAGCTGCATTTTGGCTTGCGTTTGGAATCACAGTTGCCAACGTTTGTACTACCTTCCTTGAATGTGGTTTCAAGCAATGCCCTGATAATCCAACAAGTTATTTAATGCTTTAAGTGCTAAATATCAAAGCACCAAACATGAAGTCGCATACCTTTTCGAAGCAAACTATACTTGTTACTAAATGAGAATTAAAACAAATCCAGAACAACTTGCAAAAGCATTTGCAACTCTTGAACACAACGATAGTTTTCAGGAGATCAATGCAATTCTCAAACAAGGCGGCCAACCGCACGACATGGTGAAGGCGATGGCAATGTACCCCCCGCTTCTTGAGGCGATGGAAACATTAGGCGATGCGGTCTATCCCGGCGGATCATTACCACGCGAACTCAAAGAGCTAATTATTTTGCAATCGTCAATCAACAACAGTTGTCAGTTCTGCACGAATAGTCATATCGATATTGCAAGGAGTCTTGGTATTAGCGATGACCCAGTTGAAATGTTGCAAGACAAAGATAATCTCAAGCCAGAATATGCGTGTGCAATCGATTATCTCAACACAATTTTTGAGGGCTCCAACCAAATTCCCGATTCGATGTTCGACAAACTCCGTGAATATTTCACCGAGCCAGAAATCGTCGAACTCACGTTCTTGATTGGGTATATCAATATGCTCAATTGGTTCAATAACGCCCTTCAAGTTGAGTACAGGGGCGAATTATCAGGCGATTAATGCCCCACCCGCGGGTTTTTGATTTTTGGTAAACTTCTCATCCTCAGTAGTCGATGATTGCTGTTCCAACAACACCTTTGCGGGTGTAGCTCAGTGGTAGAGCGTCACGTTGCCAACGTGAATGTCGGGCGTTCGAATCGCCTCACCCGCTTTAAGCAGTGCATCGCACTTGCTCGCATAACCTCGCATCTTTGCGGGGTTTATGTTTTTATTGGGGGC
>JABABS010000004.1 GCA_014238125.1 Phycisphaerales bacterium
TACATTCGCTTCACTTGTAACAATTTCAACTCTCAGTGATATGTATTCGGCGGTAACAACTGCCATTGGTACATTAAAAGGACCTCTTCATGGTGGTGCAAATGAAGGTGTGATGCATATGCTTCAGGAAATTGATTCTGTTGAGTCTGTGGATTCCTTTGTTATGCAAAAATTTGCAAATAACGAAAAAATAATGGGTTTTGGTCATAGGGTTTACAAAGCGTATGACCCGCGCGCAACGTATTTAAAGACTTTTGCAGAAGGCATTGCTGAAGACACTGGCAACATGGATTTGTTCGAGAAAAGTCAAAAGATTGAAGAAGTGATGGACCGTGAAGTTGGCGCAAAAGGAATTTACCCCAACGTAGATTTTTATTCTGCTACAACTTACTTTTCGCTTGGAATTGAATTAGATTTATTTACGCCATTGTTCGCGATGAGCCGAGTTTCTGGTTGGACAGCACATTGCCTTGAATATCTTCAAAATAACCGTTTAATTCGTCCTCGTTGTGATTACAACGGACCGCACGAACTTGAATACGTTTCAGTATCACTTCGATAATTCACTGTCGATACAGTAATAAACGATCATGCGACAACAACAATATATCATTGTTGTTGTCGTTTGTTAAATCAGTAATAATAATTTGACTTGGCTGCCATTCTCTCGTTTCGCCACCAGAGAAAATTTTAGATTCAAAAATTTTAAATCCAGTCGCATATAACATCTTGCCACTTTTAGCAAAAGAGAAGATTTCTAACATTTGTTCTCCAGCGTCAAGGGAAACCATATCCGTGTAACTATCGCCGTTGACATCGCCAACTGCAAGTTCATGTTGCATTCGTCTGTCATTGTCAGTTCTCCAGGATTGTATTTCATTCAAAGAAATCCGAGTACCTGCTAGTTGAATGATTGCAAATCCAGAATCTCCTATTGCGAGTATGTCGTCTACTCCATCGCCTGTGAAATCGTTAGCATGAATAGGGCCAAGATCGTATCCGTGCACGAAAATGCTGTCTGATTCTTCCCACGTATCATCTGTCTTTTTTACAAGGACAACTCTTTCATTTTCTTTGTCTGCAACAAGAATTACATTATCGCTAATTGTCATGGAGACAAGGCTTGATGCACCATCTTCCATATTCACTTGCGTGACAACTTGCCAGCCAGCGCTTACGCCATCTTTAGGATTTGTTTCGTATCGAACAGCGCGAACATAGTTATCGTCTGCAATTAGTAATTCCGACAACCCGTCGCCATCGACATCAAAGATGGCGGTGTTGTCAACAGTTGCTTCTCGGACTAAACCATATTGCCCCATGTCATCGTCATCAAGAACCTCAAAGCCTTCCTCGGTTGCTTTAAGCATTTTCATCGGCTTATCACGAGTAAGTAAAAGCAAATCAGTGTTGCCATCTTGGTCTGCATCAAACCCGATTATTTCATCGGGACCACGGCTTATTGAGCCCAAGTCTATTGATTCAATTTTGCCATCTTTGTCTATTAAATCAATAACATACGAGCGTTTTTCTTTTGAAATTACAGCGACATGCATGTTGTCATCAAGAAATACAGTTGAAAGTGAGACTGGGGTGTTGCCAGCAGTAAAAGGAATCGGTGTTGGGAAGGGAAGCGTTAGTGTTTGCATATCGCTTTTGCCAACAACGCCTTCTTCTTCGCTAAGAACGAACAGTTCTTGTTGACCGTCGGCATTCAAATCTCCAACACAGATTCACATCCAGTACGGCAGGCTTGGAATTATTGCCACAGAACAAAAAATGACTATCACCACCTTGACTTCCGAAGTGAAAATGCAGCACGCCATACTCGGAGTCAGCTTTAATGAA
>JABABS010000003.1 GCA_014238125.1 Phycisphaerales bacterium
CGGAAGAAGGCACAACCTTAGAAGGTCCCGACAAATGGGCACAAGTCAATCTTGATCGCATGAGTGATTTGCAGCGAACAGCGTGGGATGAAACATTTAATCCAGAAAACGACGCATTTATAAAAAGTGACTTGAAGGGCGATGATCTGACACGATGGAAGTATCAAAGGTACATGAAGAATTATCTACGATGCATCAAGGGCATTGACGAGAATGTTGGACGACTCCTTGATTATCTAGAAGAAAACGATCTGAATGAAAACACGATTGTTGTCTACATGTCAGATCAAGGATTTTTCCTTGGAGAACATGGTTGGTATGACAAACGTTTTATGTACGAACCATGTTTGCGAATTCCACTTCTTATTTCTTGGCCTGGAATAACAGATGGTTCTAATACAGAGGCACTGGTACAAAATTTAGATTTGGCACAGACAATTCTAGCAATGGCGGGAATTGATGCACCGACTCGAATGCAGGGTGAAAGCCTCGTGCCAATTCTCAAGGGCGAAACACAAACTTGCAGAGACGCACTCTATTACCATTATTATGAATTCCCCGGAGTTCATAATGTGCAAAGGCATGAAGGCGTTCGAACAAATCAATACAAACTTATCCATTATTATCAGATTGATGAATGGGAATTATTTGATTTTAAAACAGATCCAACCGAAATGAAAAATATTTACAACGACCCTCAGTATGCAGACATACAAAACGATCTAAAACGAAAACTAGACTCCTTAAAAATCAAGTATGAAGTTCCCCGCACATGATCTCTAAAATACAACACACTGTTCTTTTCCTTAGCCTATTTTCTTGTTTTCTTGGTTGTTCCACGCAGAAAGTTTCGCAATCGAACACATCGCCAAACATCATCATCGTCTTTATCGATGACATGGGCTGGGCAGATGTCGGGTTCAATGGCGGAACTCATGTCAAAACACCGAGGCTAGACCAAATGGCTAAACAAGGCATGGTTCTTACTGATTTTTATGTTGCGCAACCAGTTTGCTCAGCATCAAGGTCTGCACTGCTCACTGGGTGCTATCCAAATCGCATTGGTATCTCTGGGGCGCTTGGTCCACATGCAAAGCATGGCATCAATGCAGACGAAATCACCATCGCTGAAATTTGTAAAGAGCGAGATTACGCAACAGCCATTTTTGGAAAGTGGCACATCGGTCATCTTGATCCGTTTCTCCCAACGAATCATGGCTTCGATACTTTTGTCGGCATTCCATATTCAAATGACATGTGGCCAATGCATCCAGAAGCAAGAAAGGGTACGTATCCTCCATTGCCGTATTTCAACGATGATGTCATTGTCTATTCTTCACCAGACCAAACGCAATTTACAAAAGATTTTACAAATCTCACTATTGACTTCATCAAAGAGCACAAAAATGAACCATTTTTTGTCTACGTGCCTCATCCAATGGTACATGTACCACTGCATGTTTCCAAGGAATGGGATGGGGCAACTGGTCTTGGGTTGTACGCTGATGTTGTCGCTGAAATCGATGATGGCGTGGGACGTATCATCGATACTGTCAATGAACTTGGTATTGAAGATCACACGCTTATTATTTTTACTTCGGATAACGGGCCATGGTTGAGTTACGGTAATCATGGTGGGCAAACAGGTATATATAGAGAAGGCAAGGGGACGACTTTTGAAGGTGGTGTTCGCGTTCCATTTGTTGCGTGGTGGCCGGGCACTATTGGGGCCGACAGTACAAGTAGCGAACCACTCATGACGATCGACATCCTGCCAACCATTGCAGAATGGTTAGAGGTACCGCTGCCGAAACACGCCATTGATGGGAAAAGCGCTGCCGCTATTTTTGAAGGAGAAGCAGATGCAACGTCACCACAGGAGGCATACTATTTTTACTATCACAAAAATAATTTAGAAGCCATTCGTTGGGGCAAGTGGAAATTGCATTTTCCACATGGATATAGAAGCATGGGCGATAGACCTGTGGGTTCGGATGGTACCCCCGGAAAATATGATTACTCGGTGAAAACAGGTTTGGAGTTATACAACCTCGAAACAGATGCAAGCGAAACAACGAATGTGAGAGAGTCATTTCCGAGGGTGATGGAAAAATTTGCAACATTAGCTTCCAAAATTCGTAATGATCTCGGAGATTCGCTGACAGATACAAAACAAACAAATCAACGAATGGCTGGGAAAGTTGAGTAAGACGAATCTTTGTAAAGTTGTATGCATTGCAATGCTTACACAGCAAAGCTTCAGTCAAATGGGTGACCATGAAGGGGAAGTGCAACAGGATTTACCTCATCATGTCATGCATATGGAATCGCCTGTACTGACTCCTGAGCAAGCGATTGATTCGTTTGTCGTGCAAGATGGATTTCATATAGAACTTGTTGCAAGTGAGCCAATGATCGAAGATCCAGTTGCTGCGGTCTTTGCACCAGATGGTTCGCTTTGGGTAATTGAAATGCAATCGTTTATGCCTGATGTTGATGGGAATAACGAGTTGCAGCCTATCAGCCGAGTTGTGCACCTCAGAGATACAGACGGTGATGGAGCCATGGATGAATCGGTAGTTTTTCTTGACAATGTAATTCTTCCACGTGCCATCGCACTTTCACACGATGGCGTGTTACTCGTTGCTCCGCCAAACCTGTTGTATTGCCGCGACCTTGATGGTGATGGCAAGTGTGATGATAAGAAAATCCTTACCGACGGTTTTGGCGGGCTCGATTCAATTGAACATGCTGGTAACGGAATGATCTTTGGGCTTGACAATACATTTCATAATTCACAACACCCATACAGTTTTCAGTTTGACGGCGAAACTATCACAGCAATTCCAGTCCCGTCGCATGGGCAGTGGGGAACAACGCAAGATGATTATGGAAGGCAATATTACGCACCGAATTCCTATCCAGTGCTGATTGATGATTTACCCAAACAATATGCAAGAAAAAAGGGAAAGTACCGTGGGATCGATGGTTTGTATCGTGGAATTGCGACCGACAAAAGAGTGTGGCCCGTGCATGCAACACCCGGAGTCAATCGTGGATATCAAGAGGGCAGATTGACAGATGAATTTAGGCTGACAAAATTTGATTCTGCGTGCGGTCCATCGGTATACCGTGATACTTTATATGGTGATGAATTTGATGGAAATGTGTTTGTATGTGAAACAGTTGGGAACCTTGTTTCTCGGTTTATCATTGAAGAGGATGGCAATGGGTTGATCCGAGCAGTTCCTGCCTATGAACACGAGGAATTTCTTGCATCAACAGATGAGAGATTTCGACCCGTGAACCTCATCAATGGTCCAGACGGCGCGTTGTATATCGTTGACATGTACAGAGGTATTGTCCAACATCGCATGTTTGTGACTTCGTTTTTAAGAAAACAAATTAAAGCACGTGGTTTAGAAAAACCACTTGGTCTTGGGAGAATTTGGCGAGTTGTTCCTGATAAGAAACAGGCAAGAGATATTCCAAATCTATCCGTATTAACGCAAACGGAGTTAGTGCCATACGTACAACATCCCAACGGAAATGTACGAGATATGGCGCAGCGGCTGCTTGTAGAGTCAACTGAATCCACAACCGAAGTTGTTTCGCAACTCGAAGAAATGGCTGCTACTGCTGTACTTGATCGTGATCGAATCAAAGCATTGTGGACGTTGCAGGGAATGGGACAACTGACGAAGAAACTCGTCATTGCTTCTTTGAAAGACCCGCATCCCATGGTGCGAATGAATTGGGTTCGATTGTCTGAACCGTGGATCAATGAAAAGTCTATGTTTCGAAAAATCACTGCTCATGCTGATGATCCCAACCTGTTTGTTACACGTCAAGTGGTACTCACTGTTGGACAAAATGAAACGCTCGAGGCGACTTTCTTTTTGCTCAGTCAACTTGGCAAAGTAGAACACAAAAAATATCGCTCTGCTGCGATGGCATCCCTCATGGGAAGAGAGGCAGAAGCACTCGAATTACTTGGAAGCAGTTCTACATTCACTGAAGACACAACCTTGCACAAAAAAACCCTGAAATCGATAATTGACCTGTTACTTGCTGAAAAAAATGCTGAAACAAACACAGTCATCATAGAGTTCGCAGCAACTCAACTCAGTGAACACTCATGGCAAACTATGTTAGCGATGGATCAAACTACTACTTACTACAAAGGTAAACAATGCAAATTAAGCATGGAGCCAACAGGATTTGAGGTACTGCAAAACAAGTATCCTTTGTTTAGTTCTAGAATTTGGTGGCCAGGACGAGAGAATATTGCTGAATATAAACCAAAGCAGGTTGATCAACGCAGCGCAAAACTTATTGCAAGAGGAAAACAGGTATACAACATTTGCAAGGTGTGCCATCAAGTGAATGGCCTCGGACAATTTCCAACTTACCCATCGCTTGTGAACACGTCTTATGTGACTGGCGATGCAACAGTGCTCATTAAAATTATGTTGCATGGTTTAGACGGCCCAATGACTGTGGATGGGAAGCAGTACGATGGAAGCATGCCACCAATTACTGTGAAGAACGATCACGACATTGCTGCAGTGGTTTCATACATTCGCCAAGCATGGGGGAACGAAGCGGATGTTGTATACCCTTCAGAAGTCACCGCTGTTCGAAAGCAATATGAAGGTCGAAAGTCAATGTGGAGAGCTGATGAACTACTCGATTAATGGAATTGACCACAGCCGATGAATTTCCCAGTGAACTTTCCATCTTCATCCACGTACGTTGGGGTCATGATTTGGATATCTTTAAACCGCACCACAACATCTTGCCTTTTATGTAATTGAAAAGCAAAATTGCTTGTGTAACCATCTGATTTCTTCTTTTTCATTTGTGGAGACGTGTCGCAATCAACGACGAGTTTGTTATTGATCCAAACCATCACCCTGTCACCACAAGTGAATACCATCATTTCATTCCAGTCGTCGTACTTGCTGAATTGCTCGGTAGGCATCGAGAGCCAGCCACGACCGCCAGATTCGTAAAGACCACCACAATCTGTTTGGCGGTCAACTTCTACTTGGATTCCACGAATGCCCGTGTTGTCATTTGGAACTTGTTGTGAACGAAAAAAGAAACCACTGTTTCCCTTATCAATTTTGTATTTAAGTGTAAGTGCGAATTCATCGTATGGTTGTGTAATCCACATCAACCCCGTGACCTCATCATCGAGAGACTGCACCCCGACAATTTCACCATCTTCAACATTCCAAGTGCCTCCGCCAACGGGGTCCATGCCGTTAAGCGTTTTGCCATCAAAAAGTGGAACGACTTTGAGCGGACTCTGCAGTGTTGAATCAAATTCAGTAATAGATGCGTTCCGCCACTGTACCTTTCCGCCACCTGAGTGAACTTGAAAACCGATGTGTCCAGAAAGATCTAAAAAGTCAAGAAAGTCAGTTGTAACTTTTCCATTCACAGTAGCTTTGATTCGAGGGCCAACGCACATAATTTTGTACTTGTTCCATTCGCCTAGCACGAATGCATCGCGGACATCTTCATTCGGGGGTTGGAGCCATGCCCGGCGTCCTTCATCGTAGAGCCCGCCCGACCAAGCACGATCACTTGGGTCTGCTTCAATTTGGTACCCAATCAGTTTGTTCTCTACATCATGAGAGCGGACTTGTAGTCCGGAATTTCCATTGATGATTTTCACCTCTACTTCTAGAACAAAATCGCTGTACACTTTTTTGCTGGTCAAAAAAGAATTGCGCCGTTCATTTCCCTCACCGGTGAGAATCCCATCTTTTATTGTGTATGAGATTTGTGGTCCTACGATATACCATTCATCAAGGGAATCATTTGGAAATAGTGGCGTAGAAACAATTGCAAACAATGGTGTTGAACTAAAACAACTCAATAGAAAAATGACTAATTTCATTTCAGGATTGTATCAATCAATGCAAATTTGGTTGTAGATGGTTAAGTGTAATGGCTGATTCTGATACTATAGAAAGTTAATATGTTATCGATTATTATCTCAATAAGTCTACTGCTCGTTGCCAAATCAACTGATCTTTGGGTATTCACTCCAGAAACAATTTTTGAGTATGGTTTTGCTGATCCCACATTTGCTGGTGACGAATATGGGCAAGGGCTCATCTGTGATGCAAGCAACATGCCATTGACGATCCTCTCTGGACATGATCTTCCAACTCGTGCATTTACGATCACCGCAGGTGTTTCAATTGATGAACCTCAAAGGTGGGGTGGAATTGTTGGGTGCGTACAAGATGATGCGGATGAAGAGCGGGGTTGGGTATTGGGATACAACGAGTCTCAATTTACAATTGGACTTTCCACTGTTGGTGCTGACGATGGCAATGGCATGATGACATATTTGAATTCTGGGGAGTTGAAATATGAATTAGGCAAGTGGTATTACATCGTAGCAACGTATGATGGTAAAACTTTGCAGTTGTATGTCAATGGGAAATTGGCAAATGAAACGACTGAGCAATCTGGAGATATTCTTTACAACAATGAATCACCGTTTGTTATTGGTGGTTATGTAGACGCGAATGAAAATCATCCATTTGACGGGAGATTACTCGGTGTTGGGATTACATCAACAGTGACATCAACTCAAACCATTGAAAATAGATACAAATCTCAGGCGAGTCTTTCTCTGCTTCCTGCGTGGACAAATACGATCCTCGGCTGGGAGGTGGAGCCATTTCTCACTTGGCCAACTACTGAAGCGATGAGCGTTACTTTTGAAACAACTGTGCCAACGACTGCCACGATTCGGTGCGTGCAGGATAATGGCACTGGTGAGATCACAATGGAATCGGATGAGACGACGTTGCATCATTTCCGACTTTCGAAATTGAAAACGAATCAAAAGTACTTTTATACTGTTCAAGCAACTGATGCACACGGCGAAATAATCACAAGTGAGCAACTTTCTTTTCGAACTGCGCCTGATATAAATGACTCCTATACATTTGTTGCAATCGGCGATACGCAGTCTCAGGCTGATGTTGTAAAACGAGTGGCGGATCTCGCATATATGCATCGCCCGAATCTAGTTGTTCATGCTGGGGATCTTGTTAGCACCGGAACGGTTAAAGCAGATTGGACTGGTCATTTTTTCCCTTCTATGCAGCCATTGATTAGCCGAGTTCCTTTGATGCCAGTGCTAGGGAATCATGAGCAGGATGCACAGCACTACTACGACTATATGGATCTGCCACAACCTGAAATGTATTACTCATTTGTCTTTGGGAATGCGGAGTTCTTTATGATCGATGGTAACCGTGAACTTGGTGAGGATACCCCGCAACTACTTTGGCTTGAAAATGCACTCTCAAAATCAACGAGTGTTTGGAAGTTTGCAGTCCTCCATCAACCACCGTATACATCGGACGCAGATGATTATGGTGATACATATAAGACGACGTCTACTCGCGGGGACACAAACGTGCAACATATCATTGAGTTACTTGAAAAACATGGTGTTGATATTTGTTTTTCAGGCCACGTGCATGATTATGAACGAACGTTTCCAATTCTTGATGAACACGTTGTTCCAGCAAAGCAGGGGGGAGTGATGTACATCACAACGGCTGGTGGCGGAGGGTACTTAGAACATTTTGACCCAACGAATACATGGTTCGGGCATAAAAAAGCGAACTATCATCATCTTGTCTACCTTGCGATTCATGGGAAAATATTGGAATTCCAAGCGATTGATGAGTATGGTCAATTATTTGATGTCATGACGATAGATAAAACTTCTTTGAAAGACACGATTGAGTGATTCCCTTGGCAAAGCAACAATCCATTTCATTATCTGAACGGATCCGGCACGATCACGCGAACGAAACAGTGGAAGATTACGGCAAGGGGAGCCGCGTTTTATGGTTGAAAAAACGTGAATAAATCCATATTTCTAGAATTTCTCTCTTAACTTGCATTTTAGTAGAGGATTTTTCGGATATTTGCTTTGTAATAGACAAAATCTACTCTATATTGGAGGTGCGATAACTCTACGTGGAGCCACTCGCAGAGAAGAAATCCTTAGAAAGAGAGGAAGAGAGAAGATTATGAACAACAAAATAAGTCTCGGCATGGTTGCCGTTGCCTCATTTGCTGTGGGCCCAATCGCCTCAGCTGATGTGATTATGAACCAAATTGGTTCAATGGATGGTGCAAATACTGCTGGTCAGAATGTTTCAGCATCCCAAGATTTCGATGTATACGGCGCCTATGACGTCGTAGCCATAGATGATTTCACAATTGGTTCAGCTATGAACCTTACAAGCGCAAGCATGGTTCTTTCTGGTTGGAACGGCTTCTCAGACCCGATGAATATTACCGGCTACACGGTGAGCATCTTTAGTTCTGTCGAGGCAGCTGGTAATTCCATCTACGGAGACATCGCATCGATCTACCTCATTAACGGTGTCGATCCAGGCATCAGCTATTCCCCAATGTGGGGCGGCGATGGAAGTTGGCTTGTCTCTTTTGACATGTCTGGCGTGTCCCTAAGTGCAGGTTCCTATTGGATTGGCGTTACGCCGCTCAATTCGTACGCAGATGGTAATGGTCAAACTGGTGTAGTTGCCAGTGATATCGGAGACAACTCTGGTGCCCAAGCTAACCCGACTGGCGCGTTCGGCTTTATTACTCAGGCAACTGGTGCTAATTACGCATACAGTCTTGAAGGAACAGGCGTGCCTGCTCCTGGCGCACTTGTACTACTCGGTCTTGCAGGTATTGCAAGCCGAAGACGTCGTAGATAATACGACAAACGAAAACCCGGATTTTCAGGACACCCCTTGCCAAAAGGCGAGGGGTGTTTTTTTATAACTTGTGGTTTCATTTTGAACGCTTCAAGTGATTCGGGAGACATACCTACTTTTTGTGGCTCAGCCACGCAAAGTAGGTATGTCTCTGGGTATACAGTTTTGGTACAATAGTAGGATTGGACTAACTTTTACCCATGCAATTATTAGAAGAAAAATCTCAAAAAATAGAACAAGACAGATTGAGCGATGTGCAGACCTTGAATTTTCAAGCTGAGGACACGCCTCACCCTAACGCGGGTGGAACGATGACGAAATTGAAAATCGTCAACCTCTTTGCAATCGCAACACCCTTTGTTGCTTTTCTTGTTGCAGCAATTTTCTTATGGGGAACATTGTTCAACAGCGTGCAACTTTCAATTTTTGGGTTCATGTATCTCATAACAACATTTGGAGTGACCATCGGCTATCACCGCCTCTTTACGCACAGTAGTTTTAAAACGTCTAGAGTGATGACCGGTGTATTAGCTGCCTTTGGTTCCATGTCGGTTGAAGGACCTGTCCTTCAATGGGTTGCAGATCATCGACGTCACCATCAATGCAGTGACGAAGACGGCGATCCGCATTCCCCACATTTGCATGGTGATGGCGTTCTTGAAGCACTGAAGGGGATGTGGCATTCGCACGTGGGATGGATGCTGAGCCCAAGAGCGAAAAAATCTATGCGCTATGTTGGTGATTTACGTAAAGACAAACTTGTTCGGAAGATGAGTCAACTCTTTCCATTCTGGGTGTTCGTTGGTCTCGCATTACCAGCGCTTCTTGGTGGTTTGATCACAATGACTTGGATGGGTGCATTTCTTGGTTTTTTATGGGGTGGACTAGTAAGAATCTGTTTTGTCCACCACGTGACATGGAGTATTAACTCAATCTGTCACATTTGGGGAGCCCAGCCCTTCAGTACAAATGACCACAGTAGAAACAATCCTATCATGGGAGTGTTAGCGATGGGTGAAGGGTGGCATAACAACCATCATGCATTCCAATCTTCTGCAAGACACGGTTTACGTTGGTGGCAAATTGACGTAAGTTATATGATCATTTGGACAATGTCGAAAATTGGACTTGCTCATGATGTACGAGTGCCTTCCAAGGAACGCATCGAAGCAAAGTTACGAAACTAAACAACCCCACTGCGATGGGCAGAGTGTGTTGAGGAAGATGTAAATTAATTAGTCGATCGTGTCGACACCGCATTCTAAATGGTGTGCGTGTTGACAACTTCCCGGTGATGCAGAGGTGGTGTTTACAATACATTCCACGTGGTGGGGGTTTTGGCAACACCGCTGCTCTGTTTGTGTGCTTAGGTTATATGGATCACGAAACGTTTGCTCGTTATCTGAAGGTGAATAGGATGTGACTGTGCCATTTTCTTGATATGTCTCAATCAAACCTCCATTTCCAACAACACCATATCGGAGTTTCTGGAACTCAGCACCAACTTTCACTAGTAATCTTCCATGTGCATTCATAGTCATCAGTTGACCTGTGCCAAAACAAGGATTAGCACCAAGTGTAACAAGTGTTCTACCCTGACTATTTAGTGTAGTGATAGATCCATAATGCAATTCTCTTTTCAGTGGTGCTTCTAATTCAAGTACGTGCGAGTCAAGCACAACCACGGCGTTGCCGTTCTCACTAATAACCTCAAAACTCTTTGCCTGAATCACATCAGGAACACTTTGCATACTCGATGCGCCAACAACAATTCCTGCGACCAGTAAACATCCAAACCCATAGACAATTCTCTTAAGTGTTCGGACTTGATTATGTAATTCAGTTATTTCGTTTTGCATTGCAATGCTCCTTCACTGCACATTATGCATTAATTTGAAACACCACACAATTTGGCACAAATTACAACCCCTCTATGATCAGTAGAGGGGTTGAGAGTGGGATAATTCTCAAATTGTTTTGTTCAAGTTACGGAGAGTGACACCGGCAATGACTTCATGGGGCAAGTCTAGCCACCCCCCATTGCAATTGAGAGAAGAAAATCAACCAGAGAACTTCCCCAGTAGAGGAACTAATTGGCTATTCGTAAACCTAGTATCAGAGTTTCAAGAAGTAGTTAAAAAAATGCAAGATTTAATAATGATGCTCATTCACTGCACATTATGCATCTATTTGAGACATCGCAGATGAACAGGGGACTTATCCTAAGAAAACAGCCCAGTGTATTAACACTGGGCTTGAGTTCATGGTGCAACAGGATTCGACGCCGCGGGTGACCAAGTCGCCTGCGCCGCCGGATCCTGTCTCAAAGGTGGTAAGGATTTATACGCGTGAGCTTCTCACACGTTACCCATTAAATAACCCACTGCTAAAGCAGTGGGATATTTAATGCGCGAGACAGGATTCGAACCTTACTTAAGTAAACGTTGTTGTTGATTACTCGCAAGGCCCCCAGTCACCTATCAATGTAAGTAAATCAGCAATATCTACAGCGCCACTGTTATCTAAATCTGCATCGCACGTGCCAGAGCAGGGGCCCCAAACTTCGATAATCGAAAGCAAATCAGTAATATCAACAAAGCCATCACCGGACAAATCAGAGAGGCATTGAGCGGTATCACAGTAGGCACCGCTGAGTAATAACCCATCAACACCAGCTTCAATGACAGATCCGTCACCGAGATCACTGACGAGGAATCGTATTTGGAATTGATCTGTTGGCACAAAACCAGTGACTGCTGTCAAGTCAAATTCCTTGTTGAACCAACCGCCACTGACTTCCGAGCCAGTTGGCCCAACAGTTTCAAGGTTCATCCAAGTTAAACCGTCATCGATTGAGAATTCAACTTCCATAATGTCGTTCATTGAATCTGCTCCGCTACAATCAGAGCCATTGCTATACCAGCGAGAATAATTTAGCGTAGGTGAACTGCTTGCGTCCATTGAGGGTGAAGTGAGGATTGTAGTTCCGCCGTCGACGTCACTATTGTCATCAGTGTTGTCGGTAAGGTAACAAGATCCCGAGCCATCACCATCGGTTGCTGGATCACATCGGTCACCACCACCAACAGGTATGCCTCGGTCCCATTGACCATCGGTTGCGTCACCTGAAACTGACCATCCAAGATCGGTTTCAAAATCGTCTTCGTAATTCACTTCATATCCACTGAGCGCGATGCCCGACCATATTGATTTGGGAGCGTTGCCTGGGCTAAACATGGTGTTGCCATCATTGCTCTGGACCGAGATGTACCAGTCCACTGTTGCTTCACAATCAAAGGAAGGGAATACAGCTTGGTAATTATCGTTGCCAAGTTCAGCGAGCAGTTCATCGCCGTCTGTTCCATTAGCAGACCAGTGCAACATTGCACTGCCAGAAACTGGATCAGCAGCGCCAGAAGCAATTGTGATGTCTACGGTCGTGCCACCATTTGGGTCAAACAATTCTGGTTGACCGTTTGGATAATTGATTATCAAACTAGGGGGCGTTCCTGTTGGGCCCACTGTGCTGACTGAGATTTCATTAGGTGTTCCAGGGCGGAATAGCCCAAGAACAACATCGCTTGTATCAGGTGCGACGTTTGCAGTGAATCTAAAGTTGTACGTGCTTCCCCAACGAATCGCATTGGCCCATTCATTGTCGTTGTAAGTGTCAGTGTTCCATACGAGGTCTTGACCATTTTGTGCCCAATTCCAGTTGGTTGTTTCAATGATTTCACCACTGTGATAATCAATATCATGGAATGCAACTTTCGTAACAATAGCACCACCTACATGAATGGAGAATGAGTTAACGCTACGGTGGCTGTTCATATTGTGTACGGCGTATTCATAATTCCAAGTCCCATCGCCATTGTCGTATGCACGAGCGCCGATATGAAGTTGTCCATCATTTGGCACCTGAATCATTTGCAAATCTACATCGGGATCATGCACTTTCCATGCAAAGATTGCTGGATCTGCAACCTGTGTTTGATTAACCGCACTTGGGCTCGAAAGATTACTAAAATCAACTTGTCTCCATGAGCAGTTGTTCCATTGATTGCTGTAGGGTGCTTCATCGGAAGCGATGTATTGTCCTTCAATGAAATAGATCGCGTTAGGGTTACTTGCGTCGGATATGTCATCTTCAGCAAGTAGTAACCGTCCACGACTCCAACTATCTCCTGTTGGGGAAATACTAAACGGATAAGTGTATTCTCCAGTGTAGGCGTTAATTTCTGATCGTGGTGCCGTTGCGTCGGCATTAAGTCCAGCCCAGTAGGTGTCTGCACAACCAATCCCAAGTGTTTCACAAGGCGTCGCTTGACAAGAACCGCAACCCGGCTCACTCACTGCGCAAAAAGAATGCTTTAAC
>JABABS010000002.1 GCA_014238125.1 Phycisphaerales bacterium
AGTGAAATTGCTCTTGGTCTTGCCTTGGACTGTAACCTCAATGGTATTCCAGACGAATGCGATATTGACAGTGGATCTTCGCCTGACTGCAACTCCAATGCAATTCCAGATGAATGTGATATTGCTGAAGGTTTCTCTCAAGATTGCAATGTCAACGACATTCCAGATGAATGCGACATTGCAGATGGCACGAGCCCAGATGTCGATGGCAATGGTATTCCTGATGAATGTGAACTCGATTGCAATGGCAACGCAGTACCTGATTACTATGATATTCAAGAAGGAACATCGATGGACTGCAATGCAAATGGAGTTCCAGATGAATGCGATATTGATGATGGCGTCGAAGAAGATTGTGACGGCAATGGTATTCCTGATACTTGCGACTTAGCAGATGGTGCATCTGACTTGAATGAAAACGGCATTCCTGACTCTTGTGATATTGCAAATGGCACAGAAATGGACTGCAACGGAAATGCAATCATCGACTCTTGGGAAATTGACAATGGAAAAGCTCAAGATTGCAACGAGAATGCGATTCCTGACTCATGTGATTATGAAACAGGGGTTCTACACGATTGCGATTCCAATGGTGTGCCAGATGAATGTAAGTTTGCAGATGATCCGTCACTTGATTGTAATGAGAACGGCATCCTTGACCTTTGCGATATTGATAGTGAAGTCAGTGCTGACTTGAATAGCGACTGGATTCCTGATGAATGCCAGTGCCTCGCAGATACTGATGGTAATTCCACGGTTGATGTGGAAGATTTACTATTAGTGATTGCTCGTTGGGGGTACTCAGGTAACCCTGGAGATCTTGGTGATGTTAACTGGGATAGCTTGGTGGACGTTGGTGACCTGCTCTATCTCATCTCAGAATGGGGGACATGTCCTGAATAAGTAGATTTGCTGTCTAACATGAGAAGCCCTCCAAGGGAGGGCTTCTTTTTTTTATCCCAGTTTCATGGCGGGCTGTTTCAATAATTAATTGCATGTGCAGACCAAAGCGGCATGGCAACATCAACGCCAAGGCGGTCAAGCTCAGAGCCCGTCGCCCCGTCAAGCAGGAATGGTGTATCTAGCGAGAATTGCATCTACGATCATTGTAAACAAGAAAACGCCCTTCCTTTTGGACGGGCGTTCTCCTTCTCTTCCCACCGGATTTTTTGTAGTGGCGATAACAGGATTCGAACCTGTGACCTAGGGCTTATGAATCCCTCGCTCTAACCAACTGAGCTATATCGCCTAAGGTTGAGGTCGTGAATTATACGGTAGAGGTTGAAATGTTGCTACAAAGCCAACGAGCATCGACCCCATCTGGAGTTTTTTCGCCAGTTCGATGTGCAATAGCTGCTGCAACAAGCCCCATAAACATCGGTTGTGGATTCAGTGGTCTACTTGTTAATTCAGGATGGAACTGTCCAGCAACAAAGTAAGGGTGCATGCTAGAAGGTAACTCTAACACTTGCATGATTTGATGTTCGGGGTGATGACCGCTGAAGATCAACCCTGCTTTTGTTAGTTTTTCAATGTACTTTGGTTCAACTTCATATCGGTGACGGAAGCGTTCACGAACATGTGCGGCGTTAAAAAGTTGTTCTGCAAAACTTCCCTCAGTGAGGGCAACGTCTTGACCACCGAGTCGCATCGTCCCACCGAGGCCTTCAATTTCTTTTTGATCGGGAAGTTCAGCGATCACTGGATGCTTGCAGTTCACATCGAACTCTGTTGAATTTGCATCTTCTAAACCAACAACTGTTTGTGCAAATTCAACCACTGCCATTTGGAAACCAAGGCAAATGCCTAGAAATGGAATGCCATGTTCACGAGCCCATTTGACAGCTGCGAGTTTGCCTTCAATTCCACGTTCGCCAAAACCGCCGGGGACGATGACGGCATCTAAGTTTGCTGCTTCAAGTTTGGAACCAGCTGTATCTTTTTTTAAATCTGTGACATCGATCCATTTGATTTGGACATCTGCTGACAAGTGGGTTGAAGCATGTTCAATTGCCTTGTCAATGGAAGCGTATGCGTCCCGAATAGATGTGTATTTACCAAGAATGCCGATTGAAATGGTGTGATTTCGCTTGCCTGTCAATGCGTCAATATAATTTCTCCAACCAACTCTCGCCTTATCTTCGGCGACTGCATCGACGCGGTCGTGAAGTTTGAGGATGGAAAGAATCTCACGATCAATCTTTTCAGATCGCATGGCATCAGGAATTGTATAAATCGAATCCCGATCATGCATTGAGAATACTCGTTGCGGTGTGACGTTCGAGAACATTGATATTTTTTGTGCGACAGTATCTGTAATTGGAAGCTCTGCTCTGCAAGCGATAATGTGTGGTTGGATACCAGTTTCCATCAATCGTTTGATGCCGAGTTGTGCGGGTTTCGATTTTTGTTCACCGAGAATTGCTGGTTCAACGATGTACGTGAGTGCTACAAAACAAGTAGATTCAGGTCCTTCTTCATAGGCAAGTTCGCGGAGTGCTTCGATGTAGAAACCATTTTCGTAATCGCCAACAGTACCACCAACTTCGACAAAGACAACGTCTGCTTGTTTACCGTTTTGACCGCCTTCGATGGCAAGTTGACGTAAGCGACGCTTTACCTCGCCAGTGACATGAGGAATCATCTGAACGTCACGCCCGAGATAGCCGCCGGCTCGTTCCCGGGTGAGTATTTCTGTATAAATTTGCCCAGCAGTTGTGAAGTTTGCCCTTGAGAGGTTTTGGTCGAGGATTCGCTCGTATGTCCCGAGATCCATATCAGTTTCAGTGCCATCATCAAGGACAAATACTTCACCGTGTCTGAAGGGGTTGAGCGTGCCTGAGTCTATATTAAGGTAGCCTTCGAGCTTGACAGGAGTGACTGAGAGTCCTTTGTCTTGTAGTAATTTGGCAAGCGAGGAACTGAAGATTCCTTTGCCAAGACCTGACATGACAGTGCCAAGAACAACGACAAACTTCGTTTTTCCGTGCTGATAGTTATCTGGAACCGGAGAAAAGAATTCTGTTGTCTCGCCGCTTTTGCCAAATTGGCTCAGAAACGTCTCGTTTTTATCATGAGTGGGCATTCCCGATTGTAGCATGTTGGATACTTATATCAAGCATTTTCAGCCGCCCTCAACATAATAAATTCACTGCACTAATTTGACCCGCTGTCAACGTGACCGCGGGTCAATGTATGATGTAGAAATGAGAAAACGTGTCATAGCAGTCATTCCTGCCAGATTGGATTCCGCTCGGTTTCCAGCCAAGATGATCGCTGATGAAACCGGCAAGCCATTGATTCAGTATGCATGGGAAGTGGCAAATGTAGCCCAATGCATAGATGAAGTACTTATCGCCACAGATTCCAACGATATCGCTGAGAGGATTCAGGCGTTTGGGGGTAATTACATCATGACTGGCGTACATCCAAATGGTACATCAAGAATTGCCGAGGCAGTAGAAAATTACGATTGTGACCTCGTTGTCAATATGCAAGGGGATGAGCCAGAACTTGATCCAACTGTGATTGATGCAGCAGTCAAGGCTATTGGCAATAGATCAATGGGAACCGCATGTTGCGAGCTCTTGCCAGAAGAAATTGAAAATGAAAACGTCGTAAAAGTAATTGTTGGGGATGACGGCACCGCTATTGATTTTATGAGAAAGATGCCAAAAGGTAATGCGTTTAGGCATTTAGGATTGTATGTATACACACCTGCTTTTTTGCAGCAATTTATTTTGATGACTGCTACTGAGAATGAAGTCTCTCGCAGGCTTGAACAAATGCGTGCGATTGATAATGGTTACACCATAGCAGTAGCAAAAGTAGATTCACAGCCAAGTGGAATCGATACTCCAGAACAGTACGCAGATTTTGTCAACCGAGTCAATCTAACTCTTTAACAAGTGTTTCAAGATGACGCCTGCAATCTCGGATGTCTCGATAAGAAATATCCTTTCGTGCAATGCCAGAACAAATTTCCATTGCTTCACGAGCAAGTTCAACGTTTTTGTCAGCTTCCGCTTTCTTCGCAAGTGCTTGCATCAAGTCATATCGAATTGATAACTCCGTTGTATTATCGCCTCCAGCAATGGCTTTGATTGATTCTTTGAATTCGCCAATTGCTTCTGAAAACCAACCTTCTGAAACAAAACATTTTCCTAATTCATGTCCTGCGCGAACTCGTAATTTTGGTTCGTCTTTTGATTTTTGAAAGCACTCCATCGCAAGGTTGACGTCTTTATCTTCGTTTGCCAATAAACCGAGTTGGAATTTTATTGCACGATCTGTTGGATATTTGACAGCGCGTTCTTCGAACTCTTGCTTCTTGAACGCTAATAACTCAACTTGTATTTTTTCGATTTGCCCGAGGAGTTCTGCGTCATTTGTCTCATTATATTGCGATTGCAAATGTGCAATATGGGAAGTTTCATGCAACATTTTGATATCCGCCGCTTCAACTCTGAATCTATATTGAGCAGTATCCTTGAAACCTTTGACTAGTATTGCAAAAGCAATTTTTGTACCTTCTGCTGTGCCTAATTGTCTGAGTAGTTTCGAATAATAGGTAATGGCATCGGGAGAAGTGGGGTTATCTTCGTATTCTTTTTTCGCACGTGCCATTCTGCGTTCTTGACTACCACCAGATCCAGCAAGTGATTCTTCGTCATCTCGTTCTTGTTGTCCGTCAGCATTTTTAATGAACTTTCTGAAACTGCCTTCTTCGCCAACATTTTCGTTGTATCCGCCTTCGGCCATTGCTCTCTCGGCAGCAAGTTCATTCAAACTTTTTTCTAGGGCTGAATCACTTCGGTCAAGTTCAAGGGCTGCTTGGCCAACCTTAATAGCTTGGTTCCAAGCGCCAGCAGATTTAAACAACTCCATTAAATTTTTGAGTTCTTTGGCGGTTAATATTTTGTCACCTTGTTGGCTGAGGCTAATTACTGTGTCAGCCATTGCTGTACCAAAAGTATTTAGATCTGCTTTCACAGCCGCTGTGATTGCTTTGATAGCTAGCTTCGGGTTCGACACATCATGCCACCAACCAAAAAGAGCTGCGACAAAATGATCAATATCAGTTGAGCCATCAATTTGCTTGATCTGTTTGGCAGTTGCTGGATCACCTACTTGTCTGTAATACTCTGAAGCAAGTTTGAGTACTTCATCATGGATACTCAAATCGCGTGGATCTAATTTAAAACCACTCGCGTAGAATGTAAAAGCAGAATCAAAATTCTTGCTTTCTGACATTTGACGAGCACGATCGAACCACGCCTTCGCCTCAGCTGGGGAAGGTACGAAGGCAGTTGCTTCATCTTTTGATTTTTTGCCAAATAATGCCATGGGAGATATGTGGAGTAACGCCAAAGGGTACGCTTAAAAAGCCCATTGGTCAACGCCAAGAAGTGTAGAATAACAACATGCAAGTTGATTCGCAGTCCCTTTCGCTCGTTTTTTACCCAGCAGCTGTCCTTTGCAAAAGGGTTGAGGAAGTCGATCCATCCGATAGCAATGTCCAAGAGGTGGCGAAGCGGATGATGGAACTCATGGTCGAGCAAGAAGGAGTAGGTCTTGCCGCTCCGCAAGTAGGTTTGGAGTGGCGGCTCTTTGTAACCCGCGATCCAGATGACCATGAAAAAGCAATTGCTTGGATCAATCCAACGCTAGAGGTCATTGATCCAGAGATTGAATCAGCAGAAGAAGGGTGCTTGAGTCTTCCTGATATACATGGAAATGTTCGACGACCAATTGGCATTAAGATCAAAGGTTGGAATGTTCAGGGTGAGAAAGCAGAAATGACAAGTCACGATTTTATAGCGCGCGTTTGGCAACATGAAAATGATCATTTGGATGGTATCCTTATTATTGACAAAATGTCGGCGATGGATCGACTTGTGAATCGTAGAGCAATCCGGCATTTGGAACGGTCTATTTAGTATGCGGATTGTCTTCCTTGGATCTGGTGAATTTGGATTGCCTACACTTAAGCGCCTGCATGAAGAGCATGAAGTCCAAGCAATTGTCACGGCGCCGCCTCGAACTGCAGGTAGGAATAGAAAACCAAGGATGACACCCATTGGTTGCTATGCAAACGAACAACATCTTCAACTCATCGAGCCAGAAAACATTAATGATCCTGAAATTGTTTCTCGCATCAAGTCGATTGAGGCTGACACGATGGTCGTTATTGCGTACGGGCAGAAATTAAGTAGTGAGGTAATCGGGGATCACTTTGCGATTAACTTACATGCATCTCTGTTGCCAAAATGGAGAGGAGCTGCTCCGATTAACGCCTCGATTGTGAAAGGTGATAAAACCACAGGGGTGAGTGTGATTTCTCTTGCTGAGCGTATGGATGCAGGTCTTGTGTACGGAACAAGTGTGATAGATATTGGTGAAACTGAAACAGCAGGGGAATTACATGATCGATTAGCAGCGCTTGGACCAGATTTAGTCATAGATGTTCTCGCTGGTGATCGAGCTTACGTTGAACAAGATGAAATGCTTGTCACAATTGCACCTAAGTTATCAAGAAAAGATGCACAAATCGATTTGGCAGAAGATGCCCAAATCCTTGCAAGAAAAATTCGTGGGTACTCGCCGTGGCCGAGTTGCCATCTTGAAATTTCTGGAATTGATTGCAAAATTTTACGTGCTATTCCGAATAACAAGAGTGGAAATGTAGGTGAAATTATGGAAGATGGTTGTATTGCAGTTGGAAAGGGCAGTTTGCAAATTTTAGAGTTACAACCTTCCGGATCAAAGCCTATGACATGGATAGATTTTTGCAATGGCAGGCAGGTACAAGTTGGTGAAAAATGCGAGGCAGTCCAATGACACCAATAAAGATGGCGATGTCCCTGTGGGACTTACTTGTCCCTCCACAACCAAAACGCGTCAACTCCCCCACGAATCCTCGTCCGATCCAAGCAAAATACGATGCGATTGTTGAACAGATGAAAACAACATACGGTTTTCGAATTCGAAAATGGCGTTCATCGATGAGTGGTTGTGCGTGGGAATTGAAAGATAGACAGGGCAATATTTCAAGAATGGTTGAATCGCCTTATCCGAAGGGGCCGATGAGTTGTGCAATTTTTTTGCACGAAGTTGGGCATCACGCAATTGGTTTTCATGTTTACAAGCCGCGTTGTCTAGAAGAATATTACGCATGGGCATGGTCGCTTGAATCGATGGCGGCTAATGGCGTTCGAATCACGCAGGGCGTATTGAAACGTCGAGACGATTCGCTTCGGTACGCGCTGGCAAAGGCGCTTCGCCGCGGATTAAAAAAAATACCAGAAGAGTTGATTCCATATGCGCCGCAACACTTGAGAATTGCAGTGTGAAAACGTCCGAACTGTATTATGAATTGCCTGATGGTTTTGTTGCAACGATGCCAGTTTCGCCGCGTTCTTCTGCAAAAATGTTCATCGTTGAAGAAGATTGTTTTCGGCATCGATCTGTTTCTGATTTTGCAAAGGAGTTACAGAAAAACGCACTTCTTGTTGTAAACGAGACCGCAGTTCTACCTGCAAGAGTTCGAGGGCATAAAGTTGAAAGTGGTGGAAAATGTGAAGGTCTCTTTCTAAAGGAAGATCAAGAAGGCAATTGGCTGATGATGCTTAAATCCAATGGAAAGTTACGAAAGGGCACTGTACTTGCAATTGGTAATGAAATTACATTGGAAGTTTTGGATCGCGACGAAGCAATATGGCGGTGTCTTTGCAGTGACACAAGACCTCCTAATGTAATCCTTCAAGAGATAGGCACAACACCCTTGCCTCCCTACATTCGCGCTGCTCGAGGTAATACGGAAATTGAAGACGCCAAAGACAGAAGTTCCTATCAAACAGTGTTTGCAGATTCAAATCAATGTCATTCTGTTGCGGCGCCAACTGCAGGGCTGCATTTTGATGATCTTCTTTTGGAGAACATCAAAGAAGAAGGAATCGAGCGGGTCGCTGTGACACTCCATGTCGGGGCAGGAACGTTTCGGACTGTTGAGACAGAAAACGTTGAAGCGCATCCAATGCATAGTGAATATTGGTCTGTTGAGGCGGGAGTGCTTCAGAAAATTGCCAAAGCCAAGAAATCTGGGCGTCCAATTATTGCTGTTGGGACGACAACAGTGCGAACCCTAGAATCTTTGCCAAAATTAAACTCTTGGCCCACCAAAGGGCAACTATCAGGGGAAACACAGCTTTTGATCTTACCGCCATACGATTTTAAGCTAGTTGATGGACTACTTACAAATTTTCACTTACCCAATTCAACATTGCTCGCACTTGTCGGTGCGATGGTAGGGATGGATCGACTCAAGTTGGCCTACGCAGAAGCAATTTTGAAACACTACCGTTTCTTTAGTTACGGTGATGCGATGTTTATCCCGAAAAAGATCTAGTTTTCCTGTATGCTACATATGCAAGGATGCACACGATTCACTCACTTATTGCAGGGCTAGACGCACGGATGCTCACAGGCGAACAAGATTTACCTGTGGACAATGTTGCTGAACATTCAGAAAGAGTAACAGATAGTTGTTTTTTTATTGCACGAAGTGGCGTTCGGCGAGATGGTGCAGTATTTATTGAAGAAGCGATACACAAAGGTGCGGTTGCAATTCTTTGCACCCCAGAAACAGCAGCAGCACTCAATCATTTGAAAGTGACATTCGTCGTGACTCATGATCCTACTGGAGTAGGCGCAAAAATAGCAGAGCGATTTTACGGGGATCCTTCGGAAAAACTAAAGCTTGTTGGTGTGACAGGTACAAACGGCAAGACAACCATCTCTTGGATTTTACGACACGTACTCTTGCACTCTGGTATCAAGTGTGGCTTGCTCGGTACAGTCGTCTGTGATGATGGCTTGAAGAAAGAAAAATCAAACCTTACAACACCAAGTTTTTGTGACACAAGCAGAATCCTCGAATCAATGGTTGAAAATGATTGTGAAGTTGCTGTAATGGAATGTTCTAGTCACGCTCTCGATCAGCGCAGAACTGCTGCACTGACATTTGAAATTGGTGTTTTTACGAATCTCTCTGGTGATCACCTTGATTATCATGGATCTGCTGATGCATATCTCCGCGCGAAAATGAACTTGTTTGATCAAGTGGAACGATGTTCAGTGATTAACATGGATGACCCAGCTAGTTGGGCCATTGCGGATCGGTCAAAAGCACGGATCGTTTCTTGCCGACTAGAAAGTGATGCAGCTGCTGTGTGGGTTGAAATTATTGATGAGCAAGTCACGGGCTCAGAACTTTGTTTGCATGGGCCTTGGGGAAATGTAAAAGTAAACTTGCCACTATTTGGGCGGCATAATGCGATCAATGCGTTGCAAGCTGCCGTTTGTGCGTATGAACTTGGAGTACAAATTCAAGACATTGTCTCAGGTCTCGCCACTGCGACCGCGCCACCGGGGCGATTGGAACGTGTCAAAGGTGGTGGAGCGGCAGTGTTTGTCGACTTTGCGCATACCGATGCAGCCCTTGAATACATGTTGTGGTCTGTGCGAGAAGTGTTGCCCACGGGTGGAAATCTGATTGTTGTCTTTGGATGCGGGGGGGACCGTGATCGTTCGAAACGTCCACGTATGGGACACATTGCTTCTACAGTTGGCGATATAGCAGTTGCGACAAGCGATAACCCTCGAAGTGAAGATCCTGATGCGATTCTTGATCAAGTTCTCGCTGGTGTTCCACCTGACCGGCTTCACTGCGTGCGGAGGGAAGTGGATCGAAGAGCAGCGATAGAATCGGCAATCTCAGAAGCAGAGGTATGCGATATTGTTGTTATTGCAGGAAAGGGCCATGAGCAAACTCAAATTCTTCAGCATGAAGTGATTGCATTTGATGATAAAAAAATCGCTGCAGAAGCGATGCAAAAACGCGTAATGGGGAATGGGGTTTGAACTGGGAACTTTCTCATATTGTTGAAGCAACAGGGGGCACTTTGCAGGGTGATCCAACAGTGATGTGGAGCGGGGCTGAAATTGATACGAGAAGAGACGTAACAAACAAAGTGTTTTTTGCTTTGCAAGGCGAACAAATTGATGGGCACGAGTTTATTGAAAAAGCAATAAAAGGTGGGTGTGTTGCAGTTGTTGTTTCTAAAAATGTAACAGCTTCAGTGCCAGTTATTCAAGTTGAAGAACCTCGAAAAGCACTCTTTGCTTTGGCTAAGTCAATTCGTACAAAAATAAATCTACAAACTGCCATAGCGATAACAGGAAGTGTTGGCAAAACAACAACAAAAGATTTGCTTGCTTCATTACTCGGGACGAATGCGGTTGTATCTCCAGCGAGTTTTAACAACGATTTAGGAATTCCTTTGACACTCCTTGGTGGAGCAACTGCAAAAAATTTTGTGATAGAAATTGGAGCAAATGCTTGCGGTGAAATTGAGCCACTTGTAGATCTCGTTGATCCTGACATCGCGATCATAACTTCAATTGAAAAAGCGCATCTCGAAGGATTTGGTTCTGTCCACGCTATTTTTCAAGAGAAAATAAAATTATTCGAATCGCTAAATAGGGATGGAATTGCAATTGTTCCTTTGGATGTACAAGTAGACAAAACTAAACTCGCTTGTGAAATTGTGACAGTTGGTGAATCAAAGGACGCCGATGTTCGTGTGCGTGTTAGCTGTGATGAACATGGGTTTGCGAAACTTGATATTGGCGCTGGGTTTGTGACTCTTCGCATGCTTGGAAAGCACAATGCTATGAACACAGCGCTTGCTATTGTTGCTGCTCAGTTTGCGTTTCGTAGGCAAGGTGAAGAATATTCACTCCATGAACTTTTACAAAAAGTCTCAAACTTTGTGGGTACTGCAGGTCGGCTTATGAAAACAAATATCAATGGTGTTACAGTGATCGATGATGCATACAATGCGAATCCCGCTTCGATGCAAGCAGCGATTGAGATGTTTTCAAGCATGTCTGGTGTTAGAAAAGTGTTAGTTCTTGGTGACATGCTTGAACTTGGTGATCAAAGTGATGTAGAACACACTCGAATTGGCGGCATTCTGGCGAAGCATGCCTTTGAGCAGGTTGTACTCGTGGGAGAGGCGATGGCTTCAGCTGCAAAACTCTTGCCAAACGCTGTACATGAAGAAAAATATTGTGATCAAACGATGCACAGGATTGCAAATACATTGCAACACGGTGACGTTGTTTTGTTGAAAGGATCTCGCGGAATGAAACTTGAGCGAATTGCCAGTTGTTTGCAAGCCGAGGCGAAAGTTCCTTCACTGTAGCCGCCGATACTCTTACTACCGATGCTTTATAACTTATTACAAATGACAGATCAGTGGCTTGATAGTGCAGGGCTCTATTCTGTCTTGCAAGTTTTGTATCAGCGAGAGTTTAGGGCGTTCTTTGCAGTCGTCCTTGCATTTTTTATTGTGATGTTGTTTGGCAAGCGAATGATTAGGTGGCTAGTCAAATTGAAGATTGGAGATTGCGCGGAGTTTGACAATGACCAACTTAACGCAATCATGAAAAATAAAGAAAACACTCCAACAATGGGCGGCTTATTGCTTGTTGGATCAATTGTTATCACGACATTGTTGCTTGCAGATGTTTTTAATCGGTATGTTCACTTGATTTTGGCAGTTATTATCGTGTTTGCAGCCGTTGGCAGTGCAGATGATTGGCTGAAACTTGTTGGCGCACGCAGAGATCCCGGTTCACGCGATGGATTGCTCAGCTGGGAAAAACTCCTGTTTCAACTTGGTGTAGGGTTTATTGTTGGGTACTTTGCATGGAAATTAACGGGAGATAGTCAGGCGGCAAAATCTTTGACGTTGCCATTGATTCGTACCTATGAACCGGGTTTAGAAATATTAACGCTCGCTCCCAACGTGATCATTCTTCCTGCTGGTGTCTTCATTGTGATTGCTGCATTTATGATTGGGGGTATGTCTAATGCAGTGAATTTCACAGATGGGCTCGATGGGCTCGCGCCTGGGCTTATGATGATTGCTAGTTTTGCTGTGATGGTGCTCTGTTACATTGCCGGATCCCCAGATCTTGCAGGGTACCTGTTGATGCCATACGTCGAGGGATCGGCTGAATTGATGGTTGTTGCTGGCGCGTCTGCTGGAGCTTGCCTCGGTTTCTTGTGGTTTAATGCCCATCCTGCGCAAGTTTTTATGGGAGATACAGGTTCTCTTCCCCTTGGTGGAATGCTCGCGACCATAGGAATAGTTGTTCGCCAAGAATTTCTTGTGCTGATTATTGGCGGTGTTTTCTTAACTGAGCTTGGCAGTTCATTTTTGCAAACATCGTGTTACAAATGGACAAAGGGGAAGCGACTTTTCAAGTGCGCACCAATTCACCATCATTTTCAGTACAAAGGTTGGTCCGAATCCCAAATTGTTGTACGGTTTTGGGTAGTGGGCGTCATTCTCGCTATGCTTGCTATTGTCTCAATCAAAATGAGATAATCAGCTCCGGGGGGTTATGAAGTAATGATCGCGTCTAGATTGAGAATTGCACCCGCAACGGTGGGGCTTTGTTTGAAGCGATACTGCCGAAGCATGGAGACGAGTAGTTGCATATCGTCATGCAATGGTGCAGTAAAAACTGAGACCTCTCCGGAAATGGGATGATCAAATTCGAGAAGAGAGGCATGTAATGCTTGCCGGCAAATGACGGGTTCAGTTCGAGGAAGATCGAATGAAAAACCTATTGGCACAATGTTACTCACCTTTAGATGTTTTCCACCGTACATATCATCTCCAACTATTGGATAGCCCAAGTGTCGAAGATGTAAACGTATTTGATGTGTTCTCCCAGTCTTAAGTTCAAGTTCGACAAGCGTAAAGCCTTCGTACTGTTCGCGGACACGGAAAATCGTGACGGATTCCTTACCTTGATCGTCCCATCGCACGGCGTATTCACCGCGTTTTATAGGATGTTTGCCAAGTGGCACATCAATGACATCCGTGAGCGGTTCGACTTCACCATGCACAACAGCAAGGTATCGCTTGTGTGTTCTGCGATCTTCAAATTGTTTACTTAGTCTCCAATGCGCAGTATCAGTTTTTGCTGCAACCATCACGCCAGTCGTATGGCGATCGAGTCTATGTACAACACCCGGTCGTGCAAATTCTTCGCCCACACTTGAGAGTTCGCCATCACTAATATGTTGAAAATGCCAAGCGAGTCCATTGATAAGTGTGCCACTTCGATTTCCTCTCGCTGGATGTACGATGATGTCATCCTGCTTATTGATCACAATAAGATCGTGATCTTCATAGACAATATGCAGTGGTATATCTTCAGCAGGAATATCGGTTGAAGGTGGGGGAGGAAGAATCACTCTAACGCGATCACCGCTCTTTAATCTTGTAGAGGCCTTTGGATTTCGTCCGTTGACCCAAATAACTTTCTCAGAAATAAGTCGCTGCAAACTCGTGCGTGATAAAAAAGGGATTCGCCCCGCGAGATATGCATCAAGTCGCTTATTGTGGTTGCGTTGTAATTCAAATGTAACTTCGACTGGTGTATCATCGTCACCTTGATCTTCGTACGCACGAAAGAGCGCGTTCATGTCAATATTGCCACCACCATCAAGAAGGTCCTCCGAAGAATCGCGAGGTTTCTTAGACATTATCTCGGTGCGATGAGTGAATCGATATCACTATCAATTAATTTTGGATCTCTTTTAAGAACTTGATTGGTTCTTGCAGTGATCTCTGCTTCGCTTGGAAGTTCAATGGAAGCAGATAGAGATTCGAGTGAGTCAATTCTACTTTGTGCTTGTGTTGCTAGAGCAGGATATTGAGCACCTGCGCGTGTTATTATTGATTCGTAATATTTGCGAGCGCTTTCAATATCACCATTTGCTTCTGCGACTGCAGCTCGTCCACTTAAACCGCCAACTGCAAAGAGTGTATTTGTTGCATTGCTATCATCGTCTGAGACAACTTCTGCATACAGCGCATCCGCTTTTTGAAGATAAAAAGTTCGATCTTCTTGTGTCAAAGAATCAGTGTTGTTCGCGTCACTGCCAAGTGTTTGATTAAGCACTACAGCTTTCAAATATCCATCGGCAGCGCCCAAAAGTCCGAGTTGTCGAAGCGCTCCGATTTCACCATACGACGCTGCAATATCTTCAAATGAAGCAGGTAATCCAGAAACTCTTGCCTCAGCAAAAGCAATCCAAGCTTCACCTTGGTGTTGTGCTTGTGATGATTGGTAACGTATATAAAAGAGGTACCCAACAATGACCACCATGACAACGAGCAAGTAGGAAGGGCCCTTTGTTTTGAGCCAGTGAACAAAATCCTCGTTTACTTGGCTATCAGAGAGGTCTGCGGTTTGAATATCTTTTAATCTGTCACGATCCATGGTTGATTCCTTGCGTTGAATCTGGAGATTCTAGTCGGCTTTGGGAATTGTAGCAAACTACGGTACATTTTAGCATGTCAGTGTTAACGGAATCGATCAATTGCGAGTTGAAATTGTTCCAAACATGCGTGTAGATATCTCGGGTCGCCCTCGGACTGCATAAATGCTGGTGCAGTTGCAGCAAGTAAAAGCCTGCGGATATTCGCTAATTCAGGATAATCTTCAGTTACTTTCAATCCGATTGATTTTCTCGCATTTGCCATTGTTTTAAGAGGATTTGAAGATTCAAGCCTTGAATGGTGTCCCCAGAGTTGACGCTCAAGATAAATGGCGTCCTCGACCCAATGCCCAGCGTGTACTTCGGCAAGATCGATCAAGCAAACTGGCGCATTATTTTTTTCAGAACGGCACATTGAATTGGCAAGGTGCACATCACCGTGTAACCACTGCCGCGTGTGCCTTGCTCTCCAAATATCTAGTACATCTTCTAGATGAGAATTGCACCATCTGTGCATTTTTTTCCAATTAGACTTGTCTTCTACCGAATTTGTACGGACACTTTTTTTCGCCCGTTCTAGGAGAGAGTTCCAATCTTCTCGTCGTCCAACTTGGTCCACTGGAAACTCACGTGCTGCGGACGTGAAGGCGGATGCAGCATGTGAGATCCGTTTAATAATATTGTCATCCCAGTGTTTACCAAGTGGGCCAAAGGGGAGGCGTTCAATGACAATCCATGCAAGGTCATATCCACCAAGCCCTATACCACTGGCAAGTAGTTTTGGCACGACTCCGTCGCAATCTTGCATTCGCCGAGTCCAGCGTAATTCTCTAAGAACGACGGGAAATTTCACAACAACTTCTTCACTTGTACCATCTTCATGGGTCCAAGTTGAAAAGCCAGTTGCAGCGCCACCTCGTTGCCAATCGGTGCGAAACCACCGAATTGGTTTAAGTTGATTCAGGCATTGTTTTTGGAGCACGGGCTCAAGTGCACGAGCAAGAGAAGCAGGGAGGGCTGTAGTGCCGAGGCTCATGATGCTTGCTTCTCCAATTGGTCCTTCACGTTTATTAGGATACGAGATGATTGCTTCAAAGGCAAGCGGATTCTTAAAGGGGTTGCGTTACAAGGCTACCTAACGTAGTTTGGGGGGGTAATGAAGCATGAACGATGGGACGTATTGGTTGTTGATCTTGATGGAACGCTCCTTTGTGGGAATGGGAATGTATCAGAGGCTAATCGAAAATCTTACGAAACAGTCAAGGATTCAGGCATTGAAATTGTAATTGCAACTGGTCGCTGTTTTTCTGAGTGTGAACATATTTTGAAATTGATCGAACATGACGGTGTCGCCATTGTTGCAGGAGGTTCTCAACTTTGCGATGCGCATGGAAATTCAATTCAGAGCGATCCATTAGACCGGGAAATAGTTAGAGAAGTTGCGCATCACATTCTTGACGGAAATCACCGGTTACTTTTATTGAAGAACGCATCGGTTTGTGATGCACAATACGTTCTTGTAGGAAATGCGCCTTTACATCATGCTTCAGTATGGTGGTTTGAGACTTTAGGTATTTCATTACTTGAAGTTGCAACAATTGAAGAAGACCCTTGGCCAGACCACACGCTCCGCGCTGGAGCTGTTGCAGAGCAGCGAAATCTTAATCAGCAAGTTTCAATACTCGTAAAACAATTACAAACGAGAGCGAAGTTGCAACATTGGTCAGCGGTCACGTGTAGTGAGGCAACAGGTTCCGAAACACATCTGCTAGAAGTATTCGGTTCTGCTGTCAACAAATGGACAATGCTTCAAAAACATCTCGGAGAAAAGTTTGACCCTCAAAGAATCGTTGCAATTGGAGATGGGTTAAACGATGTAGAAGTATTGCAAGAATCCGGACGATCTATAGCGATGTCAAATGCAAACGCATTTGTGCAATCTCATGCAGATTTTATTTCAGGTCATCATGATGCGCATGGCTTTGCAGAAGCAATGTACACATGGGTGTTAGAAGACGAATCACTACTGGAGCAAATCCGGTGAAAAGCAACGTCAGAATTAGCAGATTGCCTATCTTTTCAATGATGCAAGGTTTCTCATCTGTCGAAAATTTTTGGACTGTTTTTGTGCCTAATTGCGAACCGTTTTGCGGTGTTACACAGTTTATTCCTGACGCTGTCGTTGTTCCAACAGCAAATCGAGGCCTTTTCTTGGCGTATGAGTCTCAAGCACCATCTGTAGTGTTTGTTCCAAATCGCCAGCTCCCTTCAGTGCTTTTAGGATTGTCTAGTTATCCAAATGTTTTGTCGTCTCCTCTTATTCTTATTGTTGAAGATCATCCTTTTATTGCACCATTGATCATGCCGCGCCAACTTCTAAGTGAAGCGGGTTTAACTACACTTGAGCCTTGCAATGCAATTGAAAGTGAATTTGTAGGTATTGCAGCTGCTC
This sequence comes from Phycisphaerales bacterium, assembly GCA_014238125.1. GTDB lineage: Bacteria > Planctomycetota > Phycisphaerae > Phycisphaerales > SM1A02. The sequence goes on from JABABS010000002.1 coordinate 16,818, forward strand.
AAATTTCAGCGGCATCTAAAAAACCTGTAGCAATGATTACACATCATGGTCTGCTTGGAGCTGCTTCATCAGTGAATGAAATGCCAACTCAAGAATTACCTGCAGCGAGGCTGCATGGTGAAACGAAAGACCCAATTCGTCTATCACGTAGGTTAGAGTTGAACCGACAAAGGACATTGCCAAGTCCAGGCGAGCGCGGTTCAGTTGGATTCATTACGGTTGGACTTGCAGATAATTCATTACGTTATCTTGTGAGTGAACTCCGACTGCTTGGGCGCGTTCCAACACTAAATTTACGACTTATTTCGCCCCTCGATGACGTGCCTATCAAGCGGCTGTTGACTCGGTGCCATAACCTTGTTGTGCTTGAGCCAAGACCTGGCGAGATCGAAGAGAGAATAATGGCCATTGCAGAACAAATGCGACGAGATGGAGAAGAAGTTGCGTTGGTTTGGGGTCGAGAACTGCCATCAATTGATCCAGAGCATGCACCGGTTCAAGTTCCAGTGGACGCAATTCATCCATCAGTAGTTGCGAGGATGATCAAGCATTTACTGCACGAAGCGAGACCCGCTTCCGAGGTAGAACATCACTTGTTGCAATCTAAACCACCCCTTCAGCAACGCCCCGAACGAAGAGCGCATTTAGGAACCATTGCAGCTTTACAAGTGCTTTCAAATGCTGCGAAGATAGTTGCAAGCGATTGTGAAATGTCTGAAGTTACAATTGATGGTGCATTGGTGCGTTCAGGTGAGGGGGAAAAAGTATTCATTGAAACTTGGGGGCGTTCGCGTTTTCAAACGGATGGCCTAGCAGTTGTAAAAAGTCTTATTGGTGTTGATGAAACTCGAATCTTTCTTGTTTGGGAAGGCGGTTCAAATGATGTGGCTACAAGTTTCCTTGATGCATCTATTTTGCCTTCAACAAAAGATGACAAGAGTAGAGTTGTTCGAGTTGGAGTTGATCACCGTGAAGAATTAATTGAAGCAATTACAGCAGCAATTGCTCGAAGCGGTGTCTCTATCATCGTAGTCCGAGAAGGCGATGAGCCTCGATTTGATATAGATCGACTCTCAGAAGTGTGTAAGGCGATTGATTCGCGTGGTTTTTTAGAAACAAACATCATTTCTATTCCAGTGGAAGAAATGAGTGAAGTGCATATAACGCCTTCTAGCAAAAAGAAAACTTCTGCATCACCTATGCCACTTGAAACTCGTATATGGAGTGATTGGCTCACGAATGGTGAGAATAAATTTCATATATCGCTCACCCCAGTCATGGAACAGGCAAAGGTTGTTCGAGTAAAACCACCAATTCGTGTGGTTTCTCATACAGATGCTCGGTTGACACCTCCAAAACCAGTGCATGCAAATTCTCCAGAGTGGCGTGTACATATTGCAGGTACACGCGGCGATGAACTTGGAATAATTGCTCAAATTTTACTTCGCGGGGCTGAAACCATGGGGTATGAAACAAGAACGCAGTCGAACAGTGTGTTTGTTGGTGCTGGAAGGCGCGCGTGGACGCAAATTTTGTTTACACAACCTCAAACAGCAAGATCGGAACGACCACTTGTCGGTTTTATCCCATGGGGGGAGGCAGATTTGCTCTTGGGTTGGGATCGCGAAGAAGTGATGCGGGCCGTTGATCCAGAAGGAGTTTTACAGATTGCATCTCCTCAACGAACATTTGCGATCATAAACACTGGCAAGTTGGATCTTCAGCTAGGTCTTGGTAAGAAACAAAGTGATGAAGTACTTGATCTTGATGTTATTAGTCAACACTTTAATGACGATGCTGGAATGATTGGCGATTTTTCCGCGTGGGCGAGGTACCGATTTCATAACACTCGCCTCGGTGACATTGTGCAACTTGGCGTCGCATTCCAGCAGGGCCTCATTCCATGTACAGTAGATGCGATGAACAGTTCGCTGCAAGAGGCGGAGAGACGTGGATTTGCTCGAAGTCAAGAAGCATTTGAATATGGAAGACGCATAGCTCTACACCCTGATGTTGCATGGGTTCCTGTTGATGAAGAAACAGTAATTGATTTGACTCGTATTACTCGGCGATATATTCGAAACATACGAAGGATTGGGTTTAGAGGTAAAAAAAGAGCAGAGATTGCTAAGCGACTATTCGACAGAGCATTGAGAGAACTTCCAGGATTGTCTGAAACATTGGACGGACGCAATGCGCTGTACTCCGCAATTGTTGGCATCCGACGCTGTATGTTGTGGGGAGGAGAAACGGTTGCGACCAACTACGTTGATCTTGTTGTGGGAGTGTATAAAAAAGATAGGGTGGAAACTGGCCGTGCACTTACGAGATATTGCATACTCATCCTTGCTGAGTCGATGCTTATTCGCGATCCAATTTACCTTGCACGACTAGCAAGGAGTCCAGAAATTATTCGCAATCTAAGAAGCAGGTTGAACATAAGAAAACCGAGAGGAGACGAATTGCACCGAAGATTTTTATCTCGAGTCGAGTTGTGCATTGGTAAATGGCGGTTGAATGCGGAAATTCGAAGCAGCGACTGGTCTGCGGCGTTAATTTCAAATGTTGGAAGGTTTTATCCTAGAAGATTACGTGGTCGAAAACGCGATCGAGAAGTCAGAAAACTTTTGATGCAATTGATGAGTCAAGTTGCTCACGAACAAGCAGTAGGTAGTGATAGGTTACATTTTTTTGAGCAATTGCATGCCATGGCAGTTGACGGTTCATTGCACACAGTGAGTTTTCGAGAAATGAAATGTATCGTTTCTCAGGAATCAGAAATTAGCTCGTCGTAACTTGGTATCGTCTTCGCAACTGCCCGCAAGCAGCATCAATATCCCGACCTCTGCTTGCCCTGATGTGTACATTTACACCAGCATTTTGCAAGGTTTCTTGAAAACGCCGCACTTGAGAAGCTTGAGGTCGTTTGTAAGCAATGCTTTCAACTTCGTTGTATCTAATGAGATTGACATTGCATCGAAGAGTTTTACAAAGATCGACGAGTTCTTTTGCTTCTGAAATCCGATCGTTGACACCACTGAGCAGAAGATACTCAAGAGTAATTTCTCTACCAGTTGCTGCGAAGTATTTTCCACATGCTTTTAAAATATCTTCAATGGTAGCAAATTCTGCCCATGGGATGAGTTGTTTTCTCAGTTCGTCATTTGGAGCATGTAGACTAAGTGCGAGGGTGACAGGAATATCAAATGTGGCAAGTCTTTCAATTGCTGCAGGGAGCCCGACAGTAGAGACTGTGATTTTCCTTGCGCCTATTGAGCAACCCCAAGGAGCGTTCAAAATTCGAATAGCTCTCGTTACAGCATTATAATTTGCGAGTGGTTCGCCCATGCCCATGAAGACGATGTTTGTGATTGATTCAGCGCCAAGAGCGATGACTTGTTCGACAATCTGTCCGACATCAAGGTTTCCTTCTAATCCATCGAGACCAGAAGCGCAAAACGTGCAGCCAACAGGACAGCCTACTTGGCTCGAAACGCAGGCAGTTCTCCGTTTATCCGTTGGAATCATGACAGTTTCTGTTTTTTTAGAACCCTCATCCCATGCGAGTAATATTTTTCTTGTTTTGTCAGAGGCAACATTTTCGATTATTTTTTTGGATCGTCGAAAGAATAACCGTTCTGCAAGTAACTCTCGATGGTGTTTCGAAATGTTTGTCATCGCATCAAAGTTGTCAATGCCTTTTTCGTAAATCCAACTTAAAATTTGTTTCGTTGCAAATTGTGGCATCCCGAGTTCTGCAACGATTGCCTCTATGTCACGTGGAAATTGTTCGAGTGCGTGCTGTTTACTACTCATTGTTTACGACCCTTGATTGTGACTTCTCTTGATTCTAGAAAAGTCTGGAGAGATTTTGGCATAGAGAAGGTCATGTCTTCATCAACAAGCGAGTCAGCCTCGAGTTTACCATTGTAATGTTCTTTGAGGTATTCGATGATCTCGGTAACGAGATGTTCGGGGGCGCTAGCGCCAGCAGTAACAAGAACGGAGTGGATGTTTGAAAACCACGAATCTTTGAGATGACTTACGTCATCTATCAAGTATGCTGTTGTGCCCGCTGTCTCAGAAATTTCAGTGAGGCGAAGAGAATTGGAACTATTTGTACTGCCAACGACAAGAACTAAATCAACATCATCAGCACTGTCTCGCACGGCAGTTTGACGATTTGTTGTGGCGTAACAGATGTCATCAGTAGGAGGTGCATTGATCGAAGGGAATGCCTCTTTCAAAGAGGAGATGATGACATCGGCATCATCCGTGCTCAATGTAGTTTGCGTGAGATACACTAACTTTTCAGGGTCAATAATTTGTAAATGAGGAATGTCAGATGGAGATTCCACTATTTGTATATTTTCTGGCGCTTCGCCGGTAGTTCCTAATACTTCTTGGTGATCTCGATGGCCAATAAGAAGAATCTGCCAACCTCTCTCGTCATATCGGATTGCCTCTGCGTGTACTTTTGTAACAAGTGGGCAAGTAGCATCGATTGATGTGAGGCGTCTTTTTTCTGCTTGCTTTCGTACTGCAGGGCTTACTCCATGTGCGCTGAAAACGACTACGGAACCTTCTGGAATCTCAGCGATTGAATCAACAAATACTGCGCCACGATTTTTTAACCTGCTAACAACATGGCGGTTGTGAACGATTTCATGGTAAACGTAAATTTTCTCATGGTCATCTATTGCATCAAGAAGATGATCGACAATATCGACGGCCATGTGTACTCCCGCGCAGAAGCCTCTTGGGTTTGCAAGCGTTATTCGCATTTGAAGATTGTACATTGTTGATGCACAAGACCGCGGGTGAGTACATCGTGTCATATAGGATAAGTGAGTCCCAAGATGCAAAATCTATGTTTAATTTACTCGGGTTCAAATTCATGCAACTATGCTTAGATACTCTTTTAGACACATTCGCTGCATTTTGAGAGAAACCAATAGGATACTACCTACGAGGCAGTTTCTTCAGTTTTGCTTAGAATCCACGCATACCAAGGGATTTGTGAAGGAAAGCGTAAACGTCTGCAGCCTCCTCGATTCGAAGTGCTGTGGGCTTACCTGCGCCATGACCCGCTCGAGTTTCGATGCGAATGAGTACAGGATTATCACCGGCTTGCGCGTGCTGCAAAGCAGCTGCAAATTTAAAACTATGTCCTGGAACGACTCGGTCATCTGTATCGCCAGTTGTGACAAGCGTAGGTGGATATGCAATTCCATCCTCTACGTTGTGATAGGGGGAGTATCCAAACAAAATTGGAAACATTTCAGGGTCATCCGGTGATCCGTAATCACTTGTCCAAGCCCAGCCAACGGTAAACAAGGGGAAACGCAACATATCCATCACGCCAACTGCAGGCAAACAAGCGCCGAATAAATCGGGACGTTGCGTCATGCACGCTCCAACGAGAAGACCGCCATTGCTGCCCCCCTGAATTGCAAGTTTGTTTGTGTTCGTCCATTTCTTTTCAATGAGCCATTCGCCGCAGGCAATAAAATCATCAAAGACTTGTTGCTTGTTTGCAAGCATGCCGCCCTCATGCCAAGCACGTCCATATTCGCTACCACCACGAATGCAGGCAACAGCATACACGCCACCCATCTCCATCCAAATCGCACGTGAGGTTGAAAAACGTGGCAATATTGAGATGTCAAAACCACCATACCCATAAAGTAGCACGGGGTTGTTGCCGTCAAGTTTTGTGTTTTTGTGTGAAACAATAAAGAGAGGCACTTTTGCTCCGTCACTGCTCGTTACAAATTGACGTTGCACGACCATTTCAGAAAGGTCAACAGGAAAATCTGTTTTCCAAAAAAGTTCTGTTTTTCCAGAATCTAAATCTAGTGTAAATGTTGATGGTGGGTAGTTGTAACTTGAGTAGGACCAGTACACAGTTTTATCGTCGTTATGTCCCCCAAAACCACCCGCAGTTCCAATGCCTGGCATGTGCACTGCATAGAGTTCTTTTCCGTCTAAGGAATGCACTGTCGCTTTTGTTGAAGCATCTTCAAGCCAAGTTGCAGTAATTTTCCCGCCGACAATATCAGCTCCACGTAGGATATTTTTTTGCTCAGGGATGACATCTTTCCACGTTAATTGTGAATTTTCAAAAGTAGCGCTACAAATTTTACCTTTAGGTGCATTATGATCAGTTTTAAACCAAAGTTTATTTCCGATACCACCTATTAGCTGAATAGATGCATCAAATTCAGGGACAAACCAATGCAGTTTTGAATGATCTGGTCCCTTGATGAGCATTGCATTGTTAGAAGACGTGCCTTCACTCACAGAAACAACAAGCCAACCACCATCTTGCGTAACACTTGCACCGTAAAAACGATCAGGGTGGTCAGGATCAGACCAGACAAGGGTATCTTCAGTTTGTTCTGTTCCAATTTTGTGTAACCATAACTCTGATCCATCGGTTGTGGCTATGTGACCTTGGCTATCGCTGTGTGGATATCTCGAATAATAGAAACCGCTTTCGTCGGGTAGCCATGATGGCGAGTTATTTTTAATATCCCGCATTACTTCTGGCAGAGTTTCACCGGTCACTAAATTTTTTGAATACCAAACTGACCAGTCAGATCCAGCGTCTGAAATGCCCCACGTAACATACGTTCCGTTTGGGCTTGGGCTATACATCGAAAGTGCGCGCGTTCCATCTTCTGAAAAAGAATTTGGATCAAGCAGCACAGTATTCATATTTGTAGGTGAATCGCCAGTGTAAATTACACTGTGATTTTGTAATCCAGAATTTCTTGATTGGAACCAGCGTTTTCCTCGATGAAATGGTGAACCTTGTTTGGGATAATTCCAAGCGTTTGTCAGTGCTTTTGTAATTTGAGGTAATGCTTCGATGGAATCAAGATATTCTCTCGTTACGATATTTTCTGATTTGACCCAAGCAGCGACTTCTTCACTCTTGCGTACATCGTCTTCGAGCCAGCGATATGGGTCGGAAACTTCTACGCCATGAAATGTATCAACGACGATTTCGCGACGTGTTTCTGGGTAATCAAAATTTGGTTCAATTTGCGAGGTGTAAAAAAGAACGAGAACTAGTGGAAGCATCGTTAATCTCCTACGATGTATGGAAGATTTTGTAGACCTTCTGTCAAATCGACAGGGCCGTCTTCTGTGATGTGGACGTCAGCTTCGTAATGAACTGCGATAGAATGATCAGCGGAAAAAATAGGCCATGTTCCCCTAATATTTTCAATTTGCCCAGTACCAATTGCTAGCATTGGTTCGACAGCGATAAGCATGCCCGGATCAAATGTCCTCCATGCATCTGGCCATTCAGATGGGTGGGTAGGCACAACATTTGAAATAAACGGTGGGGCATGAAGTGATCTGCCATAGCCATGCCCGCCAAGACCACGTGTCAGGTGAAAATTAAATTCACCTTCTGCAACACTTTGCACTGCACGAGCGAAATCCATCATGGGACGACCCGGCTGCATTGCTTTGATACCAGCAGCAAGAGATTCTCGACCCGCTTGCATTAGTTTATGGTTTTCATCACTTGCGTGTTCTATTGCCCATGTCCATGCAGCATCGCCAATCCAACCGTTGTGTGTGACTCCAATGTCAACCGAAATAAGATCGCCAGCAGAAAGTGGCGATTGTGGCATGATGTGGGTTCCATGTACAACACAATCATTTACAGAAATGCAAGACTGACTTGGAAAGGGTGGCTGTCCTGGAATCTTATATTTATAGAATGCACTCTTACATTTAAGTTCCCGAAGTTTACTTCCAACAAATGCATCAATTTCTGGGAGAGTTAAACCTGCACGAAGAAAACCAGTTAACGCATTGTGAATTTCAACAACATGTCTCGCAGATACTCTGGCTTCTTTTGCATCCTTGTCAGAAATCAGTGGCACAGTTTTCATCATTTTTCATCTCCATCCATTTCAAGTTCACCATCTGAAAGTAAATGAACTATTTCTCCGTCAATCGAGACAAGCAATGGGCCACCTCCACAAATTTGCCACGCTAACTCTCGTTCATCTTCGCAATCGAGTAACTGAATGTCGCCGCGGAATCCAACTTTGATTCGTCCTACATTTTTTTCTAAACCAAGAACACATGCTGCGTTGACGGTTGCGGCCGTAATCGCTTCAGCTGGAGAGAGTCCAAGTCGCCTACATGCAAGTGCAATAGCAAATGGCATTGATGGCATTGGGGCTGACCCAGGGTTGAAATTTGATGCGATGGCAATTGCGCAGCCTGTATCGATCATGTATCTTCCGCGAGCATAAGCATCATGAAGACAGAATCCACTTGCAGGTAGGAGAACACCAATCGTGCTACTTTTTGCAAGTAACGTAAGTTCTTCATCCGTTGAATGTTCTAAGTGATCTACGCTTACTGCTCCAAGTTCAATTGCTCTTGATAACATGCCAAGGGCATTGAATTGATCAAGATGAGCGCGAATTGGGCAACCTAAGTCAACTGCTCGTTCAAACAGTTTTGTAGTTTCATCAACGGACCATGCGCCTTCCTCACAGTATGCATCACAAGTGATGTTTGGGAATTCTGCAGCAACTGCCGGCAACGTTTCTTCAATCACAAGCTCAGTAAAGTTTTCGACATCAGGATCAATTGCATGAGCACCGAGAAAAGTGCCACTAACTAGTTGCGGAATTTCTTGTGATGCGTCGTGAATCGAACGTAGCATTTTTAATTCATCTTCGGTCGTAAGGCCGTATCCACTTTTTACTTCAACTACAGTCGTTCCCATTGAAGCCATCAATGCTACTCGTCCAACGAGTTTTGTTGCAAGTTCTTCTTGGGTTGCCCCACGGACAGATTTAACAGTTGACATGATTCCGCCGCCCTGTGCAAGAATGTCAAGGTAGGGGACGCCTTGCAAACCTGCTTCAAATTCATCGAGCCGTGAACCAGCCCAACAAGAATGTGTGTGGCAATCAACAAAGGTTGGCATTACCACGCGGCCTTCTGCATCTATGACGACAAGTTCATCACTTTTGTCAAAGACTTCTTGATCTGGCGAGCCGCTTTGAACTTGATTAATTTTCCCATCTAATACAAAGACGTATCCGTTTTCGATAACGCCGAGGTCTGCCATAGAACTGCCACGGCGAGGGAGATCGCCTTTATCTAGTGTGATGATTCGAGCATTGGCAATTAGAAAGTCACTCACAGAATTTCCCTCTTTTTCTTCATCGGAATGTTGACTTGTTGGTCCATCGCGCATTGCACAGCTTCGTCATATCCTGCATCGACATGGCGAAAAATTCCCATCATCGGGTCATTCGTAAGCACACGTTGTAATCTTTTTGCAGCTTCATCGGTGCCATCTGCGACAATCACTTGTCCTGCATGTTGGGAGTAGCCAATGCCAACACCACCACCGTGATGAAAACTGACCCAACTTGCACCACTTGCGATGTTTAGTGCAAAATTAAGAAGTGGCCAATCACTGACGGCATCAGTACCGTCAAGCATCCCCTCGGTTTCACGATTTGGACTTGCAACACTGCCGCAATCGAGATGATCTCTGCCAATAACAATTGGTGCTGAAACTTCTCCGCTGCGGACAAGTTCGTTGAAAGCAATACCTGCTTTGTCACGTTCCCCCAACCCAAGCCAGCAAATCCTGCAAGGAAGTCCTTGGAATGCAACTCGATCTTGCGCCATTGTAATCCATCTTTTAAGTGATTCGTCTTTTGGGAAAAGTTTTAAAATGACTTCATCTGTTTTTCTAATCTCATCTGGATCACCAGAAAGAACACACCATCTGAAGGGACCTCGCCCTTTGCAAAACTGCGGACGTATGTATTCAGGAACGAATCCTTTGAAATCGAAGGCGTTTTTAACGCCCGTGTCATACGCACGTTGACGAATGTTGTTTCCGTAATCAAATGTTTTTGAACCTTGACTCATAAACCAGAGCATGCATCTAACGTGCTTCGCCATTGAAGTCATGCTTTTGTCAGCATACTCTTTTGGATTATTGGTACGGAGTGCATCAGCTTCTTCGCGTGAAATACCATCGGGGTAATAACCAACTAAAGGGTCGTGTGCAGATGTTTGATCTGTTAGCACTTCAGGAATAATGTTTCGATCCTGTAAACGTGATAGAAGATCAACTACGTTTCCACAGTAACCAATTGAAATAGCTTCTTTATTATTTTTTGCAGCCACTGCTTTGTCAATTGCTGTATTGATATCAAGTTCGATGAAATCAAGGTAG
>JABABS010000087.1 GCA_014238125.1 Phycisphaerales bacterium
GCGGGTTCATTATTAAAAATCCCAATCCACCACTGGTGTGGGAATACAAACAAGTTTGTCGATGGCTTGAATCAACTCTGGATCTGCCTTGAAGTGACCCGTTACCGAAACCGATTCAGCTGTTGAAGAACCAAACCAGATTCTTGAGAGATCATTGACGCTGCATGAAGCAGTTGGCAATGAAGAGTCTGTCCCCAATTCTGCAGAGGAGTTTTCTCCGAAGCGAATGATCCAATTTCCACCAATTCCATTCCAGGAGGATTCTTCTGGGAGATATTTTTGGATTGGATCTGTGAGCTCTAAGTTGAATGAAACGGGAGTTCCACAACATTTCATTGCCCCAATACACACGGGTAGATCAAGGATGCGACACTGCATCCAGACTTGGCTCAGTACATCACTGTCAAAATCCCCACCCTTTCTTGATCGAAAGGTTGCGTGGGGTCTATCGAGAAAATCCTGTAGTTGCAAACGAGGGGGGTCTGCCATCCGAATGCCATGTACTTGGTCCGACAATGATTTTAATACGCTCAGTAGTTCAATAAATTGCTCGTGAGTTTCCCAGCCCGTAAACCAGACGCTGTAGGGACCGTGCTCGCCTTTAGGTTTGATCCACATGAAGTGTGTCAGCACTCCCTCGTCATTTTCAAACCCAAGGCCGAACCCATGTTCTTGCCAGATGGTTGTTGCTTTGGTTTCACCTTCACCATCTAAGTTACAACCACCGTGAAATCGTTTTCTTTGAAGACGACAATCGTTCATAGCCGTGGCATCATCTTTGCTCAACCGTTTTGGTGATCGAGTAAGCCGCGGCACTCGCAAACTTGCTGGGTCAAAAGTTGAGATGCGATGGTGCACGGTATTTCCATATCCAAACTTTTCATAATACCCTTGATCAAACATGCCAAGAATTGACATCGCAGCACCATTGGCGGCACTCTCTGCAATCGCACGGACGGTCACTCTACTTGCAAGACCCTGTTGTCTTGCAACCCTACTTGTTGCAACGCCAGTTACAGCAGAGAAGGGGATGTCATCGTCAAGGTACTTGCATGCACCAGACCTTGTAACGACGAACACCTCGACCTCACCGTCAAGGTCTGCGACCAATGAGCTTCCCCCATCTGTATATGCCTCAAAAATATCCTTGTCAGAATCCTTCCCATCCATCCATCCGATTTCACGAAAAATACGTAAGCAGTGGTCGAGGTCACCTGGTTGATATTGTCTGATCATTGATGAATCATACAGCGAAAAAGACTATTCTTGACACATAGATACATGTCGATACAATGGGAGTGTGCCGGAAACAAACAGCATAGAACTTCTCGAAATGGAAGCACTTGAACAGGCAGCAGGCTGTCTTCGCACTGTCGCTCACCCACACCGCCTGCGGATGCTTCAACTTTTGCTCCAAGGCGAATTCACAGTTGGCGAACTTGCCGAATCATGCAATATCCCTTCAAGCGGCGCCTCTGAGCACCTTGGCAAAATGCGTGATCGTGGCTTGCTCACAAATCGAAGAAGAGGCCGTCAAATTTATTATTCCGTTGCTGAACCTGGGCTTGCACACATTATGGAGTGCATCGAAAATCACTTCGGTTGAACGTCCAACTTTTAGTTATCAATTAACCCCAATTACACAACTGTTGGCGCACACGGTACATACACGTACCATGTAGCAATGATGAAAAAAATACTAAACGCAGCGCTGGTGATCCTCATTATTGCGATCGTCTGCAGCCTCATTGGAATAATGGTACTTGATTCAATGGGTCGATCACTTGTGAAAACCGCTGGCAGCGAAGGTCTTGGCGTTCCAGTGACCGTCAAAAGCGTGCACATAGGTTTTTTTTCAAACGATTCCCATTTAAAGGAACTCAAGATTGCAAATCCGGAGGGTTTTTCAGAGCCAACCCTGCTATCGGTCGAAAGCATTGAGGCGGATTTTGGCATTCTTAAACTACTCGATAAGCAGGTCGTGATAGAACTAGCGACAGTTTCGGGTGTTCATCTTGACCTTGAACAAACTGGTGCGACATCAAACATTGAAACTCTTATTACACACATATCTTCTGATGAAACACCTGAGCCAGAAAACACAAAATCTTCGTTTGTAATTAAAACGCTTCGAATCTCAGAAATTACAGTAACCGCTAGCGGCAAATTTACGGCCATGGGCAGTGGTTCGGTGACTGCACATATCAAAGAAATTGTCATGCACGATGTTGGAACCAACAGCGATGGTGAAGTGGCAATTGAGGCTGTCACAAGCGCAGTAACACACGCAATTATGGATCACTTGGCAAAACATCCAGCAGAAGGGTTGTCAAAACTTGCATTTTCTCGAGTGACGAATCTTATCAATAAGCTGCCCGTTTTCAAAGAGCTTGGAATAGGGAATCTCATGCAGGGTGTCTCAGATGGTCTTGGCAAAGGCCTTGACGGCGTCATTGGTGGCATTGGCGACTTGCTTGGTGGTAATAAAAAGAAAAACTGAAAATTAACCCCGGGTTAATTTATCAATTTATTACAGCCACGAATCGTCGCTGCGAAACCATGCTGGGAATTTGCACCAAACACGTTTTGGAATTGCCATTGCAATAAGACCAACACCAAAAAGCACAAGAATTGGTAAATATTGTGGAAAGTTATCCGCAAGGAAGATAGCGCTGCCAAGTGAGAAGATACCTACCAATACGAGTACCCGCCCCCTGAACACCAACCATCGGTTTCGCTTATCCATGCGTGTACCACTCCTGTGTTGTACGCATAGTACCCCACCACAAACTTTTTTGCCAAGTTAGATAATTTATCCATAAAATCCAAATTTTTTTCTTGACATTATTCACCAGGCATATAGAATCATTTCATCGGTCAGCAACGTTGCTGATCAATTCACAACCTAAGTGGTGAGACGCTCTAGCTCTGTTTCTACGCGCTGAAACAGGCTATTGGTCACCGCTGCGCACTGGCAACAGTAAAGGAGTTTATGTATGTCATTATTCCATTCAATCTTTAGGAGCAGGCACCTTGTTGGGGATTACGCCCCAAGGCCAGCTATTATTGAGGCTGCAATTCGATATCTCGAATACACGGAGACGCTCTCATCACCCTCAGCTATGCAATTCTCAGAATGGATAACTGTGCCTAGAAACCAACTTAGTAAAGCAGAAAAAGCGACAAAAAAAGCCGCAACCAAGATGCTTAACGCCTGGGTACTGGGCGACCTTGTTATTGAATTTCAAGAAAA
>JABABS010000063.1 GCA_014238125.1 Phycisphaerales bacterium
ATATATGATTTGGCGACGCAACAAAATATACGCAAATATTCGACCAATATACGCGAATATACGCCGAATATACGCGTATATTTGGCGTATATTTGGCGTAATCGATTTTGGGCTTCGTCGCCGGCGATGATTTTGGCAGACAAATCAGCCCCTTTTTGCAACATTGCTTCGTTTAAGGACCCGTCAAGTTCATTTAACCAATGTTTTGTCGTGGAAATAGCGTTTTTACCGCCTTTAGCGAGGTTTTTTGCAAAATGCATGACGGCAGACGGCAAATCGTCCAAAGCACATAAATGGGTTGCCAAGCCAGCCTCAAAGCCCTGTTTCCCTGAAATGGTACCTCCAGCGAGCAACATTGCTCTTGCCTTTCCAGCGCCAATCTTTTTAATGAGCCAAGGTGCGACTACAGCAGGGCAAACACCAAGGTCAACTTCTGGATAGCCAACCTTTGACTCTGGGTGCGTGAAAGCAAAATCACAAACCACCATCAAGCCACACCCACCACCAACCGCTGCGCCTTGGACTCGAGCGATAGTTGGAACTTGAAGACTTCGTATTCGTAAAGACGCTTTAGCGAGTCCGCGCAACATTTCTCCCATTGCAGGGGGATTATCAAGTACACCTTTGAGATCCATTCCAGCACAAAACGACCTTCCTTCGCCCGCAAGAATGAGCACGCGCATGTCAGCATTTTGTTCAATTTCATCCAACCCAACATGAATGGCACCTATCATTTCAGCAGAAAGAGCATTGTGTTTTCCAGCACGGTTCAGTGTGAGGGTGACGATGTTGTTCAATTCTGTAATTCGGATCATTTGTGTAGGGTACCCCCTTATGCTGGATTCATGCGGATGAGTTTTGCGAGAGCTTCACCGGGATCGGGTTGTTTCATTAACGATTCACCAACTAACACAATATGCACACCATGTAAGCGTAATTTGTCCAAGTCTTCTGGCTTTGTTATTCCCGATTCACTTACGATTGTCGTTGTATCTTCAACAATATCAACCATGCGAATGGTGTGATTTATATCAGTTTCCATCGTTTCTAAATTTCGATTGTTTATTCCAAGCAAGCAATAGCCCGCGTGTGGAAATCCAACATATTGCTGGATTTTTAATAGATTTCCCATGTCGTGTGCTTCTACAAGTGTTGTCATTCCCAACTTCTGAGAAAGAATCATATAGTCAACCAATTGGCCTTCTGATAGGACTTCAGAAATGAGCAAAACAGCATCAGCGCCAGCAGCCCGTGCTTCCCAAATTTGATACTCATCAATGATAAAATCTTTTCTGAGGACGGGAAGTCTTACTTCTTCGCGAATTTGAGTGATAAAGTCAATGTTTCCACCAAAAAAATGCATATCTGTAAGACATGAGATAGCGGCAGCTCCCGCCTTCTCGTACGCTTTAGCAATGGCAACTGGATCAAAGTCTTCACGTATATTCCCGGCCGATGGGCTTTTGTGTTTTACTTCTGCAATTACACTGGTACTGCTATTGGTGTGGCCGTTTACAACAGCACCGAAAAAGTTACGAGGTCGCTCTTGTGCTTCTGCTTCTGAACGTACTGCCTCAACGGGTTTTTCTTGGCGAAGTTTTGCAACTTCGTCTCGTTTAAATTCAATAATTGTGCTTAGTGTGATTGCCATGTGCTCTTCAGTTGCCAAGGGTAGCGAAGAAGTTGAAATTGTGGAAGCACCATCGATTGATTTAATCACGCTAATGCTTGTGGGTTTTTCAATTGCTATCGGAATTTGGTTCGTAAAGTCTGGACAAACACTGCTCCCAAGGCGCGGATATCTTGACCCAGCAATTACTCCGACTATGGCTCTTCTTCTGTGCGGAGCGATGTATATCCTTGCTGGTATTGGCAGCTGGTGGGGTTTTCAATATGTCTCGGACGAAAGCAGCACGATCAATGTCTACGCCTGGACGATTGGTTTGTCTATGATTACGCAAATTCCAATTCTATTTTTGTATGCATATTTCCGAAGGAAATGCGGTTCTAGACATATTTTGCCGGTTTTTCTCATCGCGTATGCCGTGTTTGTTCCAATAGCGCTCGCTGTTGCTGGCCTTGGACACGCATTGTTAGTCGGGGCTGGGCTAGAACCCGCTGGAGGTATCGGGCACGAGGTACTTCAGCAAATAAAACAAGCTCCTTGGTCGGGGTCCACCTGGATTGTCATCATCTGCGTTACGATTGGCGCAGGAATTTTTGAGGAATTATTGTATCGCGGGCTACTATTGCCTTCATTTGCAGCAGTTATTGGAGGCAAAACTGTCTGGCGAGCTATCTTTGCAACAAGCCTACTATTTGCAATTATGCACATTGGCATTGCACAGCCATCGGCTGTGGTTGGACTCTTTTTTCTGTCCATTGGTCTTTGCTGGGCACGGGTCAAAAGCGGTGGAATTCTCGCTCCGATATTAATTCATGTCGTTTTCAACGCAATGAATATCGCATTTGTTTACAGTACAACTATATGAGCACACGCGAAGCAATCCTTACAGGCGACACCCCAACGGGGCAGTTGCATCTTGGTCACTATTTTGGTTCAGTTCGGCGTCGAATCGAGTTACAAGAAACCCACGATTGTTATTTCTTGCTCGCAAATATGCACGCATACACCACACGGTCGGATGCTCCCAATGAAATTTACACCGACACGTTAGAAATCGTTCGCGATTATTTAGCGATGGGAATTGACCCCGTTAAAGCAGCGGTTGTATTACAGTCTGAAGTTCCCGCAATTGCTGAACTCACCTTTTTGTTTGCGATGCTGTTGCCTTTCAATCGAGTAATGAGAAATCCAACCTTAAAAGAAGAAATTAAAGTTAAGGGATTGGGAGAAAATTACAGTTTTGGTTTCCCGCTTTACGCGGTTGGGCAAACGGCAGACATTCTCGCCTTTCGTGCGCATGCAGTTCCGGTTGGCGAAGACCAAGTTCCACACATTGAACTTACTCGAGAAGTTGCACGGCGATTTAACAAACTGTATTGCGGAGTTGATGAAAATATTGAAGACGACGATCCGATTATGGAAGAAAAGGGCGTCTTCCCAATTCCAAGAGCGGATGTTGGCAAAGTTGGAAAATTAATGGGGACAGACGGCGTAAATAAAATGAGCAAATCGCTCAACAACGCAATTCTTATTACGGATACGCCGAAGAAAGTTAAAAAGAAACTAGGACAGTTGTACACCGGCCGTCAATCGATGACAGACCCAGGCGACCCCGATAGTTCACTCATGCAATATGTAGAACTTTTTATAAAAGACGAAGCCCGCGCCGCAGAGTTGAAAGACAAGTATGTTCGCGGCGACAACATTGGCGATGGACACATTAAGGTAGAAGTTGCTGAATCAATCAGCGAATTGCTTGCCCCTATGCAAGAACGAAGAGCAGAGTATGAGGGCAACGATGACACTATTATCGATATTATTCGTGATGGAACAGCAAGGGCGAATGTAAAAACAGAAGAAACACTTGCGATGGCAAAAGAAGCATGCGGGTTAGGATTTTTTAACCGTTCAATTTCCTTTGGAGATTCAAAATGAAAATAGTAGTAACGCTAGCAATCTTATTTTTGTTAACAGCATGTCAAAATCCTTCGGGCAACCCTGAACTTGCATCAGCACCATACCCAATGAATTTACATGTTTCTAACTCTGTTCCAATTCAGGTTATTCGCGACGGAGAGTTTGTGAAAATCGTGAACAGCACCGCAGACGATTACAACAACGCAACGCTTTGGGTGAACCAACGTTTTTCTGGAAAACTTACCCCGCTTCTAGCAGGGAACACAATGCGCCTAAACCTTTGGGTACTTCGAGATTCATTTGGCGAGCAATTTAACGCCGGCGGAATATGGCGAACAGATGATCCCACAGAACTCGTCATTGCAGAACTTCAAATTGCTGAAGACGTACCGCTTGTTGGCTTAGTGGTGATAGGTCAACAGGACTAAGATTCGTGTCAGTTAATATGCAACCTTCGCAGCCAAGCGATGTTTCTCATGAAGACATTTCGGAATTTGCAAAAAACGTAGCGATTGACCCGAGAATTCCATCAACAGTCCCAGGTTTTGATGTTCCGTTTTTTCAGGCAGGTTTAGCCGGCTATAGCGATGGCGCAATGCGACTAATTGCACGAAGGCACGGCTGTCCATTTTGCGTAACCGAGGCACTTCTAGATCGCACACTTATTTGTGGTGGAAAGGGTCGTCGAAAAGAAGATCCGGATCTGCTTGCTGAAGAGGCAGGGGAAATTGAAGGAAACAGAGCTGCTGGGTTAGACGATCATCCAATCGCAGGCCAAGTCATCGGAACGAATCCAGAAGAGATGGCAAAAGGGGCTAGCATTCTTGTTTCAATGGGATATGAAGTCATAGATGTAAATCTTGCTTGTCCAGTTAAAAAAATACGCAAACGAAATCGTGGCGGACATTTCTTAACAGATCCTTGTCAAGCGCACGACGTTCTGTCTGCCGTGCGAGAGTCTGTGCTAGAAACTATTCCCGTAACGGTAAAACTGCGGCGAGGGTGGGATGACACTGCGACTTCTGCAGAAAATTTTTACTCTGTTTTTGATCACGCGTATGACGTTGGTTATAGTTGGGCGACTGTGCATCCCCGCACAGTCGAACAGCGTTATATTGGTCCGTCGGATTGGTTATTCTTAAAAGAGCTCACAACCAGAAGACCAGACAATCTTATTTTTGGAAGCGG
>JABABS010000093.1 GCA_014238125.1 Phycisphaerales bacterium
GGCGCCGAAAAATTTACTTCAGAACTTTCCAGCGCTTATGAAGCATTCCAACCCGAAGAAATGACTGATGAACATACGCGTTCAATTTTGTATCGCGATCCACTTGGAGTCAGCGTTGCAATCACGCCATGGAATTTCCCAATGCTCATGCCACAGCAATGCATTCTTCCTTCGCTGATGGCTGGAAATTGTGTCATCTTCAAACCCTCAGAGGAAACACCCCTTGTTGGACAAGCGTACGCGGATGTACTCAACGAATTTCTTCCAGAGGGTGTGTTGCAAGTCGTACACGGCGCAGACGATCAAGGGAAAGCACTTGTCGAAGCGGATATAAATTTAGTTGCATTTACTGGCTCTCGCGAAGTGGGTTCAAAAATCTTGACTGCATGTGGCCCTGACCTCAAGCGGGTCGTGCTAGAACTAGGTGGAAAAGATGCACTTATTGTCCTTGATGATGCAGACCTTGAATCAGCAGCGAATTTTGCAGTCCAAAATAGTTTCCGCAATTCCGGTCAAGTGTGCGTCAGTACCGAGCGTATTTATGTAGAAGATTCTGTTGCAGAAGAATTTGAAACTCTTGTTCTAGATAAAACAAAAGAGTGGATCCAAGGCGATCCTACAGATGCATCAGTAAAAATTGGCCCTATGGTCAGCAGCACTCAGCGAGACATCGTACTTGCACAACTTGAACAAGCATTAAAGGATGGAGCGGTGCTGCGATGTGGCGGCGGCACGAATGACAACTTTATTGAGCCAACAGTGTTAACTGATTGTTCTCACGATATGCAAATCATGCACGACGAAACATTTGGACCCATTTGTTGTATTCAGAGATTTTCCGGTGACAAGGAAGCCATCGCACTTGCAAATGAAACACCCTACGGGTTAGGCGGCGCGGTGTATGGTGAGACACAACATGCCATGGATGTTGCAAGGCAACTCACACCTGGGATGATCGGCATCAATAAAGGATGTGGTGGTTCACAGGGCACACCTTGGGTTGGCGCATGTCAATCTGGTTATGGCTACCACAGCGGTCGTGATGGACATCGGCAGTTTACGCAAGTACGCGTGGTTAGTATTCCTATTCAAGAATTAAAACCAAAGTATTAATCATACGAATCTTCGCCTGTGGGTAGGCTTGCGGTTTCTAGTTCCAAATTCGTTTGGAATCTAAAATTAGATTGTGTACGGTGTCGTTCTGCAAAGAAAAAATCGAGAGCATACGTTTCACCGTCAATAAGATCGAGCCTTGTAAGATCAACGCCCTGTGCTATTGCACCGTGTACACCTCCAAGGTCAATCACAAGTTGTCCGTTAATAAACACCCAAACATCATCATCACCTAAGAATGAGAAAAACTGCGCACCATCCTCATCGTAAGTAAATTCCGTGTGCAATTCAAATGTAAAGTGAAAATTCCTATCTGGAGAACCGCCCGGATTTCCAAACCCCTGCCCTTCAATTGGGAAAAAACCACCAAGAGATTGATAGAGCGGATCATCGGAATCATCAAAAACATACGAACCATCTTCTTGCAACACTAACGTGATGGAAATTGGTATAGATATGTTTACGCCTTCAACATCGTTGTACCACTGATTAAAGGTACTTTCAGATTGAATTCCGCCTGTTGAAGGTTTTCGAAACACGATATTGTGATCTCCTAGCGTACTGTCATACATGGTCCAACAGATCGGATTCCAGTCACTATCACTGCACTGGTATTTTACTTTTCGACCATTACCTGTAAATACAGGTTTGCCATCATTTCCAAGTTGCTCTGAAATATTTTTACAATATTGCGCAAACCCTCTAGAAGGTTGCCTCTCAAAATCTGGGTGTCCACCAGGGGCTGTTCGTTCTTTGAAATCGCGAACAGTCCCTACTAATTCAATCGTTTCTGGTGGGCTGGTTACTGCAAATACCGTTGATAACAGACTTGCCACAGTAATTGGAATGATCAATCGCATAAGTATGCTCCTTAAGTTGTTACTCAATCTTTTTCGCCATTTTTTTTACTGTGCTTCAATCACAGTTCAACTACACATCCACAAGATTCGGTTATGTAATTCACTCCTCCTTCTAAAAGATACAACCCACACAATCATGCTGTAACTTGTGGCAATTCGTCCCAGTGCGTTGTATATCGCGGTGATCGTTGCAATTGGCGCATTTGCATAACCTTAGTAAAACCTGTTGCGGCGAAGTGAAGCGTGCCTGATCCCATGTTCGCATTCACAGTATCAAGGACAGACATCATTTGGTTATTGCGTATTTTTTCTTCTTGGGAATCAAATAAGCTTGCTTGCACGTGGCCTTTTGATAACTCAAGTAAGTAAATACCCGCCCGTTTGTATTCAAACCCCTCTTTCCAAATTGGATATGCTGCAGCAAGGGCGGCTTTGATGATTGTATGGGTTATGTTTGTTGGGGGGATTAGTTCAATTGTTGCGTGCGCAGAATGACGTGGCTTTTGATGGTTAAACAAACTTGTGTGAAAGAAAACCTTCAACACGCTCGCAACGAGTTCTTCATTACGCAATTTTTCAGCAGCGCGGGTTGCGTGTGATGCAATTGCTTCTGATACCTCCTGCCATGTTGTGACAGGTTTTGCAAATGAGCGAGATCGCAACAATGTTTTTCGCTGATCTGGTGTTTGTTCAAGGCGAAAATATGTGCTGCCACGGAGTTCCATTGCCGTTTTCATCGCAACGATATTAAATGTTTTTTGAATAACTGCTGGTTCCATTTGAACCAAATCAAAAGCAGTATGAACACCTATGTTTTTGAATTTTTTTGACCACTGCCTTCCAATGCCCCAAATGTCGCCAACTTCGACTTCGCGGAGCATTTCATTCGCATTTTTCGGTATTTTTGCGACTCCTCCAACTTCGGGGGTTTTTTTTGCGTAATGGTTTGCAAGCTTTGCAAGCGTTTTTGTTTTGCCAATTCCTATAGAAATAGGAATGCCCGTCCACTGCAACACTGCCGCTCGCATTCGCCGCATTTCTTGTTCAAAATCACGCCCAATCCGCCGAAGACCGTCGAGTTTAATAAATGCCTCGTCAATGGAATAGACTTCAACATCTGGTGAAAACAAGCGAATGGTTTGCATCACGCGGCGAGACATATCACCGTAAAGTGAAAAGTTTGATGAACGAACAATCACGTTGTGTTGTTTAACTAGATCGCGACATTTGAAAATTGGTTCGCCCATTTTAAAACCAATATCTTTTGCTTCTTGCGACCTAGCAATAATGCAGCCATCGTTATTTGAAAGTACAACAACCGGTTTTCGTGCAAGATGTGGCTCAAATACACGCTCGCACGATGCGTAAAAATTATTGCAATCTGCTAATGCGTACATGCGAGCCTGTGCAGTGACCAAGTGACAACACCCCAAATAGTTGCGTCAGTTTCTATGGTGATTTCAATTGGTTTGTATACACCTTGATCTGCGCCGCTTGGTTCTGGAAGCAGTGACGCTTTCGTGCCATGTTTAGAAAGGCGTTTCACAGTGAGTCCACCATCAACAATGGCAACAACAATGTTTCCACTTGTTGGCGTGAGCGCACGGTCAACAACGAGCAAGTCGCCATCGTGGATGCCAGCCCCGTCCATTGAATGCCCACTTGCGCGAACAAAGAAGGTTGCAATTGAGTTTGCAACGAGCTGTTCATTGAGATCAAGTGACCGTTCAATAAAGTCATCCGCTGGCGAGGGAAACCCTGCCTCCACGCGAGAACCAATCAACGGCAACCGTAATTCTTCCACCATATTCATATCCTAACAAAACCCGTACATTGGTGCCGGACACTCTAGTGGCTGGCACTGTATGATTCGCACATGACATATCCAACAGCAACAATTGAAACAAGTAAGGGCACCATCACCGTCGAACTATGGGATGACGTCGCCCCGAAACACGCCGAAAACTTCCAAAAACTCGCAAAAAGCGGGTTTTACGATGGCATCATCTTCCATCGCATCATTTCGGGATTCATGATCCAAGGCGGGTGCCCAGATGGCACCGGCATGGGCGGGCCGGGCTGGAACGTCGATGCAGAGTTCAACGACCGCGAACATCATGAAGGCGTCCTTTCGATGGCTCGATCGCAAGATCCAAACTCTGCAGGCAGCCAATTCTTTATCTGTCTAGATAGTTGCTCGCATCTTGATGGGCAATACACCGCCTTTGGCAAAGTGACCGATGGCATTGAAGTTGTCAGAGAAATAGGCGCAGTACAAACTGCAAGTGGCGACCGCCCTGTAGAAGATATTTCAATGACAACAGTCACCGCGTGAATAAAACCTCCCGAGTGAGTCTGGTTTGGATCGCACTTGCCTTTTACATAGGGTTTTTCTTTCTCTGGATGGTGTCACATGAATTAAGTGACATGCGAGCAATTCGCTACCCGCTTTATTTTACTTGGGAGTCGGAAATCCAATTTCGGGGATGGGCACTGCCGCTGTATTTTTCACTCGACATTGCAGTCATCTTATTCCCATTTATGTTTCGTTCGTTTCGAGAAGCATTCGCTCCTGTTGGAACATTGCTTGTGCAAACTGCCATCGCTGCGATATTTTTTGTCCTCGTTCCAATCGAACCGGGATACGAAACAACGGGCGTTTGGGGGCCATACTTTTATGAATATTTCGGAATAGAAAACTTGTCAAAGTGGAATCACGCGCCATCACTCCATGTCGCATACGTATTCACAATTGCATGGGCAATTGGAAAACGCTACGGGCATTGCATATTTCTACTTGGGCTCATTTGGGCAATTTTTGTGTCCATTTCAACCATGCTCGTCCACGAACACCACCTCATTTGTGTTCTAGGTGGTTTTGCGTTGTTTGTATTTACTATTACAACCGTACAACCTTGGTTACAAAGGAAGATCACACCATGATTTCAATCGCACTTTGTCTTTCTGCTTCTTTTCAGTTTGGTATCAAAGCGTTACCCGAAGATTCACCATATCGCAGTGAAGGGTTTACCAAATATGTAGAAGTCACCGCTCCAAACGGAAAATCAATTCCAATTATTGCGCAACAAGGCGTTCGAGATATTGCCGTTGCACGCTGCAAAAACATGTTGAAATTTTATCTCACCAATGTGCCAGGTTCAAAATATGGTTCAGACAAATCTGCTGTTGCAAACGCAATGGCGAATAACCACGCGATGCTCATGATGCCTGAAGGTGAACATCGTGAAGGCGAAGAACCAGAAATCGACGCACAACCACAATTTGAATCTGAAACACCAGTTGATGGTTCACGATGGTACATCAACAATAACTGGGAACATCGCGACGCTGCATTTGAAGAAATTTTCCACCTCCTGCACGACAACGGAATCGGCACGTACAAGCGAGGCGCGCTTCCACAATATCAAAAAGAATTAAAAACCGAAGCAATTAAAGCAATCAAAGATTGTCGTTGGGGAATTGCCGTTGATCCACATGTAAAGGACTGGATTGAAGAACTCCGCAGGGAAGATTCACTCGCACAAGAATACATCGCATCAGTGATCGATTCCTACTATGGACTATGGGCTGCATTTGATGAAAATCCCGGTGGGATGTGGGGAATCTACATTGCAAAAACACGCGAGGAAATTCAAGAAAAAGATCCAAAGGGCTTTAAGTTACTCGAAGCTTTTTTACCACCAATGATGATTGGATACGAATCGCTTATTGACCCCAATTTTCAAGGAACATTCTCACTGCAATTTAACGAAGAACTTTCTTACACCCACAAATCACAATATTACGTTGACGTGACTCTCACTGGTACAAAAAATTCCAGTTTACTTGGAAATGATGCTGACAATACATTTCGAGGAAACAAGGGAAACAATACTCTTAACGGTGGCGAAGGAAACGACACTGTCATTTTTCGTGGAAAAAAGGAAGAGTACGAAATCACAGACAACATCATTAAAGACACCGTTCAAGGGCGAGATGGAACAGACACGCTCATTTCAATTGAGTTGATACAATTCCAACCATGAGCACTCCTAAAATACTTGCCTTCGCAGGTAGCACTCGAAAAAACTCCTTCAATAAACGATTAGCCAAAGTAGCATTGCACGCCGCTGAAAAAATGGGCGCAAAAACGACTTTCATCGATTTACTTGACTATGACATGCCATTGTACAGCGACGATTTACTCAAAAAACATGGCATGCCTGATTCGGTAATTGCATTTAAGGAGATGCTCAAGAGTCACAATGGATTTTTTATTGCGAGCCCTGAATACAACGGTTCCTTGACTGGTACGCTGAAAAATGCAATTGACTGGGCAACGATCAAGGGTGAAGGCGAAGACCGCATGGCGTGTTGGAATGGGAAAATTGCAGGTTTATTATCTGCATCACCCGGTGGGCTCGGTGGTATTCGTGGCTTACATCACCTCCGTACAATTCTTGCAGGGATAGGTACATTTGTACTCCCGAACCATCTTGCAGTTGGCAACAGTACAACTAATTTGCAAAACGATACGCATATTACAGATGAAAAGTTGCAACAACAAGTCGATACTCTTGCAACAGAGATAGTGCGTGTTGTTCGTGGTTTACATACAGAGAATTAAATCTCAACCACAATCGCCCCAGCATTCGCAAGGATCACCTGCTCCACATTCGCATGGATCACCCCAACCACATTCGCAAGGATCACCTGCTCCACATTCGCATGGATCACCCCAGCCACAGTCGCATGGATTACCCCAACCACAGTCGCATGGATCACCCCAACCACATTCGCAAGGGTCTCCACCTCCACAGTCGCATGGATCACCCCAACCACATTCGCAAGGATCACCTGCTCCACATTCGCATGGATCACCCCAACCACATTCGCAAGGATCACCTGTTCCACAGTCGCATGGATCACCCCAGCCACATTCGCAAGGATCACCTGTTCCACATTCGCATGGGTCGGCATCACCACATGCACATGGGTCATACTCAGGGCAAATAGGATTGCATGGATCGTAGCTATCACAACTTACATCACATGGATCATATTCATCGCAAGTAGAATCACATACATCGGTGCATTCGCAAGGACCAAAATTACTGAGCATGATGAGTACGTCATCTATAGACGTTGTGCCATCACCATCAATATCCCCACCTGCTTGACCATAATAACTTAGTAAATACAACAAATCGTTAATGTCAACTGCGTCATTCCAACCACCGGGTGTTTCTGAAAAGTTACCAGGACACTCTTGATCACAATTCACATTGCATTCGCATGGAAACTCCGGGGTACCACATTCACATGGATCTCCCCAACCACAGTCGCAAGGATCACCCCAACCACAATCACACGGGTCGCCCGTGCCACAGTCACAAGGATCTGCATCCCCACATGCGCATGGGTCGTAACAATCCGCTTCTGGATTACAAGGATCGTAGCCCGAACATTCTGGGTTGCAGTACGGATTGTAGTCATCACACAGTGGGTTACACTCTAAAGGACCACCAAAGCAATAGCACTCATCGTAGTCGGGGCATTCTGGATTGATACATGGATCGTAACCCGGACAGTCTGGGTTACATGGGTCAAAGTCCGCACAATTTTCATCACATGGGTCATACGAGGTTGGGCAAGTTGCATCGCAAGGATCAGCAAAACCGCATTCGCAATCATCTCCCCATCCACAATCGCAGGGATCACCTGTTCCACATTCGCATGGATCACCCCAACCGCACTCGCAATCATCTCCCCAACCACAATCGCAAGGATCACCCTCTCCACAATCGCATGGATCACCCCCGTCACAAATACACTGGTTGTAATCAGGATCTCCGGGATTACAAGGATCAGCAAATGCCGGTACTGAGAATAATGTAAACACCATGATTAGCACGAAACCGAAAAGATTTTTGTGATGCAATGCGTTCATACTACTTCCTCCAATAGTACTTTTTTGAGTTTACTTCAGCCTCTCTAGTCACTTCAATATAAAGTATGATGATCCTTTTATGAAGGGAAAATATGCTTTTTCTATATTTAAATTCAATTTTTTCAATGTTTTTGCTCCTAATAACCTTATTTTGGCAATTTGGTTGTTCTGAACAACAAGAAACACCTCCAAATTCAGGCAACATGAATAGTATCCCCAACCTTGTATTCTCATCGCTCGAACACAACTTCGGTGAGATATGGGATGTTGAAACGAAGTCATGCAGTTTCCCATTTACAAATACAGGCACGGGAATTCTTGTTTTTGAAAAGATTCAACCCGGTTGCGGTTGCACAACCACGACGCTTTCAAAAACAACATACGCTCCTGGTGAGTCAGGGGTTATTGACGCAGTGTTCAAACCAAACTCAAGCGGCGAACTTACAAAAACAGTTACCGTTCTGAGTAATGATCCCGATCAAAAAGTGATCCAATTGTTATTAAAAGCAAACGTGAAACAATTTGTTCAAACAAAACCTCGATACATTCGGATAAGACAACTTCCAAACGGAAAATATGTTGCTGCGTCACTCCTTACACCTGCAAAAGAAAATTTTGTCTTTGAAGATCACATTGCCTTAAAAGGGCCATCAGCAAAATACATCACACCGAAACTAATTTCTGCAGGTAATGATAATCCGAGCCATGCTCGGCGACTTGTTGCAACACTTTCACCCGATGCACCTTGGGGTGATGTGCAGGCGTTTGCAACAGTCGTTGGGAACAGTACTACGAATTCGATTGATCATAAACCACATGAAATAAAAATATCGATTCTCGGTGCAAAGTATGGAGAATTAGAAGCAAGTGATACAGTGTTCTCTTTTATGGGAGTTGTGCCAAAAAGTTCATTCGAAAAAACGATCCGACTCACTAGCACAACTTCTACACCGTTTCGCATTTTAGATACGAAAGTCTCGATGAAAGTTCCAGATGTTACCCTCAAGGTCTCGCCTACTGAATACGGATACGATTTGACACTTCGTGGAAAGACAGGTTCGTATCTTGGCAGTTTGGCTGGCACAGTTCTAATCAAAACGGATGTACCAGGCGAAGAAACACTTCGATTCAGAACCGCTGGAATGGTTCGTTACAAAAAGCCAAACGAGTGATACCATACCTAACATGGTTACATTCATTTCAATAACACTTGGCTCTGCACTCATCCTTCATGTGATACTCTTTACGATCACCAAACTTTTCGGCAAAGGCGGCGATGGCACACTCGGTGATATACGAACCGCCATTGGCTCTTCCCTCCCAACACCTCTAGGCATTGCAATCTGGGTTGTTGCATTAACACTAACAGCGCAGCGCCTTACCGAACATTTTCAATGGTCTCCTATTCAAATCGAGTCAGGAGATGACATCATTACAATTGATGGTGTACTTTCCATGGGACGAATTGGTTTGCTTATAGTCCTAGCAACATGGTTCATTGCAAGAGGAATCCGCGCGTTCTCTACTGTTTTAAATTCATGGCATCACAAGACAGATGAAGTCGAATTAGATACCACTGCCATACAAGCACTTGCCAGTGTTGGTGTTGTGATCACATGGCTTGTGGGTTTCATAGTCACTCTGCAATCTCTTGGTATCAACATGAATGCGGTAATTGCCATCGGAGGTATTGGAGGCGCAGGTGTTGCATTTGCATCGAAAGATGTTGTTGCAAACTTTTTCGGTGGAATAGTGGTCATGCTTAACCGCCCATTCAAAATTGGTGATACGATTGTCTCTGGAAAAATCGCTGGCGAAGTCACAAGTATTGGCTTGTACGCAACGTACTTAAAAACAGAAGATGGTAATATTCTTTACGTACCAAATTCGATTTTTAATAATAGTGAAATTTTGACGGTTAAAAACTAACCGAAGGTCGGTTTTTTCAGTCAGATTAAAAGTTCTTGAAGGTAATGTGGCCGTTTCAACGCCTCGAGTACAACTTCACAATCTGCGAGTGCTCGGTGTGCCTCGTCATGGGTGATGCCAAAGTAATCTCGAAGAGTTCCAAGGCGACGATTTTCGAGACCGTGTTTCACCCATTTGATTCCATAGCAACTGCACTTCCATGGGCGATCCATACTCATGGGCAGTAAGCATTCTAAAAAACTTTTGTCGAAACTTGCATTGTGCGCTACAACAAATTCTGCTCTCGCAAAAATCGATTCCATTTTATTGTAATCAAGTGTTTTACCGCGGACCATTTCGTCGGTAATACCGTGAACACGAATTACGCCCTGTGGAATCGGATCCGTAGGTTCGCGTAACCCTTGATACGTTTCAATAATTTCAACGCCATCATGATCGAGTGCGTTGTAACGAAAGAGAATGATTCCAATCTCAACAACTTCGTCACCACGGCGCGGACTCATTCCTGTAGTCTCAACATCAACGATTGCACCGAATTTGTAGTCATGTATGAGTGACGTTTGCATTATCTGTCTCTTCGAATGTGTGGTTGCATCGGTGGATACGGGACTGGTTGCCATACAGCATCATTTTCCCATAAACCATCTTCTGCAATCACTTGCAAGATCGTCATCACCAAATCAAAAATGACTTTCGCCCCCGCTTCTACAACATCTCGATTTGCACTGCTGTCATACGTAGACATTCCATGTACCAATTGCGAACGCAACATCGAAGTGCATTTAATCAGTGGAACTAACACGTTAATAACTTCATCTGCATCGTGATAGTGCTTGCCGATTTTACGCGGCTTTGTTCTTGCTTTGATCGCCTCTTCTCTTGTTGGGTTTCCCCAATAAGAGTTGATTAAATGTTCTTCTGACAACAAACGATCGCAATGTTTTCGATTCCCTAGAATCGACTCTTGGATACGACCTGTGACATCTTCTTTTACAATCCAACGCAAAAACTCTTCACGTACTTTCCATTCAGGGTCACGATTATCAATGTCACTATCCCACTTTGCATACATCGTATTCAAAGCGATCCACGAGAAGATGAGCCTTGCATCTGCATCATCTGGCACTTCAAATTCTTGTGCTTTTCGCATCCACGACATCGCTCTATGCATGCGCAAACGAATTGCATCGTGTGTTTCTGCTTTGTATAACTCTTTGTGTTTCTCTGACCAAATTGAACTGATTGATTTAAATAGTCCCATGTTGTAGATAGTAGCACTTGTTCCTCGTATCATGTGATACATGGCAACACTTGAAACTACTGTCAATGGGCTGAAATTCAAAAATCCATTTGTCATCGGATCAGGTCCTCCTGGGACAAATGCAAATGTCATTCGAAAAGCTTTTGATGAAGGCTGGGGCGGTGTAGTCGCAAAAACAATTAGTATGGATGCAACAAAAGTGACGAACGTTGCACCAAGGTATGCTCGGATGCGAGCAACTGGTTCCAAAGAAGTGTTTGGTTGGCAAAACATTGAACTCATCAGTGACCGCCCTTTTGAAACATGGCTTGAGGAATTTGAGAGTGTCAAACAATCTCACCCGGAAGGCGTACTTATTGCGTCAGTCATGGAAGAATACAATCGTGAACGTTGGATCGAAATGATTCAGCGATGCCAAGAAGTTGGCGTCGATGCGTTTGAACTCAACTTCTCTTGTCCCCACGGTTTGCCCGAACGAAAAATGGGTGCAGCGATGGGTGAAGATCCAGATATAGTTGGCGAAGTCACTGGTTGGGTCATGGAGGCAGCAACCATTCCAGTCTGGGCGAAATTGACACCAAACATTACACACATTGCTGATCCAGGTAAACGCGCACTTGAAGCTGGCGCCGATGGCCTTGCTGCAATTAACACGATTTTGAGTGTGATGGGCGTTGACCTTGAAACACTTCGACCACAGCCAACTGTTGAAGGGTACAGCGTACCGGGTGGCTACTCTTGCAAAGCAGTTCGCCCAATTGCACTTCGCATGGTAATGGAACTTGCACGAATGATGGAAGATGGATTCAAAGACAGAACTATTTCAGGGATAGGCGGTATCGAAACCGGCAACGACGCAGCGCAGTTCATTCTGCTTGGTGCACATACTGTGCAAGTTTGCACAGGCGTGATGATTAATGGATATGGAATGGTCAAAGAAATGTGCGATAGTTTGATTACGTTCATGGAAAAACACAATTTTGAAACGCTCGACGACTTCCGCGGAGCATCTATTCCATACTTCAGCACGCACGCCGATCTTGTGCATCGCCAAGCCAAAGCCAAAGCTGAGGCGAAAGCTCGCCGTGAAGGCATGATTGAAAAAGATGCGCAGTGGTCAGGCGATGATTTTGTTGAACAGTCAGACAAGTTGGTTTCAAACGATTAATAACCCCGCGGGTCGTTTAATTTTACCTCGCGATGTATTCACCCTCGCCCACATCGCCGACGTACTTGCCTTGCTTTGCAACGACTTTGCCACGAAGAAGAACAACATCGCTGCGGCCTTTGCGTTCCATACCTTCGAAACCGGAGTAATCAATGTTGGAAAGCCCATCTTCATGTGTAAAGGTTCCGACAAACTCTTGGTCGTAGATCACAATGTCGGCATCACTTCCAACTGCCAATGCGCCTTTTCGGGGATACATATTGAAAATCTTCGCGACATTTGAACTACATACCTCAACCATCTTTCGAATATCAATTTTTCCAGTGCACACACCATAGGTATGTACAAGGTCGACCCGCTCTTGAATCGAAGGAATACCATTTGGAATAAGAGTGAAATTATCTTTTCCCATATCTTTTTGTCCTCGAAAATTAAACGGTGCGTGATCAGTTCCGATTGTCGAGATCGAACCATCTGCTAACCCTCCCCACAATGCTTCATGTTCTTCCTTATCACGAAGCGGTGGCGACATCACAAACTTCGCACCTTCAAAGTTTGGTCGTTCTGCATATGTACTATCTAAAACTAGATGTGGAACAACAGATTCTAATGTCACGTAGACCCCTCGATCATGTGCTTCCATTGCCCTGTTCACTGCTTCGCCGCAAGAGGTGTGTACAACATAGATAGTTGCACCAGTTTTTTCAGCAAAAGAACATAAGTGGTTAACACCACCTGCCTCTACATTCCGGGGGCGTGATTTTTCGTGCCACTCTGTACCAGTCTTTCCCTCATCGATCAGTTGCGTTTGCATTGCATCAATCGATTCAGCATTTTCACAATGTGCAGTCAAAGTCACTTCAAGTTCTTTACACATGTGCATGAGTTCAAGTAAATCCTCATCTGAAATATCTAATGCACCCTTATACGCTAAGAAAATTTTGAACGATTGCACGCCTTCGTTGGATACTAGTTCTTGAAGTTGTTGCTTTGCCAACTCGTCAAACCGTACAACGGCAAGATGAAATGTGAAATCGCAGCAACAACCTGCTACAGCAAGTTCTTTCCACTCAGCAAATGCATGTGCGGGTTCATCATCAGGGCCAGGGCAAATCATTTCAATGATTGTTGTTGTTCCGCCGACAAGTGCAGCTTTTGTTGCGGACTCGTGATCATCAATCGCGTTCGTCCCCATGAAAGGCAGGTGAATGTGTACATGCGGATCGATGAATCCTGGATAGACGCACTTGCCAGTTGCATCGATTGTATGTGTACCTTCAAGGCCACCATCCTCTTTGATTTGTGCGATCTTCTCATCAGAAATACCTATGTCTCCAACGAACGTTCGTTCGGGAGTGTATATCGTTCCACCCTTAATAACAGTATCAAACATCAGGCTGTTTCCTTAGCAAACGCTTCGTCAAGAACTTCTAACATAAAAACGACATCGTCTTGGGTCATGCACATCGGTGGTTTGATGCGAAGGACATTGCCATAATATCCGCCCTTTCCAATAATCAATCCCATGTCTTTACATGTTTCAAATACATCTGCAGTGAGTTTTGTCGCTGGTGTTTTGTTTTCATCTTCTATAAGTTCAACACCTAACATCAAGCCTTTTCCACGTACATCACCGATACATGTGTATTTTTTCTGAAGTGCCTGTAAGCCAGCAAATAGTGTTTCGCCTAATTGTTTGCAGTTTTCTTGCATACCATCATCAAGTAACACTTCAAGCGACGCGAGCCCTTGTGCACAAGAAACTGGATTTCCACCAAACGTATTAAAATGTATTGCTTCTGTTAAACACTGTGCAATTTCTTTCGTTGTCACAACTGCTGCAAGAGGGCAACCATTGCCTATGCCTTTTGCCATGACAACCATGTCTGGCACGACACTATGATTTTCAAATCCCCAAAAGTTTTCACCAGTTCGACCAAAACCCGTTTGTACTTCATCAGCAATACATATTCCACCAGCGCTGCGAACGTACTTGTATGCATCACGCAAATAATTGTCGGGCATTTCAATCACACCGCCGACGCCCTGCATAGGTTCAGCAATAAATGCCGCAATAGAACCTGAAGTTCCACGATCGATCAAATCTTTTACATCTAATGCGTACTTCGGACCACTTTCGGGGTCGTCATATCCGAAGTGCCCGCGATATCGATCTGGGACTTGAGCATGGTGCACGCCAAACCCGTGGGGTACAGAATATTTCCATGTGTAATGCGCCGTGAGACCCATCGCGCCCTGCGATCCGCCGTGGTACCCATTTCGTAGTGCAATGACATCGTAATTCTTTGTGTACGCACGAGCCATTAAGATTGCTAAATCGTTTGCCTCAGAACCACTGTTGGTGAAATAAACCGTATCTAACCCTTCGGGTAATGTAGAAACAAGTTTTTCTGCGAACTTGGCAATGTTGGGATGTAAGTAAATCGTTGTCGTGTGTTGCAGACGAGAATTTTGTTCGTTCACTGCTTCCATCACACGGGGGTGACAGTGCCCAACACTCACTGAAACGATCCCAGCGAATGCGTCTAGGTAACGTTTACCAGTTTCGTCAAACAGATACTGCATGTGTCCATCAACAAGCATGATTGGATCGCGATAGTAAGTCACAAGCGCAGGCGTCAAATATTCTTTTCGTAATTCTTGAACTTCCTTCTTCGAAGGACCCGTGTACGGTTGCGGTGCAAATTCGCAATTTGGTAATTCAGCCATGTTGTTCTCCTCGATTGGTTAACCAGTACAACACAAATGCAATTGTAATACCTACAAACCATGCATAACTATAGAGTGAATTGAAAAGTTTAGGAAATAAATCAGTATTGAACGCAGCATTGATAAATCCTGGAAGATTCGGTAGAACTGCGATAATGAGTATGACAACTGTACTTACTCTCAAACCAGCGTACTCCCCCCTAGCATCGTAGAGCGCATCACTATTAAGTCGCATCCTTCGGACAACAAAGTAGTCGCAAATCATGATGCCAGCAATTGGTCCAAGTAAGGCGCTATACCCAATAAGCCAAGTAAAAATGTACCCACTAGGATCGTTGTATAAACGCCAAGGCATAATCACGATGCCGATGATACACGTAATAATGCCACCAGTTCTAAACGATATTTTTCTGGGGATGAGATTTGCAAAACCATTTGCGGGGCTTACGACATTCGCAGCGATGTTGGTCGAGAGAGTTGCGACAGTTAATGCAATCAACGCAATGACAACAGCAGTTGTTGAACCAAGTTCTCCAACGAGTGTAATTGGATCCCAAATCGCTTTGCCAAAAATAACAATCGTTGCAGATGTTACTGCGATGCCAATGAACGAAAAGAGTGTCATCGTCGTTGGCAAACCAATAAGTTGTCCAAGGGCTTGATCTTTTTGTGATTTACAATACCTCGTAAAGTCAGGAATGTTTAAACTAAGCGTTGCCCAGAACCCAACCATCGCGGTGAGTTGCGGAAAAAATATTGGCCAAAACGGCGCGGGATCTTCTGGTGCTGGAGGAAACATCTTCGTGATGCCACCAACTTTCACTGCCGCCCAAATCAACATCGCAAGCCCCATGGCAATTAGAAACGGCGCCGCCCAAGATTCGAGCCACTTGATGCAATCAATACCCCGAACAACAATTACGAAATTTAAAACCCAAAATGCCATGAAGCACGTGAATTGCATTTTTGTGATTCCAAGAAATGGAACCACTGATGTATCTGCTGCAATATCTAACCATCCAAGTGCGCCAAGGGCTTGGTAAATAGCAAATCCACCAATCCATGTTTGAATGCCAAACCAACCGCACGCAACAAGTGAACGTGCGATTGCAGGAATGTGTGCGCCCCGTGTTCCAAAACTAGCGCGAGCAAGAACAGGGAACGGAATACCGTACTTTGTACCTGCGTGTCCCATTAAGATCATTGGCACAAGGACGATCAAATTTCCTAGAAGGACGGTCAGAACTGATTGCCACCACGTCATCCCCGCATCGATCATGGATCCTGCGAGCACATAGGTAGGAATGCACACAGACATACCTATCCACAGTGCTGCTAAGTGCCACTTATTCCAAGTTCTTTTTTCTAGAGGAACAGGGGCAATGTCTGGATTGATGAGGCTGTTGGTCATTTATTGCTTAGAAATCTGTGTGTAACTTTCTGGTCTTCGATCTCTAAAGAATTGCCATGTATTGCGTACTTCCTCGATCAAATCGAGGTCAAGGTCAGCGATGATGACTTCATCTTGATCCCGTGATCCTTCGACCATGATTTGACCTCTTGGATTGCAGAAATAACTTTGTCCGTAGAATTCGCCAATGTTCCATGGCGCTTCAGTGCCAACACGATTAATTGCGCCCACATAATATTGGTTTGCAACTGCGTGCGCTGGTTGTTCGAGTTTCCATAGATATTCACTCAAACCAGCAACGGTTGCTGATGGGTTAAAAACAATTTCAGCTCCATTCAAACCAAGCTCACGCGCACCTTCTGGAAAGTGACGGTCGTAACAAATATATACACCAATTTTTCCTGCACTTGTTTCAAATACTGGGTAGCCGAGGTTGCCTGGTTTAAAATAAAACTTTTCCCAAAAGCCCGGATTACAATGTGGAATATGATGTTTTCGATACTTGCCTAAATATTCGCCGTGTTCATCTATCACTGCTGCAGTGTTGTAATACACGCCTGTCATATCAACTTCATAGATAGGAACAACGAGAATCATTTTGTGTTGTTTTGCAAGTTCTTGCATGCGTTTAATTGTTGGGCCGTCAGGTATTTGTTCGGCAATTTCATACCAACGCGTATCTTGTTCCGCACAAAAGTAAGGTCCGTAAAATATTTCTTGTAAGCACGTTACTTGCGCGCCTTGATCAGCCGCTTGCTTGATGAGTTCGACGTGTTTATCGATCATCATTTTTTTTGTTTCAGCAATCGATGCGTCAGGTGGAGCTGGGTTCGATGCTTGAATGAGCGCTGCTCTAGTTATTCGTGCCATATAGTTCCTTTCTTTTCATTCTGGATGTTAGAACCAGCGGCTCACAAGTATGCGGCCTTCGGTATAAAAACGTACAGAATCTTCGCCGTTGGAATGCAATGTGCCAAAAAATGAATCTTTCCATCCACAGAATGGGAAGACTGCCATTGGCGCGGGTACGCCAACATTGATACCTATCATGCCTGCGCCTGCAGTATCTTTAAATTTGTTTGCGGCGTAGCCGCTATCAGTAAACATCACCGCCATATTTCCGTACGGAGAGCGGTGCGTGACTGCGATTGCCTCATCGAGCGTATCAACACGCAAAATTGAAAGTACAGGCCCAAAAATTTCTTCCATGGCAAGCGCTGAATCATGTGGAACATTGTCAAAAATTGTCGGCCCTACAAACCCTGCACCCAGAAGTTTCGCTTCTCGCCCATCAAGGAGTAACTCCGCCCCTGCTTCAACGCCAACCTCAATCGCTTTTGTGACTCTTTGAACACTTGCGTCATCTATCAACGGCCCCATGCCGCAACCTGATTCGTCTCCAGCTGAAACTTTAATCTTCTTTGCGGCTTCAACTACGCGTGGTATAAACCATTCAGGAGAATCGCCAACGAGCACAGCTACTGATCCAGCCAAACATCGTTGACCAGTATTACCAAGCGAAGAACTGATCACACCGTCAATTGCTGCGTCTTGATTTGCATCTGGCATAATGATCATCGTGTTTTTCGCGCCCGCCATGCACTGCACACGTTTGCCTGCAATGGAAGCTGTTTTATAAATATGTTTTGCAACAGCAGTTGAACCCACAAACGAAACGGCTTTCACTTCATCGTGTGTCAACAAATGATTTACCACATCAGGTCCACCTGTGACCATGTTCAATACTCCGGGGGGCAATCCAGCTTCACTTGCAAGTTCAACTTCGCGAAGTGCACAGAGCGAAACTTTTTCTGAGGGCTTTAACACAAATGTATTTCCACATGCCACTGCCATGGGCCACATCCAAAGTGGAACCATAATTGGAAAGTTAAATGGTGTAATGCCAACGCACACACCAATGGGAACACGTTCAAGTGAACTGTCTAATGGGATTCCCTCTTCGCGTTCGCGACTAAACGATGTCGAAACAGCAATGCGTGGAAGCGTTCGACCCATCATGAGTGATGGTGCACCACAGGCATATTCAACACAGTCGATGCCTCGCCTTACATCCCCTCTCGCTTCGGGGGTAGTCTTTCCATGTTCATCCACAATCATTTGCGTCAGTTCATCAAAGTGTTGCTCGAGCAATTCCTTATAGCGAAATAATACTTGGCAACGATCGCCAACAGGCGTTTCACTCCATCCACGAAATGCATTTGAAGCAGATTGCACTGCTAGGTCAGCGACAGAAACTTCATCCATTGAAACGAGAGCAAGTACTTCGCCAGTTGCAGGATTCACATCATCACATGTCGTACCACTTTTAGGAGATATCATTTTTCCGTCAATAAAATGTTCGATTCTTCGTGTCATGTTGTAGAGTTTACCTTCCATTCAACTTGGCTAATGCATCCTTAGCAGCAGTAAATGTCGGCTGTAATCGGATGGCGACTGTAAAAGAATCACTTGCCCCGTTTTGATCTCCTAATGCAACTTGTGCATTCCCGAGGTGATACCATGCAAGCGCAAAATTTGGTGCAATTTGTACTGCTTGTTCAAGAAATAATTGTGCATTTTGATTGTCACCTAAATTAAACCAGGCGTATCCAAGAGCCGCAAGCATGCGAGGATTATTTGGTTGGAGAGCATTGGCAACTTCAAGATGCGGCAGTGCCTCTTGGAAGTTTTTTAGTGAGATCATCAAGTTTCCAATTTCAAATTGCGAATTCACATCACTTGGCGACAAAAGAACCGCTTCTTTAAGGGCTCGTATTGCTTCCTCTTTTTTTCCAATTCCTTTTGCAGCGAGCGCCAATCGATAATACATCGATGCGCGCATTTGTGAATTTGTTGAAATGTCAAACGGGGAATCGCTAGGCACTGCAAATGCCTTTGTGTAAAAATCGTACGCATTCGCAAATTGTTTTTTTTGCAAGGCAAGTTGTCCTAAGTACGTAAGCGCCGGCCCGTGCTGTGGTTCGTCCTCGAGTACTGACAACCAAACTCTCATTGCCTCGTTGTAACGTTCTGACAAATAGAGCGCCCAACCATATTTAGAGCGAGTCATGACATACGATGGATCTGATTGCAAGCCAGCCTCTAAATGAGTAATCGCTTCAGTTAAGGAAACTGGGGTGAGCCGGTCTCCGAGCATTAGTATATTTGCAAGCGCAAGGCGGGCATCTTTGTCATTGGTATCAATCTCAATTGCGCGGCGTAACAAATTTTCAGCGGAATCGATATTGCCTGCGATAAAATCTGTTTGGGCTTGTGTTACAAGATGTGGCGCTAACACACAGTGTGCTTTCACTTCTTCTAGCCATGGGTCGTCCATTTGATATCCCATATCAACAGCAGAATATAGTTCAGTGCTTGTATTATTTAGTTTTGCATTGGCCGTATTAAGAAGTGATGCTGCCGCGGGCATAGTTGTGTTTTTAAGAATATCAATTACTTCAGACCATTTTCCATTTGCAGCAGCAAGTTGTGCAAGTGCAACTAAAGCATAATCTGTACCTGCACTGCTAAACTTTTTTGTTGCAAGTGATACGTTTCCATCTCCAACGTACAATTCACCAAGCCGCGTTTGCAACGGCGCATACGTGTCATCAAGTTTTTCTGCATGTTCAAAGTATCTAAGTGCGGACGCACTATCGCCAACCGAAACATCTAAAAGCCCAAAGTAATATGGCCAACGAGGATTTTCTGGTTCTTCGTCAATTGCCAATGTATAAAATTTCCGTGGGTCGAATCCATTTGCATGCAAGATCATCCCCTTTTCGC
Source organism: Phycisphaerales bacterium (assembly GCA_014238125.1). Classification (GTDB taxonomy): domain Bacteria; phylum Planctomycetota; class Phycisphaerae; order Phycisphaerales; family SM1A02. The sequence goes on from JABABS010000093.1 coordinate 20,209, forward strand.
CATATGTTTGTGCTTGTTCCACTTTTAATTGCACTGAGGTTGAGATGTGTGTTTCAGTGATCGCAGTTTTGAATTCGCCTTCGTTGAGCCAATGGGTCACACGAGTAATTCGATCAAACGGCGGATACAACGCCATCCCACCAACGACGATGTCTGGAAAACCATTGTTGTCAAGATCACCAACATCACACGTCACCAAATGTGTTGGACTTGTTGCAATTGTGCGGGGAACAAAGTTCATGCCTTCTTGTTGTTCCCACCATACGACACTGCGAGTATCTTGGCGATCCCAAAAAGCGAACTCTGCAACAGTTACGATGTCCAAATCTCCATCGCCGTCCATGTCAGCAATCGACGGACCATACGCACCATCCATTTGACCAATACGATGATATGTAAAATCTAAATCACCATTATTTTCTAACCACTGCACACCGTGAGTTGGAAGGGGACGATAATCAACTGAAACAAACGCATCACCGTTAGTCCACACAACATCTGCATCACCGTCTTGGTCAAGATCAACAACTCTCATTCCCGAACTTGAAAAATCTGCGTCAGCAACATCGTGCAAAATCGTTTCGGTAAAATTCCCTCCGCCATCATTCACAAACGCATAGACGGTTTCCCATTCTTGCGATAAAAGCGCAAGTAAGTCAAGGTCACCATCATTATCAATATCAACGATCGGCGCGTGAATTGCGCCACTTCTGTCGATTAGCTGGTGAGGCAAAAATTTCCAATCGCCTTTGTTTTCAAACCACTGCACTTGCCCTTGCGTGTACCCAAACTGCGCAACGGATAAATCCAAATCACCATCACCATCAAGATCCCCTGCTTGTACATCCGTCACGCGCTGGATTCCACTCGCAATTGTATGCGTCGTAAAATTTTGAGCGCCGTCATTTTCCAGAATGATGACTTGTCCCATTTTCGCATCTGTTGGAAGGATGACACCCATCGCAGCAATCAACAAATCAAGGTCACCGTCACCATCAAAATCTACAGCTTCAACATGCACTGCCCCATTCACATCTGAAAGTATGGTGGATTCAACAAACGTACCTCCGGGAGTTCCGGGGATTTGCCGAATCCAACTCACTTTCTGACCAAGAACATCACAAGCGAGCACATCTTGCAACCCATCTAGATCAAGATCAACAATCCTTACATGCGCGATCGTAGGATGCTCATTTTCCGAAAACCCATAACCAATCGGTGATGATGAGGTCAGCTGGATCAGAGATGGCTCAGGGGAAATTGGCGAATTTTGTTCGTCTTTTGAGCAACCTACAAATATATATAGATAAATCACAAAAATAAAAAGACGCCACATGCCCCTATCGTACAAAAAACAGGCTTTTTAGGTTTGTCTTTGACTCGAAAAAAGGGGTGAATCAGTGGAAGGCATCCAATATCGAGTATAATCTCCACCGTCTTGGTAGCCTAGTGCCTAGATCAGTGTTTTTTTCTAGGTAATATTCTGCCCAGTGGGGTGGATAAAAAAGGTTAGGTTAGAGTTATGAAACTGTATATTGGAAATTTAAGTTGGGGTACTACCACGGAAAATCTTCAGGCTCACTTTGAAGAATTTGGAAATGTGTCTGATGCAATCGTCATCACAGATCGTCAATCAGGTCGATCACGCGGATTTGGATTCGTCACAATGGACGATAATGAAGAAGCAAAGAAAGCAATGACTGAGTGTGATGGTACCGATCTTGATGGTCGTACAATCAAGTGCAGCGAAGCTGCACCACGCAAGGAAATGTAATTTCCTGAATATCTTTTGATATTTCAGAAGAGCCCTAGTTTAACTAGGGCTCTTTTTTTTATTTAATGGTTAATAAACAAGCCTTACCGATCAATAAACAAACCAAAACCGCTACCTTCGGGCTCTGGATTTGGTTGCGTAGTTTCAGTGGAATTATTTTTGCGTTCAAGTGAATACGAATCGTCACCGCCACCAAAGTCAAGCAACGCACTGAATGAAAAAGCGTGCGTTGCATCCCAGTGATATGTATTACTTCCAGATTCACCCTGCGAGGGGTGAGAACCTGTATACGTATCTACACCTTCAAGATCAATCAAATAAGCAATCGCTTGTTGAGCAGCAGAACCCTGTGTCATGCCATTTGCTTCGTACGAATCGTTTCCACTTTTATCGAGCAAGCAACCTGCGGCAATATCCCAAGCTGAACCTTGGTCTGCGGCAGTCATTGCCCAATATGTGTCATCTCCTGCGTCATCTATGAGTACACCAAATGCTTGGTGAACACCAAAGCCTTGTGCGTATCTATTTCCGAAAAAGTTGTCGTTACCCGCAAAATCTCTGAGAATTCCTAACCCATGATAGTACGCGCCGCCTTGGCTAAATTCCCCTGCTTGGTATCTATCATTTCCTGCAACATCACACAAAATACCAATACCGCCAGCGGCATATTTTCGATAACCAAAACCCATTCCCTGACTAAATGCACAGTACACATCTGGCGTGTCATAGATAGATGGCTTTGGTCCGTCCGCTTTGTAGAACTCATCACCCCGTTCATCGAATACAAAACCGAATCCACGAGGTCCGCCAACTCCTATTGATAAAAATTCGCCAAGGTATTCGTCGTTCCCTTCCCCAAGATCCATCACAATGCCAACGCCGTAGACGCCTGCACCAATAGACCACTGTGTTCCTCTATATGAATCACTACCACCTCGATCAATAATCAAGCCCACTCCAAAACATCCCGCCCCAGTGGAAAAAGTGCCGCCGACTTCGCCATATTGATCATCTCCACCTCGATCATCGATGATCCAAGCACCAAACAACCCTGCCGCGGGGCCCTGCTTTTCTGTGCCTGTATATATGTCGTTCCCACCAAGGTCTACAACTTTGCGATTACCAACCACAATGTCGTTTGCATAGTACGTATCGTCTCCGCCAAGATCGAAGACTTCCGCAATCAATGTCATGTCATACGTATTTGCGCCTTCACCGCCCACTACTCGCCAGCCATCCTCACCCATTTGTCCTGCAAGAATAGGGCCCGTCACTCCGGGAGGAAATGCCTTACCAAAGAACGGTTGTTTTTCAACTGTTGGAATTTGAACGGTAGCAACTAATGCATCAAAATCAACCTGCCGTGAATATTGAATAACTTCAAGGGCGGAAACAATTTGGTCTTCTTCGATGTAAAAAGTTTCATTTGGAATTGCTAAAAATTCTAACACTTGATCCACGGTAGGTTTAATGGAATGGAAAAATTTTCCCTTTTTCGCTTTTGCATCAAGCGCTTTTTCAGTAAGACTTAAGATAGAGCTAGGTTCGCAATGCAAGGCCATAAGTCGGTCTGTTAAATCGCCTGCTAGTTCGGGTAAATGAAACGGAAACTTAAACGCACCATGCACATATGTAAGTTCATGGTAATCAGGTTCGTGATCAGGCCTATCCGAAATGAATTGTTCCACCTTTTCTACCTCTTTCGAAAGTTCTTTAGGAATCAATGAACGAACGAGTGAAATTTGAGTTGGATTCCATTCTTTTGTGATTGAACGAGGTGTGCCAATGGTACCTGTTGGTATGTTGGGCGAAACCACAGAGAGAACTGGATCATGGTCTGAAGCACTCTTTCCATCCCTGCGAGGACGTAAGATTTCAGCACTTTTAGTGATCCATTTGTCGTTGAGAAAAATGTAATCTATATGCGGACCATCTTTATTTCCTATAAAACGGTGAAATGTACCAACACCCTCAGAAATTGGGACCGATGTGACATACCCAGACTCTAGAAATACATTGAATGGTTTACTCTCTGGTCTAAAGTTGAAGTCGCCCATGATTGCTACTGTAATTTTGCCTTCGCTTATTTCATGTACTTTAGCAACGATGAGTTTTGCGCTTTCTAATCGCGCTTGTTTCCCTTGATGATCAAAGTGCGTACTCCACAACATCATCGATGGAGCACTTGTTCCGACTTTGCGAATAGTCACCCACGTTGCTGTTCTCTCTAATGCTGCGTCCCAACCTTTTGATATTTCTTTTGGGGTTTCTGAAAGCCAAATTTGCCCCTGATCAAGTATTTCGAGCACAGAAGTATCAATGAGTAACCCACTGAACTCCCCCTCTGTATTCCCAGAACGATGTACTCCAATTTTTTTATACCCTGGGAGTTCTGAATTAATATATTCAAGTTGCCCAAGCAGCGCTTCTTGAATTGCAATTGCCGATGGGTTCGCATCACGAATCGTCTCAACAACATGTTCTTTTCGATATTTCCAACTGTTCTCGCCATCATTGGCAGTGCCATAGCGAATGTTAAATGTCATGAGAGTGATAGGTTCTGCGAAGGAACATTGCACAACTACGATGAGGAGGATCAAAATAGATTTCATCATCCGTGCAGTGTACTACCACCCTGTTGGTCGCCGAGGGTGAATTTATTGGAGGGTGGGGAATTTATGCACCGAGGGTGAATTAATTTCAGGGAGAATTTAATTTGGAAAGAAGTTCGTGGATATGCCAACTTCTCTCTCGAGGTCAGTCCACGCAACAAGGATACCGCCATTCACTTTTGCCAGACGGGGAAAGCCTGAAGACCGAGAAGGTGAAACTTTTGCAACAGTCCGTTTGTTTTTTATTGTTCCGTCCTTGAATACATCAATAAGCATCACTGAAGCTGTCTCGCCATTTGGTTCTACCCAACAAACAGTTGCTTTGTTTTTACCCACGACCAATACATCAACGCGACCTAGTATTGAATCAGAAATTTTTATAGGAGTTTCAGAAAAAGTAACGTACACAGCTGAGTTATTTTCTGGAGCAGTATACCAAGCTGCAACAAAAGTCTCCCCCATCACATCCATCGATGGACCGTTCACTGGACACCCTTCTATTTTCCATTGATCTGCAAAGATATTCATCGAATCTCTTCCAAGGGCTGTCACTGAAATGTCTCTGATTTCTGTATCAGATCGATCTCGGTAAATGACGACTGCTTCTCCTTCAGCAACTACTGCATCAGTTTGACAACATTCACAGACTCGATCATCGAGCAATTCACTTTTTTGTACTTTGTCATCGATGATTGTTGTACGAAGTTGCATATCTCCCCCACCTTCCCCCATGTGCCCATCACCAGTCATAGCGCGGCCGTCAAGCCAAAATGCTCGAACTCCGCTGTCGCCTTCTGGAACTAGTGATACGAATCCGTGCTCACCAAGCACTCGATCATCATTGAGTGTTCCCATAAGTGACCATGTTTCCCCCTTGTCGTCACTCCGGGCAACTGCGATGTCATAGGCATACGTACCTGGTCCAGATTGTTGTGGCCAAGTGACAAATAGTGTGCCATCTTTTGCTACTCCCATTTCTGGAAAGTCAGCCCAATTGGCGAATAAATTATTGCCTTGCACAACCAAGTGCGCGTCACCCCAAGCACCATTTTCAAATTTCGCACATTTGAGAGCGATAATATTTTTCTCTTTGTTAACAGGCTCAATCCACGTCATCCACGCGCTACCATCGGATTCTACAAGATTTGGCGCGATTGCCTCAGCACCTGTTGGTGTTGATGAAAGAACAAGGGTAAGGAATGTAATAATCATCCCTATTATGATATCGAAATTATTGGATCGCTCGTTGTCTCTTCCGAAGTAATGACAAATTCCATTTCACAAGTTCTTCAACATCTTCTGGATTCACAGCTGCGACGTGCAATATAAAATTCGCAATACCTGTTTTTCTTGCAAGATCTACAAGTTGTGCCGGCACAAATGGGTTACGGGGATTTGTTTCACTATTGTTGTACTTCCAAAGTGAGTCAATTGCAGATCCTTTTTTATACCATTTCAGGATAGTTGCTTCGGAATCATCCTCGTTGATCGCCAAGTGTCAAAAGAATACAAAATGACTGCAATCCAAATTAATCCAAAGACAATACCGCGGTTTATATCAAAAGATTCTTTGTAGACGAAAAGTGCGAGAATAAGTTGACCCGATGGAGAAATGTACTGCAAGATGCCCAACGTCGTTAATTTCAACCGAGTTGCCGCACTTGCAAATAACAAAAGAGGAATTATTGTCACAACTCCACCTAAGAGTAATCCCGTTGTAATGAACCAATCTCCAGAAATAATTTCTGCGCTTTGCGTTGAAAATAACCACCACTGCAATACAACTGCAACAGGAAGTGCGAAAGTCATTTCAATTGCTAAACCCTCGATGGATCCTACACCCAATATTTTTCTCATTAAACCATACAGAGAAAATGTAGCTGCTAGTGACATGGCAATCCACGGCAGAGAACCTTGTGAAATTGTCAGAAACACAACGCCAATCAAAGCGATGAACACTGCAACAATTTGCAGCTTTCTGAGTCGTTCACCTAAAAATAAAAATCCTAGAGAGACTGTGACAAGTGGAGTAATGTAATATCCCAGACTGCTATCAAGCAAGCGATCAGTCACCACGGATATTACATAAACCGTCCAATTTACTGAGATCAAAAAAGCTGAGATGAGTAAAAGCAAACACGTTTTTTTAGTGCAAAGGAGTTTGTAACAAGAGACAAGTTTGTTGCGGAAAAACAAGAGTAGAATTAACAGCGGCAATCCTGATAAAATTCTCCAAATGACGAGTTCAACGACTGGTACTGATTTAAAAATTTTAAAATAGATTGGCGTTGCAAATGCCCACCATAAGTAAGAACTGATTGCAAAAATTACTCCCGCCGAGGATTTTGTAATCTGCTTCAAGCGATCAAATACCAGAGTGGGAAGAGGAAAATCCAAATCACATCTACGATGTGCCAATACAAACCACCACATTCAACTGGTGCGTAGTACTGTCTATTAAAATCACCTCGTTGTAATCGCCACATCAGCCATCCGATGACAACCATACCAATAAGAACATGGATGCCATGTAAGCCAGTCATTAGAAAATACAAACCAAAAAAGAGGTGTGCGTTTGCTGGACGGTTTACATCCATTTGTGGAACAGCTGGTCGAACATACACTGCCATTTTTTGTGCTTCTGCGGCGCCTTCTGGCGCGAGACCTTCAGGTGATTGCACCGCATGCGGAACTGTTGATCGCGGCAGAGATGCGAGAAAACCACCATCTTCCTCTTCAAGATTCTCAGCAACCGTTTCAGTATGTGCAGCAGAAGATGCGTCGGGTGCAATTTCCAAAGTTCTCAGATATGAAACAATGTCAAGAATATCCTGCGGCTTCAGCAATGGGTTACCACCATTTGGTGGCATTTGTAAATACAGCACACTATCGGGTGAAGTTGCCTCACGACCTTCAATGATAAATTCTACAAGTTCGTGATCTGAGTGGTCGTGCACATACGTACTTGTGTTTAAGATTGTGCCTTGACCAGGCACGCCTTCACCTGTTGCACCGTGACACGAGCGACACGTAGCATCCCAAAGTTTTTTACCTTTAACTTCATCGCCGTGAGCACCAGCGACAACATGGTCACCCTGTTCACCACCACCGTGATCGGCGACTTGGTAAAAACCGATTCCTCCAACGAGGTGGTCGTGGAATTTATGGTTGTATTCAATTGATTTGATCACCATAAATCCGCAAGCACATATAAATGTGATGAAAAGTGCAATCATCGCTGGTCTCTTTTGTTCACGCTGCACGAATGTAATAGCCATAGCCATCGTTAAACTACTAATCAAAAGAACTGCAGTATTTAATGCGCCGTATCTTTCATCTAAGAATTGTTCACCCCACACGAAAAGATCCGGATGATTCGCTCGAAATACTGCATACCCACAAAAGAGACCGCCAAACAGGAGAATCTCAGTTGCGAGAAATAACCAAATGCCCAATTTCGCTGCATCGTGTTGATGCGCAATATCACGAAAATGGTGTTGTACATTTGGTGCGTGAGAATCAGACATGAAAAAGACTCCAAAATTCAAGGTGGCTTGAAGGAAAGTAGACTAGAAACGCGGATGATACCGCTTTTAGAACTTGAATTCGACCTTTACAAAGAAAATTCACGCATTTTAATCCCGCACTGACGTACTATATTCTAATGGTCAAGTATCTTCTCATCCTCTTCTTTTCTACTCTCACTCAATCCCCATCGGAGATCCGCATGCCCACCTATTCTCGCTCAGGGTATAACGTCACCCCACTCACCCAAGAAGAGTTAAAACCGCTTCTAGAAAACCTGAGTGAGGAAACTATCAGAATTACCCAAAAAGCTGGTACTGAACAGCCATTTTGCGGCACGCTATTAGACAATAAAAAAGATGGCTTTTACGCATGTGTTGTGTGTGGCCTTCCCCTCTTTTCAAGTAATCATAAATTCACTTCGGGCACTGGGTGGCCAAGTTTCTTCTCCCCTTTTGCTCCAGAGCATGTTGGTACAAAAAGAGATACGAAATTTGATATGGAACGAATAGAGATCACTTGTGCTCGGTGTGAATCTCACCTTGGACATGTTTTTGAAGATGGACCTAAGCCTACGGGTAAACGGTACTGTCTAAATTCTGCCTCTTTGCACTTTTATGAAGAGGGTGAAAAACTTCCAAACAAATCAAAACCAATCATAATGGAAACCGCGTATTTCGCAGGCGGATGTTTTTGGGGAATAGAGCATTGGTTTCAAAAAGGCAATGGGGTGATTAATGTTGAGAGTGGATATATGCAGGGCGAATCAAAATATCCTACATACAAGGAGGTTTGTTCTGGGGCCAGTGGACATGCTGAGACAGCAAAAGTTACGTTCGATCCCAAAGTTATCTCATTTGAAACGTTACTAGCAGCTTTTTTTAAAATGCATAACCCAACAGAGGTGAATCGCCAAGGTCCCGATGTCGGGACACAATATCGTTCTGGGGTTTGGACAACTACGGAGAAGCAGAAAAAAATAACGAACGACTTTATCAAGGAATTAACTGCATCAAATACATACAACGATCCGATCGCTACCAAAGTCGAACCTGCAAAAGTATTCTACATCGCGGAGGACGGTCATCAAGATTACATTGAAAACACTGGCAAAGCATGCCATGTGACCAATCCTTGGGATTAATGAACTGCGAGTAAATTACGCCGTTTCGTCATCTGTTTCATGTCCAAAGAAATAATATAGAATTAATACAACGAATGCGATGAACGTAATTGTTGTTGCCAATACATACAAACCCAGACCAACCGATACCCCGATTGTAGAAGTTACCCAAATACTTGCGGCACTTGTCATCCCTTGAACCCTCCCGCGAGATTGAATAATCGATCCAGCACCAAGAAAACCTATGCCCCCAACAATCCCAGCGATGATGCGACTCGAATCCAAATTGATCATCTTTGAAACTCCAGAATTCAAACTCTCTTCGCCAGTTTGAAGCATTGCGAGTTGAGTAACAGATTCAATTCCAATCAGCGTAAACGCTGCAGACCCTAAACTGATCAGTGCCATTGTTCTTAATCCTGCAGGTTTATTGTGACGACTTCGGTTATAGCCAATCATAGCTCCAAGAATCACTGCCAAAACCAAGCGTAAAATCATTTCCCACTCACTTACTACAATCATGCGTTGTTCCTTTGCTCAAGTAAAAATGTGCGTTCAGCTAAAAATTCTTTTTCGCGTTCCGCTAAGTGTTTTTTAATACCTTCAAGTTGTTCTTCTGCTTCTCTCTTCGCTGTACGCGAATCACCGCCGTGGCGTGGATCTTCTTCTATTTGTTCAAGGTCCATTGCCATCACCAATGCAACAAAATCGGCATCAATTGTCGGCTCGCCTGCTGCTGCTGCAACATTATCAAGCGCACATAATTCTTCCGTGATACGTCGAGTTACTTCTTTGACATCTTCCTGTGGACCAAACATGAGCAGCGATTCCCTTGTTGCAAGCCTTCGCTGTTCGATAGATTCTTCTAATTCGTCAATCTTGCCATGCAGTTGTTGAGTATGTTGATCTATAGGTGATGGAGGGTCAGGCGGATCAAATGCTTCAAGTTGTATTTTCGATCCTTTTTTGATCATTTTGCAAAACCACCCTGAAATTTTGTACGCTTCGCCCAAGCGTCGCATCGCTGTTGGCACTGGTGTAGGACTTCCATGCACGGCGGCGTTACCGTCTCTGCGAATTGCGTGCATCGTATCAGCTTGCCTTCGTGGCAACGCACCAGAGCGTTCAAGTGCACCGAGCATTGCACCGAGATCTTTCGAAATATCTCCTCGCATTTGTAGTCCAGTTAATTTCTTCGCCATCGTTTCAACCATCAAGCGAAGTTTAAACATGCACGAGTCAGGGTCAGTATGTACATATTTTTCCGCTTGCTTTGCAAGACGTGCAACACGCTTATCGAATCGTTCGAGGAATTGAAAGTTCGTTTCGTTCTTGCTCACGATACACCACTACTTGGTCTTAACATAGATGCAATGATTCTTGCATTCACGCAACATCTTTGAAAAATATCAGGTGTAACTTCGATTGCAGAGGCTAACATCGATGCCCAGCGAACTTCCAATGGCTTCATCGAACGGTCTGCATACGCAATCATCATTACACCAGTCAACAATTTTTCCGATTCTTCTTTCGGTAATGCTCGAACGCCAGCAAGGCAATCAATTAATGTTTTGTTGCTGATGTGCTCTGCATCTTTCGCTTTTCTACATTCCTCTTCAGTGAGCCCGAGAATGGCTTGGGCGTAGAGACCCGTTGCCGCCTCTTGCACAGTTGGCAGATCTCCACCTGCAACTGCCATCGCTCGTGCAGATAAAAACCAAAGAGTTGGAAGGTCAAGCATGGGGTGCATCATCATTATTGTCCCTTAATGCCACAATAGGTCAAGTTGGAATTGGCAAAAAAGTACAATCTACCTATTTTAAATGGGTGATGGGGTAGACATGAGTAAGGTTCGTATATGGGCACATTACACTACAGGCAACATCGGGGACTACGGCGGTTCTGCTGATGGCAATAACACCTACAGCGGAAGTGATTGGACATTATTAGAGGACAATTGGACCTTTTCCGGTGGCACTGATGGTGGTGGTGACCACACTGGTCAATTAGTAAATAGTGCATACATCGATGATCTCAACATCAGCGTAGCAGGCGATGACCTTTCAGGTGTCCAGATTTTTACACCTGGCAACATCCCAGCACCTGGCGCACTTGCACTTCTCGGTCTAGAAAGTCTTACAAATCGACGACGTCGAAAATAATCGACAACTAACTTGTTATCCAAATTACAAAACCCCGCTGCACGCAGCGGGGTTTTTTCTATATTTAAATTCAGTTTATTTCAGCACTGCTATGAGGTTACGGGCACATACCCCACGCTCCAATGAGTAATAGAAGGTCATTTACATCAACCATACCATCACCGTTTACATCCTCTGCACAGCTCGATGGACAATTTGTTGTGCCACAAGTTGCGGATGTTCCGTAGAACACACCTCCTGCTGATACACATGATGCTTCAGTAGCATGAACACAATTGCTCTGTACACAACAAGCACCTGTTGTTTCACCACCGCCACCTTCGCATATTACGTCTGCGCAAGCGCTTTCACTGCCATTCCATAAACCACCACCATCAAGACAATCTACTTCATCCATGACCCAACAAGCAGAACCACCACAGCATGCACCTGGGCCATCTGCTACCGCACAATCAAGAATATCACCAATAATAATTGGATCATCACCAATGAACATATCCTCTACATCACAAAAAAGATTGTCACAAATCGTGGGATCTTCAAGCGTGACAATGCTATTTAAAATATTTAAAATTGCGCCACCGCCAACTGCATCACAGTCGCTATCGGCAACGTTCGAATCAAACGTGCATTGCAAGAATGAAACTGTACTATTCGAACGGATGTTTGCTGCACCTCCTAACCCTAATGCACTATTGCTCGTAAAAACAGAGTTCGAAATAGTTGCATTTCCACCTGAATAACAAAACAATCCAGCCCCGTCAATTGAAGTATTCAAATCAAAAGTGCAATTTTCTGCAATTAATTCACTGTTTTTTACAAAAACAGCACCGCCATTAGTAGAAGCAGAATTGCCCTGCAATGTAACATTTGTCATTGTAAATGCTCCGGCTCCGTCCTTTAGATAAATTCCAGATCCATTCACACCTACATTTCCTTCTACGGAACCGCCGGTCATTGAGCCGCTGCTGAATTTTAAATACAATCCGGCGCCAGCACTGCCAGAATTATCAGAAATAATAACATCTTCTAAGGTTACCGTGCCAGTATCAACAAATATTCCGCCCCCGTTGAGTTGCGAGTGGTTTGATTTCACAATGCAATTACGAATAATCGGTGAGGATAAAACAATGTAAATGCCCGAAGTATAATTTTGCTGACCACCATTTCGAACTGTAAACCCATCAAGAATGGAATTATTCGTCTCTCCACTAACGAACATAACCACTGAATCTGATAAGGCATTACCGTCAATGTATGTGTCGTTTGCTGAGCTAGCACTAGAAACAGTTATATCTTTCCCTAGAAAATTAATTGTTTCGGAATAAATACCCGGATCAACGGAAACAATATCTCCCGATACCGCAGCATCAATTCCCATTTGAATTGAGCCGTATTCACTCGGAACAAGCAACGTATCTGCTACTCCGATGCTCGGGAGAGCAAGTAAAGTCATTACAGTAAAACCATTTTTTAGATTCATCGGACTTCTCCTTGTTTTCTTCATGTTCTCTAAGTTACATATATAACACAACATACAACAAAATGAATTAAAAAAAAGTGAATTCTAAGGGATCAAACTGCAAAACCTGACTATTTAGGTGCGATAACTCAAAATTGTCAATTTAGGCAACGTCTAACACTGCATTGTTTTGTTACTATCACAGTGGTTTTACAAGTATGTTTATTTCCATTGAAATGACGATGGAATCTACAACTACGCCAAGGATGGCACAAAGCAGGAAGGACTCAGCAGAACCAACATGGATGCATTTTCAATACACGGCGGACAACGTCTAACAGGATCTATTTCAGTCGATGGCTCTAAGAATGCATCGTTGCCCCTACTTGCTGCTTCTCTACTTACAAAGGAACCGTTGCATTTTGATTTCGTCCCAGATTTGTCTGATATAACAAACATGGGTCGGCTTCTTACTGAACTTGGATGCAAGGTCGAGCAGTCAACAAACAAAATTACATTGCAGGTAACAGATGAATCAACTTCTCACGCTCGATACGACATCGTCAGAACAATGCGTGCAAGTGTGTGCGTTCTTGGACCACTTCTCGCTCGTCGTGGAAAAGTTCGTGTCTCGATGCCTGGTGGTTGTGCATTTGGTGATCGCCCAATTGATTTGCACCTGCGCGGGTTAGAAGCGCTTGGTGCAACAATCGAACTTGACGGTGGCGATATCATTGCAAGAGCTGACAAACTGATCGGTGCAACTATTTTTCTTGGTGGACCATTTGGCTCAACTGTACTTGGCACAGCAAATGTTATGAGCGCAGCAACGTTAGCCAAAGGCAGAACAATTATCGAATCTGCAGCTTGTGAACCTGAAATAGCAGACCTTGCTTTACTACTCAACAATATGGGTGCTAAAATCTCAGGTGCTGGCACTCCTCGAATTATCATTGAAGGCGTTGAGCAACTAGGCGGTGCATCACATACTGTCATGCCAGATAGAATCGTTGCCGGCACGTGGGCAATTGCAGCTGCAATGACAAATGGCGACGTGACAATCGAACGATTTCCTCTTGACCACTTGCTTGCTGTTACAAACATTCTTTCAACTGTTGGCGTGCATGTCACCCAAACAGATACTTCTCAAGATCCAAAAGCATGCACAGTGCAAGTTCTCAGCGATAGGCATTTGAAACCTGTCATGTTCACGACGCAGCCGTATCCGGGCTTCCCAACTGATTTGCAAGCACAAATGATGGCTTTACTTTGTTTATCTCGGGGCAATAGCATCATCACCGAGAAAATTTATCCAGAGCGGTTTATGCATGTTCCTGAATTAAGTCGAATGGGTGCAAAACTTGTTCGGCAAGGTGCAACAGTGATCGTACAAGGCGTTGATCATCTTGTTGGCGCCCCAGTCATGGCAAGCGATCTGCGAGCTTCAGCAAGTTTGGTTCTTGCAGGGCTTGCAGCAGAAGGTGAAACAGTTGTTAGTCGTGTATATCATCTAGATCGAGGATACGCAACGATGGAAAAAACCCTTGCAACGCTTGGTGCAAACATCCAACGCATCGATGATTCTACTGTTGTCGACGGTCTACCTCTTATCGAAACTGTTTCGTCGCAGAAAGTCGTACAAAACAACGGCTGATGCAACTGAAACATTAATTGAGGGTACACCATTTGACATCGGAATCTCAGCGATATGATCGCAGAGATTCATTGTCGTAGGAGACAACCCAGATTTTTCTTCGCCCATCACAAATGCATTTCGTTCACTTATGGGTACATCCCAAAGTGGTTTTGCTTGCTCACCCGTTTCACATCCAATGATTGTGACGTTTAATTCTTCCTTAAGCCGGCGAAGAGTAAATCGCCATTCATCCGCAATTGCCCAAGGGATAGAGAGAGAATGACCCATTGAAACTCGAATTGCTTTGCGATACAAGGGATCGCAACATTGGTGATCAAACAACAATGCATCAACACCAAATGCTGCAGCGTTTCTAAACAAAGAACCCATATTGTCAACATTTGTAATTCGCTCAGCCAGCAAGAGCGTGAATTTTTCTTTTTGATGCAATTGCTCAAACAATTGGTCAACAGATTTGTCGCTAGCATTCGGCCGGTGTACCGCTGCAAGTGCTCCACGATGAATGTGAAATCCAATGATCTCTGTCATGAGACTCACGTCTGCAACGTAAACAGGCGCATTACATGTTTCTAGGGATGCAGAGAGTTGTTCAAACTTTTTGGGAGACAGAAAAACTGAATGTATTTTAGAATTAGTATTGAGTAATCGCCGAACAACCATTTCTGATTCAACCATAAAGAGATGCTTTCGACCTCGCAAATCGGCATCTGTCACATTGCGATACGCATCAACTCTTGGGTCAGCAAAACTGCTAACGATTTGCGGAACGATCACGGCAAGGTTCTGTCTGGAAAATCAAGACGCATTCGTTCTAAAATTGCTTGGCGTGCAGATTGAAACGCTGATTCACTTTCAAGCAAAGATTCTGCGAGGGATGCAGCTTCATTGGTATCGAATGGAGAATTCTTTGCAGCCACTAGTGATCGTAAGCCTGCTGCGGATTCTCTTAGTTCAGTGAGTGCAGAGAGAAGTTGCCACGAAGCGTCATTGAGTTGTTCGTAAGCAATCTCGCGATCAGTAGGTCTGTATAAAAGACGCCAGGGACTTGCAGAAATATCGTCAACCGCCGATTTTGCTCTTGCGGTAATTTGATCAACATTTGACAGAATAGAACTCACCTTGTTTGACCATTTCGGAGATGAACCATGCAACGATTGCGTCATTGAGGCGATGGCCTTCGACGATGATTCAAGAGAGGTCATAGTTCGTTCAACTTTTGGGAGAATAGTTGCACGAATATCACCAATCATTTCTTGTATATTTTGCAAAGTCGAATCAATTTTAGTTGGCAAATTTTTTGCAGATATCAACAAACCAGAAAACGATGTTTCCCAGGAGGGCCAAACTGTTTGCAAACTAGCTGACAGTTCTTGAATTGAAAGTAATCCATTTTTTGCAGAAGTAATTGCTTGGGATATTTGATCTGATTCTTCATTTCCAATAATCATGCGAAGGGCATCACCATCCTTGGTAAGTGCATTAGTAATTTTTCGGAGTGCTTCGAGCGTTTGGCGAATATCTTCATCCGCCTTGTTACCTAGGAATTGCCCAACCATCGTTGTAGATGATCCAGATAACAACGTTTCGCTCGTTGCCAGATCTCCACTACCTACATCATTAATTAATAACCAAGCTTTTGAACCGAGAAGTCCTGAATGAATTTCTAAATGCAAATTTGTATACAACTCGATATCTGCATTAATATCGAAGTACACGTCAATGTTTGTAATCGGTGTATTTTTGCCAATCGATGGCGTGACCGATGTGACCGTTCCAATCCCAAGCCCACCTAGTCTTACTTTTGATCCTGTTGAAAGTGTACTCACACCGTCTTTAACTGAAAACAAGGCGTGGTATCGATTTGTTCTAACGGTAATTGTATCCCAGAGATTTGTTAGTACTGAAATAATAACCAGACCAAGAATCAATGAAAGGAGAACAAACACTCCTGCTTTAACATTGTTTCGTTGTTTATCTCTTAGTTGTGACATGTATTCATTGCCTCCCTATTACTCTTTCGAAGATTGTACCGAAGGACCATGAGCGAGACGTGGTGCTGATACGCCAAGAAGATCCTCCGCGTAGCTTGATTCTTCTTTTCGCTCAGTCAATGGACCTTCTGGATCACCTCTGAGAAATTGACGTATCAATTGCTTTTGAGTATCAAGTTCATGAAGTCGATCAAGTGGCCAGTCTCGAATCTCCTCAAAAACCTCTCTGGTATCAACCATGATCATTCTGCCTTTATCGAGCATCGCCATTCGATCAGCGATGACGAATGCAGAGTCCATTTCATGCGTGACAACAACACTTGTAACACCCGCCTTTTTTGCTAAATCTAATATCAATTGATCAATCGTAGCACTCGTCACTGGATCTAAACCTGCAGAAGGTTCATCATAAAACAAAAGTTTTGGGTCAAGGGCAAGTGCTCGTGCTAAACCTGCGCGTTTTTTCATGCCACCAGAAATCTCCGAAGGGTTTTTATCCGCCGCTTCGCGCAAGCCAACTTGTTCTAGTTTAATTTTGACAATAAACGAGATGATGTCTGGATCGAGATCGGTATGTTCGCGCAAAGAAAGTGCTACATTTTCTGCAACACTCATTGAATTAAAGAGTGCCCCAGATTGAAAGAGAATACCGAATTGCCTTCGAATTTTATTCATGCCATGTTCATCGAGTTTGGCAAGATCTTCACCAAATATTTTCACATGCCCAGAATCTGGAATGTACGTGCCGATAAGGTGGCGAAGAATTGTTGATTTGCCTGAACCGGATCCACCCATGATGACTAGTACTTCGCCTTCATATACGTCAAGGTTAACTCCTTCAAGAACAGTCTGTTCACCAAATGTGCAAACTAAATCGCGAACTTCAATGACACTCTCATTACTCATTATTCACTAGCAACTTCTGCATCTGGAGGATATACAAGATCGCCGAGTTCATCATCGTGAATACAAATCCAAGCAAATCTGTTTGTGAAGTGACGCATTTCATTCCTTTTGTCAAATAATACAAACTTACCAGTGAGAAGCACTGTCGGAGCATCTATAAATTGTAATTCATATTTCAAAATTGCTTGAAGTGGCATCAGATAAAAAGCGAGTTCTTCGCCCTCAACATGTGTAGATTCAATTTGTTTGCCAGAAACCAAATTGCCATATCTTTTGTTAATCTCTTCAAGAAATTCTTCAGCTTCTAATTGATTGCCTACCATGAAATATGGAGCAAAAGCTGCTTCGTTTGATTCTCCGTACAAAATTGCATCCACAGGGCCATGTTGCATTTGACCTCGAACATTAATGTTCCACCACAACATTCCGCCACCCCAAAGTCCTGTCACCAAACTTCCAATGCAAATTGCTGCCCAAGCAAGGCGGATTCCTCGAGTGCCAGATCGAGCTTTGATGTCAACGATTGCTCGCACGCCAAGTAAAACTCCTGCAATTGTAAAGAATGGACACATACCAATTGAGCAAACTATTGCAACGAAAGCCCAAGGATTCAGTGTTGCTGATTTATTCTTCATCTGCTTGGATAGTTGTTCCACACTGAGATGCAAACGGGAATGCCAAATCACCCTTTTCAGAATCATGGATTAATAAACATTGAATTTTAACATCAACCCAAGATTCTTTACCTTTCGCAATGTCAATGACAACCGTTGATGAAATTGTCTGTGTTTCAAAGACAAGTTGCAAAGGCATTTCCGCTTGTCCTTCCGATGATTGTTGGCCTCCTTGCATCGCTCGCATATCTATGACTGCTTCGTCGAATTTTCCATACCGAGAAGTAAGAGTAGCGATAAACGAAGTCACTTCTTCGTCATTAGCTGCAACAGCATCGTAGGAAAACTCAGCTCGAAATGCTTCCGTATCTCCTTGTATGCCTGATTGGATTGCTGTTGTTACTAGCTTCGGTGTTTGATCGAGAACTTCCATTGCTGCGTGAACAAGAAATGCGATACCCAGCGAAGTAAGTACAGTCGTCACAATGCCGATGACGATACCTGCGAGGGCGAAGCCACGACCTGCAATCTGTTTTCCACGCATTTGCAGCAATGCAACGATGCCAAGAATGACACCAATAAGCGTAACGACTGGACAACAAACAATAAGTGAACAGATGAGTGAGGCTGTTGCCAATCCACTGCGTTTTTGTTGATTTACTGTTTTCTGTTCACCAAGATCTATGATTTGTTCGCTCATGATTGCTTCGCCTTTTCCTTCTGAGTTCGGTCTTTCTCAATTATTTCTTTTGGGATGCTTAAAAATTCAGCCATGTAATCTTCATACACTTGTTGATCCTCTTCACGGGAGAAATCTAATCGCAATTCATTGATGACTTTTGTCCCTTGTGCAATCCAACCTTCCCAAGCATCGGACAGTATATTTTCTGCAATCCATTCGCCTACTGGTCCCGGGAGTGGTGCTTTAACAAAGGGCTTGCCTCCTCCTGATGTAGTGACAGTGCCAGTCTCCATTTCTGGAATTGGGAGTTCTGCGGCTTTAAGAATTACTGCTATGCCGTCCTTAACACGCATTTCCCCTCGACTTGTCGCTTGCATATAACCCTTTCGAAGCAAGGTTTCCGCTTCGGTTGCTCTGCCTGCTTGCATCAAGGCAGACCCCCCTAGTTCCATCGCACGGGTCATATCTGGGTTGAGCTCTACACAAGTGCTGAAACTAGCTGCTGCCTCAGGGTATCTTGAAGCATCTAGGTAGGCCGAACCCAAACTGAAATGAGCCATGTCATTGCTCGGATCGGCAGTTGCCATATTCTCAAATCTATCAATTCGATCAGTTATATCACTCATACGGGCATTGTACATTAGGGTCGAAACCTAAGAGCCCATGGAATGCACCGGATACGGAACCAGGCACAACACCCAGTACGGGACTGGGTACAACTCGCAGGGGTGAAACATTACTGAATACATCAAAAATGCTAAATTGAAACTTAAGATGTATTCCGTCAACAGGTATAATGTGTTTACATGGTCAAGATGGAAGTTGAAATAGGTGGAATCACCCTCAGAAATCCAGTTGTACTTGCAGCTGGAACCTCTGGCGTCATAGGTGAAATTGGGGATGCCATCAATCTTAGAAAACTCGGGGCAATCACAACCAAATCGATAACCTCTGAACCAAGAGATGGAAATCAGCCACTACGAATAGCTGATCTCCCAAACGGCATGATCAACGCAATAGGGCTTGCAAATGGTGGCATTGAAGATTTTGTCACAAACTACGCGCCAAATTGTAAAAACATAGACACAACAATCATCGGATCCATCGCAGGCGATTCCATCGAATCGTATGTGCAAGTTGCAAAAGCGATGAATAACATCGATGGTATTGACCTTGTTGAAATAAACGTTTCTTGCCCCAATACATCAGATGGTCTTGAATTTGGAAGTTGCCCTGCAAAACTAGCTGAGCTTCTGAGCGAAATTAAACCAACACTGCAATCAACTCCAATGATTGTCAAACTCTCCGCAGCATGCGGCGACATTCGACCACATGCAGAAGCCGCCATCAGTGCCGGCGCTAGTGCACTCACACTCATCAATACAATTCCTGCAATGAGAATTGATGTGGAAACAAAAACACCGCTCATCTCACGAGGCATTGGAGGGCTCAGCGGCCCTGCAATTCATCCAATTACTGTTCGAGTTATTCACGAGGTCTACCGCGACATAGCTAAAAATGCGAACATCCCAATCATTGGTACTGGGGGCGTTCTTCACTGGGAAGATGCAGCAGAATTTATTCTAGCCGGTGCAACAGCAATTGGAATCGGGACTGCATCATTTATCAACCCTGCAATTTCAACCAAAATTGCAAAAAAACTTTCTGCATGGGTCAAGCGCCATGGATGTCGCGCGATTACCGAACTAGTCGGGCAAGTGCATTAACCAAGCGCGAGCGAACAAAATGCTTCACCGCGCTGTTCATAGTTTTCAAACTGATCAAGACTTGCACAGCCGGGGCTCAATAATAAAACATCCCCTTCCCCCATTCGTTCTTTTGCTGCTCGCACAGCAACCTCAAGCGATTCGCAGTGCACTGCGTATCCACACTTCGCAAGTTGAATAATATCTTCAGCAGTTTGGCCAATCGCGTACAAACCCGCAACTCGATCGGCTTGTTGTGCAATCAAAGATAGATCTATTTTTTTGTCATATCCACCAACGATTAAATGAATTCGTGATGGTTTGTCAAATGAGTCAACTGCTAACACACATGCTTGAGGTGTTGTAGATTTTGAATCGTTATAAACATTTTCTCCAACGCGTTCTAGTCGATGCGGCAACCCCCGAAATTCAGTTATTCCCTTCACCGCCTCTTGCACATCTGCCCCCATCACAATTGCTGCATTGATTGCAACTGCAGCATTTTGTTTGTTGTGCTCACCAAGAATGTACAGTTCGTCGCGTATGGGATCCACTTCAACACTACGAATTTCGATATCACCTTGTTCTTGAAATGAGAAAATATTTTCTTTACACGTTTCGTACGATTCCATCGAACCGTGCCAATCCAAATGATTTGGAGATATGTTCGTAAGGACGCCTACATGTGGTGACCACCCCTTTCCTTGAGCATCACCTAACCACCAAAGCATCGCACTGCTCAACTCAAGGACAACAATTGTGTCATCAGAAATTTGATCGATTTTTTGCATCATACTTCCACCAATGTTTCCACCAAGTACCGCTTGCAAATCACTCGCTAGCAACGCCGCATGAATCATTGCAGCAGTTGTTGATTTACCAGCAGATCCCGTCACACCAACAATCTTCCTACGGTCCACTTGCTCAACAACGAACTGAATCTCTGTTTTGACTTCCACACCCGCATCCCAAGCCGCTTGCAAATACGGGTTCTCCCATGGCATGCGTACGGCTGGATTTGCAACGATTAGATCCGCTTGCTCAAAATCTTTTATTCGGTGCTCACCAAAAATACAACGCAGTTTCTCGTGTGGTCCAAGTTGTTCTAATTGATGCCGCAACTCCTCCTCGGATAATAAATCTGTTAACAACACATTTGCACCTTGTTCAAGCAGCCACTGAGTAACGCCGAGC
Organism: Phycisphaerales bacterium; assembly: GCA_014238125.1. GTDB lineage: Bacteria > Planctomycetota > Phycisphaerae > Phycisphaerales > SM1A02. The sequence goes on from JABABS010000093.1 coordinate 41,617, forward strand.
CCACCCCCGAAGCGTCCAAGTCCCATCACCACTACATTCAATCCAGTTACATTCATCTTCCGATTCCAAACGCATCTGTTTGTTGCCGTTTTGATCCGGAAACTTTTCGTTGATACAAACGCCACTCAACAAGAAGAACGAAAATAACGCACCCAATCGCCCACGGCCAGAGTTGGATAAACGAACTTGTTCGAGTTGCAGAGGCGTTTATTTTCGCTGCCCCAATTTGGACCTCTAGCCGAGAGGAAAGAAGTGATTCTTCGGGTGGTGCATTGACGGCAACAATTCTTGAAACCCCATCCGTTCTTTTAACATGGTGCACGCCTGAAAGTCTAATAGGTCCCCATGTAAATCTACCATCACGATCTATTGTTACTGCATGCTTCGCGCCATCTGGTTCAACAATTTCGACTGACGATACGCCAACAGGAACACCGCCAACTATTGCATCACCAACATTTAGTGGCGTTGTGGCTAATACATCTCCACTTCTTCCAAGAAAACCTACAGAGTTATACACGAAGAATGGGAAACTACGAAGGTACGGCCAGTTGCTATCAATTGGATCAAACGCCACGTACACTATCGACCGCCCCTCACCTCGATAGTGGAGTATTGCTGGCCAAGAACTTCCTTCAAGCAAGACTTCCGCGCCGCTTGTTGGAACAATTGCATTGCCTTTGATTGCAACAATTTCTTCAAAACGAACAAAACGCATCACAGGATGATCTTCCTTACCAACAAGCATTACTTGCCCTTCACCATCTGCGTACCGCCGGAGTGCAGAAACTGGCATTTCACCTCCAAAAGCTAAATATCTTCCACGAGGCACCTCTTCAAGGGAAACATCTCGCGTAACAACAACATCAAAAGCAGATGCGCTACCGCTTGCAATCATTTCTTTTATCACTTGTGGTGTAACTACTTTGAGGTTCGCAAGTTCCAATCCTTCAAGTGCAGCCTGTATCAGCGGTGCGCCTTTCTCAGCAACCAGTACACGCAATTCTCGCGGAGATGGAACAACAATAGATGCAATGTTGTCAAAATCCATCGCATCACTATGCAGAATGTTAACTTGTACAATGCCTTTCGTTGTAAGTTCAAATGGAACAAACACCAAGTTCCGAATACCAGCAATTTTATTTCTTGTTTCACTCGCATCCATCGCAGGTATCGTTATTTTTTCAATTCCAATTGGAATACCGTCGATTGATAGTTCGATATCAGTAATCACCGGTTCGCTACCATAATTAGCAACACTTAAAAAAACCTGCACTTCATTTCTTGCATCAGGGTTTCTATCAACTGCAATTGTATCGATGCAAACATTGCCAGTGGTTGCATCACCAACTTGGTGATATATCAACGTCTCACCTTGTTTCAGTGCCTGCTCGTGTAAATCCGCGATATTGCCATCAGAAAATAATTCTAGTTGCGATGATTCACTGCTTGAAAGCCCTTGGTTTTCAGGATCAACATTCGTCATGTATGCACGAGCTAATTTTAGTGCGTCACTAATATTTGATCGTCCATGCGTTGGTTGAATCGAATCAAGTGCATTCGTTAGTTGTTGAACTGAATCAGTAAATGGCGAAATAATTTCTGCAGTATCGGCAAACGAAATGATCATTGTTTCGCTTCCACCACTTGAAAATATTCCGCCACCATGCAACTGCTGTGCTAAGGCTTTCGCTTGATCCTTCGCTTCATCAAGTCTGGACACGCTAGCAGTGTCTACTGCATTCATAGATGCCGAGCGGTCAATCAATACCACGTGCCGTCCTTCTCGCTGTTGCTCGCCTTCAATCTGAGGTTGCATCAATGCTAAAATGACAAGAAGCAACGCAAGCAGTTGTAAAAGAAAAAGTGTACTTGGACGCAGTCGCTGGAATGGCGAATTAGCGTGTAAATCTTCAACAGCGTTTGTCCACAACAATGTAGAAGAAATTTGTAATAATCGACGACGTAGTCGTAAAAAATACAAAAGAAGCAAAAGCGGAAGAACGACCGCTCCAAGAACTAACCCTGTTGAAATAGTTACAAAAGTCATCTCAACAATCCCCTACTTCGGAGATATTCAACGAGTAATGTTTCCATGTCAATATCTGTCGAGACACGAGCTGAACCCACTCCTATGCGTGCGCACTGCGTGCGAAGTTCTTCACAGTAGAAGTGCAATCTTTCCTTGTACTTTTCAATCAAGGGCGACGTGACAGTGATTTCACACGTGTCCCCTGTTTCAACATCTTCAAGGCGAATGTCGCCCTCCATTCCTGCTTGTTCTGGATCAATTTCTTCAGGCGAAAGTGTTTGCATAAGGAATACGTCCCACCCGCCGCCTGTTAGATACTTCAATCCTTGAGTCAAACCATCCTCTGATAGACAATCACTAATAACAATAAGAACACCGCGCCCTTGACGCGCAGTTGAAAGTGTTTTACATGCTTCAACAAAATCTGTTTTACCACCTGGGCTTAAATTAAGCAGCCACTGCCCCATTTCACGCGTTCGACGTCTTCCACGTAGCGCTGCCAAGCGATCAACACCTCGGTCTGAAAAAGAAAAAAGTGATGCGCGATTATGACTGCTTAACGCGATGTACCCAAGAGACATCGCAAGCCTTCTCGCAAAATCAAACTTATTTGGATTTCCATATTCCATCGAAGCGCTTGCATCAATTGCAATTCCTACGGTCAACTCTTCTTCTTCAAGAAAAATTTTCATAAACAAGCGATCAAGTCTCGCATACACATTCCAATCAATAAAGCGCAGGTCATCGCCAGCTGTGTATTGCCTGTAATCTGCAAATTCCACGCTCACACCCCGCCTTTTACTTCTTCGTTCACCTTGAATTTTACCTGAAAATATTTTTCTTGCAACAATGTCGAGTCGATCTAGTGATGACATTAAAGACGAACCTAAAAGTTCATCTACTTTTGTTGGTCGCTCGTGACTAGTTTCACCAAAGTTAGCCATGAAACACCTCTTGGTCAAGAATTGGAACTTCACGTACAAGTTCATCAATCACATCAACCGCAAGCCGGTTTGCAGTCTGGGCTTCAAACGAACGGACAATGCGGTGTTGCAAGGCCGGAACGGCGACTGCTTTAATATCTCTTAAAGAGACAGCAAAACGCCCGTCAATAACTGCTGCAACTTTTGCACCGCGAATAATAGCTTGTGCACCTCTTGGGCTAGCACCAACAATCACGTCTCTTGCAATCCAACTTGGCGCATGCTCAGAATCGGGATGTGTTGCGAGAATCAATCTTGTGACAAAATCTTGAATGTGCGGTGCAATTACAACTTGCTTTAGAACTTGTTGCGCAGCAAGGAGAAAAGATGCATCTATTGTTATACTCGCATCTGTTATCAATCTTGAAGTCGTACGTTCCAAAATTTCATTCATCTCTTTTCGATTAGATAGTTGAACGTCAATTTTAAAAATAAAACGATCAAGTTGCGCCTCTGGAAGTGGATATGTCCCTTCCTGCTCAATTGGATTCTGCGTAGCAAGAACAAAGAATGGAACTGGCAACATCCGAGTTGTACCATCAACTGAGACTGATCGTTCCTGCATTGCTTCTAGCATGGCAGATTGTGTTTTTGGTGTTGCACGATTGATCTCATCTACCAATAATAACTGGTGAAAGGCTGGGCCTTCGCGAAACCGAAATCGCCGCTTTAAACTTCCTTGTTCTTCATCAACAATTGTTGTTCCAACGATGTCTGCCGGCATTAAATCTGCAGTGCACTGAATACGGGAATTTGTAAGAGCGAGTACATCACCCAAAGTCCGAACAAGCAGAGTTTTTCCAAGTCCCGGTGGCCCTTCAAGGAGTATGTGACCCTCAGCAAGGATGGCTACAAGAACAAGATCTATCACTCGTTGCTGTCCCACAATGACTTCGCTTATTTGCTCACGCATCCGAACAAACGATGTTCGAATTGCTCCAAGAGCTTGTCGAACTTCTTCTGGAGTTGTGATTTCCTTAGGTAAATCTTTTGAAGTGAGGATCAAATGTCACCTCCCTGATCCCCACGCTCACGTTTCCGCTTGAGTAACTGACCGAGATTGTCATCAGGATCTAATGGCTCTTCTTTTTTCGGAGAAGAGAATGGCACTTTTGGCTTTTCTGAAGAAACTTCCATACTTTTTTCGTGTTTTCGCGGTTGTACCCGTTCTTGTTGTTCATGCACACGTCGCAGTGCTTCAACGGAACTTGTAGTTGCTTGAGTAACAGGCGCGAGCATTGTTTGCATACTTTTACGATCAATCCAAAGACGACGAATTGCAATATCTATGATGAGTAACGAAGCAGCGAGAATTGCAAGAAGATCCCAGACAGGTTTTGGGCTTATTGGAAGTTCAAGACCTTCGCGATCAAAAAGATTTGTAGATTCAACTTCGTCGAATGATAAAATTCGCCCGCTAGTGCGATGCGCAAGTTCATACAAAAGCGGTGCGTTATCAATAGTTGTCCTGTACTCATCCGGATATGGAATTGAGACTGCTGCTGGAATTGCACCCGTTGACTTTCCGTCAGGAGATTGAAGTGCAACGTTGACAAGCCACGCACCTGATTGATCCATGTCAAACTCTGTATGGTATTGACCGGGACCTGTTTGCCGCACTGAAATCACATGGGATTGACCATGAGGATCAATAGCAACTGCGTGCGATTGCATTAAATTCAAAAACGAAGCATTTGCATCTACCGCTTCTATATCTACTATGCCACGACCACCTTCAACACGAGAACGCACCATGACATTTGGAGGCATTGAACCTCGCATTGCCCAACGAACGCTTCGTTGCCAAAACGGTGCGAATGATGACCACGCTGGCCATTGCGTTGTCCATTGCAACCCAAGGTCACTTGTAAACGCGATCGATTTACCGATTCCATGATGCCACCACGCGAAAAGTGGATCATCGCCTTCTGAAGTTGAAATCACCCAAGGTGTTTGCGCAAATCCACCACGGTTAGCAGTCACAACCAAGCCTGTAACTGGCGGAACACTTTCAATTCCTTGCAATGGACCCGTGCCACTTGGAATATGCGATGGCTCCCACGGTCCACCTTCCTGTATAAGTGAACGGGAATTGAGTTGGGCTTCCTTAATAAAAATTTGAGGAAGTTGAGTTGGATCATTCACCATGTAAAACCGACCCCCAGTTGCAGTAGCAATTCCTTGCATCATTTGTTGATCCATTGGTGAACCATGTCCGCCAACCATCACTGTTGAGATGGTCACGCTCGCATTACGGTACGACTGAATTAATTCTTGAGTTGGAGGCTGAGGATCGCCGTCAGAAATAATAATGACATGCCGTTGCGCGGCATCAACACCATTTAGCCCTTCAAGTGATAGTTCAAGAGCGGAATCAAAATCTTGCATGTCACCAAGCGTAAGACTATGCACCGCATCCATCGCAGCAACCTTATCCCCTGCAAGTTGCATCGGTAATGTCCAATTACAGTTTGCATTCGTTCCGCTGTTCCAACTGTACTCAACAATCCCAATAAAATCTTGTTCACTTAGGGCTTCGACTGCTGCACTCGCAACTTCTTGACTCCAATAATTACCTTCTAGCATTTCGCACGAATGCATGATGAGTGCGAGCGCACCTCGAGGAAGATTTCGTGTCTGTGGCGGTTCACAGCGAACAGGCATCGCTTGCTCAAGTTGTGAACCAATCCAACCACCTGCACCAAAAGAGGTAGAACCGCCCGTCATAATCAACCCGCCGCCTACGTCATGGACAAAGGAAAGCAAATGTTGCTCTTGAGAATCATCAATTGCCCAGCGGGGAATGTCTGCAAGGATCACTGCGTCGTATGCAGTAAAACCGATGCTGTCTCTTGGAATACCTTCAGGCGAGGAAACAATAACCGAAATGCCAGACTCAACCAAAACATTTCGCAAGTGAGATGTAGTTAATTCGTTTTGTGTGACAAGCAACACTGTGCCACCTCGTGCGACGAATGTCACACCGACTCCAGTATTATTTGCTGCAATCGTATCGGTGCCTGAATCAGGTTGCCAAGTTGCAGTAAAGCGCTGTGGACCTCCTCGCTGCACGGGAATATCAAACACAACTGCATTCACACCATTTCGTAACGCCATCGACGCGCCAGTACCAACTTCATCAGGAGAAATATCAATTGGAGTATTGTTTTGTAGTAAGTGCAACACTCCGCCCGATTCACCAATACTACGAATCACAACACGGACTGGAATGGTTTGACCAATTCGTGATTGCGCTGAAACAAGCACTTGTTCGACGATCACTTCGTTTTTATGTTCGTACTGCACAGGCAAAACATCAATGGGCACACCAGCAGTCACGGCGAGATTACCCGCCGCCAATACTTGCCCATCCGTTTCGTTACCATCGGAAACTATCAACAATCTCGATGCTGTGTCTTTTGGCAAAATTGCTAGCGCGAGTTGCACACCACTTGCTAAATTAGTAGCTCCACCCTTTGGTTCACTTGATGCAGGTTCAAGAACTGTCAGTTCACTTGGCATCGAACCAATGACTGCATTTTCACCAATGGAAATGACTGATAAGCGATCACCTTTATCTCGCCGATTTTGACTCGTCCATTCAGCCAACGTGTCAATCGATTGATCTTGCAACACACGTGGAACAGATTGGCTTCTATCTAGCAGGACAACAAGCGTCAGCCCTTCGCCAATTCGATTCCAAACTGGGCGAGCAATCGCAACTGCTAGTAACAAAATAACCATACATCTCGTCAGCGTCGCAGCAATAACTCGCCCGCGAGCGCCACGTTTTTGCATCGCACGACGCGACATAATGATAATTGGAACGATCAGCACCAACAAAAGGAGCCATCCGGGACGATCAAACTGCATCAGTGAAAGCATTGTTGTCACATCATAAACCCGTTGAGCAATTGAAGACGATTATTTCCAGTGTCAATAACAAGAACACCACCCTGCACTCTTACCGCACCCCATGGCGTTTTGAATGAACCTTCGGAATCCCCAGCCTTTCCCCAAATTCCAAGCGATTCGCCATTTGTATTAAATTGTTGCAAGCGATTATTACCAAATTCCGTGACGAGGAGCGTGTTATCTTCCAAAACTATAATTGAATAGGGATAAAGCAATTTCCCTCGTTCATTACCAACTGTGCCAAACGTATGCACCAGCTTTCCGTCGAAGTCATACACAACTATGCGATGATTCGCTGAATCAGTGATGTACAACAATTTTGTCTCAGGATGAATCGCAATCGTTTGGGGACGACGAAACTCGCATGATCCTTTACCGTGTGAACCAAATGCATATAAAAAATTTCCGCCATGATCAAAAACACTAATTCGATCATTCCCGCCGTACTCAGACACGAATACCAACCCACCATCTCCAAAGGCAATATCTGTTGGGTATAAAAATTGTCCATCACCAGTACCGTACTCACCAAAAATTAAAAGTTCTTTTCCCGTTTTATCAAGAACACGAATTCGGTGCCCATGTGTATCTGCAATCCAAATATTGTCATCATTGTCAATAGTGACGCCTGTTGGAAAACCATTTCCAGTTGGTGGAATTGAAAAACTCGAAAGAAATGTTCCATCTTGGTCAAAGCGCTGTAATCTCCCAGTTTTATCAATCACAACAATCACTTCATTGTTGTAATCAACCGCTCTTGGCGTGACAAACCGACCGTCTGCTTTTCCTGTCCCGCCGATGATCGAAATTGGCACCTGTATTTCTGAACTATGGGGTAAAGAGTTTTGACCGCAATTCAATAACAATGTAAAGACAAGTAATAACGATGCCCTTCGGAATCCAATAGCAACGATACATCCAGCAGCAATAGCACTAACTACAAAAAGTAGCATCACAGAAGTAACTATTTGAGGACGTTGATAGTGCATGGCGTTGAGCAACGCAATTGCAATTGGTTGATCAGATGCAGGTGAAGAAAGTTGCGTTGTCATTGCAACTTCACTCATCGACATCGCTATCACAATTGCAAACAAAACGAGGGTTGCAATAACGATCCGATCACGAATTGCAGAGTAAAAAACGAAAAAAGAATTCGATGCATCTGAAACAAGCAATGTTCGGACGCTGCTACTTGAGGAAATCCATCGACCCGCAAGTGAACCCAAGAAACCAAAATGTGCAATTTGTGCAAAAACAAGAAGAAAAGGAGAGAGATACAGCGCGTCTAAGATTGGTCGATTCCAAGCCAGTATTTCACCATCAACGATAATTGTTGCTGGAACAAGTGCAGCACATACCCAAAGTACATCTAAACATGAAGCGAACAGACGCACCCGAGACGAAACCGAAGCATGTAAGGTGGCAGACAATATAAGGATCATGAAGCATCCTAACGCTGTCAGCAGAGCGGTCGTTAAACTTCGCACCACGTCACCACCGTATTGTGAGAATAAAAGGAAACTATCCACAGTAGTTGCGTGCAATGCACCAATAATAATTGGACCTCCGCTGAAAACAATCCAAAAAACAATAATAGGAACTGCTGTTTTTCTTGACTTCGAAATCGCTGTACGTTTCACCTGTGTTCTCATTCTAAATAAAACGACTGCAGCAAAACAAGCAAAAACTAAGCTTGACAAACCAAGAATCGGAACGTCGTGTACCGAACCGCCAGCTGCAATGACTGCTCGAAGTTCATTCCCAATTGTACCCAATTGACTGAGATCAAAACTTGTTGTATTCGCTGCAGTAATCGCTGCAATCAACACGCAACTTGAGATCAATAATGATAAATGCGAATGCAGATGGTTTAAAATAATCCTGCACATGGAAACACCGTCAATTCGGTGAAGCACATGCAACGAGTCATTTTTTGATGAACATGTTGCCGAAATAAGTGCGGCTATTGGCCAACTCCAACCAACAAGCGAAAGTGCGAGTGTGGTTTTAGTTGCAAAAAGTAAAAGTTCATGTTTGACCATAAAATCATGTATTAAAGAGCCCGCTGGCCACACTTGCCACCAAGAATAAAAAATGGCGTATGAAGGGATCACAAGTGTCATCAATAAGACTGTTAGTACAAACCGCCGCATTTTTGGCGAAAAAGTTGAAACACTCAATCCAAGTGGCCAACCAATTGCAGTCGCCAAAATACCAATAGAAAACGCCCAACCAAAAGTTCGCAGTACAACTGCCAACGAATCGACGTCTACTGTGACATTTGAAGGCACAGTAAAATTCAATAAAAGTGCGACTGCAGGAATTACTAAGATTACCGTCGCAACAACAATTGCTAGAAAAAGTACCAGACGACTATTTTGCACGCGCTTCTTTCAAAGCCTGCATGACATGTTCTATCGTTTTATTTCTGCGTTTTGCAGCAGCAATAAAATCAACTTGCAATGGATCATGTACGAGTAAAGCAGGAAAATTTTCTGCAACTGTTTTTTGTAATGGAATATTTTTTGAACTAGATTCTGCTAACAATGTTGCAACATGATCACTTAGCATAAAATCTATAAACTTTTTTGCTTGCTCTGGGTGCTGACATCCTGCAATCATCGCAACAGTATTTGGAATCAAAAGCGTACCACCACCTACTCCTTTATAGTGCTTGGGCATCAACATTGCAATCGAAGCCCCACGAGCAATTGCTGCGTGTACATCATCAGAATCAGTCATTGCATATTTCGCACTTCCGTCAATCACCGCTTGGACAGTAGCTGCATTACCGCCGAGGAAAGGTTTACCGCCCAAACCTTGTAAAAAAGTATCAAAGCGATTAACATCCCCTGCCATCACAGCGAGATGCGTTCCTGTAGTACCAAATCTCGGATCCGCCATTGCAGCATTTGAGTATTCCCACCAATATGTAGGCATTTCCTTCACATTTGTCACCTTTGGGTCGTACGCAATTACGCGGGCGCGGGGCGAAAAAGCGAACCATTTTCCAGAAGAATCTCTAAATTCTTCTGGCCAGGCGTCTGTCACTGTAGTTGAACAAGAAGCAAACGCACCTTCCTGCGCAAGTTGAATCGTTCCAACATTTTCAGATGACCAAAATACATCCGCAACTGGTTTTGATGCTTCACGTCGAAGCCTTGTCACCAAGCCAGTCGTTTTTGATGCCTCAGTGTCACCAACCCAAGCAACTTCAATTCCAGTTTTCGTAGTAAAGTCATCAATGACTACTCTAGCGATCTGTTCATCAGCCGAAACATAGACAATGATCTTATTCGATTCTTGTTTACCACATCCAAGAAGAAAAATGCAACAAATGAAACTAATCCTGAGAATCTGCATCGTTTTCGTCCGATGATTCTGCAATCTTTTCAAGAGTACCGAAGTAATGTCGCAGAAGATCGTGATACTGACGAGGAACTTCTTCTTGGGCGATCGCTTCTTGTGCGCTGCGCTGTCCCGAAAGAACAGTTTCTCGTACGGTTGCATTTGTTTCTCCTGAGGTAACCATGCCACCCTCAAATAATTGACGAGCAATGATTGACCCCTCAACGGTGTTTACAGGAGAGCGGCTTGCCACTCTAGTCGTTTCTGTTTCTTTAATGTTGTTTTTGCCGCCATTTCCCCTGCCATCTCCACCAGTCCCTGCACCCGTTTCACTACCTGGCTTGCTGCACATGCCCTTGCCAGCTTTTTGGCACTGCGATTTTGCTGCTTCTGCTTTAGTCATGAACATCTTCATCGCTTCAAGTTGTTCTGTCATCGAAGCAAAATCATTTGGATTGCCCCCAGCACATTTTTTACATGCCTTACCTAATTTCTTACATGCATTTGCGGCTTGTTTCTGTGCTTCAAGCATCTCGAGCAATTTTTTCTTTTGAGCTTCAGTCAATTTCTCACTTGATTTTATTGCATTCTCAGTGGCAAGTGTATCGCTCGAAAGATTTGGATCCATGCCTGCTGCAGCAAGTGCATCTGAGAGTGAATCATTTGCATTTTCAAGTGCAGAGAGTTGCTCGCCTAGTTTTTTCAAACTTTCTGCTAACTGCTTGCGTTCTTCTTCGGAGAGTTGATCTGATTCAAGTTTCTTTTGTAACTTTGCTGCCTCTTGTTTTGCGCTAGAAAAGTTCCCACTCTTGAGGGCAGCAGCCAATTTTGTAGTTTGCTCATCACGTGGCAATTCAAGTGATTGCAAGCGTCGAATTGTTTCTTTATATGCGAGTGCATTTTCATCATTCAACAAATTATCAAGTTTTTTCTGCAAATCTGTCATCTTGCGGAGTGCTTCTCGGCGCAATTCTGTTGGATTAACATTCAACTGCGATGCCTGATCCAATGCTTCAATTTCTTCTGAAAGCGCATCCCGCAAAATTTCATCTTTTTGTAAATCATCAACTAAGGCATCAACTGATGCCTCAATGTCCACTCGATCTGCTACAACAACTGGAATTGAATCATTTTTGCCATCTGGAAACAAATTCCATTGTGGTGTCAACAAAACAATTGCAAATACAACACCAAGAACTCCAATCCAAACCCACTGTGATGAAAATGTGACCGGGAAGAAATTGCGAAGTTTCTTTTCCACTTCTTCTTGGTTTACGATTGCAATCGCGTCATCAAGCACAACAGTTGCATACGCATCTGACCGCGCGTGACAAAAAATTGCCGAACTGATGCGATCATGTAACTTCATTCGTTGATCAACTTCAGCAGCAGATCGAAAACGATCGTAGTGTGATCGTTTCCAAAACAAAATAATACTAACAATCCAAACGGATGCGACGACATATCCGAGGAACTCCCATGGGATAAACGGTGCACTAACTAATCGATCAATGACCCCAACAACTGCAAGCGTGCATGCGATCCAAAACAAGAATTTCGTTGCAGATGAGAGTGTCTCTTGCAGTTGCATTCTTCGAGCTGCGGTATTTGCAATGCTGATAAGTTGATTCATGGGAAGTCTTACCTAATGTAAGTGTACGCCAAAAAAGAGAGTTATTACAATAATTTTTCAAGCAATCTAGCTTTTACGGTCTCTAATGGCTCTTTTACTCTTGCACCCGCAGCATGAATATGCCCTCCACCACCAAAATTGCCGGCAAGTTTGTTTACATCTATTAGCGTTGTGGGCTCATTTGGCATTGCCGGTTTAGATCGAAAACTCATTTTTGTGATACCGGGATTTGAATCCGTCAACAAAATAGATGCCTGCACGCCATCGATAACCATCGGAGTATTGACAAGACCAACAAGATCGGTACTGTCCCCGTGCGTTTCTCCAAAATCATTACTACGCAAACACATAATTGCCACGTTGTCGATAATTTCTAAACTTCCAAGCATTCGTTGTAACAAAGCCATCCTTGCAGGTCGAGCTGTCTCTTCGAGAGAGCGATATATATCGTATCTATTTAAATCGTGTTGTAAAAGTTTAGAAGCATCTGCGAAACAACGGGCGTCAGCATTTGAAAATCGGAACCAGCCAGTATCTGTTGCAAGACCAACGAATAATGCTTCTGCAATGCAGCCCTTTCCTGTACCAAGATCAATGTTCATCGTTTCAAGCAACTGCAGAATAACTTGAGTAGCTGCCGCTGCAGTAACATCGACGATTCGATCTTCTGCTACATCATCGCCGTTTGCATGATGATCTAATCCAACGACTAATTCAGCATGTTCCCGAAGCCATGATTCAGCTGCTTCAAGTTGAGACCAAGCGCCTGTATCAACAACGATAATGAGATCAGGAACTTCTTCTGGAAATCCATCATCCTCAATGAAACGAAGTGGTGTGTCGCCAGCAATAATTGCAAGGCCATGTTCAAGGGGACCTGCAATCAACACTTCGACTTCCTTATCAATAGATCGAAGTGCTCTATACATGCCAACAACTGAGCCGATCGCATCACCATCTGGTTTACGATGCGTTGTGACAACAATCCGTTTTGCTCCATTAATTCTGTTGGCAATCAATTCAAACGTTGTTGTTGTTACATAAGAAATGGACTGTATTGTCATGTGTTCCTTTCAAGAAGCTGAGTTGTTTTCTCAACATCACCTTGAATTGCTTTTTTTAATTCTTCAATAGAATCGAATCTTATCTGATCTCTCAGCCAATAATCGAACGAAAGTTCTAATTTCCATCCATATTTACACAGATCATCTTCAAGCCCGATGAGGTGCGCTTCGCATGTACGATCATTTTCTCCAAACGTAGGTTTGGTACCAATACTGATTGCAGCTGGAAAAGAAGTTCCATCCTTTAGCGTACCTCGACCAGCGTATATACCGTCTGCTGGCAATAATGTCTGAATCTGGTTGATATTCGCAGTTGGAAAATTCAACGTACGACCACGCTGTTCACCCTGCTCAACTATTCCTGAAACGGAGATTGACCTTCCAAGAACAATGTGGGCATCTTCAACTCGACCACTTTTTATCAGGGTACGAACGAGCGAACTGCTCGCCCGATGGACTGACTGGTCTTGAAGTGTGATCTCTACAGGCGGGACTTTAATTGTTGAAAAATTAAATTTCAAGCCTAATTGTACAAGTTCATCAAGCGTTCCCTCACGATTTTTCCCAAATCGAAAACCCTCGCCCTCAACTACAAGTTGCGGTGAAAGGGAGTTTACAAAATGTGAAACAAAAACTTCCGGTGTTTGATTCATCAATTCTGCTGTTGGAACCAATTCAACAACCTCATCCGCGCCAGCAGCAAGCAATAATGCTCGCCGGTGCGGAAACTCCGTCAAGCGTTCGACTTCCATTTCAGGATGCAAAAATGCAGTTGGACTTGGATTAAAACTCCAAATAACAACGAGGCCCTCACCGGCTACTTTTCTAGCAGCCTCAACGATTGCAATATGCCCGAGGTGCACGGCATCAAAATTACCAATTGAAAGAGCAATATTCACAATATGTCATCTTACCAAATAGGCTCAAAAAGCGTATCAATCACCATTTTCTAACACATTTTGGGCACACATGTCGACGTGGATTGGACCCGACCCCGTGGGGTCAGGTCCAAGGGGATATATCCAATCTTGATTTGAATGGATTGGTCCTGGGTAAAAGGAGTCATGTGCAATCTTGGGTTGAATAGAGGACCTCTAGCGGTTCTAATACGCAAAATGGCAATCAAACCGCAACAACCAATTGGCAGTAAACCCGAGAACTCCAACACAGTGATTGATCAGGTGACGAATTCTCTTAGGGCAACAGCCCAAGAAGTCGTCCCTTGGTTCCTTAACCAGATGCCATTGATGTACTTTCAAGACACAAGTGAAGATGATCAACTTGCCCACTTAAGGGCGATGATTGCTGCGAAAGCTTCGGGGAAACCAATTGAACTTACTCTTCGTTCTGAAGATGCTTCACAGTGGACAATGATGCGCCCACGAGATTATCCTGGAGTACTCGCTGAGATAATGGAAGAACTTCCATGGGATCACACACTTCGAACAGCAAAAATTCATACGGCAATCGATGGAGAATTAGTTCTTGACACGTTTGAATTCGGCGAACCCACACCGTTCACTAATGATGACCCCGATCACTCCGACCGCTTAAAAGAAATGATCTCGTACGCAGCTGAACATATGCAAGATGTAACAGCGGACCAAGTACAAGCATTCTTTGCGCGTAGTAGCGAAGAGTACATCATGACAGTCACACCCCTAAGAATGGCAAAGCACTGGAAACTCGTTGATCTACTCTCTGGAACTGATGGAACAAGTGTTGAACTTGAACGAGAAACTGATCCTACACTTAGTCGAATCGTTGTTGCTGTAAGTAACTCAACTAGAAGATCAATGTTACAGCGAATCGCAACAAGACTCAGTAAGTCTCGTGTCAATATCCATCGCGCGTACTTAGATAGTATTGACGATGGGCAAAATGGCTGGATCACGCTCATCGGTTGTGTTGTTCAAGGCCCTGAAGGTGGGCCAATTGACGAGTCAAGTGAACTCTGGCAAGAAATTCGCCAAGATCTTCTCCGTCTCAAATGGTACGACCACCGAACACTTGAACTTGGCTACGAGTATCCAGAAATCGGATTGCGTAAAGCTGAACTCATCACAGCTTTGCTCGATCTTTCATATCAAATCCTTCTAAAGAAAAATCCCTACGCATTTAACCCTACACGTTTACATTCGCTTATGACCGGCAACCGTGAAGTTGCTGCATCAATTGCTGACTTATTCCACCAACGCTTTGATCCAGACAACCCCATGTCTGATGATGCTTACAATATTGCGAGGGCATCGCTCACCGAAAAAATTGAAAACACTGTTGATCTCGAAGATGCAAGAACCCTCTTTGAAACAATGTTACGTGCCGTTGACTCAGTCAAGCGTACAAACCTCTTCCTTGAAGATCGCTACGCACTTTCGATGAGAATCGATGCGTCTATTCTTACAACAGAGAGCCGCCCAGATTGTCCCTTTGGGGCTTTCTTTATTCATGGTCGAGACTTCAACGGTTTCCACATCCGTTTCCGAGACATTGCACGCGGTGGCGTCCGGGCCATCTTCCCAAGGGGTGTTGAACAATTCGCTCGAGAACAAGAACGACTGTATGACGAAGCGTACAACCTTGCTTTTGCACAACAGTTAAAAAACAAAGATATTCCAGAAGGTGGTTCCAAAGCCGCACTTCTCGTGCATCCTCGTGGCAGAATCAGCAGAAGTGTGAAGGCATTTGTTGATTCACTTCTCGATCTCATCACACCCGAAAAAGAAACCGCTTCAAGAGTTGTCGATCGTCTGCATCACGATGAACTTATCTATCTTGGACCAGATGAAAATATCACTCCAGAACTTATCGAGTGGGTTGTAGACCGCGGCCAACGCAGAGGGTATCCAATGCCAACAGCGTTGATGAGTTCCAAACCGGGCGCTGGCATTAACCACAAAGAATATGGTGTAACAAGCGAAGGTGTTGTTGTATTTCTTGACACTGCCCTTCGTGCAGTTGGCATCAATCCTGACACAGACATCTTTACAATTAAAATGACTGGTGGTCCTGACGGTGATGTAGGTGGCAATGGCATTCGCATTCTCCACCGCGAATACGGTGACCGCGCAGTCATTCTTGGTATTGCCGATGGCTCTGGTTGCAGCGAAGATCCAGACGGACTCGACCACACTGAACTTTTAAGACTATTCGAAAAAGAATTACCCATTGCCGAATTCAACAAGGAAAAACTTGGACCAAATGGTTGGATTGCCTCCGTTGATGACCCCGAGGGCGTGCACCTTCGTAATACATTGCATGACCGAATAAATTGCGATGCATTCTTGCCTTGCGGAGGTAGGCCTGCAACCATTCACGGAGGAAATTGGAAAAACTTCCTCAAAGAAGATGGCACGCCAAGTAGTAAAGTAATTGTTGAAGGCGCGAATCTATTTCTTACTCCCGATGCACGCAGAGAACTTTCACTCGCTGGTACGCTAATTCTTAAAGATTCGTCTGCAAATAAATGTGGCGTGATCTGTTCTAGTTTTGAAATTGGTGCATGCATGCTCCTTAGTACGAATCAGTTTATGGAAATCAAGGAAGAGTTTGTTGGGCAAGTTTTGGTTCGACTTCGCGATCTTGCTAGAGCTGAAGCAGAATTGCTTGCTCGCCTGCATCAACATCATCCGCATTTACCCCTGCCAGAAATGAGCGTCCGAATAAGCAAGATGATGTCAAGGACTGCTGATTCGATCAACGATCATTGGGATTCGATGACCGACCAACAACAAATCGAATTACAACAACTTGTTACAGAACATCTCCCAACAATACTTATTGATACCGCTGGCGACAAACTTTGGACAAAAATGCCAACTGCGTACATCCGTTGGATGATGGTGAAATCACTCGCTGCAAAAATGGTCTACCGAGAAGGTATTGAATATCTCGAATCGATGGAGAATGACAATCTTGCTGGCTTAGCCCTTCGATACCTTGACCTTGAGCAAGAACGAACGACTTTCGTAGATGCTGTTTTAGACTCAAATTTACAGAATAAACACAGAATTGCATCACTTCTTCAAGATGCGGGTATATTCTCAACAATGGGTAGACACAATACTGAAACCTAGGAGTCGTCAACCTCACCTTAGGAAACCCGCTTATGTACTCTTTACAAACTTACGTTTTTGCAGCATTTCTAACAACTACTGCCATTGCATTGCAACCAGTAACTGTTGAAATGGAACCGATCAATGCAAACGGCTCGATCACTGAGGTCACTTTGTATAGAGGCCGCGCGGCAATTACGCGTAGAACAGAACTTGATCTTAAAGCGGGAGGCTGGTCTGTTTTCTTCAGAGGTCTTCCAAGTTCAGCAACGCTTGGTTCCGTTCAAGCAAGCGTAGATGGAGACGCGAAGCTTATCGCAGTAGATACAACAGCATTCCATGTTGAAAAAGATACCAACGAATTACTTACAAACATTAATAAGGAAATTGAAGAAGTAGAAGAAAAAATTTCTCTTTCGCAAGCAGTTGAGCAATCCATCAAAATGAAAACATCTTTTCTTGAGACGCTCGTCCTGCGATCTTCTTCTAAAAAAGAGCAGGCTGTCGATCTTACAGCATTTCAAGAACAACTCGCGTACATCGGTAAACAAATAGCAATAATCGAGAGTCAAAAACTTGCGAACAAAAAACTTCTAGAAGAGTTGACCAATACACGAAACACACTTATAAAAAGACGAAACAATATTTCGAACGAAAGCCATGTGCAACAAGACGCAATCATCGACATTGTTGTTTTTAAGCAGGGAACTATCGCTATCGAGATGACATATCTCGTGAACAACGCAACATGGGAACCATCGTACTCCATCCGCGCATCTGAAGGTGGTGAATCCATCACAATTGATTACAACGCAAATGCAACACAATACTCAGGTGAAGATTGGAAAGATGTCAATCTAACACTTTCAACTGCGCAGCCCCAGAGATCTGCTAGTCCACCAAAACTATCGCCATGGTATGTTGACATTTATCAATCTGCACCAACCAAACCAGCAAGTGCTATGAGATCTCGGGATTCTATGGGGAGTGTTTCAGAAGGTTTTGCTTCGGATGCAGCAGTTGAAGAAATTTCACTTAGCTTGAAACTAGAGCGAGCCGCTTCTGCAGCTTCCGTTACTGGCAAAGGGCCAGCAGTGAGTTATGTGCTTCCAAGAACAGTCTCTGTCCCATCAAGTAAAAATGACAAGCAAAAAACAGCGATCGCTTCAATTGACACTAGTGCGAGCCTCTATCGAGTTGCCGTACCTATGATCACCGATTCTGTTTTTATTCGAAGCGAAGTAACAAATGATTCGCCATTCATTTTACTGCCGGGCGAAGCATCTATTTTCCACGGAAGTGATTTCGTTGGACGAACATTATTAACAACTGTTGCTCCAAGCGAAACCTTTCAGCTTGACCTTGGTATCGACCCCAACGTTATTGCGACTCGTACACTGATTGAAAAGAAAACTTCTTCGACTGGTCTCTTTGGAAGTTCCAAAGAAACACTTTACGATTACCGTGTAGCGATCTCCAATGGTCACGATACTCCACTCGAAATTCGCCTTTGGGACCGCATCCCTGTTTCACAAAATGAAGATATTGCAGTTGAATTCAAAAATGAATCTACTCCCCTTTCGATTGATGCCACATACCTATCTTCAGATTTCCCCCGTGGTCTCCTCCGGTGGGATCTTACTGTGCCTGCCAATAGCACTGGGGATGCGAGTTACTCGCTGACTTGGCAAGTTGACATTGGACGTGGAAAAGATGTAAAAATGACCCCCCTCCCCGAGTGAAGGTCCTTACTTTCAAGATCATTTTAAATCCACCATCGCCACTGAGAATGCTACAATGTCTCGTTCCAAGTGAAAGCTCTTTTTTCTTGGCCTGAGGAGCCATTTTTTATGTTTCGTACCCCCATTTCCACTTATTCGACATCAAAGCAAAACACCACTCGCAAGATTTTACAGTTCTGCCTTATTGGTTTCTGTGCTGCCGCTTTCAGTGGTTGCTTTGAAGATTCATCTGCAGCAAATGCAAATGACGTTTCGCAGTTGATGTCAGACCTAAACGCTGCTGTTCTTAGCGAGAATGAAGCATCACTTCAAGCGATCATTACCAAAGCCAACAGGCTCCCCCAAACCGACGGTGTTACGAAAGCAAAAAAACTCATTCTCGCAACTGCAAAAGCAAAATTAGGGAAAATTCAATACCAAAAGATCTCGAGTGAAACTTCTCAAGTAAGCACTGATTTTCAGTATGCAGTTCGAGTTGCAAACCAAGCATCTTTGTTGCGTAGTACAGCAAACGCAATGTCGAATGCTGCAGAACAAAGTTCAGACGATGCCATTGCTGCATTTCAATCAAGCATGGGGCAAGTAAAGAAATCGCTTAATAGCCAACTTGACCATGCGCGGAACGAGATTGTGCGGCTCTCACTCGAAAGTGACGAAGCTGCTGCAACCGCAGATAGATTATTTAACGAAGCAAACGAACTTCTCGTCGAGGCGAATAGTCTCGACGATGTAGAGGGGTTAAAATCATTTAAGCAAGGCATGCGTGTAATGAGAAAATCAGCTCGCGCCCAACTTGCAGCAATTTCAAGTGAAGTTGAATCGGACATCATTGCAACTCCAATTGTAGATGACGCATCAGCCCAACTTGAAGCAATCGCATTGCAACTAAACGGGATTCGCCATTCAGTGGAATTGCTTGGAAATTTCAGGCAAGCCTCGAGAGAAGGTGCTGGGCAACTTCGGTCACTCGCTGACAGCCGAGATAATGAATGCGCCTCAATTCTCACAGATGCATCTTCTAAGTCAAATGAAATAATCACTCGTTGGACAACAGCCACAGAATTACTCAAGTCATCTTTGCTTTCTCGTGGTGATCAATCTACAAGTTCCAAACAAAGCAAGGCGGCATCAGCTTCTTGGAAATTGCAAACCTCTTGGAGCCTTGGACAAATGCAAGAATCACAAGTTCAGTTTCTTGCAGAAGAATGCCAAGCATTAACTGAAATTATCCGCGCTGGTATCGTGACTGGTACGAGCAAGTGGGAAGCACTCCTTACAAGTTGTCAATCACAACTTGACTCGCTCACTGCTGCTGCAATCAATTCGTATGAAAGTGCCAAAAAAGCTGCACGAGAACTTGGCCGTGATGGGGAAAGTGCATCCTTCCAACTCGATGTTCGTATCGCTAAATTGAGTGGAACAGACACGCCAGTGAACCCACAAGTTTCAAACCCATCGACTCCAACTGGAATGGGAAATGATTCGACATCTAACAAAGGATCAACAAGTGGTTTTAGTACTCCTCAAGATCTTGTCGCCTTTATGATCGAATCGGTTCAGTCTCAATCATCAATCGAGCTATCGAAAATATATGAAACAAAAACAAACGAGCATAAGAGTATGCTTGATAAACTTCAGACTCTCTCGAACAACATAATCGGACTAAGAAATACCATCGATTCTTCGTTCGGTGATGGAACGAGTTCAAAAATCGAATTGCTTTCTAACTCCATCCTTCCAGATGCAATTGAGCCACATATGATCATCATGGATGGTGATTCAAAAGCAACTTTGCCCGTAAATGCCATTTCTCTCACGCTTCTAAAAACTGATCGTGGCTGGCTCGTTGACTTTCAATCCCAAGCAGATGCAGAAGGATTTGATGCAAAAAAGTTTGCGAAAGTTGAAAAACTAAGCAATGCATTCAAAAAAATTCAAGGTCAAATTGAAAACGGCGAGATAGCCGACAAGGGTCAAATTGAATTTGCAATCATGACTTCCATGATGTAATTTTATTCCGCAACGCCTCATCATCTGTATTGGCAAGATAATTTTTCGCAACAATCGCTGCGTTTCGCTTCATCATGCCTAACTTTGCCCGCTTCAAGGCAGAACCTTGAAATGCTTCACGGCGATCTTCTTCTGTCCAATTGAGCACATCTAAAAGATCGAGTGAAGAAACTCTACTCGCGTAGTCGCTATGCACTTCTGATGCGATCGTTTTTTCAGTTTGTTGGTTGTGTGGACAAACCTCTTGGCAGATGTCACAGCCAAATATCCACTCGTCCATCGCTTTATGGTATTTTGGATCGATCTCACTACGATGTTCAATTGTCAAATAACTAATACACGCACTTGCATTAACCGACCAAGGACTAATTGCGTTGGTAGGACATGCATCGATACACCGAGTACAACTCCCACATGGATCTACAGCAACATTATGGCTCGTAGCTTCTAACCTCGCGGTCGTAACGATCGCCCCAAGCATCAACCAACTGCCAACACTTTGGTCAATAAGTAACGTGTTTTTTCCAATTGCACCAAGCCCAGCAGCCGCAGCAAATTCTCGTTCAAATAAAGGAGCTGTATCTACGCACGCTCGGAATGTACTTTCTGAATCTAGTTCGCGAAGTACATCGCACACTTTGTGCAATCGTTTCTTCATCACCTTGTGGTAATCTCCACCTCGAGCATATCTTGCAATTTTCCCGTGACGTGGTGGCAAGGGCTCATCGACGTCGCTGGCGTAACGATCTGCAACGCAAATAATTGAAGTTGCTTCAGGAACAAATACGGTTGGATCGATGCGGAGATCAACGTTGTTCGCAAGCCACTGCATTTCACCGTGTTTTTCTGCTGCTAACCACTGTTGAAACTCTGTTGACCACTTTGATTTCCGAGCATCTGTTACTCCGACAAGGGCGAATCCGTGTTCTTTGGAGATGGAAACAACTTGTTGGGTAGTGAGCATGTATCAAAAATCAGGCGTAACAATTTCTAGATTTGCATATTCAAGTACAAGATGTTTTGTACCACTGGGAAAGTCAACTGTCACTGTTGAGCCACGCTCTCTTCTCAAGACACGCTGCACCTTACCAACACCGAAACGTTTGTGACGAACTACTGTACCGAGCGTAATTTCACTTCCATTTTTAGAAAGCGTGAGTTCGGGTGCAACTTGTGTATTCCACGTATCGACAACTGATTCTTGGATTGTGTGTGGACCACTCATCTCACACAAAAATCGGCTTGGCATTGCTCTTTCGGTCATACCTCGCTGTGTTCTTCTTAAAGTCGAACTGATATGCAAATGTTTCCGCGCTCTTGTGATTCCAACAAAACACAACCGCCGTTCTTCTTCCATTTGAGTATCGTCAAATAATGCACGTATATGTGGAAGTAATCCATCTTCTAGTCCAGCTATGGCAACGAAGTCATACTCCAAACCCTTGGCTGCATGCAAAGTCATAAGTGTCACTGCTCCGATTCTAGGATCGATAGCATCGGAGTCACTTACAAGAGCAACGTGTTCTAAAAACTCAAAAAGTAATTGCAGAGGTGAAGCACTTTCATCCTCCGATTTTTCTTCAAAATCAGAAGCAGCTGAAATGAGTTCTTCAAGGTTCTGTAAACGTTCAAGATCTTCTTCGGTACCAATTCGGTTAAGCGAGTGTTCAAGACCTGACTCTCGAACCATGCGTTCGACAAGATCAGCTAATGATGCAGCCGCAGTCAAGCTCTGTGTTGAATCTGCATCTATTCGCCATCTCGCCATCATTTGGTGGAACGTGTGCAGCGCTTTTGCTGCACGAGCAGTAAAACCTAGATCTTTCGTTGCAAATGCTGCTGCTCCAAGCATGTTCAAACCGCGACTTGACGCAAGTTGCTCAAGTCGTAAAAGCGAAGTTTTTCCAATACCACGTGCAGGAGCGTTGATGATTCTCCGAAACGCAACATCATCTTTTGGGTTCACGAGAAGTCTTAAATATGAAACTGCGTCTTTCACTTCTCTTCGATCATAAAACGCTGTGCCACGAGCAACTAGATAAGGCACACCTTCGTTTCGAAACGCATCTTCGAGTACACGGCTCAACGCGTTTACTCTATATAAGACAGCCATTTCCTTATAAGGTGTACCTTCATTGTGTAACCGTTTGACTTCACGAAGAATGGTGTCCGCTTCTTCATGTTCATTTGGCAATGTCACTATAACTGGCTTATTGCCTTTTTCAAGATCTGTATAGAGTCTTTTATCTTTGCGAAACTTGTTGTGCGCTATCAATTTTGCCGCAGTTTCAACGATGTAACCCGTACTACGAAAATTGCGTCCAAGTGGCACTATAACTGCATCTTCATATTGTTTTTCGAAATCGAGAATGTTTGAAATATCCGCACCCCGCCATGCATAGATTGATTGATCCGGATCGCCAACTACACATATATTCCTGTGTTTTGAGGCAATGTAATTGGCTATCACAAACTGCGTACGGTTCGTATCTTGATATTCATCTATAAGTAAATATTGATAGCGTTGTTGTAGCTCGTTTCGCACTTCTTCGTCACGGCCAAGTAACTGCGCTGTGCACAACAACAAATCATCAAAATCTACTGCATCATTTGAACGCAAAATCAATTCGTATGATCGGTAAATCTTCGCAATTGTTTTCGAATGAAAATCATTTGCCTCTGCAGCAAATGCCTCTGCATCGATCAATTGATTTTTTGCCCCACTGATAATCGACAATACTGACGCGGGTTTCCAATTTGAATCGTTCAAGTCACATGCTCGAATTGCAGTTTTTACAGCTGATTTTTGATCCGATGTACCGTAAATTGTAAAAGAGCGTGTGCCAATAATTCTCTCACCCCACGTTCGAAGTGTACGCGCACAAAAAGAGTGAAACGTGGAAACTGTTAATCCCCTTATTCCATGCGTTTTTGGGTCAATCTGTGCAAACACGCGTTCTCGCATTTCACTTGCAGCTTTGTTTGTAAATGTCAGAGCGAGAATATTCCACGGCGGAACGCCTTGTGCAACAAGGTTAGCGATTCGTTTAGTAACAACTGTTGTTTTCCCAGACCCAGGACCTGCAAGAACCAAAAGTGGTCCATTTACATGTGTTACTGACTTAACTTGCGCCTCTGTGAGTCCATCTACATTTGCTTCCGTGCTTCTCATGCACTCATTGTACTCGTCTATTGATACCCCCCTCTCACGGATGCCAAAAAGGGCTATTGAATTGTTTTCAGTATTCAAACTACCTCCAACGACACCCTATCCACACACTTCTAGTGAGGTTCATAGCAATATCCTGCCCATAACTCCTTGATTCTAAGGCTATTATAAATAAAATCAAAGATCCACAAGATTTTGCGGTTTAGATAGTTACAGACGCAACATGTGGTAGTACGATAGTCATATATGGCTTCTGTCTTTTAGAAGCCCTAAAGATTGAGATGGGATAGAAAAAGCGTAAAAAAACAGCCTAAAAACATAGCTTACAGTGAATAAGACAGTAAAAACAGTGTTTTTAGAAATAGAGAGAATGGAATGGGAGTTTCCAACAACAGTGATGTTATAGGACATAGAAACTAGAAATTAACGGCAATGGAAAACAACAACACAACAACTTATTTTGATACGTGCAAGGAAGCGACAAAAGAACAATGAAAATTACTAGAAGATTTACAACTGCAGAAACTGATGTGTGGAACTCTGTTGAGTGGGAGACACGATCAACGAAAATTACAAACGCCGACGGCTCAATCGTTTTTGAAATGAACGATGCAGCAATGCCCTCGCAATGGAGCCAACTTGCTTCCGACATCATGGTAAGTAAATACTTCCGTAAATCAGGCGTGCCAGTAATGAATGAAGATGGCACTCCAGAAGTTGATACAAATGGAAAACCAATCACCGGTTCTGAACATTCCGCAAAGCAAGTGATTCATAGACTCGTCGGTTGTTGGCGAAGTTGGGGTGAGTCACACGGGTATTTTGATACACCTGAAGATGGCGAAGCATTTTACGATGAATTAGTTTGGATGATGTTGCACCAAGTGAGCGCACCAAATAGTCCACAGTGGTTTAACACTGGTTTGAACTGGGCGTACGGTATTACAGGTCCTGCACAGGGACACGTTATTGCTGATCCTGAAACCGGCAGTGTCCACCCTGCACCTGATGCATACACGCACCCACAACCTCACGCATGCTTTATTCAATCCGTTGCCGACGATCTCGTTGGTGACGATGGCATCATGAACCTCTGGCTTCGTGAAGCACGTCTTTTCAAATATGGTTCTGGAACTGGATCTAACTTCTCTGCCCTTCGCGGAAGTGATGAACCAAGTTCGGGAGGCGGCAAGTCAAGTGGGTTAATGAGTTTCTTAAAAATCGGTGACCGCGCTGCTGGTGCAATCAAATCTGGAGGTACAACACGAAGGGCTGCAAAAATGGTTTCACTCGATGTCGATCACCCAGACATCGAAGAGTTCGTCAATTGGAAAGTCCGCGAAGAACTTAAAGTTGCCGCGTTAGTTGAAGGGATGAAACATCTCTCGAAAGAACAACAGAAGCAGGCCAAAAATTTAGACCTCCAATTGGACTACGACTTCAATGGTGAAGCCTATCAAACAGTCGCTGGGCAAAATTCCAACAACTCTATACGAATCTCCCACGATTTCTTTGAAGCAGTCGATCGAGATGAGGATTGGAAATTGATTCAACGTACGGATGGTGAAATCTCCAAAACAATCCCTGCATGTAATCTTTGGGATCAAATTTGCAATGCCGCATGGCACTGTGCGGATCCGGGCGTACAATTCGATTCAACAATTAACGATTGGCACACATGCCCCGCAAGTGGGCGCATCAACGCATCAAACCCATGTAGCGAATACATGTTCCTGGACGACACTGCGTGCAACCTTGCATCACTCAACTTGATTCGGTTTTATGATAGTGACACACGAATCTTTGATATCGATTCATTTGAACATGCAATCTCACTCTGGACTGTTGTTCTTGAAATTTCCGTTCTCATGGCAGCATTCCCTTCCCAAGAAATTGCCCACAAAAGTTGGCGGTACCGCACCCTTGGTCTTGGTTTTGCAAACCTCGGTGCAATGCTCATGCAAGCCGGCATTCCCTACGACAGTGAAGAGGGGCGAGCCGTTGGCGCTGCGATTTCTTCAATTTTAACTGGTCGGTCGTATGCCGTAAGCGCTGAAATGGCAGCAGAACACGGACCATTCGATGGTTTTGCGAGTAACTCCAAGGAAATGCTACGCGTGATTCGTAACCACCAACGTGCAGCACAAGGTGTGACTCGGGACAGCGGTGAATATGAAAAACTTCGCGTCGCTCCAGTCCCCATCAAGCACGACCTCTTCCTTGAAGGATCAATCAACATTGACAATGCCGGTGATATTCTTGGCCGCGCTGTACAAGCATGGAATGAAGCGATAGACCTTGGCGAACGGCATGGCTACCGCAACGCACAAACAACCGTAATTGCACCAACTGGAACAATCGGTTTGTTGATGGACTGCGACACAACTGGAGTAGAACCCGATTTTGCACTAACCAAGTTCAAAAAACTTGCTGGAGGTGGGTACTTCAAAATTGCAAATCAATCCATTCGACCAGCATTGATTGCACTCGGATACAGCGAAGTTGAAACCGATCGAATCCTCACTTTTGTCATGGGCACGCTCACTCTCGACACACCAATGCCTGAGAGTTGGATGGATGATGACAAACAAGTTTCTTTCCGTGAATTCCTTATGGAGCGAGGTTTTACAAATGAAGATCTCGTCACCATAGAAGGCACACTACCAACTGTTTTTGACATTTCATTTGCATTCTCCTCTTGGTCAATTCCAGAACACATACTTAACAAGTATGAACTAACTAGAGATCAAGCTACAAGCAACGAATTATTCAATGGTCTCCGTCTCCTAGGTTTAACTGGAGATGAGATACGTGACTTAAATCGACACATATGTGGTAGCGGTACCGTTGAAGGCGCACCTTCTTTAGAAGAAGATCATCTCGCAGTCTTTGACTGTGCAAGCAGATGTGGCGAAACGGGTACACGATTCATTTCACCTGAGGGTCACATTCGAATGATGGCTGCATGTCAACCATTTATTACTGGTGCAATTTCTAAAACCATCAATTTGCCAAATGAAGCATCGACTGATGATATCGCGAAGTCGTATTGGCTTAGTTGGGAATTGGGTTTGAAATCAAATGCGCTATACCGCGATGGTTGCAAACTCAGTCAACCTCTCAACACAAAGAGTGATGCAACCTTGGACAGTGATGAAGACGATCTTGATATTGCAGCAGCACGCGACGAAGTTGCAGACGAAGTTATTATCGCTGCTGGCATGGTTGATGAGCAACAACCACGGGTCATTGAAAAAATCGTTGAAAAAATTATCGAGAAGCCGATGCGAAAACGACTTCCAGATACCCGTAGAAGTATTACGCATCACTTCAATGTTGCAGGTCATGAAGGCTATCTCACTGTTGGCATGTACGATGCGGGTGGCCCGGGCGAACTCTTTATTACCATGTCCAAAGAGGGTTCAACTATCGGCGGTTTGATGGACAGCCTTGGAACTGCAATTAGTGTTGCACTGCAATACGGTGTTCCAATCGAAAGCCTCGTTACAAAATTTGCACACCAACGCTTTGAACCGCAAGGTGTCACTGCAAATCGCGACATTCCATTTGCAAAGAGTCTTGTGGATTACATTTTCCGTTGGATGGGCATGCAGTTTATCACTGGATACCGCGAAGAAAATATTCCACAACGAACTACACCCGCTGCTACAACAAAACCTACACCCGATCGACCGACTACTGTCAAGGAGGACAACCGATGGTCAAACATACCAGATATGGCACATACAACTTCTTCAACGATCACAACACCTACCGATCGTACTTCCACGGTGAAGAACGAACCTGTTTCCCGCACAACTGCGCAGGAAACAATTTCAGTAGAAGCGACACAATTCTCCTCTGCGAACGGCGGCACCGTCACCGAGAGCATAATTGTCAACGCTTCAGCACTGAGCCAGTCAACCGCGGCACTGCAAGGCGATGCGCCACCGTGTCCTGAATGTGGACAAATTACTGTACGAAACGGCACTTGTTACAAGTGCATGAACTGCGGCGCTTCACTAGGTTGCAGTTAATGAGAAAGGAACAATTGGTTGGGAATAGTTGATAACAGGACACGGATGACCGGTGTTGCTCATGGCGATGGTGGAAGGATCTGCCTCGTCGCCGCGGATGAAGATGGAGTGTCATTCCGCAGCACGCTCACTCGAGCAAGCGACTCCGATACACCCTGTGTCAACCATTATGTACATGCCTACAGTCAAGGATGAACTGAGGCACCCTATGCGAAGTCCCTGCAATTTGGATGACATTCTCTAGTCATCTTACAGGCATCGACTTCTTCTCTTCCCTCCCCCCCCGAGACGGACCCACCACCAGCTCGGGGGGTTTTTTACCAATTGGGATAATTAATCGCGTCTAGTTATTACCCAATCTCTATACATGTTATGCGATTAATTTCCGTGGTCGTAAAAAAGTTTCTCTTTAAACTAAAACAACCTGCATGTTCACTTAAACTAATTAATGCAAGGTAAGAAAGTACCTCGACCTCGAAGGTCGTTTCTTACGCCATCTGTTACAATCCCCTCTTCAATGAATTTCACCAACTACCTTCCAGTTTTACTCATTATTCTCATGGCTGTCGGTTTTGGTGTTGTTAATATCATCGCATCAGGCCTCCTTGGACCAAATCGATCTGGTGATGTAAAAGGATCTGTATATGAATCAGGTATGAACCCTATTGGAACTGCAAGAAAACGATTTAACATTCGCTTTTTTATTCTTGCGATGACCTTCTTAGTTTTCGATATCGAGATCATATTTCTCTACCCGTGGGCTGTTGATTTCACACAGTTGGCTCAAGGAAGCCCTGAAGCAACTCTCTTTTTTGGTCGAATTCTATTCTTCCTCGGAACTAGCATTTTTGCATACATCTATGCATGGAAAAAAGGTGTTTTCCGCTGGGATTAAGCCGTTGGGCAAGGGGCTCACTTTAGGATAGAATGCCCTGCCCCCTAATGATTCCATTACAGGATTTAAGGGGACCGCATTTGATTGCGGGGTGTAGCTCAGCTTGGCAGAGCGCTTGTTTTGGGAACAAGAGGCCGCAGGTTCAAATCCTGTCACCCCGACTTACGACAAAAGCCCTTCTTTCGATGGGCTTTTGTCGTCAAATCCTGGACATGAGATTTCAATGCAAGCATGTTACTCCCTTTAAAATCCAGATTGGAAGAGCCAAGCCCCCACTAATCTGAAACATCTTTCGCCCACTGTGACTTGATTTGCCCCTCCACGTAGTAAAACTGAAATACACCGACGGTGCCTGTATGCGTTATTTTCGGACGTAAAAAATAGGATTCTAGATAGAATAGTTGTAATATTTAACTATTTTCTAGACTATTCAAGTTTTTTGTGACATACTAAGAAAATGATTCCATTTTGGAACATCGCTCAAAAGAGTAGCAAAAGGTGATAAAAATGGTAAAAACAATTGCAATTCTATGTGTATTAGGTATCTGTTGTTCAATTCACGCTAAGGGTCCAGTCACAGGCGATGAATGTTGGGACGCATTAACAGCAACTATCACGGGGTCAAACTATTTTGATACTTCCTCTGCAACGCCTAGTGCTGAAGCTGACCCAGATGAGAACATGTGCACCGATACTTATTTGAACTGGGCTAACAGCCCTGATATTTGGTTTACATTTACCCCATCAGCAAATGGCACATACAATTTTTCTACGTGCAATATTGATAGTTATGACACATCAATGGTTCTGTACACTGGATCATGCTCTGGCCTCACACAAATCGCTTGCAATGGAGATTCGTCAACCAAATCCAATGATTGCCAAAGTTATTATTCTGAAATTGAGATTAGTTTGTTCGCGGGAACAGAATACTTTATTCGGATCGGTGGATTTGGAGGCATGACTGGATGGGGTGAATTAACTGTCAGTGCTGGAAGTGGAGGAGGAAGTGGAAACATCTGGTACGTCGACCTAGACGTACCCACAAGTGGTGATGGCACAAGTTGGAGTTCAGCATTCCAAGAAATTCAAGATGCGCTCGATATTGCTGTTGATACTGATCAAATATGGATCGCCGAAGGAACCTATACCCCAACTTCTGAAGTCACCATTGGTGACCCTCGCAGTGTTTCATTCTTCGTCCGTGAGGCAATTGGTATTTACGGCGGCTTTGATGGAACAGAAGTTGTGCTTGAAGATCGAGATCTATCATCGCATCACACCATTCTTACTGGAGATATCGACGGTGATGATGTTTCGGGAGAAAATACAAGTGAAAATGCATATCACGTCATCTCCTCTCAAAACGTCACCACTGGAGCAATTACCATTGACGGTTTTTGGATTCGTGGTGGTAATGCTGATATCTCATCAGAGGAACTTGGTGGTGGTATTTTCATCGACTCTTCAACTACTGCGCCAATCAATGTTAACGTCTGCAGAATCAGCGAAAACAATGCAGTAAATGGTGGCGCAATAGCAGTGAATTCGACCTCAAGCCTCACACTTCTCAAAGTTAAAATTAAACTAAATAGCGCGAGTGAAGCGGGTGGTGGATTGTATGTTGCTGGAGATATAGTAATCAATTCAAGCCTAATTACTGGAAATACATCGGTTCTCGGCTTCGGCGGCGCAATCATCACCGGAGGTGATCTTTCTATTCTAAACACAACGATCTCTCAAAACTCTGCAAGGCTTACTGGTGGCATTGCTACCTTTGGAGTTACTGCAGAAATACATAACTCTATTCTGTGGGGAAATACGAGTGCATACGGTTCAAGTTCTCAGATTGGCAGGAACAATACAACAGTAACTGCAACATACAGTTGCATTGAAGACTTGCCTGATGATGTTACAGGCAATAATAATATTTCTAGGAACCCCCACTTTGCAAATCCACTTGGTGACGATGGAGAAGAAGGAACTGGTGATGAAAAATTTCAATTATTCCAAGGCTCTCCCTGTATCGATGCAGGTGACAACGCACTTGTCACAACAGTATTAGATCTTAATGGCATCTTACGATTTATCGATGATCCATG
This sequence comes from Phycisphaerales bacterium, assembly GCA_014238125.1. Classification (GTDB taxonomy): domain Bacteria; phylum Planctomycetota; class Phycisphaerae; order Phycisphaerales; family SM1A02. Next base: position 72,602 of record JABABS010000093.1, read on the forward strand.
GACTACCGATACTGGCAACAATCCCACTGGTGGCCCAATTGCTGACATGGGTCCATTTGAATTACGTCCAGCAACATCTCAAGAAGATGGTGTTCGGATTTGGTCTGGATTAAACTCCAACTTGTTCCATGATACAGAAAACTGGCATCCAAATGACATTCCAAGTTATTTTGATACCGCGCTCTTCAACAGCTACGGAAGTACACACATTTCAACTTCAGAAAAAACTGTCGTGGACTCCCTTGTCAGTTCGGCTGGTAACGTAAAGATTAACCTGAATGGGTATGTAATTCGATTTGAATCCGCAATTGATCCAGTTCGAATTGGTCGAACAAACGAAGTCGCCTCCCTCAGTTTTGAAAACGGGTACATCGATATGCAAGGCGACTTGAGAATATCGGGTGCTGGAAATGAATTCGGTATAAACAATGATGCTTTTCTTAACGCAAACAATATTTTAATTGAGGATAGTGCCATATTAGACTTCAGTGGTGAAATTAATGCCAATGTTATAAATTCTGGTGGCATCATTGACCTCGGCAGTCAATTGATCGCAAATGCTATACTCAACGGCAACTTTAACGAGGCAGATCCAAGCCGGGACCCTGTTCTTCCAAATGAAATTATTTTTGATGTCCAAGGTTCTACGCAAGGCGTCTCTTATGACCATCTCGAAATTGTGTATTCTGCAGATCTGACAAATGTAACGATACAACTACGATATGATTGGACTCCTGCAGTGGATCAAACATTCGATTTCATCAGCGCTGGATCTGGCATCACAGGTACCCCAAGTATCATGACATACAGCGGATTACCTAGTGAATACGCATGTGAATGGGCAACGGATGCGGGGCTTCTTGGTGGTGGAGACGCGACAGTCGTTACAACTGGACCAATTCTTTTTGATGGAGGAGTAACAACTGTAATTTCAACAACACCAAACGACCTTATTGTTGCAGACTTTGACGGCGTGAACGGGCCAGACATTGCGATGTCGATGCCTGCGGTTGGCGCTTCTGCAACTGTTGAAATTCTACTTAACAACGGCATGTCTGGCGGGGTTTGGCAGGGGTTTGCTGCTCCTATTAGTGTTTCAACAGGTTCAAGTGCAGAGGATCTTGAAATAGGTGATCTCGATAATGACAATTCGATCGATATCGTTGTGACCAATCACGATGATGACACTGTTACAATTTTGTTGAATGATGGCAGCGCAAATTTTACAACAACAACTCTTTCAACAGGGGCTGGGACTGGTCCAATTTGTCTAGCGATAGCCGATCTTGATAGAAGTGATGGCTTGAATCAAGTTGATCTCGCTATTGGTTGTGAGAGCAGTACTCCAGTTGGAGTGCAAATATATACAAACTCAACAACTCTCGCATCACGTGGCACAGTATTCAATCTTACTTCAACGTGGGCTTCTCCAGTACCTACGTCGATTGATCCAACCGATGTAAACGACACGAAGGATCTTGACCTTATTATTCTCAGTAATGGTGGAAATTCTGTAACAGTAAAACGTGGGGATGGTGCGGGTAACACAATCGACTTTATGGCATTTCCATTTGGGCTCCCCGGTGGAAGTAGCCCCGTTGGTGCAAGTATTGCACTATTGAACGAAGACATTAACGAAGACTATATCACTGTCAATAACACTGGAAATTCATTGAGTATTCTAACTGGTAACGGTTCAAATTTAACTAATCCATCCCCTGTTTCTATAGGCAACGAACCTTTAAGTATTGCTGCTACAGATTTTGATAATGACGGTGACGATGATTTAGTTGTTTCTGAACTTGATTCTTTAGGCGTTCGACAACTTGCGATTGTTAGAAATGATTCCTCTGGGTCCATTGTCATCTTAGGCATCGGCGATCCTGTTGGAAACGGAAGCGATCCAGTCTTTGCTACAACAGGCGACTTCGATGAGGATGGATTAACTGATATTCTCTCGGTGATTGATTTAGCCCCTACCATGAGTGCGAACTCTCCTGCAATAAGTGTTTATACAAACATCACTGCAATTTCGTGTCCATCGGATGTGAATGGTTCTGGAACAGTGGATGTTGATGACCTCCTTGCACTCATAGCAGGTTGGGGAGGTGCAGATCCAGCGCTAGATATCAATGGTTCAGGCAATGTCGACGTTGACGACCTCCTTATTCTCATTGGAGCATGGGGTCCCTGCTAAGAACCGAGTA
>JABABS010000001.1 GCA_014238125.1 Phycisphaerales bacterium
CGGTGTACAATTTTGGAGATGTTGAACTTCGGAATATTCAAAAGGAATACTCAATCAGAGAAAATCGTTTATATCTGCGGATATTCAATCGTACTTTTCCACTTGATTCTCTCATTGGGATGCGCGGCTTCCCGTTAGGTTTCCGGACACGGTGTTCCATCACCATCCGTCGAGAATTCTCCTCGGCCCACGTGCGAGTACGAACTACACGATATTCATGGATGGACTGTCCTTGTCAATCCAGATCTCGACGCCGACCTGCAACTCAAGAACGACACTATGGATCTTCTCAATGATCACCTCTTCAGGATCACTCGTACCATTCCGTCCCCTGCACTGGATCGCCTTCGTGACATTGAGATATGGGTTGAACTGGACATGCACAAGACGAAATGTATGTGTTATCACGTCTCAAAAGACTGGCTGATTCCAAATGGATACAACCCAGATAAGGAAGGTACCGTAGAGGTTGGAAATGCACAGGCATTTCTCGACTGGACACGGGAACAGCCATGGATGGTCCTTCATGAATTGGCCCACGGATATCACGACCAAGTATTCGGTTACGAGGATCCCACGATCATCGCCGCTTGGAAGGCCAAGGTCGACCAGGGTGACTACGAGGAAGTTTTACATATCACTGGCAAGTCTCGGAAACACTACGCCCTGACTAACCAGATGGAGTACTTCGCAGAGACGACCGAGGCTTACTTCGGGACGAACGATTTTCATCCCTTCGTACGAGGAGAGCTGTTGAAGGTCGACCCAGTTGGTGCAAAGCTCATGCAGGAGACCTGGTTCAAGCAGCCAGTTGATTGACTACAGACACTTCCTCTTCTAACTTGTATAAACTCAATTATGTAAAACTCTTACGGGCAAACTCCCCAGACAGAGATCAAAGTGAGTAAGTCAGTAACATTTACCATGCCATCATTATTGATATCACCCAAGCATTCAGATCCACAATCAACACCATCTGCACATGTGCTTAAATCTCCAACAAATGAGCCGGAGGCTGAAAAACATTCATCAAGTGTCACATCAAGGCATGATCCAGAAACACAACACGCTCCTGTCCAAGGCTCGCATGCATTTGATTTGCAATCGCTGCTGTCGCCCTGCCATGTGCCACCAAGACTATCGCAAAGTGTTTCTACGGTTGTGAGACAATCATCAGATAAACAGCATCCAGCAATTGCTGGCGGTGGCGTGCAAGCGACATTTTCACATGTCGTAAATTTGCCTTGCCATACTCCACCAAGACTATCGCATATATATTGTGTGCTTGAAGCGCAGTTTCCGTCGACGCAGCATGCACCATAGTTTCCATCGTCCATGCAGTCAACTTGTTCACAAGTAGTGAGCATGCCTTTGAAGGTTCCTCCAGCAACACCGCAATCATATGCGGTGGCTAAAGTACATTCAGTTTCTAAACAACATGCCCCAAGCACTTGTCCAGTTGAATCGCAGTTAGTACTAACAACATTACCTGAGCCAGAATATCCGCCATTGATCTGTGTTCCCTGAGCACCATTATTCCAGAGTCCAATGTTTCCGCAAATAATTGTATTGTCCATATGAAATGGGTTAACGCTAAAGATTGCGCTTCCCAATGCTTTAAAAATATACGAAGTGCTCTCATTCGTGTGGATTATTGTATTACTAGAGATTACACATTCTTCAAGTTGTAATGAATAAGCGTTATTATAAATAGCTCCCCCTTTAATATCACCACCGTCTGACCTCTGTGAGAAGTTGTTTTGAATAGTGCATCGCCTTAATACTACGTTGTTGTCAACATCTATATCAAAACCACCACCTCTGCTAGAACTATTAGTAACCATTTGCATATTACCTTCGACAACAACATCTTCAAACAAAGTACCGCCGGATGACCATTGGACTCTCACCGCCCCTGTCCACAAAGAGCGACACTTTGTAATAACGCAATTTTTCATGTGAACCGGACTAGCTACATTTACTGGACCGGTAATTCCGCCATCGTCGAGGTATCCGCGTGTAAAAGTAAAACCTTCCACATATGCAACACCCGAATTGGAATCGCACCAAAACGCCCGATTGTTCAACTGCGCATCAACTATCGTTACATCTGGTCCGCCAATACCAATGATGTTTATGTTTTTATAAACATACATGAAATCGTATGTGCCGGGATATACATTAATAGTATCGCCATCACTAGCTGCATTAATACAATCACCAATATTATTAAAGTCAGCTTTGCCGTCATCATCGACAGTCCATGTATCAGCAGAGGTTATCCCGCTTAATAAGCAAACAGTTAAACAATTAATAAGTTTTCTTCTCATCTCTCGCTCCTCGTTTTAATTTTTACGGACACGCTCCCCATAGGGAAATAACAGTGAGTAAGTCAGTAACATTTACCACGCCATCAGAATTGATATCGCCTAGGCAAGCATCGTTGCATTCAATCCCATTCTTGCAACTGGTTAAATCTCCAGCATAAGACCCCGATGCACTAAAGCACTCATCAAGTGTCACATCAAGGCATGAACCATCGATGCAACACCCCCCTGTCCAAGGAACGCATTTCGCCTTTTTGCAGTTAGATCCAGCCCACCAAATGCCGCCCATCTCTCCACATGTTTCTTCTTGGATCATAGTGCAAGTGCTGCCAAGACAACAAGCAGCAGTTGGTGGAGGTGGCTCACAATTTACCTGCGAACAGAGTAGGTAATCTCCGCCCCATGTGCCGCTAATCGCTTGGCAATTTGACTCAGACATTTCAGCGCACATGCCAGAGATACAGCATGCGCCAGAAGGGTCGTCTAGTGGATTGCATGTGGTTTCTGAGCAGGCGGTATATTGACCATTGAATACGCCCATAAGGGTAATGCACTGGTCTTGGTGCATTTCATAGCATTCTCCTTCAATGCAACATGCGCCATCATGCGTAGTGAAGTTACATTCAAAAATATTACCTGTACCAGCAATTGGTCCAGATACAGTGTCACAAAAGATATTATTATTTGCATGAGTCCCTTGATACGCTTTTACCCTCTGACCTGAATCAAGTTTACATGAGTTAATCGTAGCTGTATCGGAGTATAATTCACCAGAAAAACAACCACTGCAATCCGTGTAGGAAATATTCCCAGAAACAAGGCAAGTTTCCAAAATGATATTTGATGATGCTGATTCAGTTAAATAGATACCCGAAATAGAATGCCCATTAGACGTAGAATATGAGTAGTTTCCTGTAACTACTGTTCGCATAATTTTAGAGTCTGCAAAATTGCCCGATGCCAGAAAGAGACCCGCGCCTAGCGCAGAGTAATTACTTTGGGCATAATTTTTTGTAATAATACAACTGTCCATAACTAAACCTGCTTCGTGGACAAAAACACCAGCGCCGCTGACATCGCTACCAAATTCATCAAGCAGCCCATTCCTGAATGTAAGGCCTGTTAAGGAAATGATAGATACATCATTTCCGTCAAAATAAAATACTTCTCCACTGTTGGCCGCGTCAATAATTGTCTGACTTGCTCCGCCCAAGCCGGTGATGCTTATAGATCTTGTATCATTATCGGTTATTGATCGAAATACATTTTCATAATAAACACCTGGTTGGACATAAATATGATCACCATCATTTGCAGCATTGAATGCCGCATTGATTGTTTGGTAATCAGTTGGCACAAAAATATCTGTTCCGAAAACATGATTTGCTGATGCCAATATTGAAATAAAACAAAACAGCGTTGATTTAATTCGCATTCTAACTCTCCTTTTCTCCTAATACATAGTAGAGGAATAAAGTAGCATGGAAGTCAAGATAGGTACTTAAAAACTAGACTGTCATAATAAAAACCTAAGCATCACTATTTTTAAGTCAAAAATGAACATGCCCCACCTTGCTTATCAGGGATTTTGTGTTTCTAAGATTATTTTTGAAGAATAGCTAGTAGTTCTTCATTTGAGAGACTCAAAAAATCTTGGTGAAACTCATCCAACATAACCTTAGATGAAACACCAAAGTTTTTCATATAGAAAAAACGGGCCGAAATAATTCGGCCCGCTCGTGGGCTGTGTAAGAGATATCTAAAAATTTAAACTAACGGCGACGTCGCCGTATAGTTGCCCCCGCAATACCCAGCAGACAAAATGCTGCTGGTCCTGGAATTACAGAGCCATCCAGTGAATAGGCGTAGTTAGCGCCCGTCTGCACATAATTCCCAAAGCCAAATCCCCCACCAGGGTTAGCTTGGTATCCATTATCGCCACCAATATTACTGATACCAATTCCCGTTTGGCCATTAACACCAAACGCATTTATTGGTACGACACTGATGAAGTAGTCGCCCGCATTAAGTGCGGCGCCACCAAAATCAATAGTCATGTGGTCTAGATCGCCGCCCCATGAGCTACTGGCCTCTGCATATTCACTACCTGCATGCATGTAAAGCACATCGCCGTTCAGGCCGCTACCTGCAGCATCTATTGATGAGTAAATATTGACTATGTATCCTTCGACGCCCCCATATCCTGCATAACCGTTCCAACCCCCAAGAACAAATGAAATGGAATTTAACGTCATGCCAACCTCAATCGAAAAATCTTCAACAGCAGCAATATCATATTGTGCAAAACTTGCTTCAAACTGCTGGCTAGCGGCTACACTGCCAGCAACCATATCGCTCCCGTCCATGTTTCCAATGTTGTCAAAAATTACGTCCGCACTCGCAGTAGCAACGACGCTTGCGCATAACGTCGCTCCAAAAGCTTGGACTTTTCTAATATTCATAAGCAATTCTCCTCTCTTCTCTTACTTCACATAGGCGACCCACGGACGCCTTATTACGAAAGTAACCCTAACGTACTGCAGGATCAAGAGTTAAATTCATTTTTTGTGATCTGAGCAGTAAAACCCCCTCTAAAGCTGTATATAGCTCTTTATTTGTGAAGAATAGTTAGTCTTTGTTCATTTGAAAGCTTCAAAAAGTCTTTGTGAAAATCATCCAAGTTGCCACTCTTTGATTGCATCAATAGGGTAAATAAGCATGAGAATATTCAGTGCAAGATTATCTCGTATTACAATCGCAAGCATTATTTCCGAGGCAGCGACAAATGATACTGATGCGAGTACTGATAAGCGAGAAGCCATCAAAAATCCTAGTGACATGAAAAATATATCCGAAGTAGAGTTGGTGATTGAATCGCCAAAGTAATCTAGAGCAATAGTTGCTTCTCTATAACGATTAATAATGAAATCAGTATTTTCAATGACTTCCCAGGCTGATTCCATCACAACGGCGATGACAAAACCAACTGAAAACTTACGTATCTGTGGAATTTTCTTAGAGAGTAACCACAGAAGAAAGAAGAATAGAAAGCCATGTACAATGTGTGAAAAGGTATACCAATCAGAAATATGTTGCGAGTTCTCTGAACTGGCAACTTCTGCATGCCAAAGTTTCACAGTTCCACTATTTGAAATAAATGGACGACCCATAGCTTTCAATATGAGTATTGTCACTGCAACGACAAGTACGCAGATTCCGATTGTGATTAGTGTCTCTCGGCTTTTTAAGACATGTGATTTTGAATTGGTAGTCATTATGACTGCGTTTCAACTGGGGTAATGGCTATGGGCACGCTCCCCAAGCAGCAATGAGTTTCAAGAGGTCAGCAACATCAACAACTCCGTCACCATTGATATCTTCATTGCAATATAAACACTCTATAACTGCGCAGGAAATACCATTTCCGTTATAGACGCCACTAGCGGAATCACATTGAATTTGAGAAGTAAGAACACATTGGTCAGTAATACAACACGCGCCAATTGGACTACAGCAAAGAGTATTTCCACAAGTTGTGTAATCCCCTGCATAAGTAGACTCTAATTGTTTATTACATTCAGATTCACTGGTCTCTACACATGTCATATACCCTAAATCGTCCAAAAAGCAGCAAGCGCCAGTAGGTGTTGTATTCTCACAATCAATACACTCACAAGGGATGCCTGGAGCCCATGTGCCATTGAGTTCCGCGCACCATTCTCCATTCAATTCATCGCAAATTAATCCAGCCTCGCCCACATAGCAGCACGCGCCAGTTTTCTTTGATGGTGGCGGACAGCTGACTGTATCGCATGTGGAACTATTGGGAAAGTATGTTCCATTGTAAATTGATTCGCAATCAGATTGGGTCATGACATTGCAAGCGGACTCACAGTCAGCTTGGTAACAGCAGGCGCCAGTATCCTCAACGCATGGAATGCACTCACAAGAGAGTCCTTGGTACCAATCACCATTTAAAACAAAACATGTCTTCGCGTCAGAGCTGTCGCAAACCAACTCCCCTGCTGCTCCTTCGTAGCAACAAGCACCGAAACTATCAGGCGCCGACGTGCAGTCAGCACATTCACAAGTTGCGTTGGCTTCAAAAACGCTTGGCCAAAGTGATAGGCAATCTTCTTCTGACATTTCATTACATATGTATTGGCAATCCGAAATATAACAACAGGCACCCGTTACTTCTGTTGAACATTTATCACAGGAACTTCCAGCTCCCAGCCATATAGCATTTTCGATTGATGCACAGTCGCTTGGGGACAGAATTTCACAAGTGCCGTCATAGCAACAAGCACCTAATGGACAAGTAGCGCTAACATTATTGCCACCAATGTCATTCCATGCTCCACTGGTCTGATCGTCAACATTGTTGCAGATGAGGGTTGAAATTACATCAGGAGTGGTGAACTCAGCACACCATAGACC
>JABABS010000072.1 GCA_014238125.1 Phycisphaerales bacterium
ATCGATTAGTTTTTGGTCTTTCATTGAAGATGCTTTACCGCCGTCAACCCACCAACAACATGTCGCCCACCAGTGTTCAAGCAGTTGTCTTTTTATAACATCGTCGCTCATTGAATGCACATCTGATTTGCTAACACCAAGTTCTTTTGCAGCAATATGCCTGTAAATTTTAGTAACGATTTCTTCAATTTCCATATCCGAAGTTACATCACGTGGGCAAAGATCTGTTCGTTTCCAATGCTCAATCAATTCTGATGGCGTAAATTTAGCTAATTTAATATCAGTGCCGCGACCAGCCATGTTTGTAGCAACTGTAACGGAACCAATCTCACCTGCAAACTTAACAATTTCAGATTCGCGTTCGTGCTGTTCAGCGTTTAACACTTCATGAGAAATGTTGTATCTGTTTTTCAACATTCCACTAAGCTCTTTTGATTTTTCTACGCTTGTTGTGCCTGCAAGTGTCGGTCGCCCAACTCTATACATAGCAAATATTTCTTCAACAGCCGCATTTGTTTTATCCTTAGCCGTAGTGAACACAAGATCGTTGTGGTCATTACGAATTACTGGGACATTGGTAGGAATAACAAGCACATCAAGGCCATAAATTTCGTAAAACTCAGTTGCTTCAGTATCAGCAGTGCCTGTCATACCTGCAAGTTTGTCATACAACTTATAAAAATTTTGAATGGTAATTGTCGCCATCGTTTGCGTTTCTTGCTTAATTTCAACGCCTTCTTTTGCCTCAATTGCTTGATGCAAACCGTCAGACCACTGGCGACCAACCATTTTACGGCCTGTATTTTGGTCAATAATTATTACACCTAAAACGCCCTTGTCGTCAGGAGCGATCATGTAATCTCGGTCGCGGAGGTAAACGGTATGAGCCCGAATTGATTGTTCGAGAAGGTGAGGAACATCCATGTTTTCGCCAACATAAAAAGAACCAATATTTGCTTCTTTTTGAGCTTCCGCAACACCTTCGTGTGTGAGAGTCGCGCGCTTCTTATCCAACTCGATTTCGTAATATTGCGTGAACTGGTCACGGCTATTTTCTAATTGAGGCAATTTAGCTTTTGCGACAGCCATGCGTTCTTTCAACGCAGGAACTGTCTCTTTATCCATCGCATTTCGAATATCGCCTTCAAGGCCACTTATCGTAACTAAGCACGATTGCACTTCAAGGTCTAATTGTTCCCAAGGTTTTTGTTTTTCAAGTAAGTACCGCGAAAGTTTATCTGCAAGTTCATATCTTGGCTGATCATCATGAGCTAAACCAGAAATGATAAGTGGCGTTCTCGCCTCATCAATAAGTGTCGAGTCGACTTCGTCAACGATTGCGATGTTGCGTTGTTTTTGCACTTGCTCTTGTGGGCTCATTTTCATGTTGTCACGCAAGTAATCGAAACCAAATTCAGCTGTTGTTCCGTACACAACATCACAGTTGTAAGCCATTTGTTTTAATTGTGGGTGTTGCATATGTTGTGGATGTATCGCTCCAACCGTCATGCCAAGCATTCTGAAAAATGGGAATGTCCAATCGCGGTCACGTTGGACAAGATAATCGTTCACTGTTACAACATGTACTTGTTTATTTTCGATTGCAGCAAGGTAACACGACAACGGCGCAACAATAGTTTTGCCTTCCCCTGTCTTCATCTCAGCGATTCTGCCTTCATATAAAACCACCGCACCAACTAATTGCACATCAAATGGACGTGCACGAAATGGTGGTTTTGATTTTGGATACAAAGCACGCACGGCTTCATACAGCTCGTTTGGAATATCGACAAATTGCCACGCCGGCGTTGGCTCAACACATCCAAGCAACTCACGGTCCGGATTACGGTCTGGGGTTGCGTCAATGATTGCTTTTGTTTCTTCGTATAACGTACGAGTTGTATCATCCAATTGAGAAGCATCGAATTCATGCAACGGGTTGAATATATTTCGAATACCAACAGCACGGTCCATTGCTTCACGAGCAATTGCAAACACTTCAGGAATTAAATCCGTAGTGCTTTCTCCTTCAACTACTCGCTTACGGAACTCTGCCGTTTTTGCGTACAACTCTGCGTCTGTAAGCACTCTTGTCTCTGCTTCACGTCTTGAGACTTGTTCAACTAATTTTAAATAGCGCTTGACCAAGCGATCATTACGACTACCGAATAACTTACGACCTACTGTACTAATGACTGGAACGCCCATGCGTCACCTCTTATATTTGTTTGAATTGTAAAAATGAATCGAAAAAGAAGACAATTAACCACGTGAGGGTGGTGGCAAATTTGTCATTTCATCAATATCGGCTAATGGCAGGAGATTTCCATCAAGGATCTGTGGAGTCCATACTGTAAGAACTTCCAAATCGCCAGTGAACGTGTCCACTTCAACATAGGTAGTGCTTCCCGACTGCACGACTGTTCTAATAAGCACTCGATGTGTTGCCATTGAGCCAGCGCTAACGGACCCTCCGATGCAGCACATCAAGATTACTATGGTCGCTAAAGTTATTCCACGATCACTTCGCATTACGTACAGTATACCCCCATTTCAATAAATCTCCAAATTGGAACAGCCCACCAGAGACAGTCCCGAGGGAGTGGCCTAAAACAAAGTGTTGTCCGCCACTTCAGTACTGCGTTGGGTATCATAAACAGATGGATACAATTGATTTAAAAGTCGATGAACTGAATTGTGCTGCATGTAGTTCTGCAGTTGAAAAAGCACTCAATTCAGTCGACGGCGTTGTCTCCTCTTCCGTTTCAGTTGCAACTGGGCGGGCAACCATTACAGGCAATAATCTGAACGGAGAACTTCTTGCAAAAATAGCTACGGATGCTGGGTACCCTTCAGAGGTTATAGACGAAGGAATTGACCCTGCGAAACTTGCTACTGAGATTGAAACAAGGCAAAATAAAAATGCAAGCGATTGGAAACGCCGAGCAATCCTCGGCGTGAGTATTTGGGCGCCATTTGAGGCACTGCACTGGAGTGCTGGATTTTTAGGTATTGAAGGATCTTGGGTTCCCTGGGTTATGTTCCTTGCCTCTACAACTTCTATGATTCTCGTTGGAGGCGGTTTCTTCAGTTCTGCAATCGGAGCGGCAAAGCGTTTCAAAACGAACATGGATACGCTCATCACAATTGGAGCATCATCAGCGTATTTCTTTTCGCTCTTCATTTTTATATCGGAAAAAATATTCGGGTA